>NC_006087.1:0-646039 GCF_000007665.1 Leifsonia xyli subsp. xyli str. CTCB07 | reverse complement strand
CGGCCGTGGCGGTGAACGCGGAGCTCCCCGCTTTCTGGAAGCCGCTCGGGTTGGAGAAAGTCGCCACGGCGACCCGGCCGATCGCCAGGCGGGCGCCGTTGGAGAACGACCCCTCGATGGTGCCGTCCTGGTCGAAGGTGAAGGACTGGAGGGCGCCCGCGGCGGAGCCATTCTGCTTGGTGATGCCAGCGGAGGTGGCTCCGGCGTAGACCGTCATCTGGGTCATGTCCACGCTGATGCCGCCGACGGCGAGTGTGCCACCCGTGCTGCGCGCCCCTGCGGTGAAGGCGAGGGGGCCGGAGGCGGTGGCCCCGTTCGCATCGGCGGCGTTGACGCTCCAGCTGCCGCCGCCGGAGCTGGTGAAGGTGAGCGTCAACGTGCGTTCGCCGCCGGCGGCGTCGTGTACCCGCACGCTCGAGGAGACGACGGCGCCGGCCGCGGCGTCCGAGGGGAGGTTGCCGGTGGCTGTGGCGCTCGTGGTCGCCACGGCCGGGGACTGCACGTTCAGCGGGATGGTGATGGTGCTGGGTGCGACGCCGCTGTTGACCACGCCGCCGGCCGCTCCCCACCCCTGGACGCGGGCCCCATCGGGGGTGACCAGGGTGCCGCTGTCGTCGGTGGTGAAGTTACCGGCGCGGGTGTACTGAGTCTGGCCGGCTGAGCGGATGACGAAGAACCCGTCGCCATTGAGCGTGAGGTTGGTGGCCTTGCCGGTGGTCTGGGTGGCACCCTGAGTCCAGTCGGTGTCGATGCCGGCGGCGCGGACGCCGAGGCCGACTGCGGCCGGGGTGGTGCCGCCGATGACATCGGTGGGCGCGGACGCGGTGCGGGTCACCTGGGAGAGCGCGTCCTCGAACTGGACAGAGGACGCCTTGAACCCGGCGGTGTTCACATTGGCGATGTTGTTGGCCGTGACGTCGAGCATCGTCTGCTGGGCCTGGAGGCCGAAGACACCGGAGTCGAGAGAACGAAGCATGGTGAGCCTTTCGTGGGAGGGGTCAGGCGTCGGTTTGGTCGATGCCGACGATCTGGGAGAAGGCGACGGTGGTGTCGCCGATCTTCATGAGCGGCCCCGAGCTGGTCAGGGACACTCCGGTGGCGACGCCGGTCTGGGTCTTGCCGTCCGGGGCGAGGTAGCTCAGGCGCTTGCCGATCATCGACGAGGCGACGCTGGCCTGGTGCAGGCCGAGGTCGCTGGTGAGGGCCGAATGATGTCTTGCATGGATCGCATCATCGCCAGCTGCGTCGTCTGCTGGACCATCTGCGCGGTGTCCATCGGTGAGGTCGGGTCCTGGTTCTGAAGCTGAACGACGAGCAGGTGCATGAACTGCTCAGCTCCCATCGTCTGAACCGGCTGTCTGGTCGGCTGCGTGGCGTACAGGGAAGGGGTGGAGTTCGCCGAGGCGATGGAGTTCACAGCGGTCAACGAGACGCTCCCGGGGTCAGGCGAGGACATCGAGGGTGTAAACGCTCCGCCGGGCGATGGTGCGGTTGTCCGGGGCGTCCTGCCCTCCGCCGCCGATCTCACCGCGACGGTTGCCTTCCTGTGGCTGCGCCCAGGAGTGCTGAGCGTGATCTTCCCTATCGGCCGACTGCCCGGTTTGGTCAGCGACGTTCACGAATCCGTTCGCGTTCGCGGCGTTCAGATCGGCGCGGAGCTCAGGGAGGATGTGCCGGAGGGCCTCTCGGCCAGCCTCGCTCGGCGCGGACAGCTCGAAACGGACCGTCGTAACCGTGAGGTGCGCGCGGACAGTGACGGGGCCGAACTCGTCCGGAGCGCCCGGACGATGACGCTCTGCTCGCCGTTCTCCCCCCTGTGCCAGCGCCAGCATCGGCTGGAAGAGCTGCTGGCTCAGCGGCTGCTGCGGGTTCGGAGCGATGAGCTGCGGCACGGCCGGGGGCGCGGCAGGCGGGCTCACCCACTGCGGGACCTGCGCGGCGGGGGCTGAGGAGGCAACGGCCGCCCACTCGGCGCGCAGCGCCGGCGAGGCGTCGGAGGGCAGAGGGCGAGCGGCGACCGGACGGCCCAGCGCCGGGCGCTCCACAGCCGAAGGACCCAGCACCGGACCCAACGCGACCGAACGATCCGGCACCAGGCCGAGCGTGGCCGGGCGATCCGGGGCCGGGAGCGCCGCCGTGGGACCTGCAGCGGTCGTGGGCAGCGCTGCCGCCTCCCCCGCCGCTGCGGCCAGCGGATGAGGCAGCGGCTGTGACACAAACACCTGCGGCACACGAGCGGCCGGGGCGGGAGCGCAGAAGCCGTCCGACATGCCCGGGCTGCTGGCTGCCGGTCGAGCGGCTGATGCGAGGGCGGAGGGAGCCGGAGCCGCCGGTGGGGCCGACGCCCCAGGAGCGGTCGCGTCTGGCTGCGGGAGGAGCGGTGCGGTGGCCGCCGCGCTTGTGAACGTGCTCGCCGGGGGCGGGTCCGTCGCCGGGCGGTCCGGTTTCTCGTCCGTGTCGTCGTGGTCTGCGCAGCGGGCGTCCTGAGCGGTCGCGTCGGACAGCGTCGATCGCCGTTCGAGCGGGGTGGGAGCCGCAAGCGCGACGGCGAAGAGCGCGGGGGCCGTGACGGGAGCGGCCATCTCCGGGTCAGCGCTCGACGGGGAGACCGGCACGGCTGCCGGCGGCTTGGCCTGGACTGTCCCGTCCGGGGCCGCCGCTTTGGCCTGCTGGGTGGCGTGGCCCAGGAGAAGCCTGAACAGGCCAGCGGCACCGGCTGCACTGCTCGTGGCGCCGCTGGTGGGCGCCGGGGCGCCGGGCGACGCGGTCGCGATAGTCGTGATCATCGGGTTCCTCCTGCCAGGAGAGCGGCCAGGGAGCGCTGCTGGGAAGCGGTGGACGGGGCGGGCAGAGACCCGAGCTGCGACGGGTCTGCGCCGAGACGGAGCAGGGCGGCGAGCTGAGACGCCTGCGCGCTGGACACCCCGGAGAGACTGCTGCCGCCCGGCGAGGGGCCGAACAGGGGTGAGAGAGATCGTGAGGACAGCCCGGAGGAGGCGGCCTGAGACAGACGCCACGGAGACGACGGGGCCGGGACGATCCGGCGGATGTCCTGGATGCCGGACGGGTCGAGCCAATTGGCCGTCTCGGTGACAGTGCGGCCGGCGTCTGGGGCGTGGATGACCTTCCCCTCGCCCGCGTAGATGACGATGTGCCCGTTGCCCTTGGTGGAGATGAGATCACCGGGCTGAAGGCCGGAGAACAGGACCTCCACCCCGACGCTCCCCCGCCCGGACACCAGACGAGGCAGGCTGACGCCGAGGTCGGCGTAGACGCGCTGGACAAGTCCGGAGCAGTCCAGTCCGGCGGAGGTGGCGCCGCCGGGCACATAGGGGACGCCGATGTACCTCCGGGCCTGGGCGACGACATCCTGCCCCGTGACGCCGGTGTCGACGAGAGCGCCGGCGGTCGCGGTCGCGCCCTTCGCCGCGGAGAGCGCCAGAGCGAAGCCGTCGGCCGACACGGACGCCGGGTTCGCCGCCGTCGCCGCCGAGCCGGCCCCCGGGGCGGCCAGCGTCCCGCCGAAAGCGTCCATCTGCGTCTGGATCTGCTCGATCCGGCTCACCGTGGCAACGAACATCATCGCGTGGTCCTTCCGTCCTGGCGACGCCACGACGTGACAGCGGCTTCGTCGAGGGCGGCCTGCTCGGCGCGAAGGCCCTCCACAGCGGCGGTGGTCTGGTGGCGCTCGTACAGCTTCTCGATCCCGCGGGCCTGGCCTTTCGCCGTCTGGTGAGCCGTCGCGACGGTACGCGCAGCGGCGGTCTCGTGCATGATGGCGAGCCCAGCGAGCATGGATTGGAAGGACGCCCGGGACATCGCGAGCGCCAGCAGAGTCCGGTCGGACACCGTTCCCGGCTCCGCACCGGCCATCTCCGAACGGATGCGGGCCCGCTGATCGTGGACCCGGTCGAGGGCCCGGTTCACGTCGGCGAACGCGGCGGCCGCGATCTGCTCCTGCAGGTTCCGCAGCCGCAGCAGGCCGGAGAGCGGGAACCCGCTCATCGGAAACCCCCGAACCCGGTGACGAGTTCGCCCAGGTCGGTCCACGCGGCCTCGGCAGTCGTCTGCTCCCCCATCCCCTGCTGGAGGAAGGCGGCGATCCGGTCCTCGTGCTCGACGCCGGCGTCGACCAGCGGGTTCGCACCGGGCTTGTAAGCGCCGACGTCGAGAAGATCCTGTGCCGCGCGCCGGGCGGCCATCACCTTCCGCAGGGCGGTCGCCGCCGCCTGCTGGCCGGGCGTGCAGATCTTCCCGGCGAGACGGGAGATCGAGCCCAGCACGTCGATCGACGGGAAGTGGCCGTTGATCGCGAGCTTCCGGTCGAGGAGGACGTGGCCGTCGAGGATGGACCGAGCGGCGTCGGCGATCGGCTCGTTGTGGTCGTCGCCGTCGACGAGGACGGTGTAGAGGCCCGTGATCGAGCCGGTCTTGGCGGTGCCGGCCCGCTCGAGCAGAGAGGCCAGCGTGGAGAACGTCGACGACGGATACCCCCGGGTCGCCGGGGGCTCCCCTGCGGAGAGGCCGATCTCCCGCTGCGCCATCGCGACGCGGGTGAGAGAGTCCATCATCAGCATCGCGTCAGCGCCGTTGTCGCGGAAGGACTCGGCGATCCGCGTGGCGGCGAACGCAGCACGCCTCCGCATGAGCGCTGGCTCGTCGCTGGTGGCGACGACGACGACAGACCGGGCGAGACCGTCTGCGCCGAGGTCGTCTTCCAGGAACTCGCGGACCTCGCGGCCTCGCTCGCCGATGAGGGCGAGGACGAAGACGTCGGCGTCGGTGCCGCGGGCGATCATCGACAGCAGGGAGGACTTGCCGACGCCGGAACCGGCGAACAGGCCGAGTCTTTGACCACGGCCGACGGGGATGAGCGTGTCGAGCGCGCGGACGCCGAGCGGCAACGGGGTGTCGATGCGAGCGCGGTCCAGCGGGTTCGGGACGGCGTTGTCCAGCGGTAGACAGGAGGTCGCGTCCAGGGGGCCTTTCCCATCGATCGGGTGACCGAGACCGTTGATGACCCGGCCGAGGAGTCCGCGGCCGGTGGGGACCGTCGGCGGACGTAGCGCGAATCGGGCGCCGGCTCCGGTGGAGTGCCCAGCGGCGGGAGTCATCGGCATGCACGTCATCTCGGGGCCGACGGCGACGATCTGAGCGTGGGTGACGCTGCCGGGCTCACCGATCTCGACGAGGTCGCCGACAGCGCCACGCAGCCCGGCGACAGTGAGCGAGAGCCCGACTGCGCTGGTGACGGCGCCGACGCGCTCGGGTGCGGCGACCCGGAGCGCCGCAGCGTAACGGTCGGCGCCGGGCCGGTACCCCGTCATGCGTGCGTTCCCGTGAGGACGATGCGGGCGCGGTCGAGGGCGGCGCAGATGCGAGCGTCGATGAACCCGTCCGTCATCCGGATCTGCGCGTCGCCCGTGTTCGCGCCGGCAAGGAGGCTGACGTCGGCGGGGCTCATGTGGACGGCGACGACCTGTTCGTCGGCGACGGCGGCCAGGGCGCGGCGAAGCGTGTCCGCTGCGGTGACGTGGCCTTCCGCCACTTCGCGACCGAGGATCGCCTCGGCGAGTTCGAGCCCGGCCTCCACGAGGGCGTCGTCGGCGTCCTGGATCACGGGAGCCTGCCGGGCGTTCAGACGCCCGATCGCGGCGCGGATGGCGGCGACAGCCTGGTCGACCTGCCGCTGCTGGCGCTCGATCGCGTCGCCGATCCGCTGCTGCCTGACGGCCTCCGCGGCGATGTGCTCTTCCTGCGCTTTCCGGGTGCCATCGGCGTAGCCGGCCGCGTACCCCCGGGCGCGTTCGGTCTCAGCGCCGGGGATCGCCCGGGCGCGGACCTGTGGGTACGCTGCGGGTGCGAACGACCTACTCGACATACTGCTCGTCCTCGGAACGCTGCACCGTGATCAGGCCCTCCGCTTCGAGGGTGCGGATGGCTCGGACGATCTCGGAGCGAGCCTCCTCGACCTTGGAAACGCGGACGGAGCCGAGGATTTCCAGTTCGTCCTCCAGGGTCTCGCGGTTGCGCTCGGACAGGTTGTTCTTGATCGCCTCCTGCACCGGCTGCGGGGAGCCCTCCATCGCCAGGGCGAGGACCGGCAGGTCGATGCCGCGGAGGACATGCTGGACGTCGCGGTCTTCGAGCTTGACGATGTCGTTGAAGGTGAGCATGCGGGAGCGGATCTCTGCGGCGAGGCCGGGATCGCGGCTCTCCAGCTCTTCGAGGACGGTCTTCTCGATGGCGACGGCGGCCCGGTTGATCATCTCCACGAGCGGCTGGACTCCACCGGACGCCTCGTTCTGATCCTTCGTCGAGATGACCAGGCCGGAACGCACACGCAACGTCTCCGCAATGCCGCGGACGGCTTCGGGGCTGGCGGTTGTCATCGTCGCCACACAGTGGGCCACCTCGGTGCGAATGGAGTCGTTGAGCGCAGTGAGGACCTTGGAAGCCTGGTCGGGGCGCAGGTGGGCGAGGACGACCGCGGAGGTGTGCGGGAGTCCCCCGTCCAGGAGCATCGCGACCTGGTGCGGGTCGGCGTTGTAGAGGAAATCGAACGCCCGGCCTGCGAGCGAGGACGTCACGCGCGACATCACCGACGCGGCCCGCTCGGAGCCGAAGGTCGCCTCGAGCAGCTCAGCGGCGATGTCGCGGCCACCGCGGGTCCGGGACGAGCTGCGGACCGACAGCTCGTGGAAGTCGTGGAGCACCCGGTCGACGTCGCTGCTGTCGACGTTCTTCAGCTTGACGATCGCCGCGGTGATCTCCTCCGCCTGGCCCTCCGGCATATGCTGGAGGATTGCGGAGGCGGCGGACTGGTCCATGTTGATCAGGACCAGGGCGGCTCGCTCGATGCCGGTGAGTTCGACTCGCTGCTCGTTCTCGGGATGTCTCTGGTCGGTCACGGAGCGCTCCTGTCATCCATGAAGCCGGGAGGAACTCTGCGGCGCGCGCGGGGTCGCTGAGGGCGAGCGCGTCGAGCTCCTGCTTGCGGAGGTTAGCGTCGACATTCGGGGCGGCAAGTTTGGCGACGGCAGGCCGGTCGCCGAAATCGAACGGGAATCCGGCGGCGTCCGCCTCGCCCCCCCTCCTGTGGCTTCGCCGTGCGGCGGCGACGGTAGGCGATCCAGACGATCAGCGCGGCGGGAGGGCGACGGCGACCAGGCCCTCGCGGGTCCACTCGGCGAGCTGCTGCCCCTGCTGATCTTGCTGCGCCTGCTTGAGCGCCTGCTGCGCGGCCTTGGAGAACCCGACGAACTCGACCGAAACGGTGTCGCCGCGAGTCGTTTCGACACCGGCGGCCGCGGAGACCATCTGACTCAGCTGGGCGGTGGCGAGCCCGGCGGCCTCCGCCACAGTCTTGTTCACGACGACCGAGACGGTGAGCCGCTGGAGAAGTCCGGCGGGGATGCTCTGGGTCTCGGTGACGCTGTTGAGAGCGTTGTCCTTGACGAGCTTAGCCGATTGGTAGGAGCCGTTGCCGCCGACAGCGCGGGTGGTGTTGCGGGTGCCGTTCGTGGCGACGTCGAGGCTCGGCTGCCCGAGGACGCCGGCGGCGGCTGGACCGCTTCCGGTGTACGTCTCCTTCTCCTCGCTTGAGCTGGTCACCGGAGCGCCAGTCGGGACGGTGTACGTCTGGGTGGTCTTGGTGCCGGTCGCCTGCGAGAGGCTGGCGTTGGCTGTGACAGTGGAGTTGCCGGAGCCGAGCACCTTGTCGAGCATCCCCTGCACGGCTGACTGGACGCTCGCCTGAAGGGTGTCCGCGGTGCCATCGGAAACCGATGCGGAGCCGCCGATGGCGGAGAGGACAGCTCCGCTGGAGTCGATGACGGACACATCGGCCGGCTTCATTCCGACGATCGCTGCGCTGGTCAGATGGACGATCGCCTGCACCTGGCCACGGGTGAGCGTGTGTCCGGACGCGGTGGCGATGAACACGCTCGCGGTCGGGTCCGCTGCCTGGTCGGTGAAGACCGTCTTTTCGGGGATCGCCAGTTTGACCGAGGAGGACTTCACGCCGTCCATCGCTTCGATGGTGTTGGCGAGCTCGCCCTCCATCGCACGCTGGTAGGTGACGCTCTGCTGGAACTCGCTGGTGGTGATGCTCATGTTGTCCAGCAGCGAGTAGCCCTTGTTCGCCGCCGTCGGCAACCCGGCCGCGGCGGACTTCAGGCGCTCGGTGTAGACGCTCTCCTGCGGCACGAGGATGCTGCTGCCGCCGTCGGTGAGCTGATAGCTGACGTTGTCGGTCTTCAGCTGCTGAGTGATCGCCTCCGCGTCGGCCGCCGAGAGCCCGGTGTACAGCGGTACGCGCTGCGGCTGGGACATCCAGAGGGACAGCCCGGTGACCCCGAGGGCCAGGACCAGAACCGCGAGGATCGAGACGGTCTTCTGCGCGAACGAGAACCCGGCAGCGGCGCTGCTGATCTTCTTCCAGGCCGTGGTGAGCCGAGGGGGCATCAGGCCTCCATTCGCATGATGGTGTTGAACGCGTCGACGGCCTGGTTCTTGACGGTGGCGAACAGCTGTATCTCCGTGGACACGCGTGCGGCGGCGACGGTCGCATCCTGGATGTCGTCGAGGCTGCCGGTGACCGCCTGGATGTTCAGCCGGTCGGAGACCGTCTGGGACTGCTGCACCCCGTTCACAGCGCTGGCGAGGGACGCCGCGAAGCCGCCGTCGCCGGCGGGGGAGCGACCGGCGACGGGAACGGCCGGACCGATCGGCCCAGCCGACCCGGTGGCGGTGAGGGGGGCGAGGGCGGAGATGGGCACTACTTCTGTCCGATCTGGAGGGCTGACTGGTACATATAGCGGGCGGAGGAGACCGTGTTCGCATTGGCCTGGTAGGCGCGCTGGGCCATGATCAGGTTGGTCATCTGCACCGACAGGTCGATGCCGGTGCCACGGACGTACCCCTGCGCGTCGGCGTTCGGGTCGCGGAGCGAGTACACCAGGCGGCCGGCAGCGGACCCGAAGGGAGTCCCGGCGACGGCGACACCGCCGGAGTCGGAGTCCGCCTGCGCCAGCACGAACCGCTCCTGGAAAGCCGGATTGGCGCGGTTCGTGGTGTCGTCGATGTTCGCGAGGTTGTCGCCGATGGCGTCCAACCACTTCTGGTTCAGGTTCATACCGGTGCCGGCGATACCGATCGCATCGAGTTGCACCGTCACACCTCCATCGCTGCGCGCATCGAGGAGAACTGCTGTTGCGCAGCCTGCGACGCGAACTGGAACTTCAGGTTCGCGCTGATCTGCTGGGTCGTCTCGGAGGCGAGGTCGACATTGTTGCCGTTCAGTCGCGTCGGCTCGAGGCTCTCGGCCGGCGTCAGCGCGCTCGAGCCGAGGAGACCGCTGCCCGCGGCGACGGAGGCGGCCAGCGTGTCCGCGAACTGAACCTCCTGGGCCGTGTAGCCGGGGGGTCCACGTTCGCGATGTTTCTGGCGATGGCGCGCTGCTGTGCGTCGTAGCCGTCCAGCGCGGATGTCATAGCGTTCAGGGTCACGGAGTGAAGCACGACGAATCACCTCATCGGGGAGTGGGCCGGGGCCGATCCGTGGCCGGGGAGACGAGCTTTCCGTGCTCGACTAGCTAATCGGCCGAACCCGGCCAGGTGTAAACACGAACGGCGCGGGATCGGTGCTGCTCTCGCACCACGACACCGCGCGGCGCGAGGTCCGCAGGTGAGGGTCAGAGCGCCTCGTCCAGGTACTGCGGCTCATCGGCGGCGAAAAGGGCCGGGACGATGCTGACCATCTTCTTCCGGCTGTCCAGCTGTGCGAGCTCTTCCTGCACAGCCGTGATGGACGCGGAGATCCTGGCGAGGACCAGGCGGGCGCGATCGTGCAGCGTCCCGGGGATCGGGCCGAGACCGGCCGGCGGCTGCCACTCCCCCAGACGGGCGTCCCGGGAGCGGGCCAGGGACTCCATCTGGTCGAGCGCTTGCGACCAGGTCGGCTCAGGCAACGGCGATCACCTGCGACTCCTCGCCGGCCTCCGCCGTCGTCTGCCACGAAGGCCGTGTCGCCAGAGACGCGGACGCCTCCTGGAACGCCTCGCGGAGCGGCTGCATCAGAGCGATGCACTCGTCGAGGAGTCCGGGGTTGCGGGTGAGGTTCGCCCGGACGAGGGCGGTGGCGACGTAGATGTAGAGGCTCAGCAGCCCGTCTGCGCCATCCCAGACATCCGTGCGGAGCGAGCCGGCAAGCGTCGCGATGATCTCGCCCGCGTGGGCAATGCGGTTCATGGCTTCGGCGGAGTCATCCGTGAGCAGAGCCTCGCGGCCGAAGGTGAGGTCGAGGAGGAGCCGGTCGTAGAACATCGTCAGCAGCTGGGCCGGGGAAGCGGAGAGGATGGCATTGTCGCGGTACGTGGCGAGGGGATTGGCGGGCATGGCGAGGCGCCTCCTGGTGCTACTTCGAGGTGAACATGGCGTCGAACTGCTGGGAGAGGTAGGCCTGCACGTTCTGCAACTGTCCGAGGGTTCTGACGAGGGCGGCATACTGGGCTTCGAGGCGGATGCGCTGCTGGACGAGCCGGACCGTCCACGCGTCGATTCCGTTCCGATCCGCGTCCACGACCTTCTTCTTCGCAGCGATCGACGTTGTGAGGGAACCGAGCTGCGCGTCAGAGGCTTTCGTGGCGATCTAGGCGATACGGGTGGAGATCTGCTGAACCGCGGCGACCGTCCCGGTGAGATCGGCCGCGATCGCCGCGGCGAATGCCGGGGCGTCGACGTCGATGGTGCCGTCGGGGTTCAGGGTGAACCCGTACCGCGCCGGGGAGACCGTGGCTCCGGCTCCGAGCGGGGCGGAGACCGCCTTGATGATCTGGAAGCGGAACGCCGAGATGGTGCTGTCACCGGCGAACGACGCCGGTGTCGTCGTAGTGCTGCCGTCGGCGTTCGTCTTCGTCTGGTCCTTCGAGTTCGTGTCGATGAACTGGACGATCTGCGTGACGGCGGCGACGAGGGCGGCGGCGTTGGAGCCGACGCTCTTGGCGTCGGTGGAACTGGTGAGGGTGACAGCGCTGGCCGTCGGTGCGGAGACCGTGACGTCGATGCCCTGGAGGAGGCCCTCGAAGGTATTGCCCGAGCTGGTGACGACCTGCGCTGACGACGTGCCCGGGTAGAGGGTGATCTGAGCGTCCTGGGCGCTGGAGAGAGTGCTCGCGATCGCTGTGGCCGCGGTGCCGGCGCGAACATCGGCGACCGTGCCGGCGTAGAGCCGGAACGCGCCGCCGGCGCCGGCGGTCTTCGAGCTGAGCTGGAGGCGGGAGAGCGCATTGCCGTCTCCGTCTTTGCCGGCGGCGACCACGGTGGCGGCCACGCCCTTGCCGGAGGCGTTGATGGCGGCAGCGATGTCGTGGAGGTCGGTGGACTTCGCGGCGATGGCGGTCGCAGCGCCGGTGGCGTCGACGATGGTGACGGCGGTGTTCGCAGTGGGCCAGACCGTCATCGGGCGGGTGACGGACACTTGGGACTGGGCGATCTTCTCGACGCTGAGGGTGAAGGCGGTGGCAGCGGCCGTGGTTCCGGCGGTTGCGGTGACGGATTTGTCCGTGCTGCTGACGGTGAGCAGTTTCAGGCCGTTGGCGCCGTCGGCCTTCGCGGTGGTGGCGAGCGTGGAGAGGAAATCGTTGAGGTTTTTGTAGGCCTAGATGACGGTGGTCTCAGCGGCGAGCCCGGCCTGGAGCTTCGCCTGCGGCACGGCGGCCGCGCGCATGAGGGCGTTGACGATGGAGTCGGTGTCGAGATTGCCGACCAGACCGCCGACATGCACCTTGCCGTCGTCGCCGACCGTGAGGCTGGGCATGCTGTTCGCGGTGCCGATTGCGCTGATGGGGCTCACCTGTGTCCTCCGTTGCGTCGAGGGGGAGATCGTCTACGGGCAAATCGTTGCGGCGAGGGGGAGAAGCGGAACCGGTGGCGGCGGTGGAACTCCCCGCCACCGATCCGTGGCCGGCGGCTAGCCCTGCAGCAGCTTGAGGACCTGCTGGTTCTGCTGGTTCGCCTGCGAGAGCATGGCGGTGCCGGCCTGGGTCAGCACGTTCAGCTTGGTGAAGTTGGCCATCTCGGAGGCCGTATCGGTGTCCGCGATGGTCGATTTGGCCTCCTGGAGGTTCTCGATGTTGGTCGCCAGGGTCGAGGCCACGTAGTTCAGGCGGTTCTGGGTCGCACCCAGGCTGGCCGACGTCGTGGAGATCGACTGGATATTGGCGTCGAGCGTGCCGATACCCGCGAGGGAACCCGACGCGGTCGTCAGGTCGATGGCTTTGACCGCCGTGACGATGGCGGCGATCTTGACGCCGGTCAGGTCGATGCCGATCTGGTCGTTCACGGCGACGGAGCCCGAGCCGACCTGGAGGGTCAGGTTGGCGGTGCTGTCGAGCAGCTTGACACCGTTGTAGTTCGTCGACGCCGAGATCTGGGTCAGCTGGTCGGCGAGAGCGTTGACCTCGGTCCTGATGTCCAAGCGCGAGTTCGTATCGTTGGTGTCAGTTCCGGCCTGGACGGTCAGGTCGCGGACACGCTGCAAGATGTCGGAGACCGACTTCAGCGCGCCGGAGGCAATCTGGACCAGTGCGATGCCGCTGGCGGTGTTCTTGCCGGCCTGAGTGAGTCCGCCGATCTGCGACTGCAGGCCGATCACGACCGCGCTGCCGGCAGCGTCGTCCGCCGTCGTGTTGATTGCGGAAGCGATGGACAGCTTCTGCATAGAGCTGGCCAGAGCCGCATTGTTCTTGTTGATCGCATTGATCGTCTGCAGGGCAGAGACGTTGGTTTTGATGGTCATTGCCATTATGGGTTCCTCCATGGTGTGTGGCGGTGCCGAGCGTGTGGTTATTCGCTGTGCCTCGCTGACCCATCCGTGGGCCAGCGATGACGCACTATCGGCCGCCGAATCGGCGATGTAAGCGGATGCCCGAAGATTCTCCGGCTTCGCCGCAAAACCGCGATGGAGGAAGCGGCTGCGCCGCTGGCGGCCCCCGCTGCGGCTGCCCAGCGCTTGCGAAGCCGGACGGCCTCAGACGCTGCTTTCGAGGACTGGGCCGGCGGTTTTGGACATATCGGCGAGCCGGTTCAGGTACATGGTGCGTTTGGGGGTCATCTTCGCTGAGGGCGCTTGCCCCGCGGCGGCGTCGAAATGGCGGACCCAGCCTTCGTGGAGCATCCGGACGGCTTCGCTTTTGGTCATGGAGACGGCGGCGTGGGTGATGCCGAGTTCGGCAGCGACATCTTTGACCTGCCTCTCCTCGCAGAAGATGCGAGTGACGACCAAACGCAGCCGATCTGGAAGCGCCTCGACGGCGGTCCGCAGGAAAACATCCCGTTCGGTGATCTCCGCGGCCTCATCCGGGGCGAGGTCGTCGAAGCTGACCGGCCCGGTCGCCTGATGATGCATTGCCTCAGCGAGGGCCTTCTTGCCGATGCCGAGGAGCGAAGCGACCTCGTCCTCCGTCGGTGTGCGCCCGAGCGTCTTCGCGAGGTCGTCGCGGGCGGACTGCGCCGCCTTGATGCGCTTGCGCATGCCGCGGGAGACCCAGTCCTTCGAGCGGAGCTCGTCGGAGATCGCGCCGGAGATGCGGGTGCGGGCGTACGAGGCGAAGGTGACGCCCTTGTCCGGGTCGAACGCCCGGGGAAGGGCGAGGTTCCCGGCGGACGCGAGCTCGTCCCGGTCGAGGTGGGCGGCCTTCATACACAGATCGGAGACGATGTACCCCACCAGCGGGAGATGGTCGGTGACAAGCCTATCACGTTCCTTCGTGTTCACGGAGTCCTTCTCCGCGGTGTGGCCCAGGGCGATGCGGTGGGGCGGGCCGTCTTGGCCCTGCGCGGTCAGCACCCTTCCGTGGTTACTCGTGACCTGCCACAGCTATGCACGATCTCCCCCGTTCGGCTGTCTGTGCCGCGACCGGAAGGGTCTCGCGGACCTAGCGCGCCGGAAGAGGCTGCACCACGACAGCGGGGGTCGCCCTTACTTCCCCGCCCCGGCTGCCGATATGAAGCACACGGTTGTTCACCACATCCGATGACGCCGCCGTGGCTGACCAACACGACGCGCTAGGTGTGATGTCCAGGGAGGTTGTTGTCGATTCTGCTAATGGGTGGGGCTCTGATGGCGGAGTGGTGCTGGTGATGATTGTAGAAGTGGGGCCAGCCGGGGAGTGCTTCTCGTCGTTCGGCCTCTGAACCATAGAACCGGGCGTAGGCCCAGCCGTCGGCGAGTGTGCGGTGGAAGCGTTCGATCTTCCCGTTGGTCTGTGGTCGGTATGGTCGGGTCTTCTTCGCCCTGATCCCGAGCTCTGTGCAGGCGTCTCGCCAGGCGTAGGACTTGTAGGTGGAGCCGTTGTCCGAGAGGACGAGTTCGACGCTGACATCCCGGTCGGCGAACCAGGCGACAGCACGCCGCAGGACACCGATCGCGGTGTCCGCCTTCTCGTCGGAGCAGATCTCGGCGTAGGCGACGCGGGAGTGGTCGTCGATGATCGTGTAGACGAACACGGTGCCCAACCGTGGCTCGTAGCGGTGGTTCCTGCTCTTCGTGCGGGTGGCGGTCGCTTCCCGGTTGCGTTCGCCCTGGACGCGGCCGACGAATCGTCAGCCGCCGCCGTTGGGGATGTTGCCGAACTTCGTCACGTCGACATGGATCAGCGATCCAGGGTGGTCGTGCTCGTAGCGACGGATCGGCTCGCCCGTGACCCGATCAATGGTGCAGAGCCGGTTGATGCGGCAGCACACCAGGACGGCGTGGACGGTCGAGGCGGGAAGGCCAAGCTCGCCGGCGATCTGCACCGGCCCCAGGCGTCGTCGCCACCTCGCCCGCACGATCCGCTTGAGCACGGGCAACGGCGTCCGCGTTGGCATCGATCGTGGGCGGCTAGACCGGTCGGTCATCCCTCCCGTGCCTTCGGCGCGGAACCTCGCCGCCCATTTCCGCGCGGTAACGGGCGAGACCATAAACATCTTCGCTGCGACGGAGACCAGCCAATGGTCCTCGACGATGAGCCTGGCAAGGCGCAGACGAGCGCGCGGTGTGAGAGCAGCGTTAACGTGGGACACGAAGGCCTCCTGGATCGTGAAGCGGTTGAACTGAACAGCTCCACTTCACAACCGGAGGCCCTCGCCCCTCAACTCCTCACGACCGTATCGCCGAAACAACCCCCCTGGACATCACACCTAGAGGAGCACTCAAATGGGAACCAACGAACTGTCGAACGAACTGTGGCGCCAAAGGCAGCTGCTGGAGACCCTGCTGTACAAGTTCCACATCGAGAGGCTGCTGATCAGCGCCGGTTTCACCCGGTGGATTCCGCAGGCGACCAGCGACGTCGAGACGGTCGTGAACAGGCTCAAGACCGCCGGGCTCTCCCTCGCTGTCGAGATGGTCGATGTCGCCCGCGAGTACAGCTTGTCCGATGACGTGACCCTGCGTGATGTCGTCGCCGCTGCACCGGAGGGCGCGTGGCGGGAGATCTTCGCCGCCCATCTGAAGGCGCTCAGCGACCTGACCGCCGAGATCCGTGGCACCCGGGACGAGAACAGCCGCCGCCTCCGTGCGGGACTGCGCTTCACACAGGAGACCCTCAATCTGATGGGCGAGCCATCATCGACCTACGCCGCCGACGGAACCGTTGGGTCGGCGATCCCTGCCGCTCGTCTCGTCGACGCCGCACTCTGACCCACCCGGAAGGACACCATGACGGCCGGAAAGACCCTATGACCGAGAACGCACTCGGCGGCCTGCGCGCCGCTTACTCCGGCCTCCAAGCCGCCCAGGCGGGGATGGACATCACCGGCCAGAACATCGACAACGCCAACACCGTCGGCTACGTCCGCCAGAGCGTCAGCCAGCAGTCCATTCCAACGGCCAGCCCGGCCGCGTCGGCTCGGACGCGAACGGCCCCCGGTCCGGGCAGGGCGTCGCCGTCGCCGCGATCGCCCAGTCCGGTTCCTCTCTGCTGGACGCGCAAGTCCGGAACACCGCAGCGGAAGCCGCGTACAGCAGCATGCGCTCCGGCGCGCTCGACCAGATTCAGACGATCCTCGGTGAGCCCTCCGGCGACGCGATCAGCGGACGCCTGCAAACGTTCTGGAACGCGTGGCAGTCGGTCGCCAACCGGCCCGGGAGCAGCGCCCCGGTCGGGGTGCTGCTCGGACAGGCGACGACTCTCGCCAGCACCATCGCCACAGCGTACAAAGCACTCCAGAGCCAGTGGTCGCAGACCAGCAGCCAACTGACGACGACGGTGTCTCAGCTGAACGCCGACATCGCCCACATCGCCGATCTGAACGGCCAGATCCGCACCGCCATCGCCGCCGGTGGCAACGCGAACGAACTCATCGACCAGCGCAACGTCGCCGCCCAGAGACTCGCCAAGCGCGCCGGCGGCCGTGTCGACATCGCCGGTGACAACACGATCTCTGTTTCCATCGGCGGGATCGCCGTGGTCCAGGGCACCAGCTTCGAGCAAGTGCGGGTCTCCGGCGGCACTCAGCTGGAAACGGCCGGCGCGAGCCCGGTCGGACTCGTCCTCGCCAGCGACCCGTCCGGTCCGGCGCTCACACCGTCCACCGGCGAGATCGCAGGTCTGGTCTCTCTCCTCGGCGCGGCGAACGCGTCGGGCACCGGCGGCGCACTGGCCGAGACCACCGCCCACCTCGACCAGCTCGCCACCGGCCTCGCCACCCGGGTGAACGCGATCAGCCGGACCGGCGTCTCCTCCACCGGAGCGACCGGGCTGGACTTCTTCGCGATCGGCGCCAGCCCTGCCCTGTCCCTCACCGTCATCCCGGCCGACCCGTCCGGCGTCGCCACCGGAGCGGCCGGCGCAGGAAAACTGGACGGCACCGTCGCCGACAAGATCTCGCAGATCGGCAACGCGGCCGGCTCCCCCGACGCGGCGTGGTCGGCGGCCGTCGTCCAGCTCGGCACCCGGGCGGACGTCGAATCGTCCCAGGCGTCGCTCGACTCGGCGGCGCTCGACTCGGCGACCGCCGCCCAGCAGTCGCTGGAGAGCGTCGACCTGGACGAAGAGACCATGAATCTCCTCTCCTATCAGCATGCCTACCAGGGAGCGTCGCGCGTGATGTCCGCGCTCGAGGAAGTCCTCGACCAGCTCATCAACCACACCGGACACGTTGGGATCACCTAACCATGACAATGCGCGTCACCTCCACCGCTCAGCTGCTCACCACTCAGCGGAACCTCCAGGCTGCCAAGGCCTCGATGAACGACCTCTACCAGGAAGGCACGAGAGGGGTGAAGATCGCCAAACCCTCCGACGACCCGGCCGGAGTCGCGAACCTCCTCACCGTGCGCAAGCAGCTCTCCCAGAACGCCCAGCACACCTCCAACGTCGATGACGGGATCGGCTGGATGAAGACCGTCGACTCAGCCCTCACCGGTTCCGCCGACGTGATCTCCAAGATCCGCGACCTTGTCGTGCAAGCAGCGAACACCGGAACGAGCTCCCCTGCCAACCAGGACAGCATCGTCAAGAGCATCGAGCAGCTCAAGCAGAACCTCCTCGCCCTCGCCAACACCCAGTACCTCGGCCGGAGCGTCTTCGCCGGCACATCGGACGCCGACACAGCGTTCGATGTGAAGAGCTACGCGTTCAACGGCACCCCCGGCGCCGAGGTGTCCCGGCGAGTCAGCCCATCCGCCACCATCCCGGTCTCCGCCGACGGCGCAGCCGTCTTCGGCACCGGCTCCGGCAGCGTCTTCTCCCTCATCGACGGGATCGCAACGAAGATCGCCGCCGACAGGAACGTCGGCTCCGAACTCGCCGCCATCGACTCGGCGCTGAACACCATCTCCGGCGCCCAGGCGGCCATCGGAACCAACTTCGCCCAGCTGCAACTGGGCACAGACGCGACCACGCTGGAAGAGGCCCGTTCCCGCATCGAAGACGCCGATCCCGCCGATGTCGTGCTGCGCCTGAACGCCCAGCAGGTCTCCTACCAAACCGCCCTCGCCGTCGCGGCGAAGAGCATCCAGAAAACCCTGATGGACTATCTGCGCTGAAAGGCATCATGAGCATCCCCCTCGCCCTCACCGCTCCCCTGGTCGGCCTCGAGCATCTGGTGTTCTTCGAGCTGACCCCTCTCGACGGTGTGCCTGGCTGCTACGTCCTCCGCTCGACCGAGGACCCGGGCGTCCGCCTGTACGTCCTCGACACCGCCGTCCGCCTCCCCGGCTACCGGGCAGCGCTGACGGTGGCCGGGGAGGCCGATGTGTACGTCATCGTCAGCACCCACTACGGCGCCCCCACGGTGAACCTGATCGCGCCGATCGTCGTGGATCTGCCCGCCGGCGTCGCCGGGCAGATCATCGTCGACGACCCCGATCTCAGCCGCGTGTCCGTCCCCCTCGCCGCATAGCGGACGCACACCGCCCTCAGCGCACCACGTCCCGAACCCGTTCGCGCCACTGGCCCGGATCTGTCCCCCGCACCGTCAGACGAACCAAGAACTCGGCGTTCCCACGCGAACCCACGATCGGAGACCGGATCACACCCGCCACTCCGAGACCCACATCGTGCCCCGACCAGAGAACACCGGTCAGAGCCTCCTCCTGGAGCCCCGCATCCCGCACGACTCCCTCCCGGATGCCCGACCGGCCGACCTCGAACTGCGGTTTCACCAGCAGAACGAAATCCGCATCGTCCTCCGCCACCGCCCGCAGCGCCGGGAGGACCTGCGTGAGCGAGATGAACGACAGATCGGCCACAACCAGCCCCAGACGCACCGGCCGGCCCAGCAGATCCGCGAACCGCTCCGGAGTCAGGGCACGCACATTGACGCCCTCGAACGAACGCAGCCGTCCCTCCCCCGCCAGCACGGGCGAAAGCTGGCCGTGCCCGACATCCAGCGCGACCACGGTCCCAGCGCCACGCTCGAGCAGCACCTGACTGAACCCCCCGGTCGACGCCCCCGCGTCGAGCGCGGTCCGGCCGGCGACAGGGACACCGAAAGCATCGAGCGCCGCGAGAAGCTTGTGGGCGCCACGACTCACATAGCGATCGGCTCCGGCGACAGCGAGTGCCTGCCCCGGACCGACCCGCGCAGACGTCCGGATGACCGGCTTTCCGTCCACCGTCACCAAACCCTCGGCGATCACAGCGGCCGCCCGGCTCCGCGAACGCACAAGACCCCGAACGGCCAGAGCCACATCGAGCCGCAGGAAGGCAGACTCAGACGTTCCCGGCGAAACCCCTCAACGCTACACCGCGCCGCGGCCCGTCAGCTGGCGGGCGTATTCGCGCACGTAGTCGTCCGCCATCCGCTCGACGGAGTTCGCCGCCAGGTCGGCCTCCGTCGGCTCCGGGATCGGGCCGCGGCCCTCGAAAGCGTCGATCAGCCGGGCGGCCAGCGCTTCGGCGTCCTCGCTCGGGAACACCGCACCGAGACGGCCGTGCCCGAGAGCCTCGGGGATACCGTCTGCGTCGCTGCCGACCATCTTGATGCCGGATTGGATGGCCTCGAGAACGGCGAGCGGATACGGGTCCTGGCGGGACGCCTGGACGAAGACTTCCGCGGCAGCGAGGTAGCCGGTGGGGTCCTCCGCCCGCCCTTCCAGGTGGACACGTGGAAACCACTCCTCCTCGCGGAAGCGGTCGAGCAGCTCCGGATGGTCGACGTTCCCGACGAAATAGAGGTGGGCGTCGTCCCGCTGCCGGGCCACTTCGCCGAACGCCTCCAGAAGGACATCAGACCCCTTGCGGAGCGTGACGGAGCCGATCGCGACGATGGCGCGGCCCTGCAACTGCGGTTTCGGGGGCGCCGTCACCCGGCGCGGGGAACCCATGACATCGTTGACGATGACGGTGGTCTTCCCGCGGCTCAGCCAGCTCCGCTCCATTTTGTCCTGGATGGCCTTGCTGACGCACACGACGAGGCGGCTTGCGCCGAGAAGCCGTGCGCCGCGCTGGAATTCGTTGTGGACGGTGGAGACCGTCAGCGCTGTGCGCCGGCCCAGAGAGGCCGCGAGCACCGCGGGCGCGATCGTGTGCGAGTGGAGGACCTCCTCGCCGGTCTCCGCGACCAGACGTTTGATCGCCCGGCGTGTCGCAAGCACCTCCCACGGCTTGCGCGCCCGGAAGTCCAGGCGGACGGTGCGGACGCCGCTGGCGTTGAGGAGCGGTTCGTAGTCGCCGCCGAGGGAAGCGAGGACGACATCGTGACCGGCTCTCGACTGGGTGATCGCGAGGTCGACAGCGACATTGACGAGACCGTCGGCGAAGTTTCCGACGCGCGTGCAGAAGTGGATGATTTTCATAGGCCGGGTCACCGATTTCATGCTGATACTCTGGATTCAGTATCAAATATTACCAGTTCCGCGGGTTGGCGGCGCGTCTCCAGCGTCCAACCGGGCTGAGAGCTCCCCGTGGAGGTTCGCGTACGCTTCCGCCCGTTCCGCGAGCGGCTGGCCCTCGATCACCTCAAGACGCGACAGAAGCCCCTCCTCCACGCGAGAGCCGCCGTCCTCCTCCGGTTCGCCGTCCATCTCAGACACCCTCCTCGACGAAGACGCCGGCAAGCGTCTTCTTCCCACGGCGCAGCACGAGCATACCGCCCGGCAGCAGCGCGTCGCCGACCGGGGCGTCGGCGTCCTGCACCGTCGCATTGTTGGCCGAGACGCCACCCTGGGCCACAGCGCGCCTGGCCTCGCTGAGGCTTTTGGTGAGCCCGGTGTCCACGAGCGCCTGGGCGATGGCCACACCCGGCGCCGACACCGTGTGGGGAAGCTCGCGCAGAGCGGACGCGAGGGTGTCGGTGTCCTGCTGGGCGAGGTCGCCGCCCCGCCCGAACAGCGCTTCGGACGCCGCGATCACGGCCTCCGCGGCCGCCGCACCGTGGACGAGGCTCGTCACGTCGAGCGCCAGCCGGCGCTGCGCCTCACGGCGGAACGGCTCCTCCGCGACCGCGCGCTCCAGGCGCTCGATCTCGTCGCGGTGGAGGAAGGTGAACACCTTGAGGCGGGCGATCACATCGGCGTCATCCGTATTGAGCCAGAACTGGTACATCGCATAGGGACTGGTGAGCGCCGGGTCCAGCCAGACGGCATTGCCTTCGCTCTTGCCGAACTTGGTGCCGTCGCTGTTGGTGATGAGCGGCGTACCGACGGCGTGTGCATGGCCACCCTCCACCCGGCGGATCAGCTCCGTGCCGCTCGTGAGGTTCCCCCACTGGTCGCTGCCGCCGGTCTGCAGCACGCAGCCGTGCTGGCGGTACAGCTCGAGGTAGTCGAGGCCCTGGAGGATCTGGTAGCTGAACTCGGTGTAGGAGATGCCCTCGTCAGAGTTCAGGCGCGCGGCCACGGCATCCTTCTTCAGCATCGCCCCGACGCGGAAGTGCTTGCCGATCTCGCGCAGGAAGTCGATGGCCGACAGCGGCGCGGTCCAGTCGAGGTTGTTGACCAGCCGAACGGCGTTGTCACCCTCGGCTGAGAGGAAGCGCGTGACTTGCTCTCGCAGGGAGCCGACCCACTCAGCGACGGTCTCCTTGGCGTTCAGGGTGCGCTCGGCGGACGGTTTGGGGTCGCCGATGAGGCCGGTCGACCCGCCCACCAGGCCGAACGGGCGGTGGCCGGCCAGCTGCAGCCGGCGCATGGTGAGCAGCTGGACGAGGTTCCCCAGGTGCAGACTCGGCGCTGTCGGGTCGAAACCGCAGTAGTACGCGATCGGCTCACCCGCGAGGAGCTGTTTCAGCGCGGCTTCGTCTGTGGAGACGTACACGAGTCCGCGCCAGATGAGCTCGTCCCAGACATTGTCGAAGGACGGATCGTTGGACTGCGCCCGGAGAAGCTGCTGCTGGCGGGAAGGCGAATCTGACACCCCTGAAGGCTAGCAGCGGGCAACGCGGCAGCCCGTCAGAAAATCAGGCCCAAAGACCTGATAGCACCACAATCAGGCCCACAGACCCGATAAGATCATAATCAGGTCCCTAGACCTGATTGGAGCAGGGAATGTTCGTCATCACCGCAGACCAGATCGACAGCCGGCGCCGGGCCGATCTCGCCGCTCCCCTCGTGGAAGAACTCGACAGCCGCTTCGGCGACCGCCTCGCGCTGCCGGCCGACCGGAACGCCGGCGACGAGATCCAGGCACTCAGCGCAGAACCGGCGGCCGTCCTCGAGATCGTCCTCGACCTCACCCGCTGCGGCGACTGGAGCGTCGGACTCGGCATCGGAGCCGTCCGCACCCCCCTGCCTCGCGCCACGCGCGAAGCGACCGGGGAGGCGTTCGTCGCCGCGCGCACGGCGGTCGCCCGCGCCAAACGCGCAGCCACCCGGTTCGCCGCAGACGCCACCGCCGCACCGGAACCCGCGGCGGACGCGGAAGCGCTGCTGACGCTGCTGCTCACCATTCGGGAAGCGCGAAGCGCAGCCGGCTGGGACCTCTACGACCTCGTCGCCTCCGGCCTCACGCAGGCCCAGGCGGGGGCCCGGCTCGGGATCACCCCGCAATCGGCCAGCGACCGTGCGCGGACGGCGGGAGTGCGCGTGGAACTCGCCGCGCATCCCGCGCTGACTAGGCTGTTGGAGAGAGTCGACGCCGCCCAGACGCCAGCCCGCCGAGACCGGGAGAATGGATGACCGACCCGCCGCTGCCCAGCATCCTCTCCGCTGCCGCACCGATCGCCGCCTGGACGCTCGCGCTCCTCCTGGCCATCGCCTCCCTGTGCTGCATGATCGCCACCCTCCGCCGCCCGCGCCGGGCACTGGTGTACACGGGAGCCGGACTCCTCGCACTGGCGTTGCTCGTCATCACACTGCCGCCGCACGAGGCGCCCTAAGGCTACCGCGCGCTCATCGGCATCGTGGCGCTGGCGCTCAGCGTCGTCGGCGGTGGACCGGCCGCGCAGCTCGTCCTGGCGCTCGGGACCCGCCCGGCCCCGCTGGGGGCCAACGGCGGCATTATCGTCCACGACCGTGTGAGCGGGCCCGAGAACACCAGAGAGGTCCTCCGCGTAGGCGCGACCATCGGCCTCCTCGAACGGTTCGCCGCGACCGGCGCGATCATGGCCGGCTTCCCCGAAGCGCTGACCGTCCTGATCGCGGTCAAAGGCGTCGGACGGTTCACAGAACTCGAAACACCGGAGACGCGCGAGCGTTTCATCATCGGAACGCTCGTCAGCCTCGTGTGGGCCTGCGTCTGCGCGGCTCTGTTCCGCTTCACCGCAGGGTGGCCCGCTTCACCCCCGGCGACGGAGGAGAACACCGCCGCGAGCCCCGCAAAACAAGAAAGTGAGGGATGAAACAGAACGTCGAGGGCCGAATCTGCTCCCTTTGCGACGAGTGGACAGGAAGATCATCGACTTTTGCCGCACGTCAGACTGAGTGGCAGGGGTTGTTCGTTGCTGAGGCAGCGCTCCTATCGAAAGGTTCGCAAGTCGTGAGTCGCCCCCGCGATCTCGGCGGAGAAGAAGATCCGCCTCGGCGTGGCTGCGTGGTTTGCTTACGGCCGCCTCTGGGCGAAGCGTCTCGACAACAGGAGCTGAGGAGTTACCTGGAGCAGCCCGATCCGGGCCGTAACCGGACTGTCCGACTCTGGGTATCACGCATCGGAGAGGTCTTTGTCGCGATTGCGGACAGCATTCTCAGCAACTTTCGACGCTGATGCGATCACCCTCGGGCTCAAACAGTGAGGAGACACACCCTAGCCGTGCGAAGCCGGGTGGCGCTTGTACGGCGACACCGACGGCTCGCCCGGCAGCCAGTAGCGCCACGGGAACGCCGCACCGCCGCCCGCGCCGGAGACGCCCGTCCGGGGTCCGGTCGCGTACTCCGGCTGCACGCTCGGGAGCAACAGGCCGAACGGGGGCGCGAGCAGGTCCGCGCCGTCGTCCGCGAGGCCGATCCCGGCCGCGACGACGAGGCGGGCCGGGCCGCGGGCGAGGTCGCGCTGCGGGATCCGGCGGCCGCTCGCCCCGGCACGTCGCCGTTCCGCCAGAGCAAGGCCCTCGACGATCTCAGCCCCGCGCAGCAGCACGGCCGACGCCTCCCCCGCCGGCGAGCAGACGACGTTCGCGCAGACGTGCATTCCGTAGGTGAAGTACGCGTACAGGCGGCCAGGTTCGCCGTACATCGCAGCGTTCCGCCTGGTCGGGCCACGGAAAGCGTGCGAACCCGGGTCGAGGCCCTCGCCAGTGTACGCCTCCACTTCGGTGATGCGCAGCGCGACCGGGCCCTCGGCGCTCTCGTGCCGCAGCACGGCGCCGAGAAGACGCGGGGCGACCTCGAGCGACGACGCTAGGAAGGCGTCGCGCCCGGGCTGGGCGAGGGTCACGTCAGAAGACACGGCCGCCGACGGCGACAGTCGCGACGAGGCCGGCCACGATGACCGCCGCGGACACGACGACGATGAGCGGGATGACCCACCCCGGGCGGCGCGAGGCCATCAGAGCTCCCGACGGGCGGCGAGGGAGCGCACGCGGCCGGTGAGGGCCGCGAGCTGCTCGGCGACACGCTCGGGTGCGGTTCCCCCGGCACCGGCTCGGCTGGCCACGGAACCCTCGACGGTCAGCACCGTGCGGACGTCCGGGGTCAGCAGCGGTGAGATCGCCGCGAATTGCCCGTCGGAGACCTCATGCAGTTCCAGGCCGTTCTCCTCGGCGAACCGGACCAGGCTCCCGGTCAGCTCGTGCGCGACCCGGAACGGGACGTGCCGCTTGACCAGCCACTCGGCCACATCGGTCGCGAGCGAGAAGCCCTGCGGGGCGAGTTCGGCCATCCGGTCGGTGTGGAAGCGCAAGGTCGCGACCATCCCGGCGAAGGCCGGAAGCACGACCTCGAGGGTCTGCACCGAGTCGAAGACCGGCTCTTTGTCCTCCTGGAGGTCGCGGTTGTACGCCAGCGGGAGACCCTTCAGCGTGGTGAGCAGTCCGGTCAGGTTGCCGATCAGACGCCCGGATTTGCCCCGCGCGAGTTCGGCGATGTCGGGATTCTTCTTCTGCGGCATGATCGAGGAACCGGTCGAGTAGGAGTCGTCGAGGGTGACGAACCCGAACTCGCGGGTGTTCCACAGGATGATCTCTTCGGCGAAGCGGGAGAGGTCGACACCGATCTGCGCGGCGATGAACACGAACTCGGCCACGACATCCCGTGCCGCTGTGCCGTCGATGGAGTTCTCGGAGCTGGCCGCGAACCCCAGCTCGCGCGCGACGAGCAGCGGGTCGAGGCCGAGCGTCGAGCCGGCGAGCGCACCGCCGCCGTAGGGCGAGACGTTCGCGCGCTTGTCCCAGTCGGCCAGACGCTCCAAGTCGCGGACCAGCGGCCAGCAGTGGGCGAGCAGGTGGTGGGCGAGTAGCACCGGTTGCGCGTGCTGCAGGTGGGTGCGACCGGGCAGGATGGTGGTGGGATGCGCCTCCGCCTGGGCCGCGATCGCATCCACGAGCGCGATCAGCCGCTCGGCTATGACACCCGCGTGGTCGCGAAGGTAAAGCCGGACGAGCGTGGCGATCTGGTCGTTGCGGCTCCGACCGGCGCGCAGCTTACCGCCGAGGTCGGCACCGGCGCGCTCGATGAGGCCGCGCTCGAGAGCGCCGTGAACATCCTCATCGGTCTCGGCTGCGGCGAACGCGCCGGAGGCGACGTCCTCGTCGAGGCGGTCGAGCGCCGCGAGCATCCCGGCCAGCTCATCGTCCGTGAGGTAGCCGCACGCGGCCAGGGCGGCCGCGTGCGCGCGGGAGCCGGCGAGGTCGTAGGCGGCGAGCGCCCAGTCGAAGTGCGTAGATGCGCTCAGCGCCGCGAGCTCGGGCGAGGGGCCACCGGCGAACCGGGCGCCCCAGAGCTTGCCCTCGTCGGTGTGCCCAACCCCGCCATGCACAGCCCCCGCGTGTCCGCCTTCACTGTGTGCGCTCATACCGCATCCTCCCGGTTCTTGGCCAGCAACCACGTCAGCAGGGCCTTCTGCGCGTGCAGCCGGTTCTCGGCCTCGTCCCAGACGACGGACTGGGGGCCGTCGATGACATAGGCGCTGACTTCCAGGCCCCGGTAGGCAGGCAGGCAGTGCAGGAAGATCGCCGCAGGGTCCGCGAGCCTCAGGGTCCCGGCGTTCACCGCGTAGTCGCCGAACACGGCGATCCGCTCCGCTTTCTCGTCCTCTTTGCCCATCGACACCCAGGTGTCGGTGACGATCACATCGGCGCCCGCCGCCGCTTCCCCGGGGTCGGCGGTCACGAGCACCGAGCCGCCGGTGCGGGCCGCGATCGCCTCGGCGTCCGCGACGAACCGGGGGTCCGGCGTGTACCCGGCCGGCGCGGCGATGCGGACACGCATGCCCGCTGTCACCCCGCCGAGAAGGGAAGAGTGCGCCATATTGCTCGCGCCGTCGCCGAAGAAGCTCATCGTGAGCCCGGCGGTGCGCCCTTTGCGCTCGCGGACCGTCTGCAAGTCGGCGAGGGTCTGGCAGGGGTGGACATCGTCGGAGAGCGCGTTGACCACGGGTATGCGCGTGCCGTCGACGAGCTCTTCGAGCCCCGAGTGCGCGAAAGTGCGCCACACGATGGCGGCGAGCATCCGCTCCATCACGCGCGCGGTGTCGGCAAGCGACTCCTTCGCGCCAACCTGGCTCTCCCCCGCCTGGATGATGAGCGGGTTGCCGCCGAGGTCGGCGATGCCGGTCGCGAACGAGAGGCGCGTGCGGGTCGAGGTCTTGTCGAACATCACAGCGACGGTCTGCGGACCGGCGAGCGGCCGGGCGGAGAAACGGTCGCGCTTCAGCTTGGCGGCCAAGTCGAGCACCTCGACCTGTTCGGCCGGGCTGAGGTCGTCATCGCGGAGGAAGTGCCTGGTCATGGTGGTCCTTCGGGGTGGGGGTTAGAGGGCGGCCAGAGCGCGGCCGAATCGCTCGCGGAACTCGGCGAGCTCGGCACCACCCACGATGAGCGGCGGTGCGAGGCGGATGCTGGACTCGTTCGGGGCGTTGACGATGAGACCCTGCGCGAGCGCGGCGTCCGCCAGCCGGTTCGCCTCGCCGCCGGTCAGGCCGATGCCGACGAGGAGCCCCGCGCCGCGCACCTCTCCGATCAGCGGGGAGTCGTAGGAGCGGATGATCGCCCGCAGCTCGCCGCCGCGGCGGGCCGCGTTCTCCACGAGTCCCGCACGCTCGATCTCGGCGAGCACGGCGTTGCCCGCCGCTGTCGCGAGCGGGTTGCCGCCGAAGGTGGAGCCGTGCTGTCCCTGCGTGAAGAGGTCGGAGGCCCAGCCGAACGTCACGAGCGCGCCGATCGGGATCCCGCCGGCGATGCCCTTCGCGACCGTCACAGCGTCCGGGAGGATGCCCTCGTGCTGGTAGGCGAACCAGGCTCCGGTTCGCCCGACGCCGGTCTGGATCTCGTCCAGGATGAGCAGGACGCCGTGCTGCTCGGTGAGCTCGCGAGCGCGCCGCAGGAACCCGTCCGGCAGGGCGAGCACACCCGCCTCGCCTTTGACCGGCTCGACGAAGAGGGCCGCGACCCGGTCGTCGATCGCGTGCTCCAGCGCGTCGATGGTCGAGTCGATGTGCTCCACCCCGCCCGGCAGCGGTTCGAACGCTTCGCGCATCGGCGGCTTGCCGGTGAGCGCGAGCGCGCCCATCGTGCGACCGTGGAACGCGCCGCGCAGGGCGAGAACCCGCGTGCGGACGCCGTGCGGTCCGCGGTTCAGGCGGGCCAGCTTGAAAGCCGCTTCGTTCGCCTCGGCCCCGGAGTTGGCGAACAGGACGCGGCCCTGCTCCCCCGCGCCGGTGATCGCCCGCAGCCGCTCGGCGAGCTCCAACTGCGGGGCCGTCGAGAAGTAGTTGGAGACATGCGCGAGGGTCGCCACCTGGCTGCTCACGGCCTCCACCAGTGCGGGATGGGCGTGGCCGAGCGAATTGACCGCGATCCCGGCGAGGAAGTCGAGGTACTCGTTGCCGTCCACATCCCACACCCGGCAGCCCTGGCCGCGCTCGAGCAGGAGCTTCGGCATGGCAAGGGTGCGCATCATGACCTCGGCGTAGCGCGGCTTCCACTCTGCACCGTCGATACGGCCGTTCGGGTCGCCGCTCATACCGGCGCCACCTCCGTTCCGATCCCGGACTGTGTGAACACTTCGAGCAGGATCGAGTGCTCGATGCGCCCGTCGATGATCTCGGCTTTCTCCACGCCCCCGTCGACCGCCGCCAGACAGGCTGCCATCTTCGGGATCATGCCCGACTCCAGGCCCGGGAGCAGCTCGCGGAGTTCCCGCGCGGTGATCTTCGACAGCAGTGAGTCCCGGTTCGGCCAGTCGCTGTACAGCCCGGCGACGTCGGTCAGGATGACCAGCTTCGCGGCGCGGAGCGCCACGGCGAGGGCGGCGGCGGCGGCGTCCGCGTTGACGTTGAGGGACTGCCCCGGCTCATCGATGTCCGGGGCGATCGAGGAAACGACCGGGATGCGCCCGGCGTCGATCTGGGCGAGCACAGCCTCCGGGTTCACGCCGATCACATCGCCGACGAGTCCGAGATCGACCGCCTCACCGTCCACCACCGCGCCGCGCTTGCGGCCCTGGAACAGCGCGGCGTCTTCGCCGGAGAGCCCGGCCGCGAGGGGGCCATGCTTATTGATGGCGGCCACGATGTCGCGGTTGATCTGGCCGGTGAGCACCATGCGCACCACCTCCATCGCCTCGGGCGTGGTCACGCGGTAGCCGCCGCGGAACTCGCTCTGGATACCGAGCCGGTCGAGCATCGCGGAGATCTGCGGACCGCCGCCGTGGACGATGACCGGGAGCAGACCGGCGTAGCGGAGGTAGACCATATCCTCGGCGAAAGTGCGCTGAAGCTCCTCGCTCACCATCGCATTGCCGCCGAACTTCACCACGATGATCCGGTCGTGGAAGGTCTTGAGCCACGGGAGCGACTCGATGAGGGCGGCGGCCTTGGCGATGGCGGCGGCGCGCTCGGCCGTCTCGAAGGTGTCTTCTGTCGTCATCTCAGCTGGAGTAGGCACTGTTCTCGTGGACATAGTCGTGGGTCAGGTCATTGGTCAGGATGCTCGCGCCCTCGTCCCCGGCGTGCAAATCGATGCGGACGCACACGGCGCGCGGGGCGAGGTCGACGAGGTCGCGCGGCTGGTCGGGCTCCCCCGCAGCGCACACCTGGACGCCGTTGATCGCGACGTCGATGCGGTAGGGGTCGAAAGCCGCGTCGGTCGTGCCGACCGCGGCGAGCACGCGGCCCCAGTTGGGATCGTTGCCGAAGATGGCGGCCTTGAAGAGGTTGGAGCGGGACACCGCGCGGCCGACGGTCACCGCGTCGTCCTCGGTGAGCGCGTTCGCGACCTCGATCGTGATGTCGTGGGAGGCGCCCTCGGCGTCTTCCTGCAACTGCGTCGCGAGATTGCGGCAGACCTCGGTGAGCGCGAGCGCGAACTCGTCGAGGTCGGGCTCGACGCCGCTGGCCCCGGAGCCGAGCAGGGCGACCGTGTCGTTCGTGGACATGCAGCCGTCGGAGTCGAGGCGGTCGAAGGTGACGCGCGTGGCGGCGCGGAGCGCGCTGTCGAGCTGCGCGGAGCCGAGAACGGCGTCCGTGGTGATCACGACGAGCATGGTCGCGAGGCCGGGGGCCAGCATCCCGGCGCCCTTCGCCATCCCACCGACGGTCCAGCCCGCTTTGGAGCGCTGTTCGGCCTGCTTCGGCCGAGTGTCCGTGGTCATGATCGCCTCGGCCGCGCCGAGGCCGGCGTCGGTCGCGAGGGCAGCCGTGGCGGCGTCCACCCCGGCCGTCAGCTTGGCGCGGTCGAGCTGGTCGCCGATGAGGCCGGTCGAGCAGACGAGAACGTCGCCCGCCGAGACGTCGAGCGCCGCGGCCACCGCTTCGGCCGTCGCGTGCGTGACCTGGAAGCCCGCCGCCCCCGTGTAGCAGTTCGCTCCTCCGGAGTTGAGCACGATCGAGGAGACCACGCCGTCCGCGATGACCTGCTCGCTCCAGAGCACGGGGTTCGCCTTGCACCTGTTCGTGGTGAAGACGGCGGCCGCGGCGGTCAGCGGCCCGAGGTTCTGCACGAGCGCCAGATCGCGCTCGCCGCTCGCCTTGAGACCGGCGGCGACACCGGCTGCGGCGAAGCCCTGGGCAGCGGTGACGCTCACGGGGCGACTCCATTCACGCTCAGGCCGGCGGTCTCGGCGAGGCCGAGGGCGATGTTGGCGGACTGGATGGCCGCCCCGGCGGTTCCCTTGTACAGATTGTCGATCGCGAGCACCGCGACGACCCTGCCGGCAGCCGCATCCAGTGCGACTCCGATCAAAGCCGTGTTGGCGCCGAGCACATCCGAGGTGCGCGGAACGCTCCCCGCCGGCAGCACCTGCACGAACGGCTCTCCCGCGTACGTCTCCTCCCACGCAGCCTGCACCTGCGCAGCGCTGACGCCCGGTTTCACGCGGGCGGTGGAGGTCGCCAGGATTCCGCGGGACATCGGCACCAGGACCGGTATGAACGAGATCGTCGGCGACAGCGCGCCCGCCTTCCGCAAGCTCTGCTGGATCTCCGGGATGTGCCGGTGCGTCCCGCCGACCGCGTACGGGTTCGCCGAACCGAGGATCTCGCTCGCGAGGTACATCGTCTTCAACGCTTTGCCCGCGCCCGAGGGCCCGACGGCGAGCACGGAGACGATATCGGCGTCCTCGATCAGCCCAGCGTGGATGCCGGGGGCGAGCGCCAGCGACACCGCGCTCGCATTGCACCCCGGCGCCGCGATCCGCTTGGCCCCGGCGAGGCGCTCGCGCTGCCTCCCCGCGCCGACCGGCAGCTCCGGGACGCCGTAGGCCCACGAGCCGAAGTGCTCGCCGCCGTAGAACGCCGCCCAGGCGTCCGGGTCTTCCAGCCGGTGGTCCGCACCGCAGTCGACCACGAGAGTGTCCGCCGGCAGCTGTGTGGCGATCTCTCCCGACTTCCCGTGCGGGAGAGCGAGGAAGACCACATCGTGCCCCGCCAGATTCTCCGCCGTGCTCTCCGAGAGGGTGAGGCCGGCCAGCGAGCGCAGATGCGGCTGGTGGGCGGCGAGCGGCTGACCGGCGTTCTGGTGGGCGGTCACGGTGCGGATGTCGAAATCGGGGTGATCGGCGAGGATGCGCAGCAGCTCCCCGCCCGCGTACCCGGAAGCGCCGGCGACGGCGACCGAGAAAGTCATGCTTGTTCCTTGGTGAAGTGGACGACAGGGGACCTCGGGGACGGCAACGCCCGCGTCCGACCCGAGAGGTCGCCCGAGCGCCGCCTAGCTTCGGCGGTCGCGCAGGCGTCGGCGCGGAACGGAGGCACCGACGATAAGCATGTCGACAACCCTATCGTTCCGGCGCGCCGGGACGCCAATCGCATCGAGAACGACCCCCGAAAGAGGCACGCTGCCGAGGTGGTTGAATAGTGTGCCCACTACCCGTGAACCCACCGATCCCGACCCCGGCAAACGACGATGACCCGACGCACCCAGCTCAGCCGCGGAGCCCGCCTTCTCGGCGGATACCTTGGCATCCCCCTGCTCAACGCTGTGAGCCCTCTGCTCGCGCTGCCCGCCATCGCCCACACCGCCGGGGCCGAAGGCTGGGCCGCGATCGCCATCGGCCAGTCGCTCGGCGGCGCCGCGGGCGTGCTCGTCGAACTCGGCTGGGGATCTCCGGCACCCAGCGCGTCGCCCGCCAGGCCCGCCGCAACATCGCCCAGACCTACGCGGCCGGACTGACCACGCAAATGCTGGTGGCCGTCCCCGCGCTCATCGCCGCCGCCATCGCCGCCTTCCTGCTCGCCCCGGCCCAGAACCTCACCGCTGCCGTGGTCGCCGTCGCCGCCGGCGGCTCGATCAGCGCGGCCTGGGTCTTCGTCGGCATCGCCCAGCCCCGCCGCATCCTGATCCAAGAAGCCATCCCCCGCACGGCCGCAGTGCTGGCCGCCGCGCTGGCGCTGCTCGCCGGAGCGCCGCTGATCATCTACGGCATCGCCCTGCTCGTGGCGGGGCTGCTGAGCCCGGCTCTGGCGATGCGCACGCTCGGGGTCCGGCGGGCGGACTTCCTGCGGTTGTCGCCGCGGCGGGTCGTGTTCCTCATCCGCTGCCAGTCGATGGCGTTGACGACGCGCGTCTTCTCCAGCTTCTACATCAGCTTCGGCACCGCCGCGGTCGCCCTCGTCGCACCGCAGGCAACCGCGTCGTACGCCGCGATGAACCGGCTGCTGAGGATGGCGCAGCAGGTCATCGGGACCGTTCACTTCGCCCTCAAAGGCTGGGTCGGCAAAGCGACGACGCGGGCCGAGCGCCTGCGCCGGCCCCGCCGGGCTGTCCTGACGAACGTGGTCGTCGGCCTCGTCGCCGGGGCCAGCTTCACCGTCGTCGCCCCACTCGTCGCGGAGGTCGTGTTCGCCGGTGTCGTCCACATCCCCACCCCGCTCGCCGCCATCGCAGGGGGCACGCTCGCCGTGATCTTCGTCAGCATGTCCTGCGGGCAGATCCTCCTCGTGACCCCGGGGCGGCTGGATGCGCTCGCCTGGTCCGCGGCCGCCGGAGCCCTGGTCGGCCTCCCCCTGATCCTCGCCGGCGCCGCGCTCGGCGGCACCCTCGGCGCGCTCCTCGGGCAGTTCTGCGCGGAGGCCACGGTTCTCCTCGTCCAGGCCATCGCGGCGGTGCGCACACAGCGGCGCCTCGACCGCGGCGCGTCCACTCCCGCCTCCCCCTCCTGGCTTCCACATGAACAGCCTCCGCTTCCGCCGCTAGTTCCTGATCACACCGGACTCCACCGTCGACCTCGACGGCTGGGGCCGCCACCGGGTCGCCGGGCACACCGTGTACGCGCATCCCGAGCTCAGCGTCGCCATCCACCGCGCGCCCGGCAGCAGCTTCGTCCTCCTCGGCTTCGCGATCGACCCGGAGCGGCCGGAGCAGGACGACACAGCGGTTCTCGCGGCGTTCGCGGGCCTGGTCCCGCGGCGAAAACGAGACGCTCCTGCACCGCCTGTCCGGCCGGTTCGCGCTCTTCGCCTTCGCCGGGGACGACATCTTCGTCTATCTCGATGCCACGGGGACCCGATCGGTCGAGTACACCTGGCACGAAGGGCAGTTCCACGCGGCCTCGCAGGCACACCTGCTGGCGGAGGCTATCCCACTGAAGCGGGGGGAGCGCGCGTCAATTCGACGGCAGCGTACACAAGGCGGCCGATCGCGAACACTTCCTCCCGGCCGCGACGACGCTGTACGACGAGGTGGCCCGCCTCGTCCCGAACCACCGTCTGAACGTCGCGCGACGCCGCCAGGAACGCATCTGGCCCGTCGCACCGCTGCCCGATCGGACGCTGACCGCCGCCGCGGAGTTCGCCGCCGCGCACCTGACCGCGGTGATCGGCGCGGCGTCCCGTCGCTTCCCGCTGTCCCTCCCGCTCACCACGGGGTACGACTCACGCGCTCTGATCGCGGCCGCTGCCCCGGCCGTGCGGAGTTCGATGGCCGGGTACACCCTGCTCTACCAGCACCTGACCCGGTTCTCGACCGATGTCGCGATCGCGAAGACCGTGGCGGCCCGGCTGGGGGTGGCGCATCGCCTCATCGACTGCCGCACCGAGCCGGACCCCGGCTGGCGAGAGCTGTACACCGGCAACAACACCGATGGCGCACTACGACGATTGGGGTGTGATCGCCCACGGCATCCTGAACGGCCACCCGGCCGACCGCGTCGCGATGAAGGGCAACGCGAGCGAAGTGGCGCGCACTTTCTACGGGGGTCCGGACGGACCTCCCGCCACCGGCGCCGCCGCCGACATCCTGGCCCTGATCCCCGGCTGGGCGGAGATCCCCTTCATCGCAGCGTCGATCGAGGAGTGGCACCAGGGCGCGGCGGCCGCCGCGGCCGCCTCCGGGATCGCTCTCGACGATCTCTTCTACTGGGAGCACCGCTGCGGCTCCTGGCAGAGCCAGAGCCAACTCGAGTGGGACATCGCGCAGGAGACGTTCACGCCGTTCAGCAACCGCATCCTCCTGGGGACGCTCCTGGGCGTTCCGGCCGCCGAACGCGCGGACCACGGGAACACGCTCCTGCGGGAGATCATCCGCGCCGCGGACCCAGCGGCTCTCCGCGTGCCCATCAACCCCCGCACCCCGTACCGCCGCGCGGTGGAGTTCGGCGAGCGGCTGCGTCACCGCGCGCGAAGAGAGCTCCGCAGGCTTCGCACACGGTGACCGGCGCCTCACTCCCGGATGGCCGCCCCGAACAGCTGGCCCGCCCGGGCGGCCCCGGCCTGTTTCGCCTCGCTTGCCTCCGCCGCCGTCAGCGTCCGGTCGTCGGCGCGGAACCGGAGTGCGAAGGTGAGGCTCTTGCTGCTGTCGGGGAGGCCGGTCCCTCGGTAATCGTCGACCAGGCGGATGTCTTCGAGCAGAGCCCCCGCCCCCTCGCGGACCGCGCGCAGCACCTCTCCTGCCGGAACCTCGTCGCCAACGACCAGGGAGAGATCCTGCGTCGCCGCCGGGAACCCGGCGATCGTCCCGGCCACGATCTCCGCAGGGGCCACAGCGATCAGCGCGTCCAGATCGAGCTCGAAGACCGCGACGACGCGCGGGAGGTCGAGTTCGGCCGCGAGCGCCGGTGACAGCTCTCCGGCGTAGCCGAGGACCGTGCGGACGCCGTCGCCGGCGACGAGCTGCGCAGTGCGTCCCGGGTGGAGCGCCTGGTGGCGGCTCTGCACGGGCTCGACCGCGACGCCGACGGCCGCTGCCGCCTGGTCCACCATCGCGAGCGCGTCGGCGAGGCCCGCCGCGACGGCGGGCTGGCCAGGCTGCTTCCGAACGGTGTGGCCGAGGACGACGCCGGCGAGGTGACGCGGCTGGTCCGGGATGCCGGCGTTCAGGCCCGCGAGGGTTTCGCGACTGGGAAGCGCCGCGCCCGGGGGCAGCGTCTCACTGCCCAGGGCCGCCCCGGGCAAGAACACCGTGCCGGTCTCGTAGACGCTCAGATCCACGAGCCCGCGGGCGAGGTTGCGTTTGGCGATGCCGAGGAGACCGGGGAGCAGGGATGTGCGCAGGTACGCCGCCGTGGCGTCCAGAGGGTTCGCGAGCTTCACGGCCGGGACGCCGCCGGGCTCGGGCGAGCCGAAGAGGTCGTTCTGCGCCGCGCCGACGAACGGGAACGCGAGCACTTCCGTGGCGCCGTTGTCCGCGAGGGTCTGGGCGACCGCGCGGCGCAGCGTCTGCGCCCGCGACAGCCCGCGGCCCGGCGGGGCGACCGGAAGCACCGAGGGGATGCGGTCGAACCCGACGATGCGGGCGACCTCCTCGGCCAGGTCGGACTTGTCGCGCAGGTCGGGGCGCCAGGTGGGCGGCACGACGAGCAGTGCCCCCTCGGTGTCGCTGACGGAGCCGCCGATCTCGGCGAGCGCGCCACGCACCTCGTCGTCGGTGAAGGCCACGCCGATGAGGTTCGGGATGTAGTCGTCCGGCAGCCGGATCGGTTCGGCGTCCGCCGTCTCGTCCAGCAGCGAGCCGAGTCCATCGGCGGTCCCCCCGGCGAGCTGTTCCAGCAGCTGGACGACGCGCGCCGCGGCGGCGACCGCCACCCGCGGGTCGACGCCGCGCTCGAAGCGTTTGGACGCCTCGCTCGGCAGCTTGTGGCGGCGCGCGGTGCGGGCGATCGACACCGGGTCGAAGTTCGCCGCCTCGACGAGGACGTTGCGGGTCCCGGCGCCGATCTCGGTCGAGGCGCCGCCCATCACGCCCGCCAGGCCGATCGCCCCAGAGTCGTCGGTGATGAGCAGGTCCTCCGCGTGCAGCGCACGGGTCTGATCGTCGAGCGTCACGAGGGTCTCCCCCGCGTGCGCGCGCCGCACCACGATGCCGCCGCTCAACCGGTCCAGGTCGTAGCCGTGGGTGGGCTGACCGAGTTCGAGCATCACGTAGTTCGTGATGTCGACCACGAGGGAGATGGAGCGGATGCCCGCGAGCTTCAGTCGCGCCACCATCCACGGAGGCGTGGGGCGGGTGGCGTCGACATCGCGCACCACACGGGTGACGAACACGCTTGCGCCCACGCGATCCCGGATCGGCGCGCGGTCCTCCACCGCGACGCTGAAGCCGTGAGCGTGAGGGGGAGGCGAAGCGACCGCCTCGGCCGGGTCGCGGAAGGCCGCACCGGTGGCGTGCGCGTACTCGCGCGCAATGCCGCGGATCGAGAAGGCGTAGCCGCGGTCGGGGGTGACGTTGACCTCGACGGCCGTGTCGTCCAGGCCGAGCAGCGAGACCGCGTCGGCGCCCACCTCCGGGTCGAGCCCGAGCGTGCTCAGGCGCAGGATGCCGTCGTGGTCGTCGCCGAGGCCCAGCTCGCGGGCGGAGGCGATCATCCCATCGGAGACATGCCCGTAGGTCTTGCGCGCCGCGATGACGAAGGGGGTGAGCGGTGCCGGGCCGGGCAGCGCCGCGCCCGGCAGCGTCACGACGACCTTGTCGCCGGGGAAGAAGTTGCCCGCGCCGCAGACGATGCCGCGCACATCCGCGCCGCCATCGGCCGCTTTCTGGCCCTCCGCGGCGACGCGCACCTGACACCAGCGAATGGTCTTGCCGTTGCTCTGCGGCTCCTCGACGAAGTCGATCACCTCGCCGACGACGACCGGGCCTTCGATCCCGAAAGTGTGGACGCCTTCCTCCTCCAGGCCCACCGAGACGAGGGCCGCATGCACCTCCGCAGGCGTGGTGCCGGGCTCGAGGTCGACGTACTCGCCGAGCCAGCTGAGGGGGACGCGCATCAGACCACCATTCCGAACTGCTGGGAGAAGCGGACATCGCCCTCGGCCATGTCCCGCATGTCTTTGACGTCGTTGCGGAACATCAGCGCCCGCTCGACGCCCATCCCGAACGCGAACCCGGAGTACACCTCCGGGTCGATGCCCGCCGAGCGCAGCACATTCGGGTTGACCATGCCGCAGCCGCCCCACTCGATCCAGCGCGCACCGCCCGCGAAGGTGGGATGCCACAGGTCGAGCTCGGCGCTCGGCTCGGTGAACGGAAAGTAGTTGGGGCGCAGACGCACACGCGCGCCCTCGCCGAAGAGCGTCTCGACGAAGTGGTCGAGAGTCCCGCGCAGATGCGCCATCGTCAGGCCCTTGTCGACCGCGATGCCCTCGGTCTGGTGGAACACCGGGAGGTGCGTGGCGTCGAACTCATCGGTGCGGAACACCCGGCCCGAGGCGATCCGGTAGACGGGCAGCTCGTCCCCGAGAAGCGCGCGCAACTGCACCGGCGAGGTGTGGGTGCGCATCACCAGGTGCGCCTCGGCCGGCTCCACGAAGAAGGTGTCCTGCATCGCGCGCGCCGGGTGGTCGGCGTCGAAGTTGAGCGCGTCGAAGTTGTACCACTCGCTCTCCAGCTCCGGGCCCTCGGCCACCTGCCAGCCCATCCCGACGAAGACGTCGGCGATGCGCTCCTGCAGCAGGCTCAGCGGGTGCCGCGCACCAGATGTCCAGCGGTTCGGCAACGCGGTGACGTCCACGGCCTCGGCCACGAGCTGGGCGGCCTCCTCTGCCGCAGCGATCCCGGCCTCCTTCGCCGCGAGCGCCTGGCTCACCCGCCCGCGGGCGCCGCCGACCAGCTTGCCGGCGGCGGCCTTCCGGTCCCCCGGCAGCGACCGGATGCCCGCGTTCAGCTGCGCGAGCGGCGAGCCCTCCGCGGTGTGGTCGTGACGGACGACCTTGAGCGCCTCCGAGTCGCCCGCGGCAGCGATGGCGGCGAGCGCCGCCTCGACCGCCGCCTCGACCGAGCTCTCGGTGATTTCGGTGGATTCAGACACGGTTCCCCATTCTAGTCGGCGGCCGGTCCGCCGATTTCCCGCCGGACAGGAGGCGGGCGGCCGTCGCCGGGGCTTCCCGCACTACCCGGCGGAGCGCTGCGCGAACGCCGACTCGTACAGGCAGACGGACGCCGCCGTCGCCAGGTTCATCGACTCGGCCCGCCCGTAGATCGGGACGGCGACCGCGCGGTCCACGAGCCCGAGCCACTCGTCGGGGAGTCCGCGCGCTTCGTTGCCGAACACCCACGCCGTCGGCCGGGCGAGCTGGCCCGCCGTGCGCGCCGCGAGCAGGTCCTCGCCCGCGATGTCGGCCGCGAGCACGCGGAGGCCCGCGGCGCGCGCGCAGCTCACGACCTCCGGCAGGTCGGCGCCGACCGCGACCGGGATGTGGAACAGCGAGCCGGTCGTGGAGCGCACGACCTTCGGGTTGTAGAGGTCGACCGTCCGCCCGGTGAGCACCACGGCGTCCGCCCCCGCCGAGTCGGCCGCGCGGATGATCGTTCCCGCATTGCCCGGGTCTCGCACTTCCTCCAGGATCGCGACCAGCGCCGGCGACCCCGCGAAGATCTCGCGCACGGATGTCGGAAACTGCCGCGCCACCGCGACGAAGCCCTGCGGCGTCACCGTGTCGGCGATCGTGCCGAGCACCTGCTCGGTGACGAACTCCACCTGCGTCCCGGCCGCGGCGGCGGCCTGGGCGATGTCCTGGTGGCGCTCGAGCGCGGTGGGCGTCGCGTACAGCTCCACCAGCAGCTCAGACCGGAAGGCCAGCGCCTCTGCCACCGCCTGGGGTCCTTCGAGCAGGAAGAGGCCGGTCTCGGAACGGGCGGTGCGCTTGGTGAGCTTGGCGACGGCGCGGACGCGCGGGGAGCGCGGGTTGTCCAGCATGACGCCAGCATATCGGCGGCGGCTCATGCTTCGCCATCGTCATGAAATCTTTTGATTAAAAACTTTATGGATAATACCTTAAATTTTGTCCTTCGGGACACACCCATCCAGAAAGAAAACAGGAACACGCAAGGAGTAACCCATGACCAAAAAGACTCGTCGTTTGGCCTCTGTTCTCGCCGCCAGCACGGCCAGCGCGGCGCTCGTCGCCGGCGCCGTCCTCGCTGCGGCGCCCGCATCGGCAGCCGGGTATTACAGCCCTTACGCCGCTCGCGACTACTCGCAGGCGAAGACTTGGACCAGCAACGGCACCCAGGGCCGCTCGTACGCGCAGCACGGTTCGCGCACCGCTTCGAGTGCCTGGACGCTCTCCAACTCGTGGGCGTTCGCCGACGCCGGAAACTCGAACTCCTATTCGGCGGCCGTTTACTTCCGCGTACACGGAGGAATCCGCGTCGCCGGCAGCCGCCGGAAAGGTGAGGGTCACGACGAGACCGCCGCCGGTTCGGGGCACGACAGTCACGCCGCCCCGGTGCGCCGAGACGATCGAGGAGACGATCGTGAGCCCGAGACCCTTCGGGCGGATTCCAGTGGTTGTTGCAACACGACGATTAGCTGGCGAGTAGTTTAGCGAGGCGTTCGGCTGGGGTTTCCCAGCCGAGCGTTTTGCGTGGGCGGGTGTTGAGCTCGTGGGCGACGTTCGTCAGGTCGGTTGCGGTGAATCGGGCGAGGTCTGTTCCCTTTCCCTTGGGGAAGTATTGGCGAAGGAGTCCGTTGGTGTTCTCGTTGCTGCCGCGTTGCCAGGGACTCGCGGGGTCGCAGAAGTAGACCGGGATGTCGGTGGCTATCGTGAACGACTTGTGAGCTGCCATTTCCGAGCCCTGGTCCCAGGTGATCGAGCGACGGAGTTCGCGTGGGAGTGTCTTGACGGCGCTGATCAGTCCGTCCCGGACGGATTCTGCGGTGCGATCGATGGGGAGATGGATCAGCATCACGAACCGGGTGGAGCGTTCCACGAGGGTGCCGATGGCGCTGTTGCGGTGTCCGCCGATGATGAGGTCGCCTTCCCAATGTCCGGGAACGGCGCGGTCCTCGATTTCGGCGGGACGGTCGGAGATCATTACCATCGGATCCGCGAAACGATGTCTGCGAGCGGCGCCAGAACGATGCGGTTTCCGCTTGGCCCGGCCGGTCCGCAGCACCATCGTGAGCTCGCGGCGGAGTTGTCCACGGCCCTGCACGTAGAAGGCTTGATAGATCGTCTCGTGCGCCACGCGCATCTCCGCATCGCCGGGGAACTCGCGGATCAGCGACCGGCTGATCTGCTCCGGCGACCAACGTAGCGTCAGCTTCCGTTGAACGTAACTGCGCAGCTGCGGATTGCGGACCAGCCTCGTGGCTTTCGGTCGCGGTCGGCGGCTGGCCGCTTTCCGATGCGCCACGTATGGATGGTAGCCGCCCTCTCCAGGAAGCTGATTCCGGCGAATCTCTCGACTGATCGTCGACACCGAGCGACCAAGCTTGGCCGCGACCCGACACAACGAAAGGCCGGCCCTGGTCAGGTCCCGGATCAGCTCACGCTCCTGCAGGGAGAGGAATCGTGGGTGGAGTGCGGCTTCGAGCGAACGCATCGACGCCCGCTGAACAGGATCAACAACGACAGGCACCCTGTCTTTGTAATCGACCACGCGACCATCTGGATAAATGCGTCGCCCGTTCGACTGTCCCAGAGGTATCCCGTGTTCGGGCTGATTCCGACTCGTCCCACCGCTTCGCGGCGCGAGAGCCCGCTGCTCCGCAGCTCCAGGTACTCGTCCTTGCATGGGTGCGCGCTCATGCCGCCGCCGGTGTAGCCGTGACTAGCCAGGCCCGCCTTGCGAACCCATTGCGCGCACGTCGCGGGGTTGAACCCTAGCTCCCTCGCCGCGATCGTCGTACTCCTGGACTCCTTGAAAATGACGAAGAAGGCTTCACGCTCCGCCTGGGTGTACTTCCTCTTCCCCGCACTGCGCCTTAAACGGGACACGGTCCTTGCAACTCCTAGAAACTCCAGATGTTGCAACAACCGCTAGAACCCAAGTCATGTCCTTAGCCTAGCTTCAGCAACCGGAAGCACAGCGCCGCCGTGCCGCGCTCGTCGCACCCGGTAAAGTCCCGTTGCCGGCGTCACCGGCAACCACGGCCCCGTGTTTCCCCTAACCCCGGCACTCCGTCATCCCCACCTCGATACACCGTCCCCGACACGCGCTTCAACCATCTCCACCGTCCATCTTCCGTCACGAGGAGGCGCCTTCTCCGTAGCTGCATCCACACTCATATGAATCCTTCTATCCGAATATGCGGATACAATAGCCCTTGTGAAGATTCTCATTCTCGGCACGGGGCCGGTGGCAACGGTGCTTGCTACATCGTTGAGCCCAGCCCACCAGGTCGCCCTCGCGACACGATCCCTGCGTGCCGGGCATGCGACCTTGCGCGCGGAGTCGCTGGCGAGATGGCGACGCCCGAGCGTCCGCGTTGTAAGATGCCCTTGATCTCGCTCGGTGCCATCACGGGAAAGTGGGACCTGGCCGTGGCCACCGCACCGCCGACGGTTCCCACGATTAGGAAGATTCTTGCTGGGGATTCGTTCGCGGCGATTGCCGCCGTGACACAAGTTCCCTCCGAGGTTCGCGAGCTCGAAAGCATCGCAGGCGCTCGCCCCTGGGGGCTTATCATTCCCGGTTTCCTCGCCTGGGGCACGGATCCGACACGCTATTGGAAGGTCGGCCCGCAGTTCACCCTGGCGGTAACCCTGACTCCTCCCGCACGGTCGCTTTTCCCGAGGCCAGCTCCCACGGCCACAGTTGCCGATGTACTGATGCAGGCCGCGACGACGATACCGATCGTCGCAACGCTCACCACGATGGACTTCAACATATCGGCAGCTGCTCGTCGTACGGTCCAGATCGCTGCCGCCGCCAATGAAGCGCGCGCCGCGGTAGCCGCCGCTTACAGGCTCCCTACCCCGCGAAGTGTGTGGCCACCCGTGGTACAGACGGCGCTTCGAACGCTGCCCATGCTCGCACCCATGGACCTCCGAGAGTACTTGCGGGCTCACTTCGGCAAGCATGCGACGCAGACGCTCAAACTGCACAGGGACTGGATCGCCGATGCCCAAGATCACGATCTCAATCCATTTACGAAGACTGCACGACGCGCTCAACCAGGAGGGGCAATGATCGCAGACACCCTGAACGCGGTTGTGCCCGTATTCCGCGCTCTCGGCGAGCCAAACCGTGCCCGGCTGGTTGCCGCACTCATCGAACGCAGCGGGTCGGCTTCAGTGGGAGAACTTCAACACGCGGTCGGACTCCCCCAATCCACCGCATCGAGGCACCTGAGAGTTCTTCTCGACGCAGGAATCGTGTCTGCCACACACCTCGGCACCCAGCGAATCTACTCCCTCGGCATCCAAGAAAGCGCGCTCAGTGCAGTGGAAAGCCTCACCACCGCTGTTCGATCCTGCCAACCATCAACAACGAACTAAGCACGCGCGTGAAGCTCGCGGCTTGAGTCCTTCAAGAGCGGCACGACGAACCGGGTCAGGCTCCCGACGCCTTCTACACTCGCATCGACATCACCAACGATGAACGACTCCGCCCACACGTCGCAGAACCGTTCGCCACGATCCTGGACGAAGTCCCTCACGCCCGGGACAACACAGGCGAGAAAGCCAAACGGGAACACCCAACATCTTCCGATGTCGCGTGTTCCCGTAAGACACTGTGGGTGGAGCTAAGGAGATTCGAACTCCTGACCTCTTCGATGCGAACGAAGCGCGCTACCAACTGCGCCATAGCCCCTTGAACCGCCCAGTCAGACTAGCACCCTCTCGGCGCCGATTTGAAATCGAGGAGGGCTCAGCTGGCGGCGCGGCGACGACGGAGAACGGCGTCCAGGTCGAGGGCGTCGTGGGCGTCGGTTTCGACGATGCCCATCGTGGCGTAGCGGCTGGGTCCGGCGGACACAGGGACGGTCGGGGCCGCAGCGATGGCCTCAGCGGGGCGCGGCCGGAGAGGCACGGGCGGCGGCGGCGCCTCGACGGAACGGCGGTCGAACTCGGCGCGGGCGGCGGTGCGGCGCAGCTCGGTGGCGGCGTCCACGGAGGCCATCGCTGCGGCGGCGACCGTTCCGGGCGAGAGGTGCAACGGCTTCGGGAGAGGGCGCGGCGTCCAGCTCTGGCGCAGGCGCTCCTGGACGGGGAGGTCGTGCTGGGCGTCGTCGTAGAGGGCCTGAGTCGCGGGAGCGACGGGGATGCGCGGGGACGCCGGTGGATGGGCGGCGGCGGGGCGGGCGAGACGGCCCAGCGTCCACAGGGCAGCCACGACGATGGCGAGCGAGAGCACCGGGAGGGCCCAGGCCCCGGTCGCGAACAGCGCCGGGATGCCGCCGGCCGCACCGACGACGCCCGCGACGAGGACCAGTGTGGTGAGCGCGCGGGAACGGCGCAGCCTGCGGCGGCGCTGTGGGGAGAGGACCGGCCGGGATGTCGCGGCCGCGAGGGCATTCGCCCGCTGGGCCGCCGCCGCCCGCGATGCCCGCTCCACGGCTATTGCCTCCGCCGCCACGCGCTCCGCGTCCTCCGCCGCGCGGCGGCGCTCGTCAGCCAGCGCCTGTTCGCGGCGCGCTATCGCGGCGGCCTCCGCTCGCGCGGTCGCTGCGCGCTTGTCCTCCGCGCGACGGAGGACGCGCTGCTGCTCGGCGACGGTCTTGGCGGTCGCCTCCAAACGGACCTCGTCGGGGAGCTCGGCGGTCTCCGCGAGGATGCGGAGCGTCTGCTGGAGGCGGACGGCGTTGCGTTCGGTGGCGAGGTATTCGCGGCGGCGGAGCCACAAGGGCACCAGGTAGGCCAGCCAGAGGGCAGCCGCGAGTGCGACGACCACCCCTCCGCCCATCACATCCCCATTCATGCCTCTACGCTAGGGGCACGCCGGGCGGCGGCGGGGGACGCCGCGCTGGTGTTTCGTGGGCCGGAGCGTTCTCTCAGCGTGCTCAGCGCTGCCGTTCCACCGGCAGGGGGATGGCAGCGGCGGCCCGGTCGTCCGGGGTGACGGCGGCGGCCCCGGCGGGGACCTGCCCGTCGAGCCAGCGGCGGAGGGCGCCCTGTGGCAGCTCCTCCGAGACGAGGCCGAAGCAGAAGTGATCGCGCCAGTCTCCGTTGATGTGGATGTAGCGGCGGCGGAGGCCCTCGTAACGGAAGCCGAGCTTCTCGACCACGCGGAGGCTGGGGCCGTTCTCGGGGCGGATGCAGATCTCGATGCGGTGCAGTCCGAGCTGGAAGAAGCAGTAGTCGGCGGCGAGGGCGACCGCGGTGGGGGTGATACCACGTCCGGCAAAGCCCTCGGCGACCCAATAGCCGATGGTCGCGCTGGAGAGGGAGCCGTAGGCAATGGAGGAGACGTTGAGCTGACCGGCGAGCTCACCGTCGTACTCGACCAGGAAGGGGAGGCCGTGCCCGGCGCGCGCGTTGACGAGCAGCGAGCGGATGCTGGCGCGGGTGTCGAACGCGGTCGGCGCGTAGGGGCTGGTCGCCTCCCACTGCCGCAGCCAGCCGCGGTTGTCGAGCAGCGAACGTTCCAGCGCCCGCGCATCCCGCAGCCGGATGGGGCGCAACGCAACCCGTCCCTCGCTGATCGTGGGGATCACGAACGCCACGACCTCCTCCTTCTGCAGTGCGCTATGCGTTCGCGTCGGTGGTCGATCCTAGCGACGGAGCCGGCTCGGCCGGCATCTCGTCCAGGGCCTCGTCGGGGGTGTCCGCGAGACCGCCGGCGAACTCGCGCAGCCACGGGCGCAGCTCGGGGCCGAGATCGTCGCGGTCGGCGGCGAGCTGGACGATGGCTTTGATGTAGTCGAGCCGGTCCCCCGTGTCGTAGCGGCGGCCACGGAAGACGACGCCGTAGACGCCGCCGGTCCAGTCGGGTGCGTGCGCCATCGCCTGCAACGCGTCGGTCAGCTGGATCTCGCCGCCGCGGCCGGGCTCGGTGCGCTCCAGCACGTCGAAGACCTCGGGGCGCAGGATGTAGCGGCCGATGATGGCGTAGTTCGAAGGCGCGTCCTCCTTGTCGGGTTTCTCGACGAGGCCGGTGATGCGCACCACATCGTCCTCGCCCGTCGGCTCGACAGCGGCGGCGCCGTAGAGGTGGATGCTGTCGGGGTCGACCTCCATGAGAGCGACCACCGTGGTGTTGTGCTCGTGCTGCACCCGCAACATCCGCCTCAGGAGGTCGTCGCGGGCGTCGATGATGTCGTCGCCGAGGAGGACGGCGAACGGCTCCCGGCCGACGTGCATCTTCGCGCGCAGCACGGCGTGGCCGAGGCCTTTCGGGTCGCCCTGGCGGACGTAGTGCATGTCCGCCAGCGAGGTGGAGTAGTTGACTTTCCGCAGCCGGTCGGTGTCGCCCTTCTTGGTGAGGGTGTCCTCCAGCTCGGCGTTGCGGTCGAAGTGGTTCTCCAGCGCGTTCTTGTTGCGACCGGTGATCATGAGCACGTCGTGGAGTCCGGCCTCCACTGCCTCCTCGACCACGTATTGAATGGCCGGTTTGTCGACGACGGGGAGCATCTCCTTGGGCATCGCTTTGGTGGCGGGCAGGAAGCGCGTGCCGAGACCGGCTGCAGGGATGACGGCTTTGGTGACAGAGGTGGCCATGTCGCTTACAGTATCCGCATTTCAGGACGGCGCAGGGTGGGATCTCCTAAGATTGCAGCATGGATTCGGACACTGCCGCCCATCGCAAGCGCGCTTTGCGCGCGGAACTGAGCGAACGACGACAGAACCTCACCAGCACGGAACGGCAGGCCGCGACGGCCGGCTTCACTCGTCAGCTGGTGGACCTGGCGACGGACCTCTCCGCTCGATCGATCGCCTGCTACCTCTCCACGACGATCGAGCCGAACACCCGCCCGTTCCTCAACTGGGCACGCGAGCATGGTCTTCGGGTGCTGCTCCCGATCTCCCGCGAGGACGGCCTCCTCGACTGGACGACCGGCGACGGCGAGACCGAGACCGAGGGCCTGTTCGGGATGCCGGAGGCAGTCGGCGAGCTGCTCGGCCCGATCGCGATCAACGATGTGGACCTCATCCTGGTTCCCGCGGCGGCCGTGGACGCGACGGGGATGCGGATGGGCTGGGGACGCGGGTATTTCGACAAGATCCTCGGGAGCATGGAAAAATGTCCCCCGGTGTATGCCGTCCTGTACGACGGCGAGGTCGTGGACGAGGTCCCCCGGGAGCGCCACGACCGGCCCGTGGATGGTGCGGTCACTCCGACCCGGATCGTCCAGTTCACCTGATCAGAAGCAACGGAAGCCGATGCCCACCTACTCCTACTCGTGCCGCGGCTGCGGCCATACCTTCGACATCCAGCAGACGTTCACCGACGACGCGCTCACGGTCTGCCCGGACTGCGGCGGCTCGCTGCGCAAAGTGTTCGGCGCGGTCGGCGTGACCTTCAACGGGTCCGGGTTCTACAGGACGGACTCGCGCGGTGGTAAGAAGAAGGTGAGTTCCCCGCCGGGATCTTCCGGGCCGTCGTCCGCAGCGCCGTCGCCGTCCGGCTCGTCCTCGGGTTCGGCGGGCTCCTCCTCAGCGGGGTCCGCAGCGTAGCCGCTCCCCCTCCTGCCGCGAAAGGACCGGTCATGCTCTCGGAGTTCAAAGAGTTCATCCTCCGCGGGAACGTGATCGACCTGGCGGTCGCGGTCGTCATCGGCGCCGCGTTCACCACGATCGTGACCGCGATCGTGACCAATCTGATCAATCCGCTGATCGGCGCCTTCTTCCAGGCGAACGCGCTGGACGAAACGATGATCGTCAGCCTCAACGGCTCGGACATCCGGTTCGGCGCTGTGCTTGGCGCGATCGTCACCTTCCTTATCATCGCGATCGTCGTCTACTTCGCCTTCGTTTTCCCGCTCAACAAGCTCAAGGAGCGTCAGGAGCGCCTGCGCAGCAAGGGCGTCGTGGAGCCGGGCGCACCGGTCACCGAGCTCGACGTGCTCACCGAGATCCGCGACCTGCTGAAGAAACAGCAATCACAGCCGAGCGGAACCGGCAAACGCTCCGACCCGCGGCCCTGACCGGCGGCCCGCCTGCGGATCAGTAGTGCGGCGGGACGTCGCGTTTCAGCTGCTCATCGTTGGACGGCCACGCGGTCTCGGCGGCCTCCCACTCAGGAAGGCGCGGGGCCGGGTCCGAGCCCGGCGCGCCGGGTCGCTGCACACGCCTGCCACGCCGCGTGGGCGGGACGGCGCGGGACGGCGTGCTGTCGGTCACATCTTCAGCGTAGCCGGGTTCTGGCGGGGCGGTGCTGCACGATCACACCGGCAGGGTGACCGGCGCGGTCACCGCGTCCGGCTCCTGGACGCCGATGAGTTTCGCGATCCGCCCGGCCACCGTGTCCGGATCGGCGAACAGTTCAAAGTTGTGTACGCGGAGGTAGTGCCAGCCCAGCCGTCGCAGCACGTCCGGGCGCAGACGGAGAGACTCGCGGAGGCTGCCCCTGTTGACGTCGTCGTCGGTCTCGACCACGACCGCGCGGCCCTCGTTCGAGGCGACCAGGGTGAGCTTGCCGCGGTAGGCGAGCTGCACGTCCAATCCGCGGCGGGCCAGACGCTTGGCGAGGTCGGCGATCATGGGATCGGCGTCGGGGCTGAGATATTCGGGTGCCGCGGCCTGGAGATTGTCGGCTTCGCCGAGCACCTGGGCGAGCGCCGCGATGCCGTGGCGCATGCGCGTCTCGTCGATGTCCTCGGGGCGGAAACAGGAGACGATGTCCATGCCGCGGCGGGCGCGGGTCATGCCGATGGCGAGGAGACGCTCGCCGCCCGGCTCGGCCAGCGCGCCGAAGTTCGACAGCAGGCGGCCGTGCGGGGTGCGTCCGTAGCCGATGGAGAAGACGACGCGGTCGCGGCTCTGGCCGACGGACTGGTCGAGGGTGACAACGGTGAACGGCTCGGACCGGTCGCCCAGAATGAAGTCGGCGAGCTCGGTGCGTTTGGCGAAAGCGTTCAGGACGGCCTGGTTCACCCGGACGGCGTGACGCTCGCTCGCGGTGATGACCATGAGGGACTCGCGCGGGCGCTCGACAGCGTGGCGGAGGACGAGGTCGACCACGCGGGCCACCTCGGCGTCGGTCGACTCGACAGCGCCGGTGTCGCTGTCGGGCATCCCCTGCCCGCCGGTGACGTAGTGGAGGGAGAGGCTGCCGTGGCCGAGATACGTGCCAGCCCACGGGAGGGAGTCGATCTTGCCGCCGTAGAAGCGGCGGTTGACCAGTTCGGCGAGATCCTCTCCCCCGGCACGGTAGCTGCGGCTGAGCGTGTAGACGGGGAGCAGCTCGGAGAGCCGGGCGAGCGCGGAGTCCGCGTTCAGCCCATCCACATCGGCGCCCGCGCTGGCGCTGCCGTACTCGTGTACGCCGATGTCGAAGCGGGAGGGGGTCTGTGTGACCGGATCGCCGAACGCGACGACCTGCTTGGCGCGCCGGAGGACCGGGACGTTCTCGGCGAGGCTCGCCGCTCCCGCGTCCACGACGACCACGACATCGAACGCGATCTCCCTGCCGAGAGACGGCGCTTCGTAGGGGGAGATGAGCCAGACCGGGGCGAGCGGTCGGGAGAGGTGGGGAGCGGCGGCGTTCAGGGACTCCGCGGTCGGGACGCCCGCGGTGAGGAGGCGCTTCAGAGCGGCGGCCTCGTCCGGCCAGTCCACGATGCCGATCTTCCAGGTCTCGGCGAGCAGCCAGGCGAGCTGCTTGCCGGTCGCAGAGGCGTGCGCTTCGTCGACCAGGCGGAAGTCTGCCTCCAGACGGTCGAGGACACTGGTGTTGCCGGAGAGGAGAGCACGGTCGGCGGCGAGCAGCGCCTCGAGCACGGACTGCCACCAGGCGAGTTCCAGTTCAGCGCTGACCTGTGTCTCGGGGACGTGCCGCGCGGAGAGGTCGACGAGCAGCGGGTCGAGCTCCAGCTCGCGCAGCCGGGTGAGCAGCGTGGTGCGCTCCTGCAGATTGGCGAGCACCTCGGACTCGGCGGACAGTCCGGCGATCTGGCGGACCAGCTCGGCGATCGGCAGCGCGGCGAGCGAGTGCGGCGTCCCGGTGCGGCGCAGCGGGATGTCGAGGCGCGCGAGATCCTCGGCGACGCGCTGATAGGCGACCTGGACATCCGCGATCCCGACCGGCACCTCGGGCACGACGCCCGCGACGGCGAATCGGTTCCACAGAATGCGCTGCTGCTGGATGCGCCGCAGGCTCTCGTTCAGATCGGTGACATGCACCCCCGGGCGCACATACTCCAGCGCCAGCTTGCGGAGGCGGCGGCGGTTGGCCCCCGCCATGCCGGGCGACTCACGGCGGGAAGCGGTGGCGGCGATCAGTTCGGTGAGGGAGCGATCGAACACGGCGGGCGTGAACCGATCCAGGGTCTCACGGATGTCGAGGAGCAGCCGCAGGTAGACGCCGAGTTCGGCGATCGTCTCGAAGGGCCGCATCCGGGTCTGGCCGATGAGGGTCTTCGCACGCTCGAGGAGCCGCGGGAGCTCGGAGCGGTTGAGCTTCTTGGCGAGGTCGTGGGCGGACTTCCCCTCCTCCGTCGTCGTGAAGGAGGCGCCGTACCAGGGTGAGTCCCCCGGACCGTAGCGGAACTCGCCGAGGCGAGCGGAGCGGATGAGCGCATCGGCCGCGGCGGAGCGGTCGCCGGCGAGCGTCTCAATCGAGCGGCAGCCGAGGCGGGCGGTGGTCGAGGGCGGGGCGGGCAGCAGGGCCAGTCGCGAGAGCTCGCGCAGCGCGTCGAGCACCGAGACCTGGAGCACCGGGTCGCGGCGGGTGAGCGCGCCGCGGTAGTCGAGCAGCACTTTGCGCAGGCGCACCAGCGCCTCGTCCACGTCGGTGACGCGGGGCTGCTCGGCCTTCTCGTTGCGGCCGATGGTCTGAATGAGGTCGCGGCGGAGGCTCCGCGGTGTGACGGCGACCCCGGGAAGCCCCACCTTCGCGAAACGCTGGGCGATGTCGTCGAGGCTGGAGCGGCGGGGGCCGACGACGAGCACGCGCTTGTGCTGCGCGACCAGGGCGCCGATGGCGTTGACGATGGTCTGCGTGCCGCCGGTGCCGGGCAGCGTCTTGACGACGAGGGAGTTGCCCGCGGCGATCTGCGCGACGACGTTCTCCTGTTCCTCGTCCGCGTCCAGCAGGAGCGAGTCTGTGGCCGGGGGCCGCTCGTCCTGCTTGATCGTCTCCACCGGGTTGAAGGCGCTCTCGACGGCGAGGAGCGCGGTCGGGTTCCCGGCCAGTGCGTTGAGCATGACGCTGTCCAAGTCGTCGGCTTCGGCGCGCAAAGCCGGGGCGACGTCCGCGAAAGAGGAGACCACGAGCCGCGGCTGGACGTTGAACCAGGGCAGATGCGAGGTCAGGCCGCGCAGCCGGTCGATGACAGGCTGCGGTTTGAATGCGCCGTTGTCGAGCGCGAGAGCGAGGAAGACGTCCGCGTCGAGCGTGATCTGGAACTGCTCGGCCAGGCAGCGCGCGAGCCCCGGGTTCAGGAACGGCGCGCCTTTGAGCTTCAGCTCGAAATCGCGCCCGTAGCGCCGGATGGCAAGCGGACGCAACAGGATGGGCGCGGAGTGCTCTTGCGTGCCATGCCGCCACTGGGCGAGGCCGATCGCGAGATGCACAGCCTCAATGCCTCGGACGGAGCGCAGCTCGATGCCCTTGGCGGTGATCGCGTTCGCAGCCGCGCGCGCTGTGCGCAGCGCGAGCTCGTCGCGGATGAGGCTCGACAGGAGCGTGCTCTGACCGGTGATGAACTGCGGGAGACCGCCTGGGTGCGTCGTGCTGAGCTCGATGCGGGTCCGCGGGCTGTCCTCGAAGTGCAGGAGAGGCGAGGGGCCGCCGATCGCTGCGATCTCCTCGCGCCAGCGATGCCACTCCGGATCGGCTATGTTGCCGGCCATGAGCCCTGGGGCGCCCAGGCTGAGCTTGTGTGGAGCGGTCCTGTTCTTGGCGGGATGCAGGGCATCGTCCCTCGCGGCGGCCGACGTCGTCTCGTCATCCTCGCTTTTCCTCTCCAGTCGCCACACACGGACACCATACGTGCCGAACCGGGGAACAGGCCGGAAGCGGGGCGGGTTTCGCGTCATCTCGCGATTCACGAACCGGGGAACAGCGGCGCTTCCCGCCGGGCGAACGAATGCTGAGAGAAACCACAGGCCGAGATCCTCGACCCGGAGGCAGCGCCCAGCACGGCTTCCTATTCTGGACGAGCTGCGCCGAACCCGGGCGGCGGGATGCGACCAGCGAGGTGCGGATGACGGACGGCGGCGAACGCCGGCGAGCTCTGGCAAGAGAGCGGGAGGCCGCGCGGAGGCCAGAGCGGCCCTCGCGTCAGAAACGCTCCCCCCGGTCCTCACGGCCCCGACAGGCGCGCCCAAGAAGCTCCCGGTCCCCGCTGCCCCGGCACACGACGCTGACGGCCTCCGCTGCGAGCCTCGCGCTCATCGGCGGGGTCATGCTCGCACCGCCCGCCTCCGCACAGCCGCTGCAGGATATCGTGGCGGTCGCGGCCGGGCGTCCCACGCCCCAGAAGCTCACGGTCTCCTCCGTCGTCGCCGCCGTCAGCATGAACCGCGACGACCCGGTCGCGTCCGCCCTCGCCGGGGTCATCGCCTCCGAGGGCGGGCGGGCCGGAAAGCAGGCGGCCGAGGCGATCGTCTCGGCCCTCGCCTCCGGGGGCTCCCGCCAGCGGATCGTGGCGACGGCGCTCAGTTACCTGGGCGACCCGTATGTGCTCGGCGGCGACGACCACTCGGGCATCGACTGCTCGGGGCTGGTGATGGTCGCGTACGCGCAGGTCGGCATCCGGCTCGGCCACCTCGTCCACCTCCAGGACAACGCCGGGCGCCGGATCGGCGAGGCGCAGGCGCAGCCCGGCGACCTCGTTGTGTTCAACGACGAGGAGCACATCGCGATCTACCTCGGCGACGGCGTGCTGGTGCAAGCGCCGGCCGAGGGGCGCCCGGTCGAGGTCTCGACGGTGTGGGAGGGCGTTCCGCACCACTTCACTCGCATACTGCCGGGCTGACACGGGCGGCGATGCGGGGCGGGCCGGGCGGAGGCGGGGGCCGGGCGGCTCGTCGTCACAGGCTCACAGACCGACGAGTGCATCCGCTCCACCCTCCACGGCGGGATCGTGCGCGGCTACGACGTGACGCTGGTGGCCGACGCTCACACCGCTGAGGACCTCAGCGAGTGGGGCGCGCCACCGCCCGAGCTGGTGATCGCTCACACTGATTCTGTACTGGGCGAAGCACACCGCGCCGGGACGCACGGCGGAGGCGGCGACAGTGAGCCTCGGCCGACAGCCGGGCTATCCGCAGTCGTCGTGATAGGGGCACCCCCAAGGGTGCCCGCACCAGGAGTCCGGGTCGAAGCGCTGGGCGTCCCACACATCGGGGAAACCTCCCCAGCCACCACTGGCAGCCGCGCCGCTCGCGGCCGGCGCCGTCCCGGCCGAGTTGGCCCCTGTCCCTGCCGGTGGTCCGGAGGGGCAGGAAAGCGGAACCGTCGCCACCGCTGATTCCCTCGCTCCTGTGATCCCCTCAAGGGAGTCTCGCCAGTGGGTGTGAGCATCGGCAATTCCCCCTTGGAGGGGGCGGTGGAGTGTCAGTCGCGCCCAAGAACACGGCGCATCCAAAGCATTTACCCTCTACGATCGACGGAAGAGTTCTGTCAACCGTTCGAATGGAATGAAGCTCAGTGGCAACAGGCAGAGGCACGACCGGTCCGACCAAGCGCGACCGTCGTGAAGAGGCGCGAGAGACCGCACGGCAGATGCGCGAGGAGGCGGCCAAGAAGGCGAAACGCCGTAAGGTGGCCGTGCAGAGCTCTGTGATCGTCGGGATCGTCGCCGTTCTCGCCATCGCCGGGATCGCGATCTACTCGGGCGTCTCGGCGTCGAACTCGGTCGCCAACCCGAAGAATCTGCTGAGCGGCGGACTCCTGCTGAGCGCTCCGGGCAAGGCGGTCACCACGCCTGCGATCAAGCAGGGCGATGCGGCGACGCCGGCAAAGCAGGAGCTCGACGGCAAAACGGCGCACATCCAGGTCTGGGTCGACTACCAGTGCCCGATCTGCGAACAGTTCGAGGCGGCCAACGGGGCAACGATCAAGCAGATGCTCACCGACGGCACCGCGACCCTCGAGACCCACCCGGTCGCCATCCTCGACAACGCCCCGAACAAGCAGTACTCGACGCGGTCCGCCGTGGCGGTGGCGTGTGTGGCGGACGAGCAGCCGAACAAGTTCCTGGATGTGAACGCAGCGCTGTTCGCCAACCAGCCCAGCGAGCAGACGGGCACCGGGCTCACGAACGCGCAGATCCTGAAGCTCTTCAAGGACGCCGGTGTGGAGTCGAAAACCATCACCGACTGCACAAACAGCCAAACCTTCGCCACATTCGTGACGAACCAGACGAAAGCCGCGGCGGCCGACCCGCAGCTGAGAAACTCCTCCGGTAGCTTCGGCACCCCCACGGTGTTCGTCAACGGCCAGCGCTACCAGGGCAGCGTCACGAACGCCGAGCAGTTCAAAGCCTTCATCGCGGCCATCCTGCCGGAGAAGACCAGCGGCTCGGTGACCTTCCCGACCGCGGCTCCGTAGGGCGTCTTCCCCGCTTCTTCCCGTGGGCCCGCCACGGGCGCACGTCCGCGGCGGGCCCACGAGGGGACGACGAGAGTTTTCCGCCGGCGGCGGCGAGCGATGCGATGCGATACGGCGAGCTGATCCGTCCAGAGCGCGTCGGCCTCGCTCTCCATCGGGAGCTTCCCGGAACCCGCGAGGAACGCGGTCGTTCCCCACGAGACCCCTGAGCACGGGCCGGTGAACGCGGCGCAGGCGTTCCGGACTCCGTGAGCCGGGCATACGTCCCGGTCCCGCTGCCACGCGACCGGGACAGCGACGCGACCGTCCGCACAGTGTCGGCAACAGCAGAGCTCACGCCCGTCGACGCAGCCGCCGACCCGATCGGCCGTCTGCACAGCGCCTCGGCGAACCGCCGATCGCGCGACATCCTCCAAATGGACGATGTGAGGAATCTGAGACTTTTGTAGTTTAGTTGCGACCCTACGCTGATACTTCCCCTAAGGAAAAGGCATGACAACCCCTTCCGGCGCCCGCACCTGCAGCGCCCTCCTCTCGACCTCCCTCGTGGCGGCGGCTCTGGGCGTCCTGCCCGCCGGCAGCGCATTCGCCGCCTCGTCGGCGACCGCTGCGCACACCGCCGTGGCCATCGCCCCCGCGAGCGCCAACACCCCGTCCTCCGCCGAAGCCGCCACCGCCCTGCTGGCGTCGACCGCGTGGGAGACAACTGCCGCACGCGACCAGGACGGCAACGCCATGTCGCTCACCGACCCCGCCGTCGCCAACTTCGTGGGCTGGGCGTACTACGACGCTGCCGGCGCGTTCAGGATCTACAGCCTGCAGGACGCCCCGCGCTCACAGGGCGAGTGGTCGCTCGCCAACGGTCCCGAGGGCCTCACCCGGACACTCGTCGCGAAGAACGCCGCCGGCGACATCCTCTTCACCCGCACCGTTCCGGTCACTGTCCTGACAGCGAACGAGTTCACCTACCGCTTCGCCCCGGACGCCGGAAACCCCTCGGTGTACTACGACATCGTCCACACGCCGACCGCTCACCCGGAGCCCAGCACTGCCGCAGTGCTGAGCTCGACCGCGTGGGAGACCACCGGCGCCAAGGACCAGGACGGCAACGACGTCGCGCTCACCGACCCGGCTGTCATCAACTCCGTCGGCTGGGCGTACTACCGCGCAGACGGCACCTTCAGCATCTACAACCTCGATGACGCTCCTCGCCTGCGCGGCGGCTGCGGTCAGCTGCTCAATGTACCAGTCGTCGTCCGGCATCGAGAACCCGGCGATGCCGGTGTTCGACTTGATCTGCTTGGCGGCGGCGACCACCTGGTCGAGGGTGTTCAGCGGCGCGCTGTCGGCGATGCCTGCCTGGCGCAGGATCGACCGGTTGACCCAGAGCATCGGTGTCGACACATTCAGCGGAACGGCCTGCTGCACGCCACCGACCGTGTAGTAGTTGCGGGCCGCGCCGGCAAGGTCGGCGAGCTGGAGGTCGCTAGGGTTGGCCTTGGCCATCTCGGCCGCGGGGATGCTCTGCTTGACATCGGTCATGAATCCGGTGGCGATGTCGCCCGCGAGCACGATCGTCGGCGTGGAGTGGCCCTTGATGGCTGCGGTGTACTTGGCGAGCAGGTCAGCGTACACACCCTGGTAGGTGACGGTGACGTGGATGCGGTCTTTGTTCGTCGAGTTGAACGTGTCGATCTCCTGCTGCAAGGCGATGCCGTTCGCGGCTCCGAGCCCGTGCCAGATGGTGATCTCGGTGGTGCCGCTGGCGTTCTTCAATGCCGAAGGGCCGTGGGCGCCGCCGGTGTCGGCGGTCGAGGCGCCGCTGGCCAACGACGTACACGCTGCGAGAGCGACGGTCATCGTAGCCGCGGCGGCGATGCTCAGGAGCTTGCGATTCATGGTGGGTTCCTCCGGGATCTGTGGTGGGGGCGGTACGGCAGGAGGTGGTTCGAGCTAGCGGAGAGCGCCTCGGGCGAGTCCGTTGACGAGGAAACGCTGAGCGGCGATCACCAGCGCGATCGTCGGGATGACGACGAGGACGGCGCCGGCGAAGATCACGGACGGTTCGCTGGCCTCGGAAGCGTCCAGCTGGGACACGCCGACCTGGATGGTGCGCACGGCGACGGAGTCGGTGATCAGCAACGGCCAGAAGAAGCCATTCCAGGCGGCGAAGGCAGACCAGATGATCGCGGTGGTCACCTGTGGGCGGCACGCCGGGATGATGATCGTGACGAGGGTCCGGATGTGGCCGGACCCGTCGAGGCGGGCCGCCTCCCAGAGTTCCGTCGGGACCGCTGAGAACGCCTGGCGCAGCAGGAAGATCGGATAGGCCATCGCGAGATAGGGCAGGACAACGCCGATGATCGTGTCGCGCAGGCCGAGACCGCTGACGAACTCGTAGTTCGGGATCACGAGCGCCTCGCCGGGAACGGCGAGGGTCAGCAGCACCAGCGCGAACGCGATGCGCCGGCCGGGCCAGGCCGGGAAGACGAGGGCGTAGGCGGCGAGCGACCCGGTGATGAGGTTGCCGAGCGTCTGGAGCGTGACGACGGCGATGCTCACCAGGTACTCCGGCAGCAGCGGGACAGCGTCGATCGCCTGACGGAAGTTGTCGAGAGTGACCTCGCCAAGACTGGGGATGAGACCGTTTCGGGCGATCGTGCCGCCCTCGGTGAAGGCGCTCAGCACGGACACGTACACCGGCAGGAAGACCAGCCCGGCCGCGGCGAGCACCACGACGAACCGGATGACCGTGCCGACGCTGGGGGTGCGCCGGCCACGCCGGGTGGTGGCGGTCATACGGTCCGCTCCCTTCCGAAGAGCCGGAACTGCAAGGCGGTGATCGCCGCGACGAGGAGGACCAGCACGATCGCGATGACCGAGGCGCGGCCGAAGTCCGGGGTGCCGTTGCCGAAGGCAAGCTGATACAGCCGGTAGACGAAGTTCGTGGTTCCGCCGGAGGGCCCGCCGCTGGTGATGATGTGGATCTGCGCGAAGGTCTGCAAACCGGCGATGGTCTCGGCGACAGTGAGGAAGAGGATGCTGGACTGCATCATCGGGATCAGTATCCGGCCCGCCAGGCGGAACGATCCGCTGCCATCCAGCTGCGCCGCCTCACGGCGGCGGTCAGCATCAGGAACGCGAACCCGGATTCGTACCAGGCAGTGGAGATCGCGATCGCCCACACAGCGGCCACCGGGTCGTTGAGCCAGTTGGGCCCGTCGATGCCGACGGACCCGAGCAGGATGTTCAGCACCCCGACCGCCGGGGAGAAGAACCCGGCGAACACCGCGGACGCGGAGGCGGCGGAGTAGGCGAACGGCAGTGAGAAGATCACGGCGAAGAAACCGCCTCCGGCGAGCCGGCGCCGCAGGAGCAGGGCAGCGACGAGCGCTCCCCCGGTGGCGAGCGCCATGCCAAGCAGGGCGATGACGATCGACACGACCACGGTCTGCGTGAAGCTCGGGTCGGCGATCAGCTGTTCGTAGTTACCGAGGCCCACCCAGCGAGTCGGTTTGCCGACGAGATCGCTTTGGTAGGCGCTCAGTTGCACAGTCCGCAGCAGAGGGCGGAACACGAAGATCGCCAGGAGCGCGAACGCGGGCAGCGCGAGCCACGGACCGCTACCGGCCCCGCGCCACATTCGGCTGCGACGCTGCGTGCGTAGTGCCATCGCTGAGTCCTCCTGCCCGCCTGAGAACGGGAACGTTCCCGGGTCGGTGCCGCCAGTATCGGAGGGATGCGTGAACAGCGAACCGTCCATTGCGAAACCAGACATTGCCAGGAGGTGGCCACTCCGTGACCCTCGTGGCGAAGCCCATCTGCCGAGGCGGATTGTGACCTTCCCCACGGAATAGGTTCCCGTTTCGGTGGCTAACTGGTGGCCTGATCCGCGAGGTTCGTGTCACCTCGCGCGGCACCTGCGGGTATCGGCGAGTTCATGCCGAGTTGACGATGGCGATGGGAGTCAGCGTCAGTGGCCGGACCGTCCACAAGCTCATGCGATTGGCCGGCAGCTACGGGCTCCCGGGACCTACAGCCGCCGGATCATCAGCTGGTCGATCGAAGAAGTGTGAAGACCAGGGTCGAACTCGCTAACGCGATCTTCGAATACATCGAGATCTTCCACAACCGGCGGCGCCGACATTCAGCCCTCGGCTACCGCACACCGATCGAATACGAGAAACTCGAAATCAACAGCATCCCCGCCGCGGCCTAGGTGTGATGTCCAGGGGGGTTGTTTCGGCGATACGGTCGTGAGGAGTTGAGGGGCGAGGGCCTCCGGTTGTGAAGTGGAGCTGTTCAGTTCAACCGCTTCACGATCCAGGAGGCCTTCGTGTCCCACGTTAACGCTGCTCTCACACCGCGCGCTCGTCTGCGCCTTGCCAGGCTCATCGTCGAGGACCATTGGCTGGTCTCCGTCGCAGCGAAGATGTTTATGGTCTCGCCCGTTACCGCGCGGAAATGGGCGGCGAGGTTCCGCGCCGAAGGCACGGGAGGGATGACCGACCGGTCTAGCCGCCCACGATCGATGCCAACGCGGACGCCGTTGCCCGTGCTCAAGCGGATCGTGCGGGCGAGGTGGCGACGACGCCTGGGGCCGGTGCAGATCGCCGGCGAGCTTGGCCTTCCCGCCTCGACCGTCCACGCCGTCCTGGTGTGCTGCCGCATCAACCGGCTCTGCACCATTGATCGGGTCACGGGCGAGCCGATCCGTCGCTACGAGCACGACCACCCTGGATCGCTGATCCATGTCGACGTGACGAAGTTCGGCAACATCCCCGACGGCGGCGGCTGACGATTCGTCGGCCGCGTCCAGGGCGAACGCAACCGGGAAGCGACCGCCACCCGCACGAAGAGCAGGAACCACCGCTACGAGCCACGGTTGGGCACCGTGTTCGTCTACACGATCATCGACGACCACTCCCGCGTCGCCTACGCCGAGATCTGCTCCGACGAGAAGGCGGACACCGCGATCGGTGTCCTGCGGCGTGCTGTCGCCTGGTTCGCCGACCGGGATGTCAGCGTCGAACTCGTCCTCTCGGACAACGGCTCCGCCTACAAGTCCTACGCCTGGCGAGACGCCTGCACAGAGCTCGGGATCAGGGCGAAGAAGACCCGACCATACCGACCACAGACCAACGGGAAGATCGAACGCTTCCACCGCACACTCGCCGACGGCTGGGCCTACGCCCGGTTCTATGGTTCAGAGGCCGAACGACGAGAAGCACTCCCCGGCTGGCCCCACTTCTACAATCATCACCAGCACCACTCCGCCATCAGAGCCCCACCCATTAGCAGAATCGACAACAACCTCCCTGGACATCACACCTAGCCAGCATGGAAGACAACCATGCCGCGCAAGGCTAAGCCTCTCCCGACAGCCGAGCCCAAGCCCGTTCCTCCCATCGGAGTGAAGGTCTCCACCGACATGGAACGCCGCTCCTATGGCATCCGTGCCCGAGCCCGGTGGACTGACCCGATCACCAAGCACCGTGTCACCCGCTCTGAGATCGTCCCGGACGAAGCTGCCGCCCACAACTTCTTCAATCAGCTCCGCAACTCCTCCGTCAAAGGCATGGATACGATGATGACGCTGACAGAGTTCGTCACCGCTATCGGTGAGCGGTGGGCGCGTGGGCTTGACCCGACCTCGACAGGCGAGACCTACGGATTCGGATTGAAGCTGCGCGTCCTACCCGCGCTCGGGCATTTGCCCGTCACCCAGATCACCGCTGACATCATCGACCACACCATTGACGCGTAGGAACAACGCTACGGCGCATCCACAATCAAGAACTCCATCGCCCCGCTCGTGCGCGTCCTCGATGAAGCAGTGCGCGAGGGGCTCCTCACTATTACCCCTGCCAAGAACCGTGCCAAACGAAGCCTGAACCGCAACGCCTTCAGAACCCAGTCCGCCGAGCAGGCTTCCCCCAGGGCGCATGCGATCCCAGATATGAAGACCCTCAACAAGCTCGCGAAGGCGTGCGGGCGGGTCGATCAGTCCTACAGCGACTTCCGCGTGATGCTCACGGCGCTCCTAGCCGCGCGTTCTTCTGAGGTGTCCGGGTTGCAGGTCGGAGACGTGCGTTTTGACGCAAATCTCGTCGTGATTTCGTCGAGCGGAATCACGGCAGATTTTTCCAGGTAAGGGCGGGCTGGTTACCAAGCCGACGAAGAGTCGCAAAGAACGGCGCGTGCCGATCCTCGAACCGCTCCGGCCCGTTCTCGAACGGCTTACCGCAGACAAGGAGCCGGAAGACCAGTTCCTGGTGGGACCGAAGGGCGGAGTGCTCACGACCGCGACCGTCAGGGATGCCACGAACTGGGACGCGATCGTCGCGGGGCTCGGGCTGCCTGATCTGACTCATCACGGGCTCCGGCATACCGGGGCTACTTGGATGGCCGACGCTGGGGTACCCTTGCACGTGCTTCAAGAGATTCTTGGACACGCATCGATGGAGACCACCCGGGGATACATCCACCCCGACGACCGCCACCTTGCCTCAGCCGCAGAACAAGCCAATGCGTTCCTGTCGACCGACGGGCAGCGCAAGCAAACTCGACACGGCAGTCCCTCATCCAAGAGCCTGTGACTCAACCCGAGCGCCGCAGAAAGAGTTCTGGTCCCCTTTTGGTCCCCTTATCCACAGGACGTCCCTTGGAGGACACCTTCCAGCAGCCAAAACCGCTGAAAACTGTCACCCAGACACAAAAAACCCTGGTGAAACTAGAGAGTTTCACCAGGGTTTTTGGTCGGGCTGACAGGATTTGAACCTGCGACCCCTTGACCCCCAGTCAAGTGCGCTACCAAGCTGCGCCACAGCCCGTTGCCACCCCACCCAGGCACACCGCACCAAGCAAGGCAACTCTCCTATCCTAGCGTGCCAGCGAAGCCCACCGTGACCACCCCGGCAGTCGCGGAGCCTCACCGGCACGGCACCCGGTGGCCACCCTCCCGACGAGGGCGCACAGACGGCCGAAGCCCTCTCCCGGCGCGTCCTCGACGATGAGAGCCCGCGCCGCCGAGGGATGCGATCGGGGAGGCATCGGGTCTCTTCCGGATGTTTCTCCGGGTGCTTCCGGGTCAGCCCCGATCAGAGCAGGGACGCTACGCGACGCTTCCGAGCCGCCCCGTTCTCCCGGCGCCGGTGCCGTTCGTTCGCGCCGATCAGGCAGCAGGCGACCACCAGCGCGGCCATCGAACCGAGCGACCAGGACGCCCACGGGGGCGCAGCCTCCCTGGTCAGCCAGTCGACGCCCAGACCGGAGAGCACGAAGGCGGCGACAGCGATCAGGGCTAGCACCGTCGGCAGGAAACCGATCCGGAAAGCGGCGGTGCGCTGCGTCCGCGACGCGATGACGGCGATCGCCATAAGCAGGCCCAGCGTCCCGGCCACGAGCGCGATCGTCCCGACGCCGGGATAGGCAGGAGCGACCGCCTGGACGCCGACGCTCGCCGAAAGGATCGCTACGCACCAGAGCGGGGCGCCCAGAGGCCGCTCCCGCTCGTCCTTCTCGCCGGTGACGTCAGAGCTGTCGAGTGCCATAGGGAAAGCTAATGTCAGACTCCGCATGTGAGAACAGATGTTCCACTAATGTTTCCGCTTCTCCCGCACCCGCATGTTCAGGACGATCGGCGTCCCCTCGAACCCGTACACCTCGCGCAGCCGGCGGATCACGTAGCGACGGTAGCCGGGGTCCAGGAACCCGGTCGTGAACACGACGAATGTCGGCGGGCGGCTCGTCGACTGGGTTCCGAACAGGATGCGGGGCTGCTTGCCGCCGCGCACCGGGTGCGGGTGAGCGGACGTGAGCTCCGCGAGGAACGCATTGAACTTGCCGGTCGGGATGCGGGTTTCCCACGACTCGAGCGCTCGTTCCAGCGCCGGCACGAGCTTTTCGAGATGCCGGCCGGTGCGGGCCGAGATGTTGACGCGGGGGGCCCAGGAGACGTGGGCGAGATCCTGCTCAATCTCACGTTCCAGGTAGCGCCGCCGTTCGTCGTCGAGGAGGTCCCACTTGTTGAAAGCGAGGACGAGCGCACGGCCGGATTCGAGCACCAGGTCGATGATGCGCACGTCCTGCTCGCTGATCGGCTGCGAGACGTCGAGCACCACGACCGCGACCTCTGCCTTCTCCAGCGCGGTGGAGGTGCGCAGCGAGGCGTAGAAGTCGGCGCCCTGCTGGAGGTGGACGCGGCGGCGGATGCCGGCGGTGTCGACGAAGCGCCACACCCTGCCACCCAGCTCCACCTGCTCGTCCACCGGGTCCCGGGTGGTGCCGGCGAGTTCGTTGACGACGACGCGCTCCTCCCCCGCGGCCTTGTTCAGCAGCGAGGACTTGCCGACATTCGGCCGGCCGAGGATCGCGACACGACGGGGACCGCCGACCTCCTGCTTGGCGACGGCGGAGACGTCCGGCAGCGCCTTCAGGATCTTGTCGAGGAGGTCGGCGACGCCGCGGCCGTGCAGAGCGGAGACCGGATGCGGCTCCCCGAGACCGAGCGACCACAGCTCGGTCGCGGAGGGCTCCTGGCGGGCGTCGTCCACTTTGTTGGCGGCGAGGAACACCGGCTTGTCGCTTTTGCGGAGCAAGCGCACGACGTGCTCGTCGGTCGAGGTCGCGCCGACCATGGCGTCCACCACGAACATCACGGCGTCGGCCAGATCGATGGCCACCTCCGCCTGCGCGGCGACGGAGGCGTCGATGCCGCGCGCATCGGGCTCCCAGCCGCCGGTGTCCACGACGGTGAAGCGACGCCCGTTCCACTCGGCCCGATAGGAGACGCGGTCGCGGGTGACACCCGGAGTGTCCTCCACGACAGCCTCGCGGCGACCCAGGATGCGGTTGACGAGTGCCGACTTGCCCACGTTGGGGCGGCCGACGATCGCGAGCACCGGCAGCGCGGGCAGGAAGGCGATCGCGTCGGCGTCCTCGCCGTCGACCTCCAGCAGATCGAGATCGGCGTCGTCCAGCTCGTAGTCGTCCAGGCCGCTACGCAGCGCGACGGCGCGCTGAAGGGCGAGGTCGTCGTCCATTCCCGCCAACCGCTCGACGAGGTCGTCGGCGCCGGTGGGCTCGTTCTCGATGTCAGACATGGGTCTCTTTCTGCACGACCGCGATGACCGCGTCGACGGTCTGATCGAAGTCCAGTTCGGTGGAGTCGACGGTGATGACGCCCTCCGCGGCGTTCATGAAGTCCACGACACGCGAGTCCGCCGCGTCGCGCTTGCGCAAAGCCTCCCCGACGCGGGCGGCGGAATGCCCGGTCAGCTCCGCGGAACGCCTGTTCATTCTAACGGCTTCGTCGGCGGTGAGCAGGATGCGGACCAGGGCGTCCGGGCAGACCACCGTTGTGATGTCCCGGCCTTCGACCACGATCCCGGCCTTCCCGCTGCCGGCGATGATCTCGCGGAACAGCCGTGTGAGGGAGGCGCGCACTTGCGGAACGCGCGCGATCGCACTGACGACAGCGGTGACGCGCGGCTCCCGGATGGCTTCGGTCACATCGCGCTCCCCCACGAACACACGGTAAGTGTCCGGGTCTGTCCCGATCCGGTAGTCGAAATCGGGCAGGGAGTCGATGACAACGGCCGGATCGGCCGGATCGAGACCGCGCTCCACGACGTACCATCCGAGCGCGCGATAGGCGGCGCCGGTGTCCAGATAGGCCCAGCCGAGACGGCCGGCAGCAGCTTTCGAAACGGAGGATTTGCCACTTCCGGCGGGTCCGTCGACAGCCAGCACCACGGGCGGGGTGGCGGGTTCGGTCATCCGGCGATCCTCCAGCCCCGGTCGGTCAGATCGTTCACGGTGCGGTGCAGCGCCTCAGGCAGCACCGCGATCTGAGCGAGGCCGAACGGCGCACCCGGCGAGTGTTCCAGCCGCAGATCCTCCAGGTTCACATCCAGCTCCCCCAGCTCGTGCAGCAGCCGGGCAAGCTCGCCGGGCCGGTCCTCCACCATCACGGTCAGGCTCGCGAACCGCTTGTCTTGCCCGTGCTTGCCCGGCAGGCGGGAGACACCGGCGTTGCCCCCGGCGATCTCCTCGGCGATGATCCGGCGCGAACCGGGTGCGTCCACATCGCCCAGCGCGACGAGGACGCGGTCGAGGTCGTCCCGGTAGGCGCGCAGGATCTCCACGATCGCTGGAGCGTTCGCCCCCAGGATCTGCACCCACAGCTCCGGCTCACTGCCCGCGATGCGCGTCACATCCCGCACACCCTGACCGGCCAGCCCGAGGGCCGCGTCCGTGGAACCGGAGAGCCGCTTCGCCATCAGCGACGAGACGATCTGAGGCGCGTGCGAAACGAGGGCGACAGCGGCGTCGTGCTCGGCGGCCCCCAGCTCGATCGGCGTCGCGCCAAGATCCAGGATGAGCGCTTCCACCAGGCTGACGGCCGCGCGGGGGTTCTCCGGCCGCACCGCGACCACCCAGGGCCGTCCGATGAAGAGGTCCGCCCTGGCCGCGCTGGGTCCGCCCTTCTCGCGTCCGGCGAGTGGATGCGATCCCACGTAACGGCTGAGGTCCGCACCGCCCTGCTCCAGCTCGGCGAGCGGCGCGACTTTGACACTGGCCACATCCGTCACGATCGCACCGGGATGCGCGGCCAGCTCCGCTGCGACGACCCGGGCGACCAGGTCCGGTGGCACCGCCACCACGACCAGCGCGGGCTCGGCTCCGCCGTCGTCCGGCCGCCCCGCGCCGTAATCGGTGGCGAGGCGGAGATGTGCGGTCGAGGCGTCGGCGAGCAGCACATCCACGCCCCGGGCGCGAAGCCCGAGGCCGACGGAGGCGCCGAGCAGCCCCGTCCCGACGACGCGGACGGGTCCGGAGAGGCGGGAGGCGGTTTCGGTCACGGATCAACCTTAGCCAGCGCCGGGGCCACCCCCGGACCTCGCCTGGGACCCGTCTTCGCGGGAGATGGTCAGCAGCGACCCCAGCTCGGCTTTGGTCAGATCGCGCAGGGCCCCGGCCTTCAGCGTCCCGAGGTGCAACGGCCCGAACTGGCGGCGGACCAGCTCCACGACGGGGTGCCCGACCTCGGCCAGCATCCGACGCACGATGCGGTTCCGCCCCGAGTGCAGGGTCACCTCCACCAGGCTGCCGCCGCCCGGGTCCGACTGCAGCAGCTTCGCCCGGTCCGCCGCGATGGGTCCGTCTTCCAGCTCGACCCCGCGGGTGAGCCGGCCGATCGTCTGCGGAGTCACGGCTCCGCGCACGCGAGCGATGTACGTCTTCGTCACGCCGAAGCGGGGATGCGCGAGGACGTGGGCCAGCTCGCCGTCGTTGGTCAGGATGAGCAGGCCCGAGGTCTCCGCGTCCAGCCGGCCGACGTTGAAGAGACGCTCCTCGTAGTCAGCGACGAAGCGGGAGAGGTCGGGGCGGCCCTGCTCGTCGCGCAGAGAGCTGACGACCCCGACCGGCTTGTTGAGCATGACGTAGCGGAGGGTGGTGTCGAGCTGGACCGCGGCGCCGTCCACGGCAACATGGTCGACGACGGGATCGACGCGGCGGCCGAGCTCGGTGACCACCGTGCCGTTGACGGAGACACGCCCCGCAGCGATCAGCTCCTCCGAGACGCGGCGGGAGGCGACGCCCGCGGCGGCCATCACTTTCTGCAAGCGCTCGCCCTGCGGCTCAGCGGACATCGTCGAATCCTTCCGCCCCGTCCGCAAGCAGCGGGGAGATCTTGGGCAGCTCCTCGATCGAGTTGACGCCGAGCTGGGTGAGGAGGAGGTCGGTCGTGCCGTAGTTGATGGCGCCGGTATCGCTGTCCGCGAACAGCTCGGTGATGAGGCCGCGACCGAGAAGAGTCCGGACGACCGAGTCCACATTGACGGCGCGGATGGAGGCGATCGCACCGCGGCTGATCGGCTGCTTGTACGCGATCACCGCGAGGGTCTCCAGGGCCGCCTGCGACAGCCGGGGCGGGTTTTGCTGGAGCACGTACCCCGAGACCACCGCATCGAACTCCGCCCGGACGTACACCCGCCAGCCGCCGCCGACCTCGCGCAGCTCGAAACCGCGGCGCACCCGGGGGCGCCCCTCCGCATCCGGCGAGCCGTCGAAGTCGGCGGCCAGAGCGTCCACCGCCTGCCGCACGCGCTTCACCGGCGCGCCCACGGCGGTCGCGAGCGTGACGAGGCTCATCGGCTCATCGGCGACCATCAGAATGGCCTCCAGCGCCCGCTCGATCCGCTCGTCCTCCACCGCCACCGGCTGCACTTCGGTCTCGGTCCCGTCAACCGTCATAGTCCGCTCCCAGATTCGTCAGGCTCTCCTCCGACCAGTGCTCCGCCGTCCAGCGCAGCGTCAGCTCGCCGAGCGGCTCCAGTTGCTCGAAGGCGATGGCCGCGTGCCGGTACAGTTCGAGCACCGCGAGGAAGCGCGCGATCACCACACCCTTCTGCTCGCTCCCGGCCACCAGCTGCCGGAACGACATCGGTTCGCCGCGGCGCAGCATCCCGACGACGAGGGCCGCCTGCTCACGGATGCTGACGAGCGGCGCATGCAGGTGGACGAGGCCGACAGCCGGGATCTCGCGCGGCGTCATCGCCACCGTCGCGAGGGCCGCGAAATCCTCCAGGCTCAGCGTCCACACCAGCTCCGGCGTGCGCTGCCGGTACTTGCCCTCGAGGCGGACCGTCCGCGCGTGGCGGGTCGACTCGGCCTCCAACCGCCCGGAGAACCACTCCGACGCTTCCTTGAACGCCCGATACTGCAGCAGCCGTGCGAACAGCAGGTCCCGCGCTTCCAGCAGCGCGACATCCTCGGCATCGACCAGCTCGCCCTGCGGCAGGAGCCCCGCGACCTTCAGGTCGAGCAGGGTCGCGGCGACGAGCAGGAACTCGCTCGCCTCATCCAGGCTCTCGTCGGCGTCGAGCTCACGGAGGTAGGCGATGAACTCGTCGGTCACCGTGCTCAGGGAGATCTCGGTGATGTCCAGCTCGTGCTTGGCGATCAGCGAGAGCAGGAGGTCGAACGGCCCCTCGAAAGCGCCGACGGCGACGCGAAAGCCCGCGGACTCCGCCTCGGCGAGCGAACCGTCGCCGCGCTGGCCCCCGTCAGGCGACAGCGCCACGGAAGATCAGCTCGCGGGCGAGTTGGCGATACGACTCCGCAGCGGCGTGCTCCGGCGCGAACTGCGTGATCGGGCTCGCCGCGACCGAAGCGTCCGGGAACTTGACCGTGCGCGAGATGACCGTCTCGAGCACCCGGTCGCCGAAGGCGTCCGCCACGCGCTCGAGCACCTCGCGCGAGTGCAGCGTGCGCGAGTCGTACATGGTGGCCAGGATGCCGTCCAGCCCGATCGCCGGGTTCAGCCGCTCGCGCACCTTGTCGATCGTCTCGATCAGCAGCGCGACGCCGCGCAGCGCGAAGTACTCGCACTCCAGCGGGATGAGCACGCCGTGGCTCGCGGTCAGCGCGTTGACGGTGAGGATGCCGAGGGAGGGCTGGCAGTCGATCAGGACGACGTCGTAGTCCTCGCTGACCTTCCGCAGCACACTCGCCAGAATCTGCTCGCGCGCGACCTCGTTGACGAGATGGACCTCCGCCGCCGACAGGTCGATGTTCGCCGGGACGATGTCGAGGCCGGGCACGCTCGTGGCCTGGACCGCCTCGCGGACATCGGCGTTCCGGTTCAGGAGCAGATCGTAGATCGTGGTGACGTCGTGCGTCTTCGCCCTGAGCCCGGCCGACAGCGCCCCCTGCGGGTCGAAATCCACCGCGAGCACCCTGCGCCCGTACTCGGCCAGCGCCGCCCCGAGATTGATGCTGGTCGTCGTCTTGCCGACGCCGCCCTTCTGGTTGCACAGCGCGACGATCTTGGCAGGACCGTGCTGCTTCAGCGTGCCCGGGGCCGGGAAAGAGCGCAACGGCCGGCCGGTGGGCCCGAGAGGAGCCGTGAGGGCGGGGTCGTCCATCCCCGGCAGCTCGGTCCTGGCCTCGTCGTTGCGCGTCACCTGGATGTTCCCCGTCCCTGCCTCGTGCGGCCCTCGTCCGGCCTGTTCAAGGGGACAGTCTAGCCGAGCCCACCCCCGACCGCGGGGTGAGGACGGCGGCGGGTTGTGGGGCGGAGGGTGTGCGGCGTTCCGCCCGGCAGCGGAGCGTCTACCGCGCCCGCGGGTGCGCCGACACGTACACGTCCCGCAGCGTGTCCGCCGTCACCAGCGTGTAGAGCTGCGTCGTCGCGACCGACGAGTGGCCGAGCAGTTCCTGCACCACCCGTACGTCCGCGCCACCGGCGAGGAGGTGGGTGGCGAACGAGTGCCGCAGGATGTGCGGCGACACCTCGACGGTCAGATCGGCGCGGTCGGCAGCGGCTCGGATGATGAGCCAGACGTTCTGGCGGGAGAGACGGGCGCCGCGCATCCCGAGGAAGAGCGCGGGAGTGGCCCGGCCACGGGTGGAGAGGGTGGGGCGGGCGCGGACGAGGTAGGCGGAGACGGCGGCCCTGGCGTAGCTGCCGAGCGGGACGATGCGCTGTTTGGCGCCCTTGCCGGTGAGTCGGACGACATCGGTGTCGATCACGTCGTCCACGTTGAGCCCGACCGCTTCGCTCACGCGGGCGCCCGTCGCGTACATCAGTTCCAGGAGGGCCTTGTCGCGGAGGTCGGCGAGGTCGTCGCCGTCCGTCGCCGCCAGCAGGGCGGCAACCTGGTCGACGCCGATCGCCTTCGGCAGGCGGCTCGGAAGTTTGGGCGGGCGGATGTCGTGAGCGGCATCCACCGTCACGCGGCCCTCCTCGAGGAGGAAACGGTGGAAGCTGCGGACGGTCGACAGCATCCGGGCGAGGGAGGACGCGGTGAGGGGCGATTCGCCGCGCGTCGCGAGGTGCTGGAGGTACGCAGAGACCGTCGCGGGGGTGACCGCGGCCGTCTGCGTCACCTGCTCCACGGCCAGCCACCCCGCGTACACCGCGAGATCGCGGCGGTAGGCCGCGACGGTGTTGGCCGATAGCCCGCGCTCGATCGCCACATGCCTGAGGTAGGCATCGACGTCGGCCGGGACTGTCATCTCCGGTCCGGCTCGGCCCGTCGCAGCTTCGGGTGGCTCGGCCAGGGGGCGTCGGCCGCGCCAAGCGCGCTCCACCCGGCGGTGCGGGCGGCCTGGGCGGCCAGAACGGCGACGGTCAACGGCGCGTTGTGAACGCGGCGCTCCAGCACGGCGGCCACGGCCTCCTCGAGCGGCGCCCAGCGCACCGTGATGTCCGCTTCCTCGTCCTCGCGCGCGAACGCCTCCGCGGTCGCCCGGACGCCGCGGGCGAGGTAGATGCGGATCGCCTCGTCGTTGCCGCCGGGACTCGAGAAGATGTCGGCGAGGACATTCCACTCGTCCGCCTCGAGGTCGGCTTCCTCGGCGAGCTCGCGCTTGGCGGCGTCGAGCGGGTCCTCGCCGGCGATGTCGAGCAGCCCGGCCGGGATCTCCCACTCAAGGTGCCGGACAGGATGCCGGTACTGCCGGATGAGCAGCACCCGCTCCTCCTCATCCAGCGCCAGTACGGCCACGGCGCCGGTGTGGTCGACGTACTCGCGGGCGATCTCCTCCCCGTTGTAGCGGAAGACATCGCGCCGCACATCCCAGACCGCGCCGCGGAAAACCGGCTCACTGGCAACGATCTCGGGGTCGACGGTCTCGTCGCGGAGGGGCTCGGTCATCAGGCGTCCGCGGCGACGTCGAACAGCAGGCTCGCCTTCTGGCGGTCGAGCGCCGCGCCGATGAGGCCGGCGAAGAGCGGGTGCGCCCGGTTCGGCCGCGACCGCAGCTCGGGATGCGCCTGCGTGCCCACGTAGAACGGATGCACGTCGCGCGGCAGCTCCACACACTCAACGAGGTGGCCATCGGGCGAAGTGCCGGAGAACCAAAGGCCCGCGTCGGCGATCTGGGCGCGGTAGGCTTTGTTCACCTCGTATCGGTGGCGGTGGCGCTCGCTCACCTCGGCCGCGCCGTACAGCTCGGCGACGATCGAGCCCCCGGCCAGCGCCGCCGGATAGAGACCGAGGCGCATCGTGCCGCCCAGATCGCCGCCGGCGATGATGTCCACCTGCTCTGCCATTGTCGCGATGACCGGGAACGCGGTGTCCGGGTCGAACTCGGACGACGACGCGCCGGCGAGCCCGGCCTCGTTCCGCGCGTACTCGATCACCATGCACTGGAGGCCAAGGCACAGGCCGAGGGCCGGGATGCCGTTCTCGCGTGCGAACCTCAGCGCGCCGAGTTTGCCCTCAATTCCGCGCACGCCGAATCCCCCCGGGACGCAGATCCCGTCCACATCGCTCAGCTGTGCGGCAGCGCCATCGGCGGTCTGACACTCGTCGGAGGCGATCCATTTGAGCGCGACCTTGGCATCGTGGGCGAAACCGCCCGAACACAGCGCCTCGGTGACGGACAGGTAGGCATCCGGGAGGTCGATGTACTTGCCCACCAGGCCGATCGTCACCGTGTGCTTCGGATCGTGTACGGCCTCCAGCAGCCGCGACCAGCCCGCCCAGTCCACATCGGCCGCCTGGGTGAGCCCCAGCTGGTCGATGATGTAGGCGTCCAGCCCCTGATCGTGGAGCATGCTCGGGATGTCGTAGATGCTCGGCACATCCACCGCGTTCACCACGGCCGCCTCGTCCACATCGCACATGAGCGCGATCTTGCGCTTGTTCGGCTCCGACACGGGACGGTCGCTGCGCAGCACGAGCGCGTCCGGCTGGATGCCGATCGAGCGCAGGGCCGCGACGGAGTGCTGCGTCGGCTTGGTCTTCTGCTCGCCCGAGGCGTTCATGAACGGAACCAGCGAGACATGCACGAAGAAGCAGTTCTTGCGGCCGAGTTCGTGGCGCACCTGGCGGGCCGACTCGATGAAGGGCTGCGACTCGATATCGCCGACCGTGCCGCCGATCTCGGTGATGATGACATCGGGCGCGGGATCGCCGTCGGGTCCGGGCTGCGCCTGCAAGCGCATCCGGCGCTTGATCTCGTCGGTGATGTGCGGGATGACCTGCACCGTGTCGCCCAGGTACTCGCCGCGACGCTCCTTGGCGATCACATTGGAGTAGATCTGCCCCGTGGTGACGTTCGCCGACTGGCCGAGGTTGATGTCCAGAAAGCGCTCGTAGTGCCCGATGTCGAGGTCGGTCTCGGCACCATCGTCGGTCACGAACACCTCGCCGTGCTGGAACGGGTTCATCGTCCCCGGGTCCACATTGAGGTAGGGGTCGAGTTTCTGCATGACGACGCGCAGACCCCGTGCGGTCAGCAGATTGCCGAGGGAAGCGGCCGTGAGACCCTTCCCCAGCGAAGAGACGACACCACCGGTGACAAAGATGTGTTTGGTCGTGCCGCCGAGCTGTGCTCGCTTGATTGACAAGCCCGCGTCTGAGTTATCCACCACGGGCTTGCAGCTTATCACCCCCGAGGGCTCTCCTCCCCCCGAACGGCCGCCCGCCGCCGGACGGTGTCGACCCACGCCCGGGACATGTCACGGGTCGACACCGTCCAACGGCGCGGATGTGGAGGGGGATGAGGGAGCAGGGGTGTTCCACTGCTCCCACGGAATCACACCCTCATCCCCGGGAGGACCTTCCCCCGGTCCCGCTCCGCCTGATCCTCCTCGTTCAACTCCCAGAAGTCCCCGGGAGAGCACCGCGCCAACGCGCCAACGTTGTCGGAAGCGTTCGTATCGAAATCAGCACGGAGCACCGGACCGCCCGACCCATACACAACCGGACCCCCTTGATCCGAAATCCGCACCTGCATCCCCAACGACTCCCAATACGCCGCAACCCGCTCAGCGTCCCCGGCATGATCCGTCCCCCGCGGGGCCCAGTGGTCGTAACTGTAGCTTGCCCCCAGCACACCCCCACCAAGCCCACACTCATCCGCTGCCGCCACACCGTTGCGTGGCCACCACCCGGTGACCTCAAGTTGTTTCGTGGTCCCGATGACGAACTCCACCACCGCGTCCCGACCCTCCCGCGGCGTCAACGCCTTCTCCGCTGCTTTCGACGTCATACTCGTCCTCGTTCCTTTCCCTGCCGGCCCGCTCCCCGAACAGCCGACCACTCCCGCGCCGAGAGCGACCACCGCGAACACGACCGCACAGACCCGAACACCAGCCCTAGCCAACAAAAGCACCCCTTCTCATTCCCTCTTGCAAACCCTTCTGAACATTCGTCGGCCCCAAAGGCGCATACGGTGTCATCGACCCGGTCTCCCCGGAAACCGCCCGGGCCGTGTTCGCCAACGACTCCGTCTGCCGGTCGAGATACCCCTCCTCAGCACCGTCATCGCTCATCAACGGACTGTGAATTTCGGTCACGATCCGCCCGGCATCGCCGCCGGTCTCGACACCGAAGGTCTTCGCACCGAATTCGGGGGCCATCGGGTTCACCCGGTGGTCACGACTGCTGTCTCGACCCACCCACGCCCACTGATCCCCGCTCTCCCGCTCCCCGGGAAACTTATCCCGCGCATGACCCGAATACACCGCCCCCGCGTTCAGATCCCCCACCGACCGAACACTGTCCGGCAACCCCGCCGACCCCAACGTCACAAACGTGTCCACCCGCACCCCGGGCTGGGAGAGCGCGACAGTGGCAGTGGTCGTACCGTAAGAGTGAGCGACCACCGACAACCGTGGCAGGGAGGCGGCGCGCACGGCGGACAGACCCCCCAGCGCCGACACCAGCTTGTTACCCCCCCGACCGCCCGGTTGACGTTCAGCACCCCGAAGTCCGGATCCCCGACACTCGGCGACGGCGGGGTCTCGTAGCCGATCCAGGCGACCACCGCACTGCCCTCGGGAAGAAGCGCGCGCAGGTTCTGTGCCGCTTTCGCCCACCCCGTCATCCCCCGGGTCGTGGTCCCCATCCCCGGAACGGCGTAACTCACCGTCGTGGCCGTATCCAGATCCCCGACCGCGACCGCCGCCAACGGCGGACGATCACCCGTCAACACAATCAGAGAACGAGACGCCCATGTCGCTGTCCTTTGCAGGGCGGTGCGGATGTTCTTCAGCGCTTTCAACTGCTCCTCGCTGTCTCGGAGGGTTTGTTTCATCGCCAGCACCCCAGGCAACAGCGGCCCGTTCACGACCGAGCTATCCCCAACACGGGCCTTCAACCCGGCGATCTGCTTCTCCAACCCCGCGATCGCAGCAACCAACGCACGCCGATTCGCCTCATCCCTCGCCCCATACGGGATCCCCTCGAGGTTCCCGAACAGGACAGGGAATGCGGCCAGCAACAACTCCTGACGCGCCGAGAAACCACCAGCACCCACCGCACCCAACCCCAGACCGTGCCACCAGGTGTTGACCGCCACCGGGTCCATAGACAGCAACCGGGCCTGCAGACCCGGAGACGCCGCCAACAACACCCGCAACTCCACCACGGTCAACGACGCGAACGCACCCAGCAAACCGTCATCGCTGAGCGGACGCACCACCGTCGCAACAAGATCCAGAGCACGATCCGAAACCGTGCCACCAACGGCAGCATCGAACGCCGCAGCAACCCGCTCAACCCACACCGCATCAGCACGGCTCTCCGCCAAAAGCCGCTCAAACCCATACAAAAACGTCGCCGACTCCACCGGAACCCACGAACACGACGCCACAAACGCCGACCACGCATCCCGCAACACCGCCAACCGCCGCTCCATAACAAGAGTGCTCGCACGAGTCTGCGACACAAACACCCGCAACCGGTCCGGAACCGCCGAACTCCTCCCCAAGGACCCCCCACCCGAAGTGCGCTCCCGCTCCCGCGGTGAGAAGGCAGCCGAGACCACCGGCGGTCGCACCACCACCTCCGACGGCCGGGGATCGAAGAACCCATCAATACCAGCACCGACCACACCCACCACGTCCGCAGTCACACGACGACGCTCACGCACCGCCTCCCGCTCACGCCACCCCGCCAGATCTCTCCGCCGCTTCTCCTCCTCCCGCGCCCTAAGCACCGCAACCTCGACCTGCTCAGCCAGGCCATACAACACACCAGCAAGCCTGCCCCGATCCGCCGCCTCGATGAAGGAGCACGGCAGCCGCAGCAAACAGACCCGCGTAACGACCCGAGAAATCATGCGCGGCCGTCTCCACAGCCCCCCGACGAAGAACCCCTCACCACGAAGCTCCTCATCCAGCCCACGACACACACGAACCAACACCAACGCCACGGCCTCATCAAACCAAACCACCAGCCGAACCCCCCTCAACACCCCCGAACGGCAAACACACTACCCAACAAAAATCACAAGTATCAACCAGTCACGTGCCTGTCACCAGGCCGACGAGGGTCAACGGGCCGCAGCAGCCGTCTCGACGAGCTCACGAGCATGGGCAAGACCACTCGCGGAGTCAGGGAGGCCGGAAAGGAGGCGGGCCATCTCCGCGATGCGCTCCTCGCCGTCCAGCCGGCGGACGCTGGAGGCGGTGACCGAGCCATCGCTGCCCTTGACGACGGTGAGGTGATTGGTCGCGAAGGCGGCGACCTGCGCGAGGTGGGTCACGACGATGACCTGGGCGCTCTGGGCGAGCCGGGCGAGGCGGCGGCCGATCTCGATGGCGGAAGCGCCGCCGACGCCAGCGTCGATCTCGTCAAAGATGAACGTGGGCACCGGGTCGCTGCCCGCGATGACGACCTCGATGGCGAGCATGGCCCGCGACAGCTCGCCACCCGAGGCGCCCTTGCCGAGCGGGCGGGGTTCGGCTCCGGGATGCGGTCGCAGCAGGATGGCGACCTGATCGCGACCCGTCGCGGTACACTCCTCGCGGTCCGTCACCTCCACGACGACGCGCGCGTCCGGCATGGCGAGAGCGCGGAGCTCATCGGAGACCGCCGCGCCGAGCCGGGCGGCGGCGTCGAGACGGCGTGCGGTGAGGTCGCCGGCGAGCTCGGCGACGAGGCGGCCATCGGCCTCGACCTCGGCGGCGAGCCGCTGGATGAGCTCGGCGTCGCCGTCGAGCTCCAGCAGGCGCAGGCTCCCGGTCTCAAGGGTGGCGATCGCATCGTCCAGACTCGGGCCGTATTTGCGGACCAGCGTCGCGAGCGCGGCGCGGCGCTCCTGGACGGTCTCCAGCTCGCGAGCGCCGTCGGTGTCGAGCGCCGCCAAGTAGGTCGAGAGCTGGGCGGCGATGTCCGAGACGGCATAGTTCGCGGCGGCGACGGCCTCGGCCAGCGGCGCGAGCTCCTGGTCGTGCGGGGCGGCGCGCTCCAGCTGACGGCGCGCGCTGTCGAGCAGGCCGAGCGCATCGGCGGCCTCGGACTCCTCCGCGGAGAGCCGCTCCCGGGCCCGGGCGGCGGCGAGGCGCAGCTCCTCCAGGTTGCTGAGGCGTTCGGCCCGCTCCGCCAGCTCGTCATCCTCACGGGGCTGCGGGGCGACCGCCTCGATCTCGGCCATCGCGATCCGGAGGTCGTCGGCCTCGCGGGAGCGCCGCTCCCGATCGGCGACGAGTCTGTCCAGCTCGGCGCGGTCGTCGCGCCAGCGGTAGAAGACCTGTGCGTAGGCGTCGAGAGCGGCGGCGAACTCCGGACCGGCGAACCGGTCGAGCGCCTCGCGCTGAGCGGTCGCCGAGCGCAGCCGCAGCTGGTCGGACTGCCCATGCACGACCACCAGCCGGCCGCCGAGCTCGGTCAGCACGCTGACCGGCGCGCTCCGGCCGCCGACGACCGCGCGCGAACGGCCCTCCGCCGACACCGAGCGGCTGAGAACGAGTTCCGCCTGACCGCCGTCGAGCGGGTCCAGCTCCCCGCCCGCATCGTGGACCCGATCGGCGACCGGGCCAGACGGGGGGACCCGCCAGCGGCCCTCGACCCAGGCCTGAGCGCTGCCCGCGCGAACAGCCCCCGTGTCGGCGCGCTCGCCGAGCAGAAGCCCGAGCGCCGAGACGACCATCGTCTTGCCCGCCCCCGTCTCGCCGGTGATCGCCGTGAACCCCGGCCCGATCGGCAGCGCGGCCCCGGCGATCACACCCAGGTCGCGGATGGCGATCTCCTCGATGCCGCCGCCGGAGACGGCGCGACGCCTCTCAGTCACGACCGTCCGGCCCTCTCCATCCCGTCACCGGGAGCGTGAACTTACGCACGAGCCGGTCGGTGAACGGCCCGGGGTGAAGCCGGGCAAGCCGCACCGGGATGGGCGAGCGCCGCACCACGACACGCGCCCCGCGCGGCAGGTCGAACGCCCGCCGGCCATCGCACCACAGGACTCCCTCACCACCGGCGCCCTCCAGCAGCTCGACCGCGAGCGAGGAGTCGGCATCCACCACCAGCGGGCGCGAGAACAGGGCGTGCGCGGACAGCGGCACCAGCAGCAGGGCGGCGACGCCCGGCCAGACGACCGGACCGCCGGCCGAGAACGAGTACGCGGTGGACCCGGTCGGGGTGGACATCACGACGCCGTCGCAACCGAAGCTCGACATCGGCCGGCCATCGGCTTCGATGACGACCTCGAGCACCCGCTCCCGGTTCGCCTTCTCCACCGTCGCCTCGTTGAGCGCCCAGCTCTCGTAGACGACCTCCTCGCCGACCTTCACCCGCGCAGAGAGCGTCATGCGCTCCTCCACCTCATAGTCCTTCGCCAGCCCGCGGGCCACCGCCGTCTCCAGGTCGTCGCGCTCGCTCTCGGCGAGGAAGCCGACGTGGCCGAGGTTCACGCCGAGCAGCGGCGCCGGGCAGCCCCGGACGAGCTCTGCGGCGCGCAGGATGGTGCCGTCGCCGCCGAGGACGATGACCAGCTCCAGCTCGGCCGGCGGCACCTCGGCTCCGAGCGCCACCACCGTGGCCAGCTCGGGCTCCGCCGCGAGGAGATCGCGCCGCTCGCCCTCGCTGAGGACGGGAACGACGCCGGCGGCGAGCAGCTGGCGGCAGACGGACACGCCCGCGGCGAGCGAGTCCCGGCGACCGGTGTGCGCGACGACGAGGATGTAGCGTTGCGCCGCCACCGTGTCCGTCACATCGTCTCCTCTCGGTGCCTCACCCCATTCTGTCGGAGAATCCGGCCACGACGGACTCCGCGGCCGGACTCGCGGAAATTCGCCAGCCGCCCTCAGCCGGCCCAGCGGCGGCTCAGAGGAGGTCGGTGACGATGCCGCGGATGAAGTCGGCGACCTCGCGCGGGCTGTGCCCGAACGGGTGGCCGTCCAGGCTCGCAGCCTGCTGCACGAGCTCTGGCCAGGCCAGAGCGGCGCTCCGGCGGGCGGCCGTGCGCTCTGCCTCGATCGCGGCATCGACGACCTTCGTGTTGAACCGGCTGGTCGCCTCGCACTCGACGGCGACCCACGAGTCGAACAGGGCGCGGGTGAACGCACGCCAGTTGCCGGCGTCACCGGTCGCGCGGATGGTGGCGAGGGCGGTGGCCAGGGTGTCGCGGCTCGGGCGGGCGAGCCGGGAGACGACAGCCTTGGCCAGGGTGGCCGCGACTTTCGGGGGCTTGCTGAGCAACTCGTGGAGGTCGGCGGCGGAGTAGTCGGCCCACAGGTCGATCAGCCGGTCGTCGAGCTGCCGCCGTTCAGCGGTCTGGACCCCCCGATGAAGTCGTGCAGAGCGCGGGCCGAGTCGTAGGCGGCGTGCTCGTCGGAGCGGATCGCGTCGAGGACGAACTCGCGGTCGGCAGGGTGCTCGGGACGGACGAGCGCGGGGAGCTTATACGCCTTGCGGAGCGCGCGGGCGGCGACGAAGGTGCTGGAGGGGTCGTCGCCGTCCCCGGGGGCGCTCCGGGTGCTGGCGGCGGCCTTGGTGAACTCATCCTCGATGTCGTTCAGGTCGGCGGCGGCGGGAGCGGCGACGGCGTCGAGGAGATCCTCGGCGTAGGCGCTCTCCTCCGCCCGGAGGTAGCTGCCTTACCATCAGCGAGGTCTGGCTCCGGCTGCTCGAGTCGTACGGCCGGCCGGAAGAGTGAGGACGCCGGTGCTCTCCCGGTTGTTCCTCGACTCGCCGATCAGCCGGCTCGGCTACCTCTACGCCAATGCGGTCGGCCTCGCCTGGGGCTTCCTCTGGAGCACCGGACGCATCGAACGCCGCGACGGTCTGTTCGTGTTCCGCGGTCTGCCGACGGTCCTGTTCGGCCGCGGCGGTTCCTGCGTCGGCGCGTGCTACCTGACCGATCAGAACGTGTCGGACGACGTCCTGGAGCACGAGGCCGTCCACAAGCGGCATGCGAGCCGGTCGCGACCCACTCCGCAATCGGTTCGAGATCGAGGCCGGCCTGGAGAAGGGAGGCTACCGGTGACCCGGACCATCGTCATCACCTGTGCGAGCTCGGGCATCGGCGCCATCGCGGCCGCGAACCTCGCTGCCGCCAGGGATCGGGTGGCCGTCGTCGGCCGGAACCCCGAACGCACGAGAGCCGTCGCCGAACGGATCGGCGCGACCCCTTTCCTCGCCGACTTCGACCGCCTCGACGATGTCCGGGCGCTCGCCGGCGCCCTCCTCGAGCGGTACGAGACCATCGACGTCCTCGCCAACAACGCCGGCGGTCTTGAACCACCGCCGCGAACGAACCGCCGACGGCCACGAGCGCACCATCCAGGCCAACCACTTCGCCCCCTTCCTCCTCACCACCCTGCTGCTCCCCCGTCTCCGTCACACGGCGAGCCTCGGCCGCGATGTCCGCATCATCGCGACCGCCAGCGTCGCCCGCCGCTTCGGCGATCTCCGCCTCGACGACCTCGACTGGTCACGCCGCCCCTGGCGCGGAGACTGGCCCGCCTACGGCACTGCGAAGATCGCCACCATCCTCTTCACCGAACAGCTCGCCGAAGTCCTCACCGGCACCGGCATCGCCGCCTACTCTTTCCACCCCGGATTCGTCGTCACCAACTTCGGCGCGACCTCCCTCATCCGTCTCGGCTCAGCGAACGGCATCGCCCCGACAGCCGGGGCAGCTCCCCTCGAGCGCCTGGCCGCGGAAGCGAAGGTCGGCGCACCGACCGGTTCCTACTTCGACCGCTTCCGCGCCAACGGAAAACGGAGCGAACAAGCCAGGGAAGCACAGCTCGGCCGCGATCTGTGGACGGTGACGGAGCGCATCGTGGGGGTTCAGCAGGGCTAGACGCACTGCCCAAAAAGGTTGGTGAGGTGGGACCTTCTGGGTGCGGTGCGTCCGATCCGACGTGACTGGTTGATACTTGTGATTTTTGTTGGGTAGTGTGTTTGCCGTTCGGGGGTGTTGAGGGGGGTTCGGCTGGTGGTTTGGTTTGATGAGGCCGTGGCGTTGGTGTTGGTTCGTGTGTGTCGTGGGCTGGATGAGGAGCTTCGTGGTGAGGGGTTCTTCGTCGGGGGGCTGTGGAGACGGCCGCGCATGATTTCTCGGGTCGTTACGCGGGTCTGTTTGCTGCGGCTGCCGTGCTCCTTCATCGAGGCGGCGGATCGGGGCAGGCTTGCTGGTGTGTTGTATGGCCTGGCTGAGCAGGTCGAGGTTGCGGTGCTTAGGGCGCGGGAGGAGGAGAAGCGGCGGAGAGATCTGGCGGGGTGGCGTGAGCGGGAGGCGGTGCGTGAGCGTCGTCGTGTGACTGCGGACGTGGTGGGTGTGGTCGGTGCTGGTATTGATGGGTTCTTCGATCCCCGGCCGTCGGAGGTGGTGGTGCGACCGCCGGTGGTCTCGGCTGCCTTCTCACCGCGGGAGCGGGAGCGCACTTCGGGTGGGGGGTCCTTGGGGAGGAGTTCGGCGGTTCCGGACCGGTTGCGGGTGTTTGTGTCGCAGACTCGTGCGAGCACTCTTGTTATGGAGCGGCGGTTGGCGGTGTTGCGGGATGCGTGGTCGGCGTTTGTGGCGTCGTGTTCGTGGGTTCCGGTGGAGTCGGCGACGTTTTTGTATGTGTTTGAGCGACTTTTGGCGGAGAGCCGTGCTGATGCGGTGTGAGTTGAGCGGGTTGCTGCGGCGTTCGATGCTGCCGTTGGTGGCACGGTTTCGGATCGTGCTCTGGATCTTGTTGCGACGGTGGTGCGTCCGCTCAGCGATGACGGTTTGCTGGGTGCGTTCGCGTCGTTGACCGTGGTGGAGTTGCGGGTGTTGTTGGCGGCGTCTCCGGGTCTGCAGGCCCGGTTGCTGTCTATGGACCCGGTGGCGGTCAACACCTGGTGGCACGGTCTGGGGTTGGGTGCGGTGGGTGCTGGTGGTTTCTCGGCGCGTCAGGAGTTGTTGCTGGCCGCATTCCCTGTCCTGTTCGGGAACCTCGAGGGGATCCCGTATGGGGCGAGGGATGAGGCGAATCGGCGTGCGTTGGTTGCTGCGATCGCGGGGTTGGAGAAGCAGATCGCCGGGTTGAAGGCCCGTGTTGGGGATAGCTCGGTCGTGAACGGGCCGCTGTTGCCTGGGGTGCTGGCGATGAAACAAACCCTCCGAGACAGCGAGGAGCAGTTGAAAGCGCTGAAGAACATCCGCACCGCCCTGCAAAGGACAGCGACATGGGCGTCTCGTTCTCTGATTGTGTTGACGGGTGATCGTCCGCCGTTGGCGGCGGTCGCGGTCGGGGATCTGGATACGGCCACGACGGTGAGTTACGCCGTTCCGGGGATGGGGACCACGACCCGGGGGATGACGGGGTGGGCGAAAGCGGCACAGAACCTGCGCGCGCTTCTTCCCGAGGGCAGTGCGGTGGTCGCCTGGATCGGCTACGAGACCCCGCCGTCGCCGAGTGTCGGGGATCCGGACTTCGGGGTGCTGAACGTCAACCGGGCGGTCGGGGGGGTAACAAGCTGGTGTCGGCGCTGGGGGGTCTGTCCGCCGTGCGCGCCGCCTCCCTGCCACGGTTGTCGGTGGTCGCTCACTCTTACGGTACGACCACTGCCACTGTCGCGCTCTCCCAGCCCGGGGTGCGGGTGGACACGTTTGTGACGTTGGGGTCGGCGGGGTTGCCGGACAGTGTTCGGTCGGTGGGGGATCTGAACGCGGGGGCGGTGTATTCGGGTCATGCGCGGGATAAGTTTCCCGGGGAGCGGGAGAGCGGGGATCAGTGGGCGTGGGTGGGTCGAGACAGCAGTCGTGACCACCGGGTGAACCCGATGGCCCCCGAATTCGGTGCGAAGACCTTCGGTGTCGAGACCGGCGGCGATGCCGGGCGGATCGTGACCGAAATTCACAGTCCGTTGATGAGCGATGACGGTGCTGAGGAGGGGTATCTCGACCGGCAGACGGAGTCGTTGGCGAACACGGCCCGGGCGGTTTCCGGGGAGACCGGGTCGATGACACCGTATGCGCCTTTGGGGCCGACGAATGTTCAGAAGGGTTTGCAAGAGGGAATGAGAAGGGGTGCTTTTGTTGGCTAGGGCTGGTGTTCGGGTCTGTGCGGTCGTGTTCGCGGTGGTCGCTCTCGGCGCGGGAGTGGTCGGCTGTTCGGGGAGCGGGCCGGCAGGGAAAGGAACGAGGACGAGTATGACGTCGAAAGCAGCGGAGAAGGCGTTGACGCCGCGGGAGGGTCGGGACGCGGTGGTGGAGTTCGTCATCGGGACCACGAAACAACTTGAGGTCACCGGGTGGTGGCCACGCAACGGTGTGGCGGCAGCGGATGAGTGTGGGCTTGGTGGGGGTGTGCTGGGGGCAAGCTACAGTTACGACCACTGGGCCCCGCGGGGGACGGATCATGCCGGGGACGCTGAGCGGGTTGCGGCGTATTGGGAGTCGTTGGGGATGCAGGTGCGGATTTCGGATCAAGGGGGTCCGGTTGTGTATGGGTCGGGCGGTCCGGTGCTCCGTGCTGATTTCGATACGAACGCTTCCGACAACGTTGGCGCGTTGGCGCGGTGCTCTCCCGGGGACTTCTGGGAGTTGAACGAGGAGGATCAGGCGGAGCGGGACCGGGGGAAGGTCCTCCCGGGGATGAGGGTGTGATTCCGTGGGAGCAGTGGAACACCCTTGCTCCCTCATCCCCCTCCACATCCGCGCCGTTGGACGGTGTCGACCCGTGACATGTCCCGGGCGTGGGAGACGGTGAGCGGAGCGGCCGGGGTGGGGCGCGTGTTTGTGAGGGGTCTTCGCCAGCTGGCGGCCGTATCCGCGGTGGGTCTCGTCTTCAGGGTGGCGGGTGCCGGGTGTGCGGCGAAAGCAGCGGAGAAAGCGATGACGCTGAGGGAGGGAGACGCCGCCGGCTCAGCGGGGCACCGGCTGCGCGATCGCCTCCACCGGCATCCCGACGGTGTCCGTCAGATGCTCGCGGATCTCGGTCACCAACTCCCACGACCCCATCACGATCGCCCGTGTCTGCCCCGGCCCGTCGCACAGCATTTCCGCCGCCCAGGCCCGAACCGCCCGCATCGCCGCTTCCCCGTGCGCACAGCGCTCCGAGGTCCCGGGGCGTCCGGTCCGCTCCGTACGGACCAGCCATGTCACCGTCATCCGCATCGGAGCGGCGAGCGGAATGACCTCCCGCACATCCTCGACCTCGACGAACACCCGCCCCCGCGAGCACAGCGGCAACAGCGCCAGCTCGGCCTCGAGCTCGGTCAGTGACGTGCCATCCCCGACGACGAGGAACTGAACGCGGTCGTCGTGGTGCGCGGTGTCACCGGTGTGTGGCATGATCGGGCCGATACATTTCGCCTTCGATTATAAGCGAGGCTTACCTAAGTTCAACCGTCACGGTGGCGTCTCGAAGGGGATGCCCAGCATGCGTTGGTTCCCTCGGCGCCGCTTGTCACCGCCGACCGGCAGACCCCACCCCCACCCTCCACCCTCCACCGGATGCGCACGCCGCATCCGTCCCTTCCGATCGGGTCGGTGGCGGGGCATGATCGAGGCATGCGTCCAACGCCGGAGTCCCCCATCGCCCCGATGCTCGCCCGGGCCGTCCCCGTTGTGCCCGATCCGGGCAGCGCCTCCGGGGGTCTCAGTTACGAGCCCAAATGGGACGGCTTCCGCGCGATCGTCTACGCCAGAGACGCCGGAGACCGTTCGGTCGGGGAGGTTGAGACCGGCAGTCGCGGGTCCAAGACACTCACGCGCTACTTCCCCGAGTTGGTGAACGCGTTCCGGCGCATCCTGCCGGGCCCGTGTGTGCTCGACGGCGAGATCGTCGTGCCGACCGGCGACCCCGGCAGTGTCTGGATTGGGAAGCGCTGTCCCAGCGCATCCATCACGCCGCGAGCCGGGTGAACCTGCTGTCCGAACAGACCCCCGCAGCCTTCATCGCCTTCGACCTGATCGCACTCGGCGACGAGTCCCTCCTCGATCAGCCGTTCTCGGAGCGTCGCGCGGCGCTCGGGTGCTCGAGGTCCGCTACGACCAGATGGAGGGGATGCGCTTCCGTCACACAGCGCAGTTCGAGCGCTGGCGGCCCGACCGCGATGCCCGATCGTGTGCCTTCGAGCAGCTTGTGCGCCCCGTGGCGTACGACCTCGCCAGCGTCCTCAGCTGACGCGCGGCCGTGGAGCCGGGCCGTGTGTGAGCCACGCGCCGCACCGCGCCGCCGGCAGCGTCCGCGTCAGCTCTTCTTCGCGCGGCTCGGCTGCACGCGCGGGGGCTCGCGAGGTCACGGTGCCACCCAATCGAGCAGGGTCCCGATGCTGCCCGGACTCTCACCGAACGACTCCCAAGGATCGCCGACGCTGCGCAGGCGCTCCGGCACGGTGAGCACGGTGAAGTCGCGCGGATCGACGTGTTCGAGTTCATCCCAAGTGAGGGGAGTGGAAATGGGGGGCGTGGGCCAGCGCCCGCGGGCTGTACGCCCCCACCATCGTCCGATCGCGATTCGCCTGGTTGAAATCGACGAAGACTCTCTCTCCGCGCTCTTCCTTCCACCACGCGGTCGTGACGCTGTCCGGCATGCGCCGCTCGAGTTCGCGGGCTGCGGCGATGACGGCGTGCCGGACATCCATAAACTCATACGCCGGCTCAATCGGGGCGAACACTTGAAGACCGCGGTTCCCGGAGGTCTTGACGAACGCCTCCAGCCCCGCCTCGGCGAGCACCGTGCGCAAGTGGATCGCGGCCGGGACCGCATCTGCGAATGTGGTTCCCGGCTGCGGGTCCAGGTCGATGCGGAGCTGTTCTGGGGCATCCGTGTCCTCCGCGCGGGAGGGCCACGGATGGAAGACGACCGTGTTCATCTGCGCCGCCCACATGGCCGCCGCGGGCTCGTCGAGGACGAGCTTCGGATGCGTCCGCGCACTCGGATAGACCACCATCACCGAACGCACGAACTCCGGAGCGCCTCGCGGCGGGTTCTTGGAAAAGAACTGCTCGCCGCCGATGCCTTCGGGAAAGCGCTGAAGCGACACCGGGCGGTCCCCGTTCGCACGGACGAACGCCTCACCGACAGCCACGAGGTAGTTCGCGAGGTCCGCTTTGGTGATCCCGAGCTCCGGCCAGAGCACCCGCCCCGGGCTCGAGATCCGGATCTCGCGGTCGCCGTGCGGACCCGGAACGGTGAGCACAATCGCGTCGCCTGCCATGCGACCACGGTAACCCCCGAACAGACGGTGACAAGAGTGTGAATTCCGTGTGGGATGCGCGCCAGGCACTCTCGCCGGAAGCGAACTGGGCGAGAATAGCGATGCGTCCGCCCGCCGGGCTCGCACTGGAACGAGGTGAGTCCCTCTTGAGGATCGTCAGCTAAAACCTCCGCAAGCATACCGCGGGCAACGAGCTGGAGGACATCGCCTCCGCCCACGAGGTGGACGCGCTGTGCCTCCAGGAATGCGACAGCGAGGCACTGCCTGCGCGTTTGCATCACCTCCGGCTCGCGGACGCCACTCGGGCCAACCGTCTCGGACTCGCTCTGTATGTGCGCGATGAGCGGTATGAGATCCTCGACACCCAGGTCTTCGCCGTCAACAAGTCCCTGCACGACCGTGTGCTCGCCCCCGCGAACGAGCGGCTCCTCGCCGCCCTCCTCCGGGACCGCGACTCCGGGGAACGGGTTTTGGTCGGTTCGTTCCACGCCGCCCCGCTGACGGCCTCCAACTCTCTGCGGCGCAAGCAGATCGCCGCCGCGCACGACGGGATGCGCTCGCTCGCCCCGGACACCCCGGCGATCATGGTCGGGGATTTCAACTATCCGTGGTTCATTCGCGGGCTGGAACGCCACCTCACCACGTCCGGTTACACCCTCAAGCGCAGCGACGAGCCGACCTATCTGCTCTACAAGTTCTTCAGCGGCCACTTCGATTTCGTCACCTCCACCGGTTTCGATGTCGAGCGGGTCAATGTCCTCCCCGCGGGGGCGTCCGACCATCGGGCCATCCGGCTCGACGCGCAACGAGCGGCTTAGCGGCAACGACGGCGCGACGCCGTACGGGCTGCCGGGTCCTCACCGGATGCGGGCGCGCTCACCGACGCTCACGACATCGGCTCCGAATCGGGCGACCGCGGGTTCGATGAGTTTGTTAACGCCAAAGTAGAATGGACCCCGTAGCGCCGACTTGGAATGGACCCCCTGGCTCCAGGCTAGGAGGGTGATTTCAGTGGATACGTGGGCAGAGATCCGGCGGTTGCATCGGGCGGAGAAGATCCCGATCAAGCAGATCGCGCGTGATCTTGGTGTCGGGCGGAACACGGTTCGGCGGGCGTTGCGGGGCGAGGATCCTCCGGACCGGTCGCGGGGTCCACGGGGCTCGAAATTTGATCCATTCGTGCCGCAGATCAGAGCGCTGCTGGTGGAGTATCCGCGGATGCCGGCGTCGGTGATCGCGGAGCGGGTGGGATGGTCGTTCTCGTCGTCGTTGTTCCGTGACCGTGTCGCGGAACTGCGGCTGGACTATCTGGGTCTGGACCCGGCGGATCGGCTCTCTTATGCGGCGGGCGAGGTGATCCAGTGCGATCTCTGGTTCCCCGAGACGCGGGTGGCGGTCGGCGACGGGCAGGACCGGATCTTGCCTGTGCTCGTGATGTGTCCGGGTTCTCCCGTCGGATCGAGGCGGTCATGCTCCCGTCCAAGCAGGGCGACGACCTGACCTCGGGCATGTGGTCGCTGTTGCAGCGATTCGGTGGGGTTCCGCGCTCGTTGCTCTGGGACAGGGAAGCCGCGATCGGTGGTCTCGGGAAGCCCACCATCCTCGCGGCGACGTTCGCGGGAACGCTCGCGACGAGGATCAAGCTCGCGCCCGCACGAGATCCGGAGACCAAAGGTGTTGTCGAGCGCGCGAACAGATGACTTGGAGACCTCGTTCCTGCCGGGACGGATCTTTCAGAGCGTCGATGACTTCAACGAGCAGCTGACCGGATGGTTGGATACCCGCGCGAATCAGCGGAAGGTCCGCTCGATCGCGGCCCGCCCGACAGAGCTCGCGAACGTTGACACGGCGGGGATGCTGGCGCTGCCGGCGAAGCCATCCGCCGTTGGGCTCACCCACCGGGTCCGCCTCGCCCGCGACTATTACGTCCTCCTCGATGGGAACGACTACTCCGTCCCCGGTTCATTGGCCGGTTCGTCGATATTCGGGCGTCGCTGGACGAGGTCGAGATCACCAGCAACGGGCAACCCGCCGGCAGGCATCTCCGGTCGTTGCGGACAGGGCAAACGATCACGGCTCCCGAGCATGTCACACAGGCCGCGAAGCTCCGCGCTCACTACCAACGCCCGAAACCTTCCGGGGTCAGAGAACATCCAGATGGGCACCGCGTCCAGATTCGGGCGCTGTCGGACTACGACGCCCTGTTCGGCATCGACTTCACGACCACGACCACGACCGAATACGAGAAAGAAGCACGATGACCATCAAGAACAGCACGAGCGACGTTCCGATCCCGAAGACCAGCAAGCAGGTCTCCTCGAAGCTTGCCTATCTCGCCCGGGCGTTGAAGACGCCAACGATCGGGAGGGTTTGGGAAGACCTCGCCGGCCGAGCCAGAGACGAGAACTGGGCGCATGAGGAATACCTCGCCGCGGTCCTGGAACGCCAGCTCGCGGACCGGGAATCAGCGGGCACCACGATGCGAATCCGGACCGCGCACTTCCCCGCGATCAAAACCTTGGAGGACTTCAACCTCGACCACCTCCCGTCGCTGCGCAAGGATCTTCTCGCACACCTGGCGACATCGACGTTCGTCGTGAAAGCGGAGAACGTGATCCTCCTCGGCCCTCCCGGGATCGGGAAGACCCACCTCGCGATCGGTCTTGGCGTCAAGGCCACTCACTCCGGGCACAGTGTCTTGTTCGACACCGCGAACAACTGGATCGCCCGCCTCGCGGCCGCTCACCACCAGGGACAGCTCGAAGCCGAACTGAAGAAGATCCGCCGTTACAAGCTCATCATCATCGACGAGATCGGCTACATCCCCTTCGACACCGACTCCGCGAACCTGTTCTTCCAACTCGTCGCGTCCCGTTACGAACAGGGCTCGATCATGGTCACCAGCAACCTGCCGTTCAGCCGCTGGGGCGAGATCTTCGGAGACGACGTCGTCGCTTCAGCGATGATCGACCGCCTCGTCCACCACTCCGAAGTCCTCACCCTCAACGGAGACTCCTACCGCACCCACGGACGCCGCGACCTCATCAAACAGACCGACAAGAACTAAGCTCAACCAACGAAGAAGGGGTCCACCCCAAATCGGCGCAAAAGGGTCCATTCCAACTCGGCATCAACAGAGACGGACGCGGCCGGGGCACCACCGGCAGGCTCCGGCAGAACGATCTGCGATCTCTCCGGAGCCGGTGTGTCCGCAACGATATCCGCCCCGCGCTCCGGGCGTCCCGGCTGCCGCAGGAGTCGCGCACGCTCTCGCACGAACGCGATGCCGGGGAAGCTGATCTGTCTCCCGGCTCCGGTTCGATCACCCCGAGAAGCACCAGCCGCGATCGGACGCCTCCGACCCGGCGCCCGACGGCTGCCGCTATCTCCGGGAAGCTCACACCACGGTGATAGAAGTCAACGATCCGGTTCTCGTCCTCTTCTGTCCAGCGGCGGTAGGCGTTGGGATGCGCTTGGTCAGCGCGTCCTCTCTGGCAGCGTCCTCGGCCCTCTCCCGGCGAGGTGAACTGGACGCTGAGCACCTCGCGGAGAGAGTAGCGCGCGATGGTGCGTTCGCTGGCGTTGTCCCAGCAGGTGAGCGCCTCGTCTTCGACCGTGATGAGGGACGACTCGATCTGCGCGCAAGAGTCGTCCACTAATGAGATGTTCAGCATGATGAGTCCCCCGTTTGCCGTATGGAGATGGTAAATGTAGCCCATTAATGGGTCATATTCAAGACCGGCCGAGGCCCCGGCGACAAGCGATCGAGAGGCACGCACGGTGGGCGGCATCGCGAGAACGGTGTGCGGGCGCCGGGCTTCCCCCACCGGCACGCATTGCGTTCACAGACACTCGAACGGAGACCGCCGAGTGCCGGCAGAGCCCCGAACGCTCCTGCCAGCGGCGAGTCTCTCACCGCAGACGCCGCTGACGCGGTCAGTACCCCGTTCGCTCTTCCCGCAGCTGTGCGAGGTCGCGCCAGATCAGAAGCTTGAGGCGTGCCGGCCTCTCGCGCTCGTAGTCGGCTTTCAACGCCTCGACGCCGCTGAAAGCGTCTAGGCTGGCCTCGATCGCCTGCCCGATCTCATCCCAGGCGTCGCGGCGACCGCGCTCCACGAGAGCGAGCAGCTCTTCCTCCGAGTCCGACTTGGCGCGGAGGGCGGTGGCGAGATCCGTGGCGGAGTCCCGGCGCAGACGCAGGTTCGCGACATCGACATCGCGGTAGTCGTGAGGATGCTGCGCATCGCCGCTGAGCCCCTCGGCTATGGACAGGTCCTCGTCGAGCCGTCCTGCGGCCTCGCCTTGCTCGGCGGCGAGCACGCGCAGCATGGCGGCAGCCTCCGCGGTGTGCCGCGAGGGAACGTAGTCATGGCCATCTTGGATGGTGTCGACCATGATGTGGTTCTTCATGACCATGCGGGTGGCGTATTCCGCGAGGAGCATACCTTCCTCGACGGACTGCTCCCGTGTCGGAGCGGACGGCTTCGGCAGAGCGGCCTCATCGAACGGACGCGTCCTCACCGTTCGGTCTGGACCTCGCCAGAGCCACTTCGGCCAGCGCATTCCTGCCCACATCCCTTCGATCGCGGGGCGCCGATGACAGCGCCCCGCCCCCATTCTGTCTCATGGCTCAGTTTGATGGCCGGGCGTGGAAGAACGCATTGGCACGAGCGGTGAACAGTAGGGACAGCACGAGGAACGCCCACAGAATCTCCACGACACCGCCGGCGAGCTGGTGCGTGAGCAGTTGCAGGATGCCGTTCAGAACGCTGATGATCATGACGATGGTCACCACGGCGCGGGAGAACGTGTTGCCGTTCAGGAGACCGCGGGCGACGAGGAGGACGACGATCCCGATGACGATCGACAGGATCGCCGAGGTCGTGATGCCGGCAAGCGCACCAGTGTCGTCTGCCCGGGCCATCGAGTCGCGCACGAACAAGACGATCGCGCCGCCGACGATGCTCAGCACGCCGTTGATGTAGGCGAGCACGGCGACGAAAGTGACGGAACCGGGACGTTTGGGCAACGCGGGCCTCCTTAGACGCTGGGTGGTCGTTGAGGCGAGAATACCGGTCCAAAGGCGCTAAGTGGAGGGCTATCCGCGGCGGTTCCTTCGGGATGCCGGCAGCGGTGCGACGAGGCCGGACCCACCCTGGGATCACGCACGCTCGCGCCGTCCAGACAGCGTCCGGATGTCGGTGGCCGGTGGCAGAGTGGGTTCATGGCCGGTGTGCGCTATGAATTCGAAGCGGAGCTGTTCCGATGGGCGGCCCGACGCGATCTGTGGGTGTTCGCGAGGCTCCCGGAGGAAGTGTCAGAGGAGATCCGGTCGCAGCCGCATCCACAGGCGGGATTCGGATCGGTGAGAGTCGAGGTCACGCTCGGCGGGTCGCGGTGGTCGACATCGGTGTTCCCGGAGAGCGCGGAGGGCGCGTACGTGGTAGCGATCAAGGGAACGGTGCGGCGACGGGAGGGAGTCGAGATCGGAGATACGGTGCGGTTGGGGGTGGAAACGGTTTCCTCGGCGAGCGGGCTGTGAGCCCGGGCTTCGCCGGGACAGGAGGCTGATCAGCCGACTGCACGGCGAGCGAAGGCCAAAGCAGTCAACGCGACGCAGTCAGCGCAGCACAGTCAGCGCGACGCATCAAAGCAGTCAGCGCGACGCGAGCCATAGGCGGCGGAGTCAACGGCGGCGGAGTTCAGCCCCGAAAGCCCCGGCGAATGGAGAGAGCAGCGCTACGCCCGGAAGCGCCGTCGCGGACGGTCCCGCGGCAGGGGACGATCGCGTCACTCGTCGCCCTGCCGCCGGCGGCGGAACGAGCGCGCGTTCATCCTGTTGGCGCACGTCCGGGAGCAGTAGCGACGCGAGGCATTGCGCGAGCGATCGAGGAAGTAGTCGTCGCAGCGTTCGGCGGAGCAGCGGCGCAAACCATCCCAGCCACTCTCGTCGCCGACCAGTTCGGCCAGAGCGGTCGCCGTGTTCACGGCCGTGCGGGAGAGAGGATCGGGACGAGTGCTTCGCAGCCGGAGCTGCCAGCGTCCGGTCGGACCGATCACGAGCACGGGGTTCGCACCGGCGCCGGCCAGCATCCCGTTCAGGATGCCGCATGCCTCCGCAAGGGTCTTCGCAGCGAACACGGCGCGCAGTTCGCGGCGCAACCGGCGCAACCGCATGCTGTCGGGCAGACGCTGGACAAGGACGCCGACGTCCGTGTCGTGGACGAGGACGGAGGACGCCAGCCGACCGCGACGCCACTGGCTGAGTCCATTCGCGAGGTCGAGGGCCAGCTCGACATCGTCGACTCGCTGGACGGTGCTTTCATGCATGATGCTCACATGTTATGGAGGAAAACGCGCGCAGGCGAACCAGCGATGTCTCCGCGTGTCGGCGAGAGGCCGGTGCGGTGTGGAGACCTCAGCGGTTGCGTCCGGCAGAGCCGCGCCGCCGAGGCGCTCACCGTGCAGCGCAGTCTGCCTCTTCCGCCCCCAGCCCGAGCTCACCGTTCTCGAACACGACGAAGCGGCGAAGCCCGGCTCCGGCCATGCGCGACCTTCAGCGCGGGGAGGCCGGGGACGAGAGTGGCAGCGCTGAGCGCGTTGCCGGGCTCTGGCCGTTCGCACCGCAGGAGCCGTCGCCTCCCGCGGAGAGACCGGCACGTGATGTCTGTGTGTGCCGGAACCTGATTCAGATTCGGTGGCGAGCCGAGGCCGCTTCGCTCGCCCAACCGGCGAGCACGATCAGGTCGAGACCCTTCTCAGCCCGGACTGCTGCCCCGGTCCCGCGGTCACCGTCGGCGCGCTTTGGCGTGGGACGTGAGGGAGACCAGGTGGAGAATGAACGAGCTTCCCGCAGGGACATTATACGACACTTGCAGAGGCGAGGCGACGGCTCCGGCTGGGGTGTCGTTGTCCACCGTGCCCTGGCTCGTTCCGTCGACCACCACGTCGTAGCTTCCTTGGGCCATCCCCGACACCTGGAGGACGCCCGTATGCGCCGTCCCCGACACATTCGTCATGTCCAGCCTCAGATCGGCGCTGTCCTTGCCAACGATCGCCTGGGTGTAGCGGTCATTCCCCAACTGCACCGACAGTTGCTGCGTCACGAGGTTCAGCCACTGCTGGAGGCCGTCCGATGGCAGCACAGTGTACGAGTACCGATCGGAGCTTTCGCTGCCGCCGTAAACGACTGTGCCGAAGATCGGGTCGTCGGTGACGAGGTCTGTGCTCAGAGTCTGCACAGCGCCCCAGAGCCCCAGATCGGACTCGCCGGTCATTCCGCGCCGACCGTTGAGGAGCTGGACGTTTGTGCCTCCACCGAGGCCGAGCGTCCCGAGAGTGCCTTTCTCCGCCTGGTAGGTCCACGCCGACGCGCCGATATTGGCGGCGACGTCGCTGATCTGCCCGGAGTTGACATTGGCCAGGTTCATGAGCTTGGCGCCGTAGTTGAGGCGCTCCATGACCGACCGCTGGCTCGATGACACCGCATCGGGTCCCGTTTGCAGAGCGGACGTTCGGTTGAGTCATCCATCGTGTACCCCGCGAGGGCAGCGCTGTACTGCGACTCCCACCAGCTCTCCCCGAGGTTCGTGGTCGGGTCCGCGTACCAGTACAAGACCGGCGTCTGCCCGCGAGTGGCCCGCGTTTTCGCGACGATGTCCCGCATGATGCGCAGAGCGTTCGTGCGATCCGAACTCAGGTTCAACGCGGCCAGTGTGTAGACGGCCTCCTCACCGGTGTTGTCGAACGAGTACTCCGATCCGTAGGGATACTTGCTGGAGGCGAAGTTGCTGTACTTCGTCGCCATCTTCGACACCACCTCGTCCGCCTGGCTCGTCATCCCCTCTGCCCGCAATGCGGCGATGAGAGCGGGTGTGGTCTGCTCGCCCTCAGCCCCGTGCTCCAGTTGTACGAGATCGAATCGCTGTAGAGCTTCTCGAACACGTTGAAAGCGACGTTCAGGAACCAGGTCGCCGGGTGGGTGTAGGCCACCAGACTGGGGTACTTCTTCTCGATCTGGTACATGCCGAAGAAGGTATTTTAGACGTGTGGATAGGCATACCCCCCGGTAGCTCGGCGTGTCATTCGCCGAACCAGGTTTGCCCTGCTCCCAGAAGTCGTAGACGAGGTAGCTCGGTTCCGGGCTGTCAGGGGTGTTTCCCATCAGGTTCTCCCACACGGCCTTCTCCAGATACATGTCGAGCGATGACACCTCGCCGGCGACCGGCAGAACGCTGTTCTTCGCGGCCAGGAACTCACCGTGGGTGAGGCCCCAATCGTCTCCCAGTCCCCAATAGCCGTTGTACTCGTTGCGGCGCCCCTGCGGAGGGCTGCTCGACGTTGGCACCGAGCCATCGGAGGCGTTCATCATCCAGTCGTCGTAGGTGCCATAGCGGATGTCGGACGGCGAGAGGCCATCGGCCGCAGTCCACTGCTGTCTCGTCACCATGAAGTTGGCGTGGTCGTTGAGGAGCGAAGCGGGCTTGTCGATGACGAAGAACTGCAGCACCGAGGACCGCGGCCTTCCCGCCGAGTCTTTGTAGGCGACGGTCACCTGGTTGTTGCTAAGTTGGGTGCGTTCGAAGCCGAGCCGATAGATCGAGTACGCACCGTTGGTGCGGTTGAGACTTACCGACGGAGTGGTCGGCGAGAGGCCGTGGAGATCGTTGAGGTTCTTGGCCGTCACCGAGGAGATCGACCCTTTGACCCGGATCCCGATCTCCACCTGCTGGTCGTATGGGACCACCATCCCCGGCTGCACGGCGACATCGAGCGAACCCTGGGCGTACAGCGCATCCTGACGGTCGGCGTCCGACGTGGTCTTGGCGATGCGATAGGTCAAGGTCTTGCTTCTCCCGGAGCCCAGGTTCAACGCGGTCGACTCCAGATATCCGCGGTTGGTCTTTTGGATCGCCATCGATTTCGGGTAGTACACGTTGAGGCCCTTGAGGTTGGAGCCCTCGTCGCTGGAGTTCCATGCCCACGATGTGTCCCCGACCTCCTGCGTGCGCCAGCGATCCTGGTACTCGAATCCCGATCCGGTCGCGGAGTCGGAGGACAGCAGGATCGACGGACCCTGACCGCTCGGGCGCCCGATGGCGATAGAGGAACTGTTCTTCCCGATGTACGAGTGAGCGATCGTCCGCGTCTCGTAGATCTCGTCGCCGCCCTTCCACAGTTCGTTGTTGGGGACGGGTATCCCCCAATCGCCGATGACGAGCCGCCGGCCCGATGTGTTGGTGACGGTCTGCTTCCACACGAGCGAGCCATCGGTGTCGAAGGAGTAGTTCTCGGTGAAGGCGAATCCGGAGATGCCCTGATCTTTGGCGGAGTTCTGATACGTGATCGTCACCGAATCCGCTGTCGCACTCACCGTGCGCCCGTCCGAGGACTGCGTTGTCCAGGCGGTCCGCCAGGGGGTGGAGCCGACGCCTCTGACAGTCGTGTCGCCGGGACCGGTGGCGTAGGAGAAGAGGACGTTCCCGAGCCACTGCTTGTACTTGGCGTCGGGCTCATTCCCCTGGTCTGGGGCGACGTCGGGATTCATGACGTACTGCTTGTCGTAGAGATCGCCCGGGATCTTCAGCTACTGAATGCTCCCGTCGCTCGCGAAACCGATGGCGAGCTGACCGGAGTTCAGAGTGTACGGGTACGTTTTCGCTCCCGCCGCAGCGGGAGCCTCAATCGCCACGGTCCCGATTAGCGAGAGCGTGAGGAGCACCGCGGATGCCCCTCGGACGGTTCTGATGGAGGCGCGTTGCATGCTTTCGTCCTCATCGTCAAGAAGAGACCGCTCCGGCACTCGCTGCCGAGCGGATGAGTGGAGTGCCGCCGAGCCACCGGAGAAGCAGAGGGAAAGCGAACCCGGGAAACCGGATGCGCCGCCACTCCCCTGCCGTTTTCCGCGCCTAGGCATTCATCGAAAAAGGCGGGAATCTACTTTCGATGTGACTATAACTCTTGTTTTTCTTTTGGTAAACAGCCCAGACTCACGAACCGTGGCTCCGGCAATTCAGCGGATCGCAGCGCGATCCCCACGCTCGCGGAACGACAATCGGGCGTTCGCGCCCAGCAGCGCCCGAGCCGGTTAGGCGGGACGTGACTCGGGACGGTGGCCGGGTAACCAGCCCACCGCGCCGGTCACCCGCCGCCGTTCCCATTGCCGCCGCCATCGCCACCGTGGCCGCCCCGGTCCGTCGGCTGAGGTGTCGGGGTGCCAGTGGGCGGACCGGGCGGGACAGTCAGCGACTGTCCCGAACTCACCTGGATCGTGACCGACGCCCCGCCGTCCACCAAGGTCCCGGCCGCCGGGTTCGTACCGGCGACCATCCCGGCCGGCTGGTAGCTCATGGTCGGGATCGGGTCGGGCGCCACGTTCAGCCCCAGACCCTGGAGGAGATCCCGGGCCTCCGCGAAGGTCTTGCCGGAGACGTCCGGGACGCTGATTCTGTTCCCGTAGAGCGCGGTGTCAGCCGGCTTCGGGAAGTCGCTGCCGCCGTAGACCTTGTCGAGCGCCTTCTGGATGGGTTTCACGATCGAGAACTTGACATTGCCGCCGCCGATGCCGTGGAAGCTGAGGCTCCGCAGCGGCGTCGTACCGGAGACGTTGCCGACCCAGGTGGCCTGCGCGACCTTGGTGGTGGAGGTGACGAGCCAGTTCTGCAAAGAGTCGTCGGTGGTGCCGGTCTTGCCGAGGACCGGCGTGTCGTCCCAGGGATTGGCGCTCGTCGCCGTCCCGTTCTTCATCACGCCCTGAAGCGCGTAGTCGACGCCGGCGGCGATGTCTTTGCTGAGACCCTGCGTACACGTGGTCGGGCTGACTTTGTGCTCGGTTCCATCCGTGTTCAGCACCTTGTCGATGGCGACGGGGGTGCAGAAACTGCCGCCGTTTGCGATGCCCGCGTAAGCGGTGGCCATCGTCAGCGGGGAGACGGTGTTGGTGCCGAGGATCATCGACGGGTAGGAGTTCAGCGTCCCGCCGGTCGCCGCCGTGTGGACGCCCAGGGATTTCGCGGCCTTCAGGATGGAGCAGAGGTCGAGCTTCGTCGCCATCATCGCGAAGGCCGAGTTGACCGACTCCGCCGTCGCCGAGATCACGGAGAGACGGTTCGCCGATCCCTCGTCGTTCTGCACCGGCCAGGGCGGACCGGAGATGCTGCCACAGCTGTTCGAGAAGTCGGACATCGGAAACAGGTGCTTCGACGCGTCCACGCTCTCGTAAAGCGAATGCCCGGCTTCTAGCCACGCCGCGAGGTCGAACGCCTTGAAAGTCGATCCCGTCTGGAATCCCTGCGACCCTCCGTACGCTTCGTCGGTGTTGTAGTTCACCGCCGTCGTGCCGTCCGCCGGCTGATCCGTGTTGTTGAACGCACGGTTCTGGACCATCGTCACGATCCGCCCGGTGCCGAGCTCCACCGAGACAGTGGACGCTCCGAGGTCGATGCCCGGCCGCGAGGCGGGAATGTACTTGCTGAGCGACTGCTGCGCCACCGCCTGCAAGTCGAGGTTCAGCGTCGTGTAGATCTTCAGACCACCACGGTTCAGCGTGCCCCAGCGATCGTCGCTCGTCTTGCCGTAGGCGGAGTCGTTGAGGATGACATCGCGCACGTAGTCGCAGAAGAACGCCGCGTTGTAGTGGGCCGCGGCAGCGCACCCCGAGCTGGACGGCGTGATCGCCGGCTGGATCGGCGTTTTCTGGGCCGCATCCCGATCCGCCGCAGTGATCTTCTGGTACACATACATCCGGTCGAGCACGTAGTCGCGCCGTTCCTTCGTCAGCTCGTACCCATTGGCCGCCCCGTTGTCCTTGTTGCCCGGCTCGTCGATCCGAAGATTAGCCGGGTTGTTCACCATCGCCACCAGGGTCGCGGCCTGCGACAGTGTGAGGTCCTTGGCCGCGACACCGAAGTAGTAGGCCGCCGCCGCCTGGATGCCATAGACCTGCCCGCCGAAGCCGACCACGTTCAGATAGCCCAGCAGGATGTCCTTCTTGCTGTACTTCTTCCCCAGCCCGACCGCGTAGCGCATCTCCTGGAGCTTCCGCTGCACTGTCACCCCCGCCGCGTCGTCGTAGCACGCCTGCACTTTCTTCTGATCGGTCAGCGCCTCGCACTTCTCGACCTCGACGTTCTTCACGTACTGCTGCGTGATGGAGGAACCGCCCTGCAAATCCCCGCCCACCAGCGTCGAGAGGGCGCCGCGGACCGTGCCGAACAGATCCACGGCGCCTTCGGAGTAGAAACGCGGGTCTTCGACGGCGACCGCGGCGTCCTTCACTGACTGTGCGATGTCCGCCCAGCCGACATCCCGCCGATTCTGCGCGTAAAATTGCGCGATCGGCACATCCTGCCCGCCCTGCTTCGCGTACAGGGTCGAATTCTGCGCGAACTCCTGAATCTTCAGGTCACCGGGAAGCTGGTTGAAGTTCGCTATGCCCACCGCAGCCGCTACGCTCGCCACCAGAAAACAGGGAAGAAGCAGGAGAGAGGTAAGCACTGCGGCGACCACGGCGAGGCCAAGGAACTGCAGGACCGCACGGCGCTGCGTCCGCGGCGTCCGCAGCTCGAACCGCTTGAGCGGCTCAATGCGCTCGTTGATCGCTCGCAGATGCGAGTAGTCGGGGAAACGCTCAGAGGTCGGCACACGACTACCGTTCCAGGCCGGGCTGGGTGCGAGGTCGACGCGCGGAGCGGGAAAATGCGGAGGTTCTCAGGAAGAGCGTGGCGGGACGGGCGCCGGGTCGGTGCGGCGATGCGGCGAGAGCCACCGCGCCCTCCGCGGCAGGAGCATAAGCGCTCCGCATAGCTGCGGCCGGAGTGCCGCTTCTGCTTCCTAGCGGGAAATCCTCTCCGGCGCGCACGGTGAGCGAGTGGAACGGCGATCGGCTTCACCGGTTCCAGCCGCAGCGGCTCCCGGCTCGCGCTCGTCCGACCGCGTTCAACGCTCGGCGGCCTCCGGCGACGGAGGAACCGCCACCCGGCGGGGATCGACCGCGACGCGGCTGCGCACGAACAGGAGCGCACCGACCAGCGCGGACACCCCGGCGATCACAGCGATCACCGCATCCACCATCGCGACCGGCTTCTCGTCGCCCGGTGTCGTGACGCAGAGCGCAGCCGCCACCAGAGCCAGCCAGCCGAGCAGAGCGACCACGCCCCACAGTACGTTTCTCATGCTCCTCCCTTCCCGAGAAGACGCCGCATTCCCAGACGACGGCACCACGATGCCGAACCCGGCGTCATCGCTCGGGCTGGGGATAGGGTGTCTCTCCCCGCTCCAGCATCCCCTTCGCCAGCCGGTTCGCGCGGCTCGCCGGGCTGGGGGCCGTGATGACCCGGTGGAGGTCCGCACGGCATAGCGGTTGGTCCTGTTCAGCGTCGCGAACCGCTCCGCGGCGGCGGCGCTCCCGGCCCGCGCACTCGCCAGGTCCTCCGGCACTTCGGCCGTCTTTGCGCCCGCGTACGCCCGTTCCCAGCGGCCGTCGGCCTTCGCCCGCGCGATCTCCGCGTGTCCGCGCTCGCGCATCCGACAGGCTTCGATCAGGGCCTCCACCAGCCGGATGTTCCGCTCCGACCACAGAGACGCCTTCCGCCGCGGAGTGAACCGCTGCAGGAAAGCCGCCGCGTCATGCGAGCGCTTCTGCCCATCGATCCAGCCGCTGCACAGCGCCTCGTCCAGCGCCTGCGCATAAGTGAGCGAGGTGGGTTCGGTCGTCCCCTTCTTCGCGAGCAGCAGCCACACACCGTCGGACGAGTCTTCGTTCGCGTCCAGCCAAGACCGCCAGGCGAGCGCGTCCACCGCGATCCGTGGGGTTAGGTCCTGGGCGGATTCCAGTGGTTGTTGCAACACGACGATTAGCTGGCGAGTAGTTTAGCGAGGCGTTCGGCTGGGGTTTCCCAGCCGAGCGTTTTGCGTGGGCGGGTGTTGAGCTCGTGGGCGACGTTCGTCAGGTCGGTTGCGGTGAATCGGGCGAGGTCTGTTCCCTTTCCCTTGGGGAAGTATTGGCGAAGGAGTCCGTTGGTGTTCTCGTTGCTGCCGCGTTGCCAGGGACTCGCGGGGTCGCAGAAGTAGACCGGGATGTCGGTGGCTATCGTGAACGACTTGTGAGCTGCCATTTCCGAGCCCTGGTCCCAGGTGATCGAGCGACGGAGTTCGCGTGGGAGTGTCTTGACGGCGCTGATCAGTCCGTCCCGGACGGATTCTGCGGTGCGATCGATGGGGAGATGGATCAGCATCACGAACCGGGTGGAGCGTTCCACGAGGGTGCCGATGGCGCTGTTGCGGTGTCCGCCGATGATGAGGTCGCCTTCCCAATGTCCGGGAACGGCGCGGTCCTCGATTTCGGCGGGACGGTCGGAGATCATTACCATCGGATCCGCGAAACGATGTCTGCGAGCGGCGCCAGAACGATGCGGTTTCCGCTTGGCCCGGCCGGTCCGCAGCACCATCGTGAGCTCGCGGCGGAGTTGTCCACGGCCCTGCACGTAGAAGGCTTGATAGATCGTCTCGTGCGCCACGCGCATCTCCGCATCGCCGGGGAACTCGCGGATCAGCGACCGGCTGATCTGCTCCGGCGACCAACGTAGCGTCAGCTTCCGTTGAACGTAACTGCGCAGCTGCGGATTGCGGACCAGCCTCGTGGCTTTCGGTCGCGGTCGGCGGCTGGCCGCTTTCCGATGCGCCACGTATGGATGGTAGCCGCCCTCTCCAGGAAGCTGATTCCGGCGAATCTCTCGACTGATCGTCGACACCGAGCGACCAAGCTTGGCCGCGACCCGACACAACGAAAGGCCGGCCCTGGTCAGGTCCCGGATCAGCTCACGCTCCTGCAGGGAGAGGAATCGTGGGTGGAGTGCGGCTTCGAGCGAACGCATCGACGCCCGCTGAACAGGATCAACAACGACAGGCACCCTGTCTTTGTAATCGACCACGCGACCATCTGGATAAATGCGTCGCCCGTTCGACTGTCCCAGAGGTATCCCGTGTTCGGGCTGATTCCGACTCGTCCCACCGCTTCGCGGCGCGAGAGCCCGCTGCTCCGCAGCTCCAGGTACTCGTCCTTGCATGGGTGCGCGCTCATGCCGCCGCCGGTGTAGCCGTGACTAGCCAGGCCCGCCTTGCGAACCCATTGCGCGCACGTCGCGGGGTTGAACCCTAGCTCCCTCGCCGCGATCGTCGTACTCCTGGACTCCTTGAAAATGACGAAGAAGGCTTCACGCTCCGCCTGGGTGTACTTCCTCTTCCCCGCACTGCGCCTTAAACGGGACACGGTCCTTGCAACTCCTAGAAACTCCAGATGTTGCAACAACCGCTAGAACCCAAGAAGAGGAGAACAGGGTCCCCTCCTGCCGGATTCCCCTCCGTTTCCACCAGCCCTCTCGGCGGCCCTCACCATAACGTCAGAGCTGTGGGTCAGGAGCGCTGCGGTCGTGGGCAGCAGCAGCGAACACCCCCCGGCCGAGCACCACCAGGAACAGCACCAGCGCCACCGTCAGCAGGATGTGACCTATTCCGGCTATTCCCGCGACTCCGGCGCTGATCTTCTCACCGAGAACCGTCAGAACCCCGTGCGCCATCATCGCACCGGCGGTGAGCAGCAGGCCCGCGTTGTAGATCCAGAAGAACCAGGCGAACAGGGAGCCGTACGCCAGCCCGAAGAGGCGATCCAAGATCAGCACCAGCAAGAACACCACGAACCCCAGCACAAGCAGGTGCGCGTGGACGAGGCTGAGCTGAGTCGCTCCCTGGAAGTGGTTGGCTTTCGTGAATTCTCGGAAGAACATTCCGGAGCCCACGCCGAGGACGAGGAAGACCGTGGCCGCGATAAAAGAAGATCTCATGCGGTCCAGTCTTCGCGGGGATGGGCCCGGCGGCATCATCCGAAAGATGGAACACGGACGAAACGGCGGGGCGGCCCGGTCAGGACCGCCCCGCCGTCCGGTTTCGCGGGGCCGGTTTCTCGGTCAGTGCCTCTTCGTGGGCTTCTTCTGCGCCCGGCGCTCGGCGCGATTGGCGGGGGCGGCATCGTCTGCGGCGGAGACGCGCTGACCGAAGGCGCCACGCTGGGTCGCCCCCTGCTCCGGCGCAGCCACGGCGGCTGAGCTGTGCTGCTGGGCCCGCGCGGTCGCCGCCTGCTCAATCTGACCGCGCTGGTTGCGGACCTCGACCTCGCCCCGCTCGCCCGGGGCCGAATAGCTGAGACGTGCCTCGCTGTCGCCACGGGCGAGGCCCTTGGCGGCGACGGCCGACGACTCGACTCCGTTGGGAGCCTGGTTGACCTCGACCTCCAGGTTGAACAGGAAGCCGATGGTCTCCTCCCGAATCGCGCCCATCATCTGCTGGAACATCGCATAGCCCTCGCGCTGGTACTCGACCAGGGGATCGCGCTGGGCCATCGCACGCAAGCCGATGCCGTCCTTCAGGTAGTCCATCTCGTAGAGATGGTCACGCCAGCGACGGTCGATCACCGAGAGCACGACACGGCGTTCGAGCTCGCGCATGGCGGTCTCGCCGAGCGACTCCTCGCGGCTCTTGTAGGCGATCCGGGCATCGGAGAGGATCTCACGCCGCATGAAGTCGCGGTTGATGCGGCCTTTGTTCCCGGCCTCCGCGATGACTTCGTCGATGCTGACGCCAACCGGGTACAGCGTCTTCAGCTCGGCCCACAGCGCATCGAAGTCCCAATCGTCTCCGCTGCCCTCGCCGGTGTGCTGATCGAGGATGTCGTCCACCACCTCGGTGAGGAACGTCTGCACGCGCTCGTGCAGGTCGTCGCCCTCAAGGATGTGACGGCGGTCGCCGTAGATCGCCTCGCGCTGGCGATTCAGAACATCGTCGTACTTGAGGACGTTCTTGCGGATCTCGGCGTTCCGCGCCTCCACCTGCGACTGCGCGCTGCGGATGGCACGGCTGACAACCTTGGATTCAATCGCCATGTCGTCCGGGACGCTGGTACGGCCCATGAGGCTCTCGGCCGCGCCCGCGTTGAACAGGCGCATCAGGTCGTCGGTCAGCGACAGGTAGAACCGGCTCTCGCCGGGGTCGCCCTGACGCCCCGATCGACCGCGCAGCTGGTTGTCGATGCGGCGCGACTCGTGGCGCTCGGTGCCGAGCACGTACAGGCCACCGGCCTTGATGACTTCCTCGGCTTCCCCGGCGACCGTGGCTTTGACCACGCCGAACACCTGGTCCCAGGCGGCTTCGTACTCCTCGGGCGTCTGCACGGGCGAGAGACCGCGCGCGTTCATCTCGGCGACAGCGATAAACTCGGCGTTCCCGCCGAGCATGATGTCGGTGCCACGACCGGCCATGTTCGTGGCGACGGTCACCGAGCCGAGACGGCCCGCCTGCGCGACGATTGCGGCCTCTCGGGCGTGGTTCTTGGCGTTCAGGACCTCATGGCGGACGCCCTTCTTGGCGAGCAGGCGCGAGAGGTACTCGCTTTTTTCGACGCTCGTGGTGCCGACGAGGACAGGCTGGCCCTTCTCGTGGCGCTTGGCGATGTCTTCGACCACCTGGTCGAACTTCGCCTTCTCGTTCTTGTAGATGAGGTCGTCCTGGTCGATGCGCTGCATCGGCTTGTTCGTCGGGATCGGGACCACACCGAGCTTGTAGGTGCTCATGAACTCGGCGGCCTCAGTCTCGGCGGTGCCGGTCATCCCGGAGAGCTTCTTGTAGAGACGGAAGTAGTTCTGAAGGGTGACAGTCGCGAGCGTCTGGTTCTCGGCCCTGACCTCCACTCCCTCCTTCGCCTCGATCGCCTGGTGGATGCCCTCGTTGTAGCGACGACCGACCAGGATGCGGCCGGTGTGCTCGTCCACGATGAGCACCTCGCCGTTCATCACGACGTAGTCCTTGTCGCGTTTGAACAGGGCGTTCGCCTTGATGGCGTTGTTGAGGAAGGAGATGAGCGGGGTGTTCGCCGACTCGTAGAGGTTGTCGATACCCAGGTAGTCCTCGACCTTCTCGATGCCGGACTCCAGCACGCCGACCGTGCGCTTCTTCTCGTCCACCTCGTAGTCGACCTGCGGCTCGAGGCGCTTCGCGAGGTTGGCGAACTCGTTGAACCAGCGGTTGGCCTCGCCCGAGGACGGACCGGAGATGATGAGCGGCGTGCGAGCCTCGTCGATGAGGATGGAGTCCACCTCGTCCACGATCGCGAAATAGTGGCCGCGCTGCACCATGTCGCTCGCCTGCCACGCCATGTTGTCGCGCAGGTAATCGAAGCCGAACTCGTTGTTCGTGCCGTAGGTGATGTCGGCGGCGTACTGCTCGCGGCGCTCCTCGGGAGTCTGCCCGGCGAGGATGACGCCAGTCGTCATCCCGAGCGCGCGGAACACCCGGCCCATCAGCTCGGATTGGTAACTCGCGAGGTAGTCATTCACCGTGATGACGTGGACGCCGCGGCTGGTGATCGCGTTCAGGTACGCGGCCGTTGTGGCGACGAGCGTCTTGCCCTCACCGGTTTTCATCTCGGCGATGTTGCCCAGGTGGAGGGCGGCACCGCCCATGATCTGCACATCGAAGTGCCGCATCCCGAGGGTGCGCTTCGAGGCCTCGCGGACGGCGGCGAACGCCTCCGGGAGAAGATCGTCCAGCGACTCGCCCTTGCTGTAGCGCTCGCGGAGCTCGACGGTCTCATGCATGAGCTCGTCGTCGGCCAAGGCGCTGAAATCGTCTTCCAGGGCGCTGACCGCTTTCGCGTACGCCTCCAGGCGCCGGAGGACGCGGCCCTCGCCGACACGGAGAACCTTTTCAAGAACTGAGGCCACTGATGCACTCCACTTTTACTCGATCGGGCCGGTGATGCCCGCGCCACGGCGGACGCACGCCGACGGTGGACTCCGGCAACGCTAGAGACATCGTACTTGCTCAGCCGCACAGGACGACCAGCGGATGCTGGGAGGCGGCTCCGAGCGCGCCGGGCGAAGAGGCGCCGATGGCGGGCACCGCCTGGGTACACACCATCGGCGCGTTCCGGACTCACCCGAGCTTGCGGCTCGCCGTCGCGACCTCCTGCAGTTCTTCGGCGTCGTCGTCCAGGGAGATGACGCCGTAGTCCCAGCCCTTGCGCCGGTAGACGACGCTCGGCCGCTTCGTCTCCTGGTCGACGAACAGGTAGAAGTCGTGCCCGACGAGTTCCATGTAGTAAAGCGCGTCATCGACGGTCATCGGCACACTCGCGAAGACCTTCCGCCTGATCACGACCGGGCAGTACTCCTCCTCTGCGCCCACGGGCTCCGCGTCGGCCGCGATCGCCGGGACGCTCCCCGTGCGCACCTGCTCGAGCACCGCCACCGATGCCGCGGACAGCCCGACGGCGCTGAACCCTTGGGTGCTCGCCTCGCGCAACGAGGTCGGGCGATGCTGGCCGCGATGGACCTTCCTCCTGTCTTTCGCTCGCCGGACCCGCTCGAGCAGCTTTCCGAGCGCGATATCGAACGCGGCGTACTTGTCCGTCCCCGTGGCCTCCGAGCGCACAGTGGCTCGCGGGCCGACGAGCGTGAGCTCGACGCGGTCGTCGCCGTTCTGGGTGCCGAGCTTCTCATTGTGACGGCTGACCTTGATCTCGAAGGAGATGGCCCGCTCTGCCAGGTGAGCGACTTTCTCCGACTTCTCGGCCGCGTATTCACGGAAGCGATCAGTGATTCCCAGGTTGCGTCCGACGATGTTGATGTCCATAGAGACCTCCCTGATCCGGTGTGATGTCCGCCCGGATCACGAAGGGCGGATTCGCTCACGCCTTTTGGACTACCGTAGTGCCCCGCCCCGGGATTCTGAACAAGAAAACATATATTATGTTCAATGGATTCTCTGAATGCTCGCTGGATGCTTTCGCGTGTGCGAGGAGAGGGGAGGCCGCTCCACCGCCGTCTCGTCATGAGAGCCTTCTTCATCAGGGCTTTTCACAAACCTCCCTTCAGGAACGCCCCTTCCTGAGGCCCCTCTCAGAGCCTCTCTCCTCCCCGCCCCGTAGCGGAGTGTGCGCAAGCGTCACCGCACCCACCACCTCGCCTCCGGCCTCCGCGATGGCGCGCGCCGCCTCGGTCACCGTGGCGCCGGTCGTGAGGATGTCATCAACGATGAGGCAGCGCCGTCCCGCGAGCCGCGGGGAGGCGCGCATGCTGCCGGCGCGATTCTCCGCCCTCCGGTTGCCCGGCATCCCGGCCTGGTCGGCCGTCTGACGCGCGAGGCGGAGCGCGCGCCACAGCGGTGGGACGAGCATCCGAGAGCGCGCCAGCAGCATCCCGGTCGGGTGGTACCCCCGTCGTCGCCAGGCGGATCGAGTGGAGGGGATGAGCACGGGGAGCAACGCAGCCGCACCGGCTGCCGCGGTGGGCGCGGGAGCCATCGCGCACTGCGCCTCGGCCACCGCGGGCCGGAAAGACCGCGCGAGGAACGTCGCCGCATCCGTCCGGTCGCCGTCTTTGAAAGCGAGCAGGATGCGGCGGGCGGCTCCGTCGTAGCGCAAAGCCGACCAAATCGGAAGGCCGGAGAAGGCGTTGGCCGCGACCTCCGGCGAGAGCGCGCGTTCGCAGACGGAGCACACGGACCGGTCACCGGCGCCGCACCCCGCGCCGCGCACGGGGAGGAGGACCCCCGCCGCATCGAGGAGGGCGGAGCGGGCGAGCGAAAGGAGGACAGGGCGCTTGAGTGATGTCTTCGTCATGCCACGAGCCTCCCGCGGACGCCCGCCCCGCCGTCTGCTCCGGGGAAATCTGTGGAGAGCTCATCGCACCGGTTTCCCTGTGCAGAAGTCCGAATCCCTGTGCAGAAGGCCGAGGGCCGGGGCTGGCCGAAGAGATCACGGCATCCAACGGGGTCAGGGCGACGCAAAAAGCCAGCGCCACGCACAAGGTCAGGGCTGCCCGAGCTGCACCGCGACCGCGCCGACCTTGTCCGCCTGCGTCTGCCATCCGGTCCCGGTCGGCGCCTGCAGGGTCCCGTCTGTCGCGAGAACCAGGTAGTGGGACAGCCCGCCCGCACCCACGATGACGCCCCCGAGAGCCGGGCCGGTGGTGGTCGTCATCGTGCCGCCGATGGTCTGCTCCGAGATGCCCGTGGCATCGCCGTTGGTGACGCTCAGGACGGCGACAGCGAGACCGGAGGTCCAGGCGACCGAAACCGGCTCGCCCTCCCCGACGGCGAGCTCGATCGGCGCGGTCAATTCGGTGGGGACCCCTCCGGAGCCGCGGAGCACACCGGCGACAGCGAGCGAGTACCCGGAGGCCGTGCGGAGGACCGCGACGACGCGCGTCCCGTCCCTCGACACAGCGAGTGAGACAATCCCGGTGGCGCCGGGCCAGTCAGCCTTCACGAGGTGGGGCTCGCCGGTGGCCCCGGTCGCCTGGAGCGCAGCCGGCGAGTCGGCCGGGACGGTCCACACCCAGCCGTCGTTGTCGAAGGCGGGCGCGATGATGCCGGGACGGGCCTCCACTCTGAGCGATTCGCCGCTCCGGCGCACGAGGAAAGCGCCCGCTGCGGAGAGGACGGCAGCCTGATCGCGTGCGGCATTGACGGTCACGGCCGTGGGCTGCAACGCGGCGACCCTGTCGCTCAGCCCGCTCAACGCGGTCACCGTCGAGCCGTTCAGCAGGCCGAAGGAATCGCCGCGGGAGACGATCGGGTGCGAGTCGACGGGCGGGTCTTGCAGGGCTGCGGCGGCATCGTTGAGCGGCGGGATCTGCTGGACATTGCCCTCGATCGACAGCTCCACCGAGCGCGCCAGGCTAGCGAGGCTCTGCTCCAGCTGCACCTGCATCCGCTGGAGCTGCGCCTGATCGGCCTGCGCCGCCTCGGAGCTGAGATCGACGCGCGCGACTCCCCCGTTCGTCGTGACGGAGGGCACAGCGAGCTGGGCGCCCTGCGGGAATGCGGAGACGACGGCCCCGTTCAGCCACTTGGCCGGGCCGGCGAGCACCGCGCTCGCCACCCGCGTGGCTGCGGCGGCGACCCGGGCCGGGAACCAGCGTGCGTCCGGAACGAGGTACCCGAAGCCGGGGCTGTAGAAGTAGAGCGTCTGCTGCGAGTAGACGGAGCGGAACGTCGGGTCGTCGACGACGACGCCGTTCGGCGCGACCGAGATCCGCCACTCCCCGTCTTGTCTCACCAGTTCGTAGCTCAGCCCGACCGGCGCTTTGCTCAGCACCGGATGGTAGACCCCGGTGCTGTCGACATTCGCGACCGGGCTGACATCCACACTCCACTGGTTGCCGTCGTGGTCGTAGGTGCGGTTGCGTCCGTCGTCCACAGTGACGGACTCATCCGGGTTCCAGGCGGCGCCCATCGGCCGCGTGAGGTACTCCCGGGCGATCTGGAAGTTGTTCTTGGGGCTGGATGCGGCGTCGATGAAGCCCTGGACGATGCGCTGCGGCGAAGCGCCCTTCTCGGGCGGGGACGGATTGAAGTCGAGGTCGAGCTGATCGCTGACCTGCGCGATCGGGCCGCCCTGACGCACGGGACCGGAATCCGGGATGCTGGCGCAGGCGGCGAGCAGGACGACGAGGGAAGCCACGAGAGCAGCGGCGACCACCCGATAGCGCGCGACCGCGGGGCCGCTCCGGCGGGTCATGCGCGTGCTCCGCTCTCGGGGAGGGGACGCGGTTCCTCCGTGGCGGCACGGCGCGAAGCCCCAGCGGCGGCATCCGCGTCGATCGGTGGCAGCGGGAGCGGCGAAGCGGCGATCTCCCCGCCAGGGACCCGCGGCAGAGTCAGCCGGAAGCAGGAGCCCTCCCCCGGGGCCGACCACACCTGAAGCCATCCGGAGTGCAGCGTCACATCCTCAAGGGAAATGGCGAGCCCGAGGCCGGTGCCGCCGATCGTGCGTTTGCGCGACGGGTCAGCCCGCCAGAAGCGGTCGAAGACATGGTTGACGTCCTGCTGGTTCATCCCGATCCCGTCGTCGCGGACGGTCAGCGCGACGGCCGTCTCGTTGCTGTCGACCGTGACGACGACGGGTTTGCCCTCGCCGTGCTCGATCGCATTGCCGAGGAGATTGCGGACGACGCGGCGGATACGGCGCGGGTCCATCCCGACATCGAAGTGCCCACCGGGCGCATCCAGGCGGAGCACGGAGCCATTCTGCCCGGACAGGGTGCGCAGCTCGTCCATGACCTCCCCGGCCAGCCGGACCAGATTGGTCGGCCCGAGGTCGAGCGCGACGGAACCGGCGTCGTAGCGACTGATCTCGAGGAGATCGGAGAGGAGGCGGTCGAAACGCTCGACCTGGGTGTGCAGCAGCTCGGCGGTCCGCTCGGTGGCCGGCGGGAACGTGTCGCGCTGGTCGTAGAGGACGTCCCCGGCGAGGCGGATCGTCGTCAGCGGTGTGCGCAGCTCATGCGACACATCCGAGACGAAGCGCTGTTGCAGCTGTGACAGGGTCGCGAGCTGGTTGATCTGGTTCTGGAGGCTGTCGGCCATCCCATTGAAAGAGCGGGCGAGGGAGGCGAGGACGTCCTCACCTCGCTCCGGGATGCGGACGGCGAGATCCCCCGCCGCCAGCCGCTCGCTGGTGTGGGCTGCGACCCGGATGGGCTCCACCACGAAACGGACGACCACCCAGGCGATCCCGCCGATCAGCGCGATCAGCGCGAGGCCCGCGAACAGCAGCGTGTTCTGGACGAAAATCAAGGTCGTCTCGGAGTCGCGCAGATTGTAGCCGATGTAGAGCTCGTAGTGGCCGTAGGAGGGCAGCGTCAGCTGGGTCCCCACGACGATGCCGGGGTCGGTCGAACCGGTCCCGGCCGGCAGCGCGACGGACTGGTAGAACTGCTTCGTCCCTCCGTTCTGCACCAGGGTCCGGAGCGGGGCGGATATGACCGGGTTCAGCGCCGGACTGCCGCGGTCGGGCGGCGCGAGGATGCTGGTGTCCTGCCCCGGCACCCGGTAGGCGGCGACGAGCCGGCTGGAGGTCGAGCCCTGCACCGACTGGAGCGCGGTGGTGAGCAGGTTCTTGCCGCTGTCGCCCGCCGACACATCCGAAGCGTTGAGGGTGGCCTGGGCTGCCGTCGTCGCCCGGCTGGAGTCGCGAAGGGCCTCCGAGAGCCGGGACTGGTACAGGTCGTTGCTGATGCTGAGCACCATGTAGACCCCCGTGATGAGAATGGCGACCCCGGTGAGCAGCAGCGTGATCGCCACCGTCCGGACCTGCAGCGACCGCCGCCACAGGCTCGCCAAGCGCAGCGGCGCCTGCCGCCACCATTCCCTGTCCGGCCACCGGAAGCGCATGCGAAGCCGTCCGGCGCTACGTCGCCGTACCGGCGCGGTAGCCGACCCCGCGCACGGTCATGACGATCTTCGGGTTGTCTGGGTCCCGCTCCACCTTGGCGCGCAGGCGCTGGACGTGGACGTTGACCAGGCGGGTGTCGGCCTTGTAGTGATACCCCCAGACCTGTTCGAGCAGCATCTCGCGGGTGAAGACCTGCTGCGGCTTGGCCGCGAGAGCGAGCAGGAGGTCGAATTCCAGCGGTGTGAGCGCGATGCGGGCCTCGCCGCGGCGCACCTCGTGGCCGGCGACGTCCACCAGCAGATCGCCGATGCACAGCTGCTCGGCCGGCGGGGCGACGGGAGCGGGGCGCAGGCGAGTGCGGATGCGGGCGACGAGCTCCTTGGGGTTGAACGGCTTGACCATGTAATCGTCGGCGCCGGACTCGAGACCTTTGACGACATCGGCGGTGTCCGATTTGGCCGTGAGCATGATGATCGGGGTTCCGGATTCCGCTCGGATGCTGCTGCACACTTCGATCCCGTCGAGGCCGGGGAGCATGAGGTCGAGCAGCACAAGGTCGGGCTTGGACTCCCGGAAGATCCCGACCGCCTCCGAGCCGTCCTCGCAGAACACCGGGTCGAATCCCTCGGTGCGGAGCACGATGCCGATCATCTCGGCCAGCGCGGTGTCATCGTCAACCACCAAGATGCGACTAGTCATTGGTCTGTAATTCCTCTGAGCTCCTCTCGGCGGCGCGAGCCGCACAGCAACGTGATAAGCGTAGTCGAGGTGGCCGCATGCGTCCGGGAAGCGGTTCGGCGTACCGAGGGGAGAGACAACGCCGTCGCCGCGGATGTGCCATCATGGAAGCAAGCGACAACCCGGGGGATGAGAGGTACTGTGTGAGCGACAACCAGACCTGGTGGACGCCGGACGCCCCCCAGGGAGCGAACGGCGCGGGCGGAGAGAGCGCCGGGAACGCGGCCGGTCAACGGCCGGGCCCCGGTCCAGCACACCCCGGCTACGCTCAGCAGCGTCAGACCCCCGCCTGGCAGCACCAGCAACCGGCCGGTCAGCACCAGCCTCTCACTGGCTACGGCCAGCAGCCCGGCTGGGCGCCACCGCCGAAGCCGGGACTGGTCCCGCTGCGGCCGCTCGGGTTCGGCACACTGCTCGGCGCGCCGTTCCAGGCGCTGCGGCAGAATCCGAAGATCACGGTCGGCGCCGCGCTGATCCTGCAGGGTGTGCCGTCCATCTTCGTCGCCGTCCTCACGAGCGCAATCGTCTCCCTCCTGCTCACGCGCGTGACGACCGCGAACGCCCAGGACCAGAGTGCGATCACGGCCGGGGCCATCGGCGGATCGATCCTGCTCGGGGTGCTCTCGATCGTCGTCTCCACCGTTTTTAGCGCGCTGCTGCAAGGCATCGTCGTCACGGAGGTATCGCGAGAGACGCTCGGCGAGAAGCTCAGCTTCGGTTCGCTGTGGCGGATGGTCCGCGGGCGGATGGCCGCGCTCATCGGCTGGGCGTTCCTGTTCGCGCTGGCCTGGCTCCTCGCGCTCGTGACCGTGATCGTGGTCGCGCTGGCCTCACTCGGCGGTCCGGCCGGGATCATCGGGGCGGTCCTGGTGGGGATCGCCGGGGGCTTCGGCCTGATCGCCGTCGCGATCTGGATCAACACTAAGCTCGCCATCGTACCGAGCGCGATCGTGATCGAGCGGTTGCCGATCGGCGCCGCAGTGTCGCGCTCGTGGCGGCTCACGACCGGGTATTTCTGGCGGACTCTCGGTGTCATCGTGCTGATCGCGGTGATCATCGGGACTGTGACGCAGATCATCACCACGCCGTTCTCGCTGATCGGGATGATGGCGGGCGGGATTTTCGCGCCGACAGCGCTGAGCGGCCAGGATCAGTCGGGGGTCGACCAGTTCCTCGCGGTGCAGCTCGGCACGAACATCCTGGCGAGCATCGTCGGCGCGGTCGTCGGGGCGATCGGCAGTGTCGTGCAGACCGCGGCTGTCGCCTTGCTCTACATCGACCTCCGGATGCGGAAAGAGGGCCTCGACCTGCACCTGGTCCGCTTCGTCGAGGCGCGACAGGCGGGGCAGGATCTTCCCGACCCGTACACGCAGCCCGCGCCGACCGCCCCCGTGTGGCCGGCCCCCGCACCGCCGGACGCTCCCTGGCCGGGCGTCTGAGACCGTGCGCTCCGACATCCCGGTGGACCCGAGTTCGCCGGACGCTCACGACTGGGTCCACCAGGAACTCGTCAAACCGGAGTACCAGGCCGCCAAACCGACGTGGTTCGATCTGGTGTGGAAAGCGATCGGCGACGGGCTGGCCTCGCTGTTCCAGGGGCCGGGCGGAGACGCCGGGCCCGTCCTCCTGGTCGTCATCGTGCTGATCGTGGCCGGGATCGTCGTCGCAGCGTTCTTCGTCTTCGGCCGCCCGCGCGTGAACCGGCAGGCGGCGGCCTCCCACCACGCCGTGCTCGGCGGCGACGATGCGCGCACCGCTCAGGAGCTGCGGAGCGCCGCCGGCGCGGCCGCCCACGCGGGCGACTGGGCGCTCGCCATCGAGGAGCGGTTCCGCACTCTCGCGGTCGGGCTGGATGAGCGCACACTGGTGTCCCTCTCCCCCGGGACGACGGCGACGGAGTTCGCCGCCCGGGCCACCGCCGCCGCGCCGGAGGAAGCGGAAGCGCTGCGGGAAGCGTCGCGCGCGTTCGACGACGTCCGCTACCTCGACCGGCCGGGCTCCGAGCCCGGTTACCAGCTGCTCGTCGCGCTGGATCAGCGGCTCCAGACGCGCCGCGCTGCGCCGCCGGCGGTTCTGACGTGACACGGCTTCCGGCTCCGGCCCAAGCGCAGACTGCCGCCCCGGTGGCGACCCCGACCGTCCGGCGCGCTCTCCGCCGCTCACTCCCCTGGCTCCTCCTCGGCGGGCTCGTCGCGCTCATCGTGCTGCTCGGAGCCCTGTTCGCCGGCTCCCGGGACACATTCGGGGGCGTGCTGCAATCCACCAACGCGGGACCGAGGGAGTCACGGTGCGCGCCGCCGGAACGCTCGAGGAGGTCCGGGAGGCCGCTGACGCTGACAGCACCATCCTCGTCTTCGACTCCGGCGGCTCCCTGACCGGCGAGGCCTACGCCGAACTGAGCTCCCTAGCCGGCACGATCGTGGTGGTCGAACCCGGCTTCGAGGCGCTCCGGACGCTCGCGCCCGGGGTACACGCCGCGGGCGAGCCCACCGGCCCGGTCTCCGCCGGCTGCCCGGTCCCGGCCGCCCGGAACGCCGGGCGGATCGACCCGCGCGCGACCGGGAACACGAAGGACGCCTCTCTCCCGGGGACATTCAGCGCGAACGCGGACGTCCGGCGCTGCTTCGTCCGCGACGGCGGAGGCTCTCTCGTCCAGACGCGCGTCGAGGGCCACACGGTCTCTCTGCTCGGATCGGCGGCGATCCTCATGAACGACGGCGTCGATCGCGAGGGCAACGCCGCCCTCGCGCTGAATCTGCTAGGCGGGCACCGCACCCTGGTGTGGTGCCCGCCCGGAATCGCTGACCGGCCGGTCACCGGGCCGCCAGACCTCGCAGAGCTGACGCCCGGCTGGGTGACCCCGGCCGTGCTCCTGCTGCTCGCCGTGTTCGCCGCCGCCGCGATCTGGCGCGGGCGGCGGTTCGGGCCGCTCGTGGTCGAGAGCCTGCCGATCGTCGTCCGCGCGGGCGAGACGCGAGAGGGGCGCGCCCGGCTGTACCAGCGCTCCTCTGCCCGGCTCCGCGCGGCGGACGCGCTGCGGATCGGCGCGATCGGCCGGCTGGCACGCGCTGTCGGACTCCCCCGGACGTGTACGGCCGGGGAGATCGCGGATGCCGTCGCCGCCGTCACGCGCAGCGACCGCTCCGGCGTCCGCGGCATCCTCCTCGACGACATCCCGACGACGGACGCGCAGCTGCTCGCCCTCTCGGACACCCTCGCGGAGCTCGAACGAGCCACCGCCGCCGCCGTCACGCCCGGCCAGGCGGGACCGACAGGAAGAATGGAACAATGACCGATCTGAGCACCGGAAACCGCGCCGCGCCGCCCGCGGACGCCGCAAGCCTGCTCCAGGCCCTCGCAACGGTCCGCCACGAGGTCGGCAAGGCCGTCGTCGGCCAGGAGGGCGCCGTCACTGGACTGGTCATCGCACTGCTCGCCCACGGCCACGTTCTGCTGGAAGGCGTGCCCGGGGTGGCCAAGACGCTGCTGGTGCGCTCGCTCAGCCAGGCGCTGAGTCTCGACACCAAACGCGTTCAGTTCACGCCCGACCTGATGCCGGGCGATGTCACGGGATCGCTCGTGTACGACGCCCAGACCGGCGGCTTCGTGTTCCGCGAAGGGCCTGTCTTCACGAACATCCTGCTGGCCGACGAGATCAACCGGACGCCCCCGAAGACGCAGTCGGCCCTGCTGGAGGCGATGGAGGAGCGCCAGGTGAGCGTCGACGGTGTGAGCCGCACGCTCCCGGACCCCTTCATCGTCGCGGCCACACAGAACCCGGTCGAGTATGAGGGCACCTACACCCTCCCCGAAGCGCAGCTCGACCGCTTCCTGCTGAAGCTGACACTCGATGTCCCCGAACGGGACGCGGAGGTCGAGGTGCTGCGCCGCCACGCGGCCGGGTTCACGCCGCGCGATCTGGCCGGCGCCGGCGTGGCTCCGGCGCTGACCGCCGAGCAGCTCGCTGCGGCGCGGGCGTCCGCCGCCTCCGTCGGCGCGAACGCCGATGCGCTAGCCTACATCGTCGATCTCGCACGCACCACGCGCCAGAGCCCCTCGGTGAAACTCGGCGTCAGCCCCCGCGGAACGACGGCTCTGCTCGCGGCGGCCAAAGCCTGGGCCTGGCTCTCCGGACCAGTCGAAGATCTGCTGGGCACACCACCAGTACTCCTCCAGCGTCTCGCCCTTCCAGGCGAAGACGGGGACGCCCGCGGGCGACTCCGGAGTGCCGCCGGGGCCGACCGCGACAGCCGCCGCCTCGTCCTGGGTGGAGAAGATGTTGCAGCTCGCCCAGCGCACCTGCGCGCCGAGAGCGACCAGCGTCTCGATGAGCACGGCGGTCTGGACCGTCATGTGGAGGGACCCGGCGATACGCGGGCCCGCGAGCGGCTGAGAGGGACCGAACTCCTCACGCAGAGCCATCAGGCCGGGCATCTCGTTCTCGGCGAGGCGGATCTGGTGGCGGCCCGTCTCCGAGAGAGAGATCGGCGACCCTGAAGGGCAGAGCGGTACCGGTGAGGAGAGAGGCCATACCGTCATTCTCGCACGCGCGCCGGAGCGGCTTCAGGCCCGGATGAGCGCGAGGACCTCATCGCGGAGACGAGCCATCGTCGCCACGTCCGCCGCCTCCACGTTGAGCCGCAGAAGCGGCTCCGTGTTGGACGCCCGCACCGAGAACCACCAGAATGGATCGGCTTCGGATGTCAGCCCGGTGACGGTCAGCCCGTCCAGCTCGTCGAACTCCGCGCGTCCGGTGAAAGCCTCCACGATGCGCGCGTAGGCGGCTGGGACGTCCGCCACAGTGGAGTTGATCTCCCCGGACAGGGCATACGGCGTATACCGGGCGGAGAGGTCGGAGAGCGGCCGATCCTGCGAGCCGAATTCGGCGAGCAGGTGCATCGCCGCCAACATCCCGTTGTCGGCGCCCCAGAAGTCGCGGAAGTAGTAATGCGCCGAGTGTTCGCCGCCGAAGACCGCGCCGGTCTCGCGCATCGCGTCCTTGATGAGGGAGTGACCCACCCGCGTGCGGTAGGGGATCGCTCCGGCCGCCTCGATCGTCTCTGGAACGATCTTCGAGGTGATGAGGTTGTGGATGACGGTGATCTCCGCCTCCGGGTCGTCGCGACGCGCCCGCTGGATCTCGCGCAGGGCGACGATGGTCGCGACCGCGGAGGGGGTCACAGCCGCTCCGGTCTCGTCCACCACGAAGCAGCGGTCGGCGTCGCCATCGAAGGCGAGGCCCAGATCGGCCCCGTGTGCGACGACGGCGGCCTGGAGATCGACCAGGTTGGCCGGCTCCAGCGGATTGGCCTCGTGGTTCGGGAAAGTGCCGTCGAGCTCGAAGTACATCGGGATGATCTCGATCGGGAGCGCCGGCAGACCGGCCGCTTCGCCGAGCACGGCGGGCACGGTCAGACCGCCCATGCCATTGCCCGCGTCCACGACGACCGTGATCGGCCGGACGCCGGAGAGATCGACCAGCTTGCGCAGAGAGACCGCGTAGTCGGCCAGCACGTCCTGCTCGCTGTAAGAGCCCGGCGGCGCGACCGGCTCGATCCCACCGGCGAGGTAGGCCGCAGCACGGTCGCGGACGGCGGTCAGCCCCGTGTCCCGGCTGATGCCCTGGGCGCCCGCCCGGGAGAGCTTGATCCCGTTGTAGGCGGCCGGGTTGTGACTCGCGGTGAACATCGCCGCGGGCGCGTTCAGCGCGCCGGACGCGAAATACGATTCGTCGGTCGAGCAGAGCCCGATCGCGACCACATCGGCGCCCCGGGCCTGTGCGCCCCGGGCGAAGGCCGCGGCAAAGCCGGGGGACGAGTCCCGCATGTCGTGACCGACGACCACCGGGCCGCCGGCGGCGCCGATCTCGTCGACGAACCCCGCCGCGATGGCGGTCACGATCTCCTCGGTCAGCCCGCTGCCAACGAGACCGCGGACGTCGTAGGCCCCGACGACGCGGGCCAGGGGGAGGGAGGAATCGGCGCTGCTCACCCGACCAACCTAGCCGACCGGTCCGTCATCTCCGCTCGCCGAAAACCTCATGCCGAACGATCTGCCAGCCTTTCGGTGCGGAGAGCCGCTCCGCGTGGAGGGCGCAGAGGTCGTACGTGTGCGGCTCGGGGGACAGGCTAAGGGGCCCGAGCACGGCCATCGAGTCCGCATAGACGTAGGTGAGCGTCGCAACGGCGTCGCGCGGGCACGCGACGCGGGAGCAAGGCCGACTCAACATCGGGCCAGACTACCGCCGCCGCACCGACGTAGGATGGCGACATGCCCCGCAACCGCCGCGCCAACGCCAGCAGCACACCCCCGGCGACGAGCCGGTGGCGGAGCCGGCACGGTCGTGGCGCTCGCGGGCCGGTGACGGGTCCGCATCTGCCGATGCTGTCGAACCGCATCGACTCCTTCGATATGACCGTGGCCTCCACCGCCGACTATCTCAAGGGCATCTGGCCGGAGGAGCTGGCCGGTGTGCGCTTCGAGGTCGCTCCCACCCCGACCGGGAACTCCGGCGGAGACGGCGTCGATCGCTGGCATGTGGATGGCTCCGGCCACCGCATCGTTCTCTACCGGGTGCCGATCCAGCGGTTGACCAAGCTCCACCGCAACGACGATCTGCACCGCCGGATGTACATCGAGGGATGCGTCTTCCGCGCCGTCGCCGAACTGCTCGGCAAGGACCCGTGGGACCTCGCCCCGGATCGCTTCCGCCACTTCTGACGGCCGCTTCTCGTCAGGGGGCCGCGAGGACCACATCGTTCGATCCGATGCCAGCGCCACCACATGCGCCGCTCCGGCGGCGCGGTCGCTTCGGCGTGAGCGGGGCGACGCCCCCGGCAGAACCGCGGCGATGACCGCGGTGAGCAGGGCACAGCTTCGCGCCGTTGCCGGTCACCGCTACGCGGTGGGGAGGTGCCAGATGCTGCCGGTCATGTTCGGGGTGCCGGAGTAGATGGCTGAGAAGGAGAGGTAGTTGCGGTCGTTGCTGTGCCCGGCGAGCTGGACATCGAGGTGGCCATCGACGGTGACGATGCGGGTGACGACCATGGCATGGTCCTCACCCAGATCGTTGCTTGCCTGCGCGGTGGTGGCCGCAGGGATCCTGCCCGGGTCGAGGCCGGGGCCGCCCTCGGTGCTGCCGTTGCCACCGTCGTTGTTCCAGGTCATGGTGACGATGTCTCCGACCTTGATGTCCGACCAGGTGGCGGGGTCATTGCTCAGATCGGTGCGGGTGATGCCGAACGAGTCCTTCTGGTCGTTCAGCCAGGTGGAGAAATCGGGAACATAGGCCCAGGATGGCGTGACCCACCGGTTGGCGGGGTCGATTTTGCCGTAGGGGTCGTTGTAAGGATTCGCGGTCGGGTGCTTTGCCACCCAGTCCGCGAACGCGTTGTACCAGTCCGGGCGGTGGCTGTTGCGGCCGAACCATTCGGCCAGCCCTGCGGAGACGAAGTTCATGCAGTCCCCACCGACCGGGTCGAAGTTGCCGTAGCGGGCGCTGTCGTACTTCTCCCAGTGCGCGAGCAGGTAGGACATTTCCCGTCCGGTGGCGGTGAGTGCTTTGTACCGGTAGCTCCGGCGGCAGTTGGCCGTCTTCTTATCGCCCTGTTTGAGGGTGACGGCGACGTCGCCTTCCTGGTAGTCGGGGACGACCGCTTGGGCTTGACCGCCCTGATACCCGTAATGCGGCGGCGCTGTCACCTCCACTTTCCAGAATGTGGCCGAGGTGACCGGAACGCATCCCTGCCCGAAGCAGACCTGGGTGGTGTCCCGCAGGTTCCAGCCCCTGATCGTGATGTGCTCTCCGCCCATCACATCCCCGACCGTCTTGGAAAGGCTGATCGCTCTGCCATTCGGGACGGGTTCGGCCGCCGCCACACTCGGCGCCGCAGCTCCGAGAACCGCACCCACGCTGAACACAACCGCGACGCTGACGCCGACAACCGATCTCATAGCCACTCCGTTTCGTTATTTATTGCTTTTCGCTTAAGAAAACTTAAGACAATGCAATTATATAGTGATTGGCTGTGTGAAGGGCCTGAGGTCGCGATGAGACTCTTTTCACGCACTGCCGAGGGGCAGCGAACGGAGTGCGTCTGCCAAGCCGGGGCAGAAACGCCAACGGAGGCCGGTTCGCATGCCGCAAGCACGGACGCGGCCGCCACCGCACCGACGAACTCGCGACCGTCTCCCGGTCGCCCCGAGACGCCCTAGGTGTGATGTCCAGGGGGGTTGTTTCGGCGATACGGTCGTGAGGAGTTGAGGGGCGAGGGCCTCCGGTTGTGAAGTGGAGCTGTTCAGTTCAACCGCTTCACGATCCAGGAGGCCTTCGTGTCCCACGTTAACGCTGCTCTCACACCGCGCGCTCGTCTGCGCCTTGCCAGGCTCATCGTCGAGGACCATTGGCTGGTCTCCGTCGCAGCGAAGATGTTTATGGTCTCGCCCGTTACCGCGCGGAAATGGGCGGCGAGGTTCCGCGCCGAAGGCACGGGAGGGATGACCGACCGGTCTAGCCGCCCACGATCGATGCCAACGCGGACGCCGTTGCCCGTGCTCAAGCGGATCGTGCGGGCGAGGTGGCGACGACGCCTGGGGCCGGTGCAGATCGCCGGCGAGCTTGGCCTTCCCGCCTCGACCGTCCACGCCGTCCTGGTGTGCTGCCGCATCAACCGGCTCTGCACCATTGATCGGGTCACGGGCGAGCCGATCCGTCGCTACGAGCACGACCACCCTGGATCGCTGATCCATGTCGACGTGACGAAGTTCGGCAACATCCCCAACGGCGGCGGCTGACGATTCGTCGGCCGCGTCCAGGGCGAACGCAACCGGGAAGCGACCGCCACCCGCACGAAGAGCAGGAACCACCGCTACGAGCCACGGTTGGGCACCGTGTTCGTCTACACGATCATCGACGACCACTCCCGCGTCGCCTACGCCGAGATCTGCTCCGACGAGAAGGCGGACACCGCGATCGGTGTCCTGCGGCGTGCTGTCGCCTGGTTCGCCGACCGGGATGTCAGCGTCGAACTCGTCCTCTCGGACAACGGCTCCACCTACAAGTCCTACGCCTGGCGAGACGCCTGCACAGAGCTCGGGATCAGGGCGAAGAAGACCCGACCATACCGACCACAGACCAACGGGAAGATCGAACGCTTCCACCGCACACTCGCCGACGGCTGGGCCTACGCCCAGTTCTATGGTTCAGAGGCCGAACGACGAGAAGCACTCCCCGGCTGGCCCCACTTCTACAATCATCACCAGCACCACTCCGCCATCAGAGCCCCACCCATTAGCAGAATCGACAACAACCTCCCTGGACATCACACCTAGGTCGGGTAGACAGCGATCGGCGCGGCCAGAGCTCCCGGCGGATTGAGGGGGAAAGCGCTCAGCGCTCCATCGGCGGCGAAGCTCACGCTCGCCGTCAGCCCGCCGACTCCGCCGAGGGTGTACTTCCCCGGCGGAAGGACACGGTTCGCTCCGCCCTCGGCCGGAACCGTCAGCTCGATCGGAGCGCCGCTCTCGCCCTGGATGGTGACCTTCACGTCTTTCTCCCCCGGGTTCGCGAGGTGCAGCACCGGAGAGGGCCCGCTCGGAATGGCGGCGAATTGCGAGTCGTCGAGGGGCGCGGAGGAGACGAACCAGGCGAAGTCGCGTGTCTTCGACCCGATGACCGAGGTCCGGGTCGCGGCCACGATCGGCACAGTGGACTGCACAGTCACGGTGTAGCTGCCGTCCTTGAGGTGGTCGAGCGGAATCTCGGCGACACTCCCGGCCTTCACGGTCTGGGCGTACGAGTTCCCCGCCGCCGTCCCGGCCTCCCCGACCGCGCCGATGGTCAGCTCGGCGTCTTTGTCCCCCGGAACCAGGATGCGAACGACCGGGAAATCCACACCCACGCTCTCGGCGGACTGCGCCGCCGTGACCGCAGCGATGCTCGCGATCGTCACGCCGGTCATGCGCTGGGTCCGCGACGGCTCGCCGGTGGGACCGGTCAACTCGACGCCGCGCGGCTGGATGCCCTGCTCGAAGCTCTGCTGCAAGCTCACGGCGACCTGACCGCCCGTAGCCGTGACATGGACGACCGGGGCAGCGACCGAGGGGGCAAAGCCCGAGAGCGCGACGACCTTCTGCGCGCCGGCCGGAACGACGACACCGCTGGCTCCCGGCGCATCCACTCGCCCGGTCTCGGTGTAGATCGTGAGGGCGACATCGGCGTCGACCGAGGTCGGATTCGACAGCAGCACCAGGCTCGTCTGCCCCAGCGCGGTCGAGCCGCCCACCAGCCAGGCATCGGCGGTCGGCTCGCTGCAGGCGGCCGCGGCGAGGCCAGCGGTGTCCGGGGAGGAGACGGCCTGCACTTGAGCACCGGCGAAGAGCGGCGGCGCTGTGGAACCGCCCGGTGTCGAAACGGCCACCACCAGGGGCGCCTGCGAGGACAGCTTCGTCTCGGCGTCGGGCTTCAGCCGCCGGGTCTCGGCGCCGGGTCCGTCCGCCCCGTAGGCGACAGTAGCCTCGCCGATCGCGCTCGCCTTCGTGGCCGCGCCCACGTCGGCGGCCAGCTCGAGAGCCGGACCGGGGCAGACACGCTGCTGGTCGGCCGGCACGGGCCGCACGGTCTGCACAGGCACGCCGATGGTGAGCTGGGGCAGCGGGAGGAGCGTCGCACCGGCGACCGCCAGCACGGCGACGCCGACGCCGACGAGGCCGCTCACCGTGCGCGCTCCGATGGCCGCGATCCTGCGCCGGTCAGCCACGGTCGCCTCCCCGAGTGGGGCGGGTTCGGACGATGGTCTCCTCGAGTCCAGCTTCGAGCATCGCGACCGGACCGTCGGCGGCCTGCGGGGCCCGGGCGTCGGAGACCGAATCCACCCGCCCGCCGGTGTGCGGAGCGGGGTGGCGGCTCGGCTCCGGCTCCGGCTCCGGCTCGGCCGCAGCCCGCGCTTCGTCCTCGTCGGCGGACTCCACGACGGCTTCGTCATCGGGCTCCGCTTCCCACTCCTCCAACGTCTCTCCGGCGATCGAGGACTCGGCCTCCGCGACCGGCTCCCGCTCATCGTCCGGCTCCACCGCATCCGGCTCCTCCGGGTCCGGTTCATCGCCCGGCCCGCTCGAGCGCCGGGCGATGAGCTCGCTGACCCGATCGGCCGAGCGCACCGTCGGGATGGCCATCAGCAGTGTCGCACCGACCGCGATCCCCTGCGCCAGCAGCACGAGCAGTCGCCAGATCCCGCCCGCGTTCGGCGGTATCAGCGCTGCGGCCGGCACCGTCGAGGTCCCGCGGTCGAACGCCCACAACCGGCCGGCCGCCGTCTCGCCGACCGATGCGAGCACGGGGTTCGCGTCGAGCGCGATCGCGGTGCGGCTCTGCGTGGCCTGGCCGGTCGCCGTGTCGGCGGCGGTCTGGTCGATCGCCGCCGCCGAGGGCGTCAGCAGGACGAAGTCGATCCCGAGCCTCCTGAGCTGCGGCGCCGGATCGAAACCGCTGCGGGAGGCGAGGTTTCCGGCGAGCGTCGCCAGTTCGCGCTGTGTGCCGGTCAGCGCGAGCCGCGTGGAGCCCAGCGTCGTCTGCGCGTCGAGGGTCGCCCCCGAACCGCGCACGACGACCGCGCGGACACCGCCGTCCGGCTGTGGCGTCAGGAGCAGGGTCCCTGTGCGGGGCTGCGTCGCCGCCTTCGCGGCCACGACGGCGGGCATCGTTCGCCCGTCGCTCGCGGTGACCGCGGCCTTCCCGGAGTGCAGCGCCACCGGGAACGGAATGGCCACCAGCGCGATCGTGGCGATCGCGACCCACACGGGTGCCGCCGCGCTCCGGCCGAGCGCCGACAGGCCGATGACGGCGGTGGCGATCACTCCCAGCCAGTACAGGCTCACCGCGCTTCCCGGCCAGATCGGAACCGCGGTCGCGCCCTGTGCGGCGACCTCGATGTGCAGGGCGGCCACCGCGGTCAAAAAGCCGGCGAGCGCCACGAGCAGAGCAACGGTCGCCCGGACGGTCCCGCGCAGGAACAGAGCCAGGACAGCCAGAACGCCGAGCGGGGCCAGCAAGATCGGCACCAGGATGTTCGGCCCGGCATCCGGCAGACCCAGTTGTCCGGCCAGTGCGCGCCAGCCGCCGAGCGTGCCGTCGGGGAAACCGAGGGCCAGCTGCCAGGCCGGCGTCTGACGCGCGTCCACGGGGAGCCCCGGGTCCGCCAGCGCCGAGAGCCACGCTCCGCGCAAGACCTGCTGCACCACAAGCGGCAGGAACAGCACGGCGGCGGGCAGGGGGATGAACGCGATCCGCACGGCGCCCCTCCCCGCGAAGAGGATGGCGGCGACCCACGCGACCAGCAGCGCCGGGATCAGGACGGGCGCGCAGGCAACCGTCGCCGCGGCGATCAGCGCCGTCGTCGCGCTGGAGGCCCACGATCGCCGCGCCGCCAGCCCCGCGAAGAACAGCCACGGCAAGAGCACATGCGCCAGAACGGCTGCCGGACGGCCGTCCAGCAGCGCGACGAGCAGCGTCGGCGCGAGCGCGTAAGCGAGAGCGCCGAAGGCCCGCAGCGTTGCGCGAGCGGTGATCCGGGCGGCGGCGAACCAGGCGCCGAGCGCGGCGAGGGGGATGGCGAGGAGGAAGAGGCCGACCAGGGCCGTCGAGGGCTGCCAGAAAGTGATCGTGCCGAGGACGGCGAGAACGGCGGCGAACGGGTCGGCAGCACCGACGAAGCCGAGGTTGAGGTCACGCCAGCCGTAGCCCAGGTTCGCCCAAAGCTGGCCGACAGAGTCGCTGAGCGGGAGGAGACCGCCGCCGTTCACCGCGCCGGCGCCGATCAGCGGGAAGAAGAGGGCGACCCCGACGAGGAGAGCGGCCAGGACTGTCCAGCCGCCGCCGGCGCCGAAGAAGTCGAGATCCTGACGTTCGCCCCGCTGACCGACGAACGCGGCCTCGCGTTTGAGCGCGCTCATCCGCCGGACACTGGAGAACGGGATGCGAAGGGGGGAGACCGCCGCCCAGCCGACCGAGCGGGCGCGGGCGAGCCGGCGCCGGGCGTTGCCGACCGCCATGCCCGAGAACGCCACGCGGAAGGCCGCGCCGAGCTCGCCGCCGACGGAGCCCGGCTCCTTGCGGAGCACGCGGAGGAGAGAGCGCAGGACGGCGAGCGGGACCAGGGTCAGCCAGTGCAGCGGGACAGCCCAGCCGGGCGCATAGGCCATCCGCCGGTGGAGCTGCGCGCACCGGCGCTCCCCCGCGAGGCGACGGCGGACCGTCCACTTCGGCGAGAGGTTCGGTCCGGCGATGCCGTCGCCGTGCAGAGCGACACGGGCGGGGGCGACGAGGGCCACCCGGAAGCCGGCCAGGCGGGCGCGGACGCAGAAATCGAGGCCGTCGTCCACCGTGGGGAGCGCCGGGTCGAAGCCGTCCAGTCTCTCCCACACGATCCGCCGGACGAGCATTCCGGCCGAAGCGACCGCGAGCACATCGCTGAGGTTATCGTGCTGGGCCTGGTCGAGCTCGTTCTCCACGAGCGGGACGGAGGCCCCGAACGGCGTCATCGTCTCGCCGAACTCACGGATGAAGGCTGGGTCGTCGTCATCGACGAGCTTCGGCCCGACGACCGCCACCGACGGCGAGACCTCGAGCGCGGCGAGCAAGGATCGGAGGGCCTCTGGCTCGGGGGCGGTGTCCTGGGCGATCAGCCAGAGCATCTCGGACGCCGTGGTCACCGGCGGGAGCACACGGACAGCGGTCGCGACGGCCTCGCCGAACGGGATTCGTTCGGGCACGCTGAGCACTTGGGCCGGATTCGCTTCGGTGAGCAGCCGCACGGCGTCGTCAACACTGGCGCAGTCGACGGCGATCACGGCGTCCGGTCGACGCGACTGCGCCGCAATGGCATCGAGAGTGCGCTGCAGGCGGGGGCCGCCGCTCTGCGCGACGATGATGGCGGTGACTCTCGGATACATCGGGAGTCAGCCTAAATGGGGGGTTCGCCGATCCCGGTAGCGCCTCGGGCGCGGCGCGGATTCGGCTCAGCCAGCGCGCTTGCGGAGCTTGCGGCGCTCCCGCTCGGAGAGGCCGCCCCAGATCCCGAACCGCTCGTCGTTCGCGAGAGCGTATTCGAGGCACTGCGCCCGGACCTCGCACGAGGAGCAGATGCGCTTGGCGTCGCGCGTGGAGCCGCCCTTCTCGGGGAAGAACGCCTCCGGATCTGTCTGGGCGCACAGGGCGTCGGTCTGCCAGGCGAGAGGGTTGTCATCGTCGGCGCCCGCCCGGACCCCCGGGACCCCGAGGCGCACCGGATCGATGAACCAGTCGTCGGGTACCCCAGAACGATATTCAGGATCTGTCATATCGGCCTCCCCGCCCTCGAATCTGTAAAAGCACGCATTTTTAACGTGCTGCAATAATTACACCGTTGTCATTCGCGTCCGTCAAGTCGCGAATCGTAAACCCTTGATCGCTGGTCGAGAGTTCGCGACGCGCCGATGTCCGGCAACAATCAGCGACACGCCCGGGCCGCCCACCCCGTCGAGCCGGCGATCAGGACGCCGCCTGGCGCGCTTCCCAGGCGCTGCGCACCATCTCGGCGAGCGAATGACTCATCTTCCAGCCGAGATCACGCGCCGCGAGCTCGCCCGAAGCCACGATCCTCGCCGGGTCGCCCGGGCGTCGAGGCCCCATTTCTGGGGTGAAGTCGATGCCCGTCACCTCAGCCACCGTCGCCATGATCTCACCGACGGAGACGCCGTCGCCGCTGCCGAGATTGTAGACCGCCCGAATGTCCTCCCCCGCCTCCAGCCGCTTCGCCGCCGCAACGTGCGAGACCGCGAGGTCGGCGACGTGGATGTAGTCGCGGACGCAGGTGCCGTCGGGCGTCGCGTAGTCGTCGCCATTGATCCGGGGGGTGCGGCCCGCCACCAGGGCGTCGAAGACGAGCGGGAAGAGATTGTGCGGACTCGTGTCGCGCAGCGCCGGATCGCCGGAGCCGACCACGTTGAAGTACCGCAGCGAGGTGTGGCGCAGACCCCGGGCGACCCCCTGGTCGCGCAGCAGCCACTCGCCGATCAGTTTGGACTCCCCGTACGGCGACTCCGGGTTCTTCGGGGTGTCCTCGGTGACGAGTTCCACCTCCGGTGTCCCGTAGACCGCCGCCGACGACGAGAAGACGATCGAGCCGACCCCCGCCTCCTGCATCACCGCGAGCAACACAGCGGTGGCCGTCACATTCTGTTCGTAGGTGTGCAGCGGCCGCTGGACGGACACACCGGCGTACTTGTAACCGGCGACATGCACAACGCCGCTGATGCGGTTCTCGGAGAACACCGCTTCCAACAGGGTCCCGTCGAGGATCGTTCCGCGGTAGAACGAGACACCCGCGGGCACGAACTCCCGGTGTCCGCTGGAGAGGTCGTCCGCGACGACGACATCGATCCCCTCGGCCAGGAACGCGCGCACCACATGGGCGCCGATATAGCCAGCGCCCCCGGTCACCAACCACGCCATAGATGCCTCCTGCCACTGCCTTCTTACGATCAGCCCACACTATCCTTCTCGCGATGGGCGCGCGGACGGCAGCATCGCGCTTAGCGTTGAAGATATGCGTCCTCTCATGGTCATCCGCGCCTGGATCGTCGTCTTCATCGCCGGACTCGTGGTGAGCGGTGTGACCGCGTTCCCCCTGGAAGCCGAAGTTCGCCTGGTGTCCGGCGTCCTGCACGCTTCGGGGGCGCCGCAGTTCGCTCCCGGGCTGGTCGAATGGATCGACCGCGTGCGCGACGCGCTCGTCCAGACCGGCGCGAGCCATCCGTTCCTCGCCTACGGGACCGACTGGCTGGCCTTCGCGCACCTCGTCATTGCCGTCGCGTTCATCGGACCGCTCCTCGACCCGGTCCGCAACATCTGGGTCATCCGGTTCGGGATGATCGCCTGCGCCGGCGTCATCCCGCTCGCGCTCATCGCCGGCTCGATTCGCGGAATCCCGTTCGGCTGGCAGCTGATCGACATCTCGTTCGGCGTTTTCGGCATCATCCCGCTGCTCATCGTCCACCTGCTGACCCGGCGCCTGGAAAGCGAACAGGAAAAGCACCCATTCGCCCGCGAGCGCCAGGACGGAGACCCCTCCTGGCGCAGCGCAGCGGACACGGCCCCGGAATGACGCGGTCGCGTCCTCAGCAAGAGAGCGAGCTCCGTTGAACGGATCTCGCTGCGAAGCCGAGCGACGGGCAGCTGGAGCATCGGCTCCGGCGCAGGCCAGCGCCGCCTCTGCGGGCGCATTCGCTGCCGAACGCCCAGCCCAGCAGCGCCGAGCGAGCCCGGGGCGAGGATCAGACGAACGCCGCTTCTCCCGTGATCGCGCGGACGATGAGCGTGTTCATCTCGCGGGTGCCCTCGTAGAAGTAGAGCGCCTCCGCATCGGCGAAGAAGCGGGCGACGTCGTAGTCGATCACGATGCCGTTGCCGCCCAGCACCTCGCGACAGCGGGCGACGGTCTCGCGCATCCGGGTGGTGGACACCGCCTTCGCCAGCGCCGAGTGCTCGTCCCGCTGCTCACCCGTGTCGAGCATCTGCGAGACGCGCACACACAGCGCGATCGAGGCGGTGATGTCGCCAATGGAGCGGACCAGGAGATCTTGGACGAGCTGGTGCTTCGCGATCGGTTTGCCGAACTGCACGCGCTCCTTGCTGTAGGCCAGAGCGGCTTCGTAGGCGCCCACCGCGACGCCGACGGCGGCCCAGGCGACCTCCGCCCGGGTGAGCCGGAGCACGGCGGCAGTTTCTGTGAAGCTGTTCGCGTTCTGCAACCGCAGCGACTCCGGCACGCGCACGTTCTCCAGGGCGATGTCCGCGTTCTGCACCATCCGAAGCGACTGCTTGCCCTCGATCTTGGTGGCAGTGTAGCCCGGAGTGGACGTGGGAACGATGAAGCCCTTGACCTGGCCGTCCTCGGCGCTCCTCGCCCAGATCACGGTGATGTCGCTGAAGGTCGCGTTGCCGATCCAGCGCTTCGACCCGTTCAGGACCCAGTCGTCGCCGTCGCGCACGGCCACCGTCCGGAGGCCCCGCGCCGAGTCCGACCCCGACAGGGGATCGGTGAGCTCGAACGCCCCGAGCACCTCGCCGCTGGCCAGCTTCGGCAGCCACTCGGCACGCTGCTCCGGCGAACCACAGACGCCGACCGTGCCGAGGGCCAGACCGTTCTGGACGCCGACGTACGTGCTCACGGAGGCGTCCACACGGGCCAGCTACAAAGCGACCCAGCCACGGAACACGGCCGAGTTCTCGAACGGAGCCGTCTCCGCGAAGCCGAGGCCGATCGCGCCGGTGCGGTGCAGGACCTCGATGATCCCGGGCGGGAACTCGGCACGCTCCCAGTACTCGTTGACGACCGGCTTGACGTGGGTCTCGAGCGAGGCGCGGAGGTTCGCGAGGAAGTCCTTCTCGCGCTCGGCGAGGAGGTTCTCGAAGCCATAGAAGTCGCTGGCGAGGGGCTGGAAAGCCATCTGTGCTCCCTTGCGTCCGGTCGGGCTGAGACAGCGCCAGCCTAGAGACGACGCCCGCTCGTGACAAAGCGATTGGTAGTTTGGTCTAACGATCGGGAAGGGACGACGAAAGATGTTTGTGCGCATCGGCAACCAGCCCCGCGATTACGCATGGGGGTCAACCACGGCGATCGCGGGCCTGCTCGGCGGCGAACCGAGCGGCGGCCCGGAGGCCGAGCTGTGGCTGGGCGCGCATCCCGGCTCCCCCGCGCGCATCCTCGACCCGGCGCAGACCGGCGGCTCGGCCGACCTGGCGCACTGGCCGGAGACGGCCGGGCGGCTCCCCTATCTTTTGAAGGTCCTCGCGGCGGCAGGTCCCCTGTCGCTGCAAGCGCACCCGTCGTCCGAGCAGGCACGCGCCGGATTCGAGCGCGAGAACGCCGAGGGGCTCGCCCCCGGGTCCCCCGAGCGCAATTACAAAGACCCGTTCCACAAACCGGAGATGATCTTCGCGCTTTCGGACCCGTTCGACGCACTGTGCGGTTTCCGGGAGCCCGCCGACAGCCGCGCCGCGCTGGAGCGCCTGGCCGGCAGCGCCCTGGGCGTCGCCGCCTTCGCCGGAACCCTCGACGACGAGCCGGCCGCGGCGCTGCGCGGGGCGACGGAGTGGCTGCTGGGCGGCACGCCCGAAGTCGCGGCGCTCGTGAGCGCGGTGACGGACGCAGCGCAGAGGGCCGAGGGGGTGGACGCGGACACCGTTCGGACGCTCGCCCGGGCCTTCCCCGGCGACCCGGGCATCGTGCTCGCCCTGCTCCTCAACCGCGTGACGCTCCGGCCCGGAGAGGCGCTCTACCTGCCCGCCGGGAACATCCACGCCTATCTGCGCGGTCTCGGGATCGAGCTGATGGCGGCCTCGGACAATGTGCTGCGCGGCGGTCTCACGCCGAAGCGGGTGGATGTGCCCGAACTCGTCCGCATCCTGGACTTCGCGCCGTTCGCCGCCACCCCGATGACCGCGAAACGGCCCGCGCCCGGCGTCGAGGAGTTCGTGCCGGACGTGCCGGACTTCCGGCTGTGCCGGATCGAGATCGGTGCGGACACGCCGGCAGCGGAGGTGACGCTGCCGGGCACCGCGATCGTGCTCTGCACGGCCGGCGCTGCGGAGGTGCTGGGCGCGACGGGCGGCCTGCGGCTCACGCGCGGCGAGGCGACTGTGGTGACCGCCGAGGAGCGCACGCTGTCGGTCTCGTCCGGGGCGGGCACGCTGTTCATCGCCACACCGAACGCGTGAGCTATCCTTCCGGGATGGGCAGCCCGACCACCTCGCTCGACACCCGCGCGCTCGCCGCCCGCAGAAGCTCGGAGACAGGCGTCCTCGTGTTCGCCTCACTGCTGCTCTTCACACTGTTCGCCGGCGACTTCTGGCGGAACCTCATCAGCTGGCCGGGCTACTTCGCGCTCGCCGCCCTGCTCACCGCGGGCAGCGTCGTCCTGCTGGTCCGGGCACGGGCGGCCGTCCGCTGGCGCAGACTCCCCAAGACCCTCGGACTCTTCCTGGCTCTCGCCGTGCTGTCGATCGCGTGGTCCGCGTACCCGGGAGCCAGCGCCCTCGGCGTCCTCGCCCAGCTCGCGACCACGGCGAGCGCGCTGTTCCTCGCCCTGTGCCTCGGCTGGCCGGCGCTGCTGACCGCGCTCTCGAACGCGTTCCGCTGGGTCCTCGGCCTGTCGCTACTGTTCGAGCTCATCGTCGCTGTGTTCGTCCGGCGGCCGGTGCTGCCACTGACGCCGGTGCAGCCCTTCCCCCCGGGAAAGCTGCCGTCGGCGTTCTACTGGAGCCGCGATCTGCTGCTCCACGGTGGCCAGATCCAGGGCATCGTGGGCAACAGCAATCTGCTCGCGATGATCGCGCTGCTGGCGCTGATCGTGTTCGGCGTCCGTCTGGCCGATCGCGCCGACCGCCGCGGCAGCGCGATTGCCTGGATCGTCGTCGCGGCGCTCACGCTCGCGCTCACACGGTCATCGACGGTCATCGTCGCGACCGCGTTCGCCGCAGTGGCGCTCCGCCTCGCGCTCTGGACCCGCCGAGCGAGGCCGGAGCGCCGTCGCCCGGTCTACCTGAGCGCCGCCGCGCTGGTCGCCGTCGGCGCGGTGAGCCTCGCGCTGTTCGCTTCCCGCCTCCCGGCCCTGCTGGGCAAGAGCGACGATCTGACCGGGAGGCTCGACATCTGGGACAGGGTGATCGGTTTCGCACAACAGCGGCCGGTCTTCGGCTGGGGCTGGGTGAGCTATTGGGCGCCGTGGACCGAACCTTTCAGCGACCTCGCCAAGCGCAACGGCGTGGTCTACTTGCAGGCGCACAACGCCTGGCTGGACATCTGGATGCAGCTCGGGATCGCCGGGCTGGCGCTCATCGTCCCACTGGCCGTCGGCACACTGTGGCGGTCATGGTTCCACGCCGTCGACCGGCCGCGGACGAGCGTCCGCGACGACCAGGCGCACACCGCGCTCACCCTGCTCCCCCTGCTCCTCTTCGCCGCCCTGCTCGCCCAGAGCTTCGCGGAGAGCCGGATGCTGATCGAGGACGGCTGGGCGCTGCTCGTCGTGCTCGCCGCGAAGACCAAACAGACCGCCCCGTAGGATTCAGCTATGGCCGTACCCCGTCGAACCCCGGTCCCGGCCGCAGTGGTCGAGCTTCTCGGATCGGCCCGGTTCACCTCGACACTGGCGCTGCTCGGCGTCATCGTCGGGTTCTCGACGCATGCGATCCGTGCCGTCATCGGCTGGCCGGGGCTCATCGGCGCTCTCAGCGCTCTCGTGGCCCTCGCCGTGCTATCGTTCGCCGCGCAGTGGAAGCTCATCGAGTGGCACGGCCTCCTGCCGGTCTCGGCGCTCATGTTCGCCGGGTGGTGCGCCCTGTCACTCTTCTGGAGTCAGTACCAGCTGGCGACGCTCGGGGGCGTCCTCTACCAGCTGCTGTTCGCGTTCCTGGCCGTCTACATCGCCCTGGTGCGAGACGCCATCCAGATCGTGCGCGTCGTCGGCGACGCCCTGCGAACGCTGCTGACGGTCTCCCTCGCCCTGGAGGTCCTGAGCGGGCTCCTTCTCGACATGCCCATCCGCTTCCTGGGCATCCTGGGCAACATCGCGTCCGGCGGACCCATCCAAGGTCTCTTCGGCACCCGCAATCAGCTGAGCATCGTCGCTCTGATCGCGTTCGTCACCTTCCTGGTGGAGCTGCGGACGCGCTCAGTCCGGCCCCAGCTCGCGGCGTTCTCGATCGCTCTGGCGGCGCTGTGCCTCCTGTTCGCCCACTCCCCCGTGATCGCAGCCGTCTCCGTCGTCGTCAGCCTGGCGACCCTGGCGCTGTACGGCATCCGCAAAGTCCCGGACGGCGCACGCAGCTACGCGCAATGGGGGCTCGCGCTGTTCACGGTCGCCGTGCTCGTCGCCACTTACTTCTCCCGCACCCGGGTGATCGACCTGCTGAACGCGCGAGCCGACTTCCAGGTGCGCTATCAGCTGTGGCTCCAGATCTGGGAGCTCATCCCGGTGCAGCAGTCGGTGGGCTGGGGCTGGACCGGCGCGTGGCCGACCGATCTGTACCCCTTCGGCGCCATCCAGGCCGCGACCGGCATGTACCACCCCAACGGGCTCAACGCCTACCTCGACGTCTACCTCCAGGTCGGCGTCATCGGCCTGCTGCTGTTCGTCGTGCTGGTCGCCCTCGCGTTCGTGCGTTCCTGGCTCCTCGCCTCTGTCCGGCGCAGCGTCGTCTACGCCTGGGCGCCGCTGGTGCTCGTCGCGCTCCTCGTCACGAGCGTGTTCGAGAGCAGCATCCTCGTGGAGTCGGGATGGATGCTTCTTGTCATCTGCACGGTCAAAGCATCCCAGGGGATGAGCTGGCGGTGGCGGCTGGCACGGTCTCAGAGCTAGGGGGCCCGAAGCAGGTCCCGGACGATGTCCAGGCGTCCCTGGCTGGCGTAACGTCCGTATCGGCCACCGCGAACCAGGCGGCGTAGCGATGCCAGCCGGGCGAGGCGGCTCACCGGCAGGCGCGAACGCGCAGACTCGAACTCCGCCTTCTGCACGATCCGGTCGCGATCGTCCTCGGAGAGTTCGGGGAAGGTATCGGCGCGGGCGGCGAGCTGAGCGAACTGGAGGCCCAGCCGCACCTGACGAGCCCCTCCCGGTTCGAAGACCCGCGAGACCTTGTAACCGATGCTGGGACGCTTCACACCGATCTGATTGCCGCCGTGCTGACGATAGTCGATCGTGGTCCGCGGGAGGCTGCGGACAGCGCCGACGATCGCGGCACACACAGCCAGCCACTCGTCGTGGACCCAGGCGTCGGGGAACGGGCGGGCACGCTCCACAAGACTCGCACGGAGAACGGTGGTCGCACCGGTCACGGTGTTGCGCCGGAGGAGGACGCCGAGGGCGTCCCCGTCGTTCTCCTCCGCCACAAGTTCAGGGGCGATCTCCAGAGCGCCGAAGAGGGTGCCGCCGAGCGGCTCCCCGGCTGAGTCGACCAGGCGGGCGTCGGTGTGTACGAGCTGCACTCGCGCATCGTCGAAGAACGGGAGCGCATCGGCCAGCCGGCCGGCGTGCCAGACATCGTCCTGGTCGCTCAGCGCGATGAACTCTCCGCCGCACGCCGCAATCGCCTGCTCGAAGTTGGCCGTCACACCGAGGGGCTCGGCGTTGCGCAAGATGCGCAGCACGACAGCCGCGCAGCTGGCTCGCACCGTCTCCTCGACGATCGAGAGGGTGCGGTCGGTCGAGCCGTCGTCGGAGACAACCAGCTCACTGATCGGAGGGTCCTGGGAGAGGATGCTCTCAACCTGCGCGCGAACGAATCGCTCACCGTTCCGGGTGCAGAGCGCGACAGAGACCGCTGCCCCGGGTTTTGCGCACACCCTGCCATCCTAGTCGCGGGCGCCGTCTGCGCGCTCTGCGAGGTTCGGTAGACTTGCCTCCTATGACCGATCCGCTTGCGCGCACCCTCATCGTGATGCCCGCGCTCAACGAAGAGGGCTCCGTCGCAGAGGTCGTCAGGGAAGTGCGCGACAAGCTCCCCGGCGTCGCCTGTCTCGTCGTCGACGACGGCTCGACCGACAGGACCGCAGAGCGAGCCGAAGCCGCCGGGGCCATCGTGGCCTCCCTCCCCTACAACCTCGGCGTCGGCGGCGCAATGCGCCTGGGCTTCGTCTACGCGCTCGAGAACGGCTTCGACAATGTCGTGCAAGTGGACTCGGACGGACAGCACGATCCGGCCAGCGTCCCCAGCCTCGTCGCAGAGCTGGAATCCCATGACGTCGTGCTCGGCGCACGATTCGCGGGCGAAGGGGACTACGAGGTCCGGGGTCCGCGCCGCTGGGCGATGCTCTTCCTCGCCTCCATGCTGTCCCGGGTCGCGAAGACGAAGCTGACGGACACCACCTCCGGGTTCCGTGCCAGCGGCCCGAAGGCCGTGCGGCTCTTCGCCGATCACTATCCGGCGGAGTATCTCGGAGACACCATCGAATCGCTCGTGATCGCCGCTCGCTCCGGCTGCCGCATCGCTCAGCTTCCGGTCTCCATGCGGCAACGGACGACGGGGACGCCTTCGCACAATCCGCTCAAGTCGGCGATCTACCTCGGGCGCGCCGGCATGGCGCTGATGTTCGCCCTGATCCGCCCCCCGGTCGTGGTGACCGAGAAGGAAATCGCCATCTGATGAGTCTCGCAAGCTACTTGCTCGGTATCACGGCCGCCGTCATCACACTCGCCGTGGTCATCGAGATGATGCGCCAGCGCCGGCTGCGCGAACGGCACGCGATCTGGTGGCTGGTCACGGGCGTCCTGGCGCTGATCGTCGGAGTCTTCCCGTCGACGCTGGCCTGGGCCTCCTCTGTCGCCGGCGTGGCGGTGCCGACGAACCTCATCTTCTTCGTCAGCGTCGCGATCCTGTTCCTGGTGTGCATCCAGAACAGCTCGGAACTCACCCGCCTGGAAGCGCAGACCCGTCTCCTGGCGGAACGGAGCGCCCTGCTGGAACTGCGGATCAAGCAGCTCGAAGCACACGACGAGTCCACCGGCTCGTGAGCGAAAGCGGAGAGCGGAGGAGCCCCGGCTTCCTGCTGGTCCTCGTCGCCACCGCGCTCGTCGGCGTTGCCGGGTACGTCATCACCTGGCTGGTGCCCCGCGCAATCGGAGTCGGCCCCTACGCCTCGTTCGCGGTGTTCTGGTCGGCGCTCTTCCTCGCTATAGCGGCGCTATCGGGAATCCAGCAGGAAACGACGCGAGCGACGATCCCCCGCGTCCCCGGCCAACGAGCCGCCCGACCGGCTCTCTTCGCCGCCGGGGCGGCCCTCGCCTCGGCCGCTGCAATTGCGGCGACCTCGCCCTTGTGGGCGAGCGCCGTGTTCGGGGCGCGAACCGCCTTGCTCTGGCCTCTCGTCACCGGTTGCGCGAGCTACGTCTTCCTGGCGGCGCTGGCCGGCACGCTCTACGCGGCGTCCCACTGGAGGCTGATCTTCGCGCTCATGACCATCGAGGGCGTCGGCCGCCTTCTGGCGATCGGACTGACGCTCGTGTTCAGCCACGACCCGTTCCTGCTCGCCTGGGCGGCGTGCGCGCCCATCCCCCTCGCGGTCCTCATCGTCGGCGTCCTGTCGCGGACGGTTCTCGGCGATCGGTTCCAGGTGGACGCCGGCTATCGCACACTCGCGTGGAACTCGGCACGGACTGTTGCCGCCGCCGCCGCTATGGGGGTGCTCGTCAGCGGATTTCCTCTCCTGCTCACCGTGACCTCGCCACACGCCTCCCCCACCGCGCTCGGACTTCTCCTCCTCGTCTCCACGCTGACCCGTTCCCCGTTGATCGTCGTCGCGATGGCTTTGCAGAGCTACCTGATCGTCTTCTTCCGGCAGTCGCCGAATCCCCGGCGCGCGCTGAGCGCCCTGCTGGGCCTGGCACTGGCTGCGGGAGGCGTGCTCGGCGTCCTGGGCCTCCTCCTGGGCGAGGCAGTCTTCTCCCTTCTCTTCCCGGGGCAGCCTGTGCCCCCCGCCTGGCTCATCGCCGTGCTCGTCGCGACCTCCGCGCTCGTGGCGGCGATCTGCGTCTCAGCGCCCGCCGTCCTCGTTCAGGGCAACCACACCGTCTTCACCGCGGGCTGGATCGCAGCAGCCGGGGCAACGGCCCTCGCCCTGCTGCTCCCCGGCGGACTGTTCGAGCGCGCGAGCCTTGCCGTCGCGATCGGGCCGGCTGCCGGCCTGGCCGTCCATCTCATCTATCTGTTCGGACGGCGGGCGCCGCTGTCCCGGGATTTCCAGGGAGAGTCCGGTGCGGATACTGTTCGTCCATGAAGTGAACTATCTCGACAAGGTGATCTACGAGATGCACGAGTTCCCGGAGCTTCTCGCGCTCCGAGGGCACGATGTCTCGTTCTTCCACTACCCGGAGGCGCCGGCCACGCCGAGCCGATCTCTGAGGACGACACGGCGGCGCATCCCCGGCCGCGCCTATCCCGAAGCCGAGATCGAACTGATCACCCCGCCGACGTTCGGCGGCCGTCCTGTCGAGCGCTACGCGGCCCCCCTCCTGAACCTGCCGGGCCTCCGCCGGGAGATCACAACCGGCCGCTACGATATCGTCGTCCTCTACGCTGTCCCGACGACCGGCTGGCAGGCCGTCAGCATCGCCAAACGCGCCGGAGTCCCCGTGGTTTTCCGTGCCCTGGACGTCTCCCACCAGATCCGCACCTCCCCGGTCAGTCCCCTGATTCGATGGGCCGAACGGCACATCTATGCGACCGCCGACCTGATCTCCGCGAACAATCCCGCGATGGCCGAGTACTGCGTGGACCTCGCCGGCCGAACCGGCCCCGTCTCCGTCGATCTGCCCCCCGTCGACCTGAGCCACTTCGCCGACGCGAAGCCCGGCGTCCGGGAGACGCTCGGACTCGACGCAGACGACAAGGTCATCGTGTACATGGGAAGCTTCTTCGGGTTCTCCGACCTGGACATCGTGCTCGAGAAAGCCGCAGTACACCTTCGTGAGAATCCGGGACTGAAGCTCCTCTATATCGGAGGGGGTGAGCTCGACGGCGAATTGCGCCGGCGGACAGTCGAGCTGGGCCTTCAGTCGCAGGTCATCTTCACCGGTGTCATCCCCTACGCCGAGTTGCCCGGCTATCTCGCAGCGGGTGACGTCGCCATCAACCCCTTCCGGCCACAGCTGCTCACCGATGTCGCGCTTCCGCACAAGGTGCTGCAATACATGGCGGCCGGAGTTCCAGCCGTCTCCACCTCACTGCGGGGATTGCGCGGCGTCGTCGGGGACGCGGCCGGCGTCACCTGGGCGGAGGGACCAGCCGATGTCGTCGAACGTGCGATCTCCGTCGCAGCCCTCCCCGCCGAGGAGCGGGCCGCGATCGGAGCGCGGCAGCGCGAGTTCGTGATGACCGCGTTCTCCAAGGAGTCTGCGGCGATCGGCTTCGAGAGGACATTGGAATCGGTACGGTAGGATCGAACATTATGTCTGCGCGAGTACTCGTTCTGGGTGCGACCGGAATGCTCGGGAGCACCGTCGCCTCGATCCTCCGCAGGAGCGGCCACGATGTCACCGGAACAGTGCGGGATCTCGCTCTCGTTCCCGCCGGGCGGAGAGATCGCCACCGACTCTTCGACGCCTTCGCCGACGATCCTTCGGGCCTTCTCGAAGGACTCTCCTCCGGCGACTATGTCATCAACTGCATCGGGCTGATCAAACACCATCTCCGCGACGATGACGCAGGCGACCGCTACAACGCCATCAAGATCAACGCGGAACTCCCTTACGCGCTCGCGCGCGCGGCCGGAGAGCGGAATGTGCGCGTCATCCAGATCGCCACCGACTGCGTCTACTCGGGACAGACGGGCCGCTACGACGAGACGACGGCCCACGATGCGACCGACGTCTACGGCCAGTCCAAGAGCCTGGGCGAAGTTCCCGGAGACCACTTCCTCAACCTGCGCTGCTCGATCATCGGGCCGGAGCAGAAGAACCGCGACTCGCTCCTGGAATGGGTACTCGCCCACGAACCAGGATCGACCTTCAACGGCTACCTCGACCACCGGTGGAACGGCGTCACCACGGATGTCTTCGCGGCGATCGCCGCCGGTATCGTCCAGACGGGGAGCACGCTCAGCGGAACCCACCACCTCGTGCCGGCCGACAGCGTCGACAAAGACGCCCTCTCCCGGCTGATCCTGTCCGCCTACGGCCGCGAGGACGTCTCCGTCGTTCCCGTCGAAACCGGGACCCCCGTCGACAGGACCCTCACCACCATCCACCCCGATGTCAACGCCGCCCTGTGGCGTGACGCAGGCTACGACGAGATCCCAACCATCGAGACGATGGTCAGAACGCTCGCGTCCGAATCCATCGAAAGAGACTCATGACCGAACGCAAGATCGAAGGCTCCATCGTCACAGTCACCGGTGGGACCGGCTCATTCGGCTCGACGATGGCGCGCCATCTGCTCAGCCGCGATGTCGGCGAGATCCGCATTTTCAGCCGTGACGAGTCCAAGCAAGACGCACTGCGCCATGAGGTCAACGACCCCCGGATGCGTTTCTACATCGGCGACGTCCGCGACTCGCTGAGTGTGACCCGCGCGATCAAAGGAAGCGACCACGTCTTCCACGCCGCGGCGCTGAAGCAGGTCCCCTCCGGCGAGTTCTTTCCGCTCGAGGTGGTCGCGACCAACATCACCGGCAGCGGCAATGTCATTCGCGCCGCCATCGAGCACCAAGCGAAGTCGGTCGTCTGCCTCAGCACCGACAAGGCCGTCTACCCGATCAACGCTATGGGCATGACCAAAGCGCTCATGGAGAAGACCGCCTTCGCGATGGCCCGGGAGAACCTCGATACGGAGACGGTCGTTTCCGTGACCCGCTACGGCAATGTGATGTACTCGCGCGGTTCGGTCATCCCGTTGTTCATCAAGCAGCTGACCACCGGCCAGAACGTCACGGTCACCGATCCGGAGATGACGCGGTTCCTGATGTCGCTGGCGCAGTCGGTCGACCTGGTCGAGTACGCCTTCACCCAGGCGACAAGCGGAGACCTCTTCGTGCGAAAAGCGCCAGCGAGCACCGTCGCCGTCCTCCTCGAGGCGGTCGCGAACGTGATCGGCGTTCCGATGCCCGACGTGGATATCATCGGCGTGCGCCACGGCGAGAAGCTCTACGAGTCCCTCCTCGGTTCCGAGGAGATGGCGAAGGCGGAAGACCGCGGCGACTACTTCCGCGTGCCGCTCAACACCCGCTCGCTCGACTACACGCCGTACTTCGAGGAGGGCGCCGATCACGGCGCGCCCACCGAGTCGTACACCTCGCACAACACGGAACGCCTCGACGTCGCCGGCGTGGAGCGTCTGCTCCTCACCCTGCCGGAGATCCAGCAGATGCGGGCACAGCTCCGATGACGGCCCCGACAGTCCTCACGGTCGTCGGCACCCGGCCGGAGATCATCCGGCTCTCCCGCATCATCCCCAAGCTGGATGAGCGGGTGGACCACGTTCTCGTCCACACCGGTCAGAACCACGACCGGCAGCTGAACGACGTCTTCTTCGAGGACCTGGGCATCCGCCAGCCGGACCACTACCTGAACGTGGACACATCGAGTCTCGGCGCGGTCATGGCAGACACCATCCGCAAGAGCGAGACGATCTTCACCGAGGTCAAACCCGACGCTGTCCTGATTCTCGGAGACACGAACAGCGCGATCGCCGCGCTGGTCGCCAAACGGATGCACATTCCGACGTACCACATGGAAGCCGGGAACCGCTCCTTCGATGAGAACGTGCCGGAGGAGACCAACCGGCGGATGGTCGATCACATCGCCGACTTCGACCTGGCCTACACCGAACACGCGCGGCGGAACCTCCTTGCCGAGGGGCTGCACCCTCGTCGCATTCTGGTCACAGGCTCTCCGATGAAAGAAGTCATCGACCACTACCTCCCCCGCATCGAGGGGTCTGACGCTCTCGAGCGCCTCGGCGTCGCGCCCGGCGAGTTCTTCCTCGTCAGCGCCCACCGCCAGGAGAACGTCGACTCGCCGAAACGCCTTCGCGAACTGCTGGACACCCTCACGGCCGTTCGGGAGCGCTGGGGTCTGCCGGTGCTCGTCTCCACCCACCCGCGCACCCGCAATCGCCTGGAGGCCCTCCCGGACTTCCAGGCGCTCGATGGTGTCCACTTCCACCCACCCTTCGGTTTCTTCGACTACTGCCAGTTGCAGCGGAGCGCGCGCTGCGTTCTGTCCGACAGCGGAACGATCAGCGAGGAGTCGGCCATCCTCGACTTCCCCGCCGTCACCATCCGTGACTCGATGGAGCGCCCGGAAGCCCTGGACGCCGGAGCCATTGTGATGAGCGGACTCAAGGCGGACGAGGTCATCGCCGCGATCGAAGAAGTCACCGAGGAGTCGGACATCGCCCGGGAGGTTCCGGCCGAGTACCTCGTGGGGAACAGCTCTCAGCGCGTCATCCGCTTCCTCCTGTCCACGATGGGCCGGCACCACGAATGGGCAGGCATCCGGCGCTGACCCACCGCTCGCGGCAGGGAGGGCGGAAGAAAGGCCGCGGCTGGCCGGACCAGACAGATTCCGGGGCCTGTGCGCGGGCTCCTCTGAGCCGGCTCCTCTGCGCACGGTCACGATGAGCCGGCCGCACGAGAGGCTTCGCCCCGCTCACTCACACAGAGCAGCCGATGCTGCCGGCGCCGCCACGTCCGAATCGGGCGGTCAGCCGGTCAGGTCAGCGCGCTCGGCTGTCGAAGGACGCCCGCCTTCGGGCTCACTCGGGAGAATTCGATGACGATGAGCGCCATCAGAGCGACGAAGGCGCCCGAAGCGAGAACCCAGAGCCACATCGGCGAGACGGGGATGTTCCACCACCACTCCACACTGGCGCTCAGGTTGACGTTCAGGACATCGACCCCCGTGACATAACGGCGGAGGTTGGCGTGCAGAGCCAGCGCCTGAGCGACACCCAAACCCCCTGCCAGGACCCACCACTGTGTCTGGGTGAGATCGAACTGGCGATCCTCCGATTCCCAGAGAGCGACCGCTGCGAACATGATGAGGATAGGAAGAATGTACCGCGGCTGCACCTGGTTTCCGACCAGTGTGCCGGTAGAGACCTGGAGGTAGAACGGAAGCAGGATCAAGGCCGCCGCGGCGCCCAAGAGAACGAGCCCCTTGCGCAGACCCAGGATGCGCACACCGGCGAAGACGAGCGCAGCAAACACCATGATCGTGACCACCCACACACCACCGGGCATATGCGTGTCCACCCACCCCAGCCCGAACACGGCGCCCAGCCCGCCCGCCCAGAGCACGGGCAGTTGAGTGAGAATGGGGAACCAGAGCGACCAGTCCGCCATGCCTTTGCCCCCCGAGGCCAGACCTCCGGAGAGAGCGGTTCCGCTCTGGTGCGAGGTCGAGAACAACGCCGCCGAGAGCAGCACGATGCCGAGCGCGAGCAGTGCCGACAGCCAGTACTTCCGGTCCCGCTTCATTGTGAGGAGGACCGCCGCGCCCGTAGCGAGGACGCTGAAGACAGCACCGTCCGATCGGGCGGCGCCGCCGAGGAAAGCGGCGATGACCGCAACGGCCCCGAGCCCCACTCGCCGGCATCCCGTCGACTCGAAGTAGCCGACGACGGCGAGAAGTACCAGCCCGCTGGAGATCAGGACCCAGGAACTGGGATTCACCGAAGGGATGAGGAAGAGGCCGAGCGGGATCGTTGTGATCGCGAGCGACCACACGAGATTCCAGCGCCTGCGCGCCGGCAGCAGCCAGCACAGGACACTCGTCAGCGCGACGAAGATGATCGCGTTCACAAGTCGCATCGCCACGATGGACACGGCGACGTCTCCGGTGACGAACGTGTGCATGAACGCGTAGTAGAAAGGCGGGTAGAGGCCATGGAAGTTGCCCCGGTCGGTTGTCCTGGCTCGGGTGGCCGATCCCTGGCAGGAAGCGCTCTCATGGGGTTTGAAGGCATAGCAGGAGCCGTTGGCCACAAGCGGCGGAACCGTGTAGTGGCCGGACCGGGAGCCGGCGTCACAGGTCCCTTTCACGATGCCGTCGGCGCACCAGATGCTGGTCTGGTGGAAGTCGTCGTCCGGGCTGGAACCCGGTGGCGAAGAAAGCGCCCACGCGCCGAAGACGAGGAGAGCGAGAACGGGCATCAGAACAATGCGGACGATGCGCAGTGCTCTGGTGCCTTCGGCTGCCTTGATCACGGAGGACAGACTCTCTTTCCGGGTCGCTGTCGAAGTTCCCAGACTAGTGCGGATAGACAACGACTTCGAATTCGGCCGGAGCCTGTCAGGCCAGCGGACCGGTCGGTATCGACGCGCCGAACCCCGCGCTCACCGATGTCCAGCCGACGGCTCCGCCCAGTTCGGCGAATCGGTTCATATTCGCAATCGGCCGCTTCTTTCCGCCCTCGAGGAGGAAGATGCTGCTGTCTGGAGTGCGGATGAACTTCGTCGCAGGAGCGCCGACGGTCAATCGGGCGCAGCTGTAGTCGTCCAGAGCGGTGAAGGTGATCGGATAGAGCGGCTTGGTGGTCGCATCCAGCGCGCGCAGCGTGCCCGAGGCTCCGGCATAGTCGACGCCACCGCAGGTGACGCCGTAGCCGAGGAGCGACCCAGCAGCCGGGTATCCGTCGAGCAGGCTCTGCGACACGAAGGAGAGGCCGCCCACGCCGATCGACGCAGTGACGTCGAATGTCGAGAACGCGATCTTGTTCGACAGACCGTTCACGAGATAGACCGTGGCGTTCTCCGGACTCCGGACGAGTGTCCCCGATGTCAGCGCGACGCGCCCAGCCGGAAGCGCGGCGAATGCCGCTGTGGAGATCGTCATGATCGTTGGCGTGGCTCCGGGCGGGAGAAGCGCGAGAAGCGAATCCCACGACGAGATCGGTTTGAGGTCGCTCGGCCCCACGACGTAGACCGTCGCGCCGTCCCCCTTCACAAAGGACCCGACGCTCACCGTGCCTTTCACGGGGAAACTGTCGAGGAAGGCCTGCGTCACCGGCGTCGCTTTGGCACTGGCGACGCCACCGCCTGCGGCCCAGGCGAATCTGCCACCGGAACCGAGCACCGAGGTCGATCCGCTTCCCGGCACGCTCACCAGGCCGGTGAACGAGACACCGGAAGCAGGGACGCGAGCAAGACTCGCAGCGCTCAGCGTTCCGCCGACGCGGCCGGCTATTCCGGAGTGCTCCGAGGAGACGGGGTACGACTTGCCGCCGGACACGAACGAGACGGAAGCAGATCCGCGCTGCTGGGCGAACGACTGATCGGCGATCACCGGGGCGCCCAGAGGCAGAGCAGCCACAGCGGATTCGGTGAGGACATTCCGTGCGAGGGGGATGCCCGCCGCCTGCTGCGAAGCAGCGTCGAGGATTTCGCGCTTGGTGCCGACCGTCATGAAATACCGGGAACCGCTCGTCGTGCCGAGCACGGGAGTCATGAGCGGTCCGGTCACGAAGCGGGCGAGCTGGGCGTCCGTCAGTTGCATGTATCCGGTGGCCGAACACGAACCGCCGTAGTCAGCCACAAGGCCGCAGGAACCGAACGGGAGCTTCAGTCCCGAGTCGAAGAAGTAGACGGACCCGTCGTTGCCGCGCAGTGTCCTCCCGGCGATCGGACCGGTACGGTACCCGTCGAGGTACTGCTGCGACACGTAGCCGACGGTGCCCAGAGGCGAGAGCGCGGTGAGCAGGTCGATGTTCGCAATCGGGTATTTGACCGTGCCGCTCAGGACGTAGACGGTGCCGTTGTCGACAGTCCGCGCGAGACTGGTCGCTCCCGTGGTCGATCCGAACCAGTCGGTGTACAGACGCCAGAAATTCCGGTTCCCATACGAGCTGCACGAGTCGCCAGTGCCGTAGAGGTTCGCGAGCGCGACGGCGTTCGGCTGATAGGGCGTGTAGTTGTACAGGCCGGCAGTCGCTTGGTTCTGGATGAAGACGGAGCTGCTGCCGCAGGAAGCCGTGGGGCTGAACCGGATCTGGTTGACCCGGCCCGCTATGTGGTTCCAGCTCGTCGGGCTGGCCGCATAGCGCTTGAACTGGAGCGCCGCATTGTAGACCTGGTTGAAGAACCCGTAATACTGGGCGTCGCAGGCCGCGGTGTCAGGACAGCCGTATCCGGTCGCGCTCCGATACTGACCGGCTCCCGGCCAGGTGTCGGTGACGAGGCTCTGCTCCTTCTCGAGCAAGACGAGGATCGCCCGCTGGCTCACCCCGCACGCCTCGCCGACTTTCGCGATGATCGTCGCCGCCGATTCGGTGCCCTGACTCGTGTAGGCAGCGCAGCGTCCGTCCACAGCAGCACGGGTCTGTGTCTGCTGTCTGTAGTCCTTCAGGCAGGTGTAGCCGGAACGGCAGGACGTCACCTTGCGGTCGAGAAAGCTCTGAACCTGATCCGCGGTCATCGAATCGCCATCGAAGAACAGCGCATCGCTGATGATGTTGCCCGGGTCGAAGAGTCTCGCATCGGCGGCCGCGGCCGGCGCGGACGCCACCATCGCGGCAGGCGCGACCGTGAGCAGACCGCCCACAAGCGCCCCGATCAGGACGGCGACGATGGATGTGCTGCGCATCAAGGAACCTCCAGTTCGACCGGGGCCGACCGGTAATCGTGGCCGTGAGCCGCATAGCCGAGTGTGACGCTCCACGGTCCCCGCGCGAACTCCGCGGCGTCCGTATGGACCGTCCCGCACGAGGTGGTCGCGCGGTCCGCCACGGCCTCACGCTCGACGGTGATGGCCGGCGAACCGCTCCGGGTGAAGGTGTAGACGCAGGTTCCGCCCTCCTCGATGACACCCTGGACATATCCCGACGCGGTCACATGCTTCCCGTCGACGTCCACCGACGCGACGACCAGCACCGGTTCCACAGTGGCCGACTCGGTCGGCGTGCCGGGGACAGACTTCGTCGGGTGGGGCTGGGGGCCGACGAAGGGTGACGCGCAGGCGCACAGGGCGATCGAGCAAGCGGACAGGACCACGAAGACCACAGCGAGTGGCAGTGCTCTGGTCTTCACGGGAGGCGTCCTCACAGTTAGTTATTAGGGGGAATCGTCATCCCAGGATACGCGGCGAAGCGAGGAGCTCCCTTGGCACATGCTGGGCGAGTCACCCCCCCCCCAATGAAGGGTGGTCGCGGGCGTCGGGGGGGGGGGATCTCCGCTGTTTGGATTCCGCAAGAAGGCATCCACACTTCGAGCATCCTTGCACTAGGGTGCGAGGCAGATCACTATCGGAAGCGAGGCACCTCGCGTGCATGAGACTTTTCGCATTCTCGTTGCCCTGTCGGCTGCGGCGACGCTCTCGTTGTCGTCGCTCACCGGCGCGCTCCCGGCAGCGGCAGCGACGCCGTCCCCCGCACCGCTCTCGGCAGACGCGGCGACACCGACACCGACACCGACGAGCACACCGGTGCCAGCGCCCCGTGGATCCGCGCCCACGACGGAAACCGGCGGAACCGTCTCTGCCGACCCACCGCTCGCCACGATGAACACGGCGCGCAATCACAGCATGGGCTCGACCATCGCCGCGAACGAACCGGCCGCCAAGAGCTCGCAATCCCAAGCGCGCACCTTCAGCGCGACGGGGTTCCCGCCCGGCGTCCCCGGCCTCGACGTCAGCGGCTGGCAAGTGCTCAACGCCAGCGACTGGGCCCGCATCGCGGCCAACGGCGCCCGGTTCGCCTACGTCAAGGCGACCGAGAGCACCGACTACACGAGCAGCCAGTTCGCCGAGCAGTACACCGACTCGTTCAACGCCGGACTGCTCCACGGCGCTTACCACTTCGCGACTCCCAACACCTCCTCCGGGGCGGCCCAGGCCAACTGGTTCCTCGATCACGGCGGGCAGGGGACGGCCGACGGCCGCACCATGCCCCCTCTACTCGACATCGAGTACAACCCATACGGTGCGACCTGCTACGGACTGTCCCCGGCAGCCATGGTGTCGTGGATTTACGATTTCTCGCAGACCGTGCAGGCTCGCACCGGCCGGCAGCCCGCCATCTACTCGACGACCAGCTGGTGGAAGCTCTGCACCGGGAACAGCGCAGCGTTCGCGGCGAATCCCCTCTTCATCGCCCGGTACCCCAACGCCCTCTCCGATGGCGCGGGCGCCCTTCCAGCCGGCTGGTCCTCGTACACACTCTGGCAGTTCGCCAGCAGCGGAGTCTTCCCCGGAGACCAGGATGTGTTCAACGGCTCCGAGCGCGACCTCCAGAGCTTCGGACTGATATCGAGCCTCGTGCGGACGGCGAACAACGCATCGGTGTACCTCGTGTCCGGGGCGAACAAATATCCGGTAACCAACACGAGCACTCTCAGCGCCTTCAGCGCCCTCGGCCATGTGGGATACGTCCCCCAGTCCTACCTCGATCAGTTCGCTACGCAGCACGCGGCAGTCCCGATCATCCGTGGGCAGGACGGAAGCGTCTACTTCGCCGACTCCGGGATCAGGCTCCCGTTCGCTTCCTGCGGTCTCGTCTCCGATTACGGGGGCTCCTGCGACGCGTCCGGCTATGTTCAGCTCACGGCGACGCAAACCGCTGCCTTCGCGCTCGGGCCCGCGGCGACGCCGCTCATGACTTCCGCGGGCGGTCCGCTCTTTTACGTCACCGGCGGCAAGAAGCATGAGGTGCTCGACAAAGTCTCGCTGGCACAGGCGGGGCTGAACGGCAGCGCCAACAGCCTCTCCGCCACAGCCTTGTCCTTCCTCGCCTTCGGCACACCGATCGTCCGGAACAACGTCTACGCGATGACGGCGGGGAGCGGCACCGGGGTGCTTCTCGTCGGGGGCAGCGCTTCCCCCATCGACCAGAGCGCGGCTTCCCTGATCGGTCTGCCCCAGTTGGCGGCCGGAACCCTGCAACCGGCCAGCGTCGCACAGCTGCCTGCCGGGGCTCGGTTCACCGGCGCGTTCCGGTCGTCGGCAGATTCGTCGGTGACGGTCATCTCCTCCAACGGCCTCCGCCCCTGGGCAGCCGGTGTCGGCGGGGCCTCGTTCACCGCGGTCACAGCCCCAACGGCGGCGATGAGCGCGTACTCGGTGACCCAGCCCATCCAGGCCGGCAACGCGATCATGTCGCCTGCGGGAGGCACGGTCTATCTGGTCATGCCCAATGACATCCGGCCGGTCGGCTCCTGGGACTCGCTCGTCGCGCTGGCGGGCGGGGGAACGCCGAACATCGCCGTCGTCCCGCAATCCATCATCGCCTCACTCCCGTCCGGGCCGGTGGCTCTCGACCCGGCGACACTGGTCAGAAGCCCCGGCAATGCCACCGTCTACCTCGTCAACGGCGTGACCAACAAGATCCCCTTCTCGACGTTCGATCAGGCCATAGAAGCGGGCTTCACGAAATTCAGCTTCACGAGCGACGCGCGCCTGAACGCCTACCCGACCTCGCCGGACCTGCTCAGCTTCGGACTTCAGTGCGGCAGTCAGCGCTATGTGAGTGCGGGCGGCTCCATCCACGCGCTCAGTTCCATGACATCCAGCCTGTACCCTCTCGCATTCACCCCGCTGGACACCTTCACCTGCGCTATCGCTCCCAAAGGGATCGACGCGACCGCATTCATCCGCACACCGGACGGTTCGATCTACTTCCTGAGCGAAGGAAAAAAGCGTCCGATCACCTCACTTCAGCGATTCGTGCAGCTCTCGCAGGGGCAACCGTATCTGAATGTGGTCAGCGCATTCGCCGCCGCCATACCGACCGGCGCGCCCGCTTGAGCGGACCTGCACCCGCGATCTACGGCAGACTCCCGGCAACACTCAGGCTAAACTCGCTTCGTGCCCGGAGCGATCGCTCCCGCTGCTTTCCTGACCCGCCCTTTCGAGGTACAGCATGACAACACCAGTCGACGCGGACGCCCGTGCCGCCGCCATAGCGAAGCTTCCCTTCGAACGGGTCGGGCAGCGCTCCGGCTTCGTCCAGGGGACCCAGCACTCGCTCTCGGATGTCTGGGCGCATCGCGAGCTGCTCGGCCTGCTGGTGAAACGCGAACTCAAAGCGCGCTACAAAGACAGTTCGCTCGGAGTCGTGTGGAGCCTGTTCCGCCCGCTGGCGCAGCTCCTGATCTACTACTTCGCGATCGGTCAGGTGCTCGGCGCCGCGCGGGCGACACCGGACTTCGCCATCTTCGTCTTCATCGGATTGACGATGTGGGGGCTCTTCTCCGAAATCGTGACCGGCAGCACCACCTCGATCCTCGCGAACGCCGGTCTGGTCAAGAAGGTCTATCTGCCCCGTGAGATCTTCCCGCTGAGCGCAATCGGCGGTGCGCTGTTCAATTTCCTGGTGCAACTCGTGGTGCTGACGATCGCCATCGTCCTCCTCTCCACCGTGCCGTTCGGGTGGAACCTCAGCCTGCTCCTGGCGCCCCTGGCGGTCGTCACGCTCGTCGTCTTCGCAACGGCGATCGGGCTCCTCCTGTCGGCAGTCAACGTCTACTTGCGAGACACGCAGCATCTGATCGAGATCGCCGTCATCATCCTGTTCTGGGCGTCGCCGATCGTCTACTCGTACACCTACGTCCACAAACTCCTCCAGGGGGGCTGGTTAGAGCAGCTCTACCTCGCAAACCCGGTGACGGTCGCCATCATCTCGATGCAGAAGGCCTTCTGGGCAGCCGGCAGCGTGTCCGAGGGCGCACTCAGCCAGGTGTGGCCTCCGAATCTCGGCATCCGCCTCCTCGTGACCCTGCTTGTCAGCATCGTTCTTCTCTGGTTGTCGCAGCGGACTTTCTCGCGTCTGCAGGGCAATTTCGCTCAGGAGCTATGAGCCCATGCCCATGCCTTCACTCATCTCTGCCGTCGGCGTCTCCAAACTCTTCGTGCTGCACAAGGACAAGTCCCTCAAGGAACGCGTCGTCAACTTCAGCGCCTCGCGGCAGCATCGCGACGACTTCTGGGCCCTCCGCGACATCGACCTGGAGATCCCGGTCGGCAGCACAGTCGGTCTCGTCGGCCACAACGGATCGGGTAAAAGCACCCTTCTCAAAGTCGTCGGCGGCATCATCGAGCCGACCACGGGAACAGTCGCGCGACGGGGACGGATGGCAGCGCTCCTCGAGCTCGGCGCCGGATTCCATCCGGACCTGACCGGCCGGGAGAACGTCTACCTCAATGCCGCGATCCTGGGCATGACGCGGAAAGAGACCGACCGCTACTTCGATGAGATCGTCGATTTCTCGGGGATCGAGTCCTTCATCGACACCCAGGTAAAATTCTATAGTTCCGGCATGTACGTACGTCTGGCGTTCGCTGTGGCCGTGCATGTCGATCCCGATCTCCTCCTCGTGGACGAGGTCCTCGCCGTCGGGGACGAACCGTTCCAGCGGAAGTGCATGGACAAGATCCAGGAGTTCCAGCGCGACGGGCGCACCATTGTGCTCGTCAGCCACTCCGCCGAGCAGGTCGGCCGGCTGTGCGACCGTGTCGTCGTCCTGAACCACGGCAACATGATCTTCGACGGCGACCCCTCGGAGGGGCTCCGCGTTCTGCGCTTCGGATTCGAGCAGGAACGTCTGGAGCACGAACACACCCACAACGAGACGGCCGCGCCGTCGGCGCGAATCGTGGGGATCGAGGTCGCCGGTGCGAAAGTCGCTGAAGAGCGCATCATCGTCACAGCGACAAGCGACCTCACCTTCCGCTACCAGTACGACCTCACAACCGCCCAGGAGCCCCTCGTGGCGGGCATCGCGATCGAGACGTCCACCGGACAGCCGGTTTATGGCGTCAACACCACGATGCTGGGCGTCGACCTTCCCACCTCGGCGGGCGAGCACACGGTCGAATTAACCTTCCCGCACCACCGGCTAGGCTCCGGCAACTACATCGTGCATGGCTCCCTGGAGGAACGTGCGGGACGCTCGCTCTTCCGGCTGAATCCGGCCGCGACCTTCGAGGTGGACGCGCCGCAGCAGGGCTCGGGCCTCATCCGCCTGGATGTCGAGGTGTCGGTGGACGACAAATCGCAGGCTCGCGGCTAAACCCGCACAGCCTTCCATTGGCGACGGAGTCCCTCCCTCCGCGAAACCTGCGGAGTCCAGCCGATCGCGCTCCTGGCGAGGTCGTTCAAGGCCCCGGTGCGGAAAACATCACCCCGCACGGGGGTCTCGTACCGGACATCGACCGGGCGGCCCGTGACGTCGCCGAGACATCGAGCACCTCGTTCACGGAGGCGCTCGATCCTCCTGACAGATTCATCACGCACAGGAGGGGCACCTCCGCGTCGATCGCTGCGAGCACAGCGGCCACGATGTCGCCGACATACGTGAAGTCGCGGATCTGCTCGCCATCGCCATAGACGCTGACCGGTTCGCCCGTCGCTGCGGCCTTCAGGAAGCGTGTGAAGGCCATATCCGGCCGCTGCGCCGGACCGTAGACGGTGAAGAAACGAAAAGCGACGGTGTCGAGTCCGTCATTGGCCCGGTAGAGGTGGACGAGGTGCTCCCCCGCGAGTTTCGTGACGCCGTAAGGGCTGTGAGGCGCCGGGATCGTGTCTTCCGTCGTCGGTTAGCTCTCGGCCTGCCCATAGACCGACGACGAGGAGGCGTAGACCAGGCGCGCATCGGGGACGGCCTTCAGCGCCTCGAGCAGCCGCTGCGTCGTGGAGATGTTCGCGTGCGTGTAAGCGCCGAACTGCTCGCCCCAGGACCCGCGGACGCCGGGCTGACCCGCAAGATGGACGATGGCATCGACCCGAAGCGAACGCAGAGCCTCGGCGTCCAGCTCGGCGGCGTCCTGTTCGATGAACAGGACGCGATCGTTCACCAGGCCGGCGAGGTTGGCCTGTTTGAGCGACGGATCGTAATACGGGGTCAGAGAGTCGATACCGACGACGACGCGTTCCAGCAGCGCACGTACGAGGTTGGCTCCGATGAAGCCGGCAGCGCCGGTGACGAGGACCCTAATCGGTCGGCCCTCCCGATGTCCGTTTCCGCAGGCTCCCTCTGACGGCGCGAATCGGCCGGGAGGCGCGCCACGACAGACTGCTCAGGGTATCGGCGAGTCGCTGCTCGACACACGCCTTCTCTGCGATGGCCCGCGCCGTTTCGCTCTCGGCCGCCTGTCTGCGCCGATCTGCGACCTCGACCTCGCCGACGAGTTCGTCAGAACGGCTCTTCTGCAGGAGCACTTCACGTTCCAGCCGGGCGACCTCAGCGAGGAGCGGACCGGTCCGCCGTCCGGTGAGGACGCTCTGCTCCACCCGTCGTCTCACATCGATCGGCCAGCGGTGCCAGGACGAACGGTTGTTGTTCTCCACAACGGAGTGGACCGCTGCCGGGCCGAGAGAGAAAGCGACATTGGCGGAGGGCTGATCGCGCCGCGAGTATCGCAAGACATGGTCGAACCAGATGCGCATCGTCTCCGCCACCGCAGCAGTGCTCCGGCGAGCGAGCATCCCGTTCCAGTACGGACGCTCATGGAGGACATCGGGATAAGCCTCCGCGTAGTGGAGGAGCTGCTCGTTGACACGGCCCGCATCGTCGTAGTTGAGTCGCACGATCTCATCGAACTCATCGATGACACGCTCGCGGAAGCTGTGCCTCGACACCGCGAAGTCCGCGTCGGCGAGCCACTCGTCCAGAATGGCGTCCGGCGTCTCGTGGAGCTGGACCGAATTGTCGATGTAGAGCGTCTCGTCGTACTCGTCCAGAACCTGATGACCGCGGATCTTGAAGTCCCGTTGGCTACGCACAAGGTCGAACGGGAAGGGAAGCTCCGCACGCACGATGGTCCAGGTGTCGCTGAGCAGGTCGTCGCGGTCGGTCAGGCAAATGAACGGCACATCGGTCTCCCGTGCGATGGGCTGCTCGCTGATGTCCTCGTAGTCTCCCAGCAGGGCTGGGTAGACCGCTCGACGCGGATTCATCGTTCCTCTTTCATTCGGTACAACGTCTACCCTTCCCATATGAAATGGTAAACAAATCCCCCCTTGACTCTACCCGGATGGGCTTATGCGAATGCTTCGACCCCGCCGCACCATCCCTTTCGCCGACGCCGACGCCGTCAAAGAATCCGGGTCGCCCCTGCTCGCGCGGAGAGCGGCTCGCGGAGAGGGCCCGAGCGGCCCTCAGGAGCCGGACGGGCATCTCTCACAGCCCGCTCGACGCTGGTGAAGGGGCACGCTTCACCCCGCGACACCCAAGCGTCTCGCGGGGCGCCGGAGCGCCGGACGTGCGCAATCCGGTCCTCTGCGGTGTCCGGAAACGCACGTCGCCCGCGCCAATCGGGAAGGAAGCCCGTGCGGGCGCACGCCTGATGCGCATCAGGCGCGTTTGCGTGAGTGCTCCAGGGATTTGGCCCTCACTGCGTCCTTATCGCTGAGGTCCACGAGGGTGGAGTCTCGATAGCTCCGCCACTTGACGATTTGGTAGACCGGGTTGCGGGCGAGCCAGTACAGCTTGCGCTTCCAGGAATAGTCCCCGTCGCGCAGTATCCGCAGAGAGTCGCCGAGGACCCCGCGCACCGTGAGACGGCGCTGTTCGCGCTTCGTCATCGCCAGGATGGGGAAGCCGATCTCCCGGAGGCCGACCGTCTCATCGAAGATGCGCAACTCGTACTCGGCCAGGGTGAGGTCATTCGAGTGCTCGACCGCCGCGCGCCCGGCGTACGCCTTCTTGTAGCCCGCTTCGATGACATCACGCCCGAACAGCTGGTCCTCGGCGTAGCGCACATCGCGGTAGGGCAGCACATCGAGGAGGAAGGCGCGCCGCGCGGCGGAGTTCACGTCCGAGTAGAAACTCATCGCTCCGAGCACGCCCTCGTCTTTCGCGAAGTCGTCCTTGTAGAACACGGTCGTGCCGAAATCGGGCCCGAACCCGGCGAACACCCCGCGGATCTCGTACTTGAGCAGAGGGAAGCATCCCGGCCGCGGCACCTGCTTGCCCATCACGGCCACGACGTTCTCGTCAAGGGAGAACGGCGCGAGCAGTTCTCTCAGCCACGACTCCGACGCGGGGATCGCGTCGTGCGTCAGATAGGCGACGAACTCGCCCCGGGCGAGCTGCGCCGCGAGGTTGCGGGTCCGGCCGTGGCCGAACTCGCTGTTCGGGATCTGCTCGAGCACGACCTCGGGGAAGGATCGGACAATGCCGATCGTCGCATCGGTCGAACCGGAGTCGACCACCAGGACCTCGACCGTGCCGGGGAAGTCCTGCCGCCGGATCATCTCCAGGATCCGTCCCAGATACGTTTCGCCGTTGTAGGTGAGGATCGCGATCGTCACGTCCACTTTCGCCGCGTCAGTCACTCTGCCTCCGGATCTCTTCGTAGGTGCTTTCGACGCCCTCGCGCAACCCCGTCGCGGACATGAGCTCGCCGAACTCGTGGACATAGCGGGAGGTGTCCAGCACGACGCGATCCACGAAGGTCGCGGGAGCCGGACGGACGTCGATCGCGAAGTCCACCTCGGTGACGTCCCGGAGCACGTCCAGGATCTGCGCGACCGAGCAGCCGGTCCCGCTGCCTATGTTGTAGAGGCGGTGCTCTCCGACGTCGCGGACCAGCGGCAGGATCATGCGCACCAGGTCTTCGACATAGATATAGTCGCGCACCATCCCGCCGTCGCCCAGTTGCAGAACGGGTTCGCCGCGGACGATCCGGCGGAGCGCGATCGGGATAAGGCCTTGCTTGCGATTGAGGTGCTGACGGGTGCCATAAGGGTTGGAGATGCGCAGGATCGTGTAGTCGAGTCCGTGAGTGAGCCGGAAGAACTCGAGGTAGTGCTCGATCGTGAGCTTGCCGATGCCATAGGGAGAGACCGGCAGTGCGCGGTCGGACTCGGAGTACTCCGGTTTGCCCTGGTCGCCGTAGATCGCGCCGCCGGTCGAGGCGTAGAAGACCCGCTCGACTCCCGCCGCCGCACAGCTCTCGAGCAGTTCGACCGTCTGAGCGACATTCGTCCGGATGTCGAGCGTCGGGTCGCCGGCCGCGGTCGCCGGTGTCGTGGTGGAGAGGAAATGGAAGACATAGCGCTGGCCGGTGACGGCCTGCTCCAGGTCGGCCCGGTTGAGGAAGTCGCCCGTGATGAGACGGGCGCTGCCGGCATCGAACGACGGAAGCGCCGAGAAACGATCGAACGCCGTGACCGACAGCCCTTCGGCCACGAGCGCGTCGACGAGATGAGAGCCGAGGAACCCATTGGCTCCGATGACCGCGGCGCTATCCACGCATCGCCCTCTCGAACGCGGCGACGAAGGCCCGGCCCGAATCCTCCCAGGTGGTGTCGGCGACGGATTTCGACGCCAACGCGGCATAGGCGGGCGCGTCGGGGCGGTCCACGATCTCAGCCAGCTTCTGCGCGATGGCCATCGGGGAGGCAGGCACATAGACGATGTACTCGTTGCCGGAGACCATGCGGTTGTTGGCTCCGTCATTCACGACCGGGATGACACCGCTCGACAGCAGTTCCAGGGGCAGCAGCGACATATTGGAGAGGGAGAGCACGAGCCCGGCGGCACAGCGGTTGTAAACAGCGTTGAGCTCGCTGAGCTGGAGGCTGGAGAGGTTGTTGAATTCGAACGGGATCTCCCAATTGGAAACATCCCAGCCCGCCAGGTTGATCGTCACGTCCGGGCGCATCTTGGCGAATTCTGTCAGCACCATCAGGCCGAACTCGAACGCCCGGCGCGGGGTGACGGGGCGGGCGTAGAAGAAGATTTCATTGCGCCGGCCGGTGTTGTCGAAGGTGTACAGCGAGCGATCGACGGAGAAATCGAAGTGGTCCGTCTTCATCCCGTACTCGGTCCTCAGTTTGTCGGCGAGCCAGCCGCCCGCGGTGATCCCGTGGAAGCCGAACCGGTAGGTGTTCTGCGCCAGCAGGGCCTCCGAACCGAGCGGGTAGAAGAGCGGCTCGAAATCTTGAACGAAGTAAAGCCGACGGGCCCGGCTTTCGTCCAGGAACGCGGGGTATGCGGTCTCCCATCCGGTCGCGAAGATCGCCTCAGTTCCGTCTGCGACGCCGACCGACCGGTCCCAGATCTGGAGTTCGCCGTTGAGCCTCGGGTAGGCCTCCGACGACTCGAGCATGTCGCGGATGACCGGAAGGTCGATCGCAGCGTCGCCCGCGTTATAGAGGTAGACATCGCAGATGTGCCCTGCGAGCTCCGCGAAACGGATGAAACGGAAGAGATTCTGGTGCCCGCCGCTTTCCCTGCCGGGAGGGGACATGATCCAGGCGATCCGCACCGGCCGGTCCGACACGACGATCGGATCGGTGATCCGTGCCGGAAGCTCCGTCCAGTCCACGGCGGCCGCATCGACGAGATCGACCAGCAGACGAGGACGCTGGGGGCCGGTCACAGAGCCGATCTTGAACTTCAGATATCCGAAGGTCGCTCGCAGACCGTTGTTCTTGAGCATCGAGTACGCCGTACGAGTCTTGCGCGCGATCACCCGGGGACCGCGCTCCACGGCCCGAGAGAAGAGCCTGCTCACTGCTGTCACGTCGTCTTTCTCGTCTTCCTGATCTTGCGCCGTTCGGCCGGTGTCGAGTGCCGTCCGCAATCTTGCCACAGAAGGATGAGGAGCCTTGCATAGAAGTCGTCTGAAAGCGCCCCGCGAGGATGAAGTACACTCGACGAATGCCCCGATCCGCCGAAGCGACGGCCGTCGTGACGGTCAGCTATAACTCGAGCGGTCAATTCGCCTCTTTTCTCGGCTCGTTGGCGTATGAGATCGACAACGGATATCCGGTTGTGATCGCGGACAACGGCTCCGCCGACATCGACGAGACGCGGCGGGTGGCGTCCGCGCACGGCGCCCGGGTTCTCGCCCTGGCAGAGAACCACGGTTACGGCGGCGCGGTCAATCTGGCGGTGAGGACGCTGCCGGAATCGGTGGATGCCATCCTGATCTGCAATCCGGACATCATCGTCAGCCCCCGCTCGATCGAGGTGCTGCGTGAGCGGCTCGACTCGGACGAGCGGATCGCGGCGGTGGGCCCGCGCATCCTGAACGAGGACGGCACCGTCTATCCGTCGGCGCGCAGCATTCCTTCGCTGCGCACGGGGATCGGTCACGCGCTTTTCGTCCGCGTATGGCCGACGAACCCGTGGACGCGCGCCTACCACTCCGAGCGGAGGCTCGAGGCGCGCGATGTCGGCTGGCTCTCCGGCGCGTGCGTCCTCGTGCGGCGCAGGGCTTTCGAGCGGATCGGCGGCTTCGACGAGGCGTACTTCATGTACTTCGAGGATGTCGATCTCGGTTTCCGCTTCTCCCGGTCTGGGTACCGCAACCGCTACGAGCCCGCGGCCTCCGTGATCCATCACGGCGGGCTCTCCACGAGATCAGAGTCGAAGCGGATGCTGATCGTTCACCACGACAGCGCATATCGCTTCCTCGCAAGGAAGTATTCCGGTCCGCTCCTCGCACCCGTCCGAGTGGCGCTGAGGGTGGCGCTGAGCGCGCGGGCCTGGCTCCTCACCCGCGGTCACTGACCACGCTCAGCCGCCGAGGAGCCGGCGCAGGTACTGCCCGTAGCCGCTTTTGACCAGCGGCTGCGAGAGTTCGCTCAGCTGCGCGTCGCTGATCCATCCCGCCCGCCAGGCGATCTCCTCGATGCAGCCGACCTTGAAGCCCTGCCTGTCTTCGATGACGCGCACATACTCGGACGCCTGCATCATCGACTCGAAGGTGCCGGTGTCGAGCCACGCGGTGCCGCGGTCCAGGACCTGCACCTGCAAGCGCCCGGCCTCCAGGTAGCGCTCGTTGACAGTGGAGATCTCCAGCTCGCCGCGCACGCTCGGCTCGATCGTCTTGGCGATCTCGACCACCGAGTTGTCGTAGAAGTACAGACCGGGGACCGCGTACTCGCTCTTCGGCTGCGCGGGCTTCTCCTCGATGGAGAGCGCCGTGAAGTCGTCGTCGAACTCCACGACCCCGTAGGCCGTCGGATCGCTGACCTGGTAGGCGAAGATGAGCGCGCCGTCGATGTCGGTGTGCTGGCGCAGCGCCGAGCCGAGCCCGGTGCCGTGGAAGATGTTGTCGCCGAGGACCAGCGCGACCGACTCGTCGCCGATGAACTCCTCGCCGATGACGAAAGCCTGCGCGAGGCCGTCCGGCGAGGGCTGCACCGCATACTCGATCCGGATGCCGAGCTGGGAGCCGTCGCCGAACAGGGCACGGAACTGGTCGTTGTACTCCGGCGTTGTGATGATGAGGATCTCGTTGATCCCGGCCATCATCAGCGTCGACAGCGGGTAGTAGATCATCGGCTTGTCGTAGATCGGCATGAGCTGCTTCGAGATGCCCTTGGTGATGGGCCAGAGCCGCGTACCGGAGCCGCCGGCGAGGATGATTCCGCGCATGGTTATGGATGTTCCCTTACTTGTGGTCGAGCGAGGCGTAGAAATCGCGTGCGGCGTCCCAGGTGGGCAGCAGGCCGGACGCCTGCGCCTCAGCGAGTCCGGGGGCGTCCGTGTCCTTCGGCGAGAGCAGCAGCTCGTCCTCCGGGACCGGGAACGCGAGGGCGATATCGCTGTCGAGCGGGTTGATCCCGTGCTCGCGCGTGGGGGTGTAGACGTCGGTGACCAGGTAGCTGACGGTGGCGTCGGCAGTCAGGGCGACGAAGCAGTGGCCGAGCCCTTCCGCGACGTAGAGCGCGCGGCGGTCCTTGTCGTCGAGGAGCACCGAGTCCCATTGGCCGAACGTCGGCGAGCCCAAACGGATGTCGATGACGAAGTCGAGCACCGCTCCGCGCGGGGCCATCACGTACTTGGCCTGGCTCGGCGGGATGTCGGCGAAGTGGATGCCGCGCACCGACCCCCGCCGCGACACCGATGTGTTGCCCTGTTTGAGGTCGAGAGAGTGACCGACGGCCTCCTCGAGACGGTCGAACCGGTAGAACTCGAAGAAGAGTCCGCGGTCGTCGGCGTGCTGGACGGGGGTGATCTCATACGCGTCGGGGATCGTCAGTTCTCGGATCTGCACCCCGGGAGTCTACCAATCAGGCCTGCACGCTAGACTCGTGCGCGGTTCACCCACAGAAGGTTCACCAACAGAAAGCAGTCCATCCGCATGAAGATTCTCGTCACCGGTGGCGCCGGATTCATCGGCTCCAACTTCGTCCGCCGCACCCTCCAGGACGCCTACCCGGGCTTGGAAGGGGCCGAGGTGGTCGTTCTGGACGCGCTGACCTACTCCGGCAACCTCGCGAATCTCGAACCGGTCTCCGACTCGCCTCGCTACACCTTCGCGAAGGGCGAAATCCGCGACAGCGGGCTGCTGGACGAGCTGTTCCCCGCAGTGGACGCCGTCGTCCACTGCGCCGCCGAATCGCACGTCGACCGCTCGGTCCGCGACGCGTCGATCTTCGCCGAGACCAATGTGCTCGGGACGCAGCAGCTCCTGGACGCCGCCCTCCGCAACGAGGTCAAACGCTTCGTCCATGTCTCCACCGACGAGGTGTACGGCTCGATCGCCGAGGGCTCGTGGGATGAGGAGCGCCCGCTGGAGCCGAACTCGCCGTACTCGGCGTCGAAGGCCGGCAGCGATCTGCTCGCCCGCAGCTATTTCCGCACGCACGGGCTCAACCTCTCGATCACGCGCTGCTCGAACAACTACGGGCCGTACCACTTCCCCGAGAAGGTCATCCCGCTCTTCGTCACCAACCTCATCGACGACAAGCACGTGCCGCTCTACGGCGAAGGCAACAACATCCGCGATTGGCTGCACGTCGACGACCACACCCGCGGCATCGCGATGGTGCTCGTGAACGGCCGCGCCGGCGAGATCTACAACATCGGCGGTGGCACCGAGCTGACCAACAAGGAGCTCACCCAGCTGCTGCTCGACGCCACCGGCAAGGACTGGTCGTACGTCGACCGGGTCGCCGACCGGCTCGGCCACGACCTGCGCTACTCGGTCGACATCTCGAAGATCCGCAGCGAGCTCGGCTACGAGCCGCTTGTGCCGTTCGAGCAGGGTCTCACCGACGTGGTGCAGTGGTACCGCGACAACCGCGCCTGGTGGGAGCCGCTGAAGGCTCGCGCCGCGCTGGACGGCTGAGACCGGCCGACATGGCGCGCTATCTGATCGCCGGAGCCCACGGCCAGCTCGGCCAGGACCTCCAGCGTGCGCTGGCCGGCCGAGAGGTGACCGCCCTCGGCCGCGCCGATCTCGACGTCACGGACCGTGACACCGTTCTGGCCGCCGTCGCGGGCCACGACGTGGTCATCAACGCCTCCGCCTACACGAAGGTGGATGACGCCGAGACCCACGAGGACGACGCCTACGCGATCAACGCGACCGGCACCGAGAACCTCGCCGTGGCCGCGGCGCAACACGGCGCGACGTTTGTGACGGTCTCCACCGACTACGTCTTCGACGGGTCTGGCGCCGAGCCCTACGCCGAGGACGCCCCGCGCGACCCGATCAACGCCTACGGCCGAACCAAAGCCGCCGGCGAAGAGCTCGCGCTGGCCACGCATCCCGGCGGCACCTACATCGTCCGCACCGCGTGGCTGTACGGCGCGGGCGGCGCGAACTTCGCCAAGACGATGGTGAGACTCGCCGAGAGCCACGAAACGGTGAGCGTCGTGGCCGACCAGATCGGCCAGCCGACCTGGACCGGCGACCTGGCCGAGCGGATCGTGACGCTCCTCGACTCGGACGCGCCCCCCGGGGTGTACCACGGCACGAACTCCGGCCAGGCGAGCTGGTTCGCGTTCGCCAAGGCGGTCTTCAGCGCCGCCGGGCTGGACCCTGATAGGGTCCTTCCGACCGACAGCGCCGCGTTCACCCGACCGGCTCCCCGGCCGTCCTACTCAGTGCTGGGTCACGAGGGCTGGAGGCGCGCCGGCCTGAAACCCATGCGGCCGTGGGAAGAAGCGCTGGCCGACGCAGCACAACATGGAGTCCTGGATCAGGAGCGGAATGACGACGACACTCAGGGTGGTGGTCGATGACCTGACCGGTGTGGCTCCCGGCGGCTTGCGCCGCTACACGGAGGAACTCACCCGGCATTTGATCGCGACCGCGCCTCCGGGCTGCGACGTCCAAGCCGTCATCTCGAACGTCTCCGACGACAAGCTCAACGAGGTGCGCCTGCTGCTCCCGGGGGTGGCCAGCCTCATCCGCCTGCCGCTGGCCCGCCGCGAGCTGGCTCTGGCCTGGCGCTCCGGCCTCCCCGTCGGCTCGCTCACCGGGATGCTGCACGCGCCGGCCGTGCTGGCGCCGCTGCGCCAGCACGGCCAGACGGAGGCCTCCGACCAGATCGCCGTGACCATCCACGACACGCTGGCCTGGTCGCACCCGGAGACGATCGGCACGGCCAGGGCGCTCTGGACCCGGTCGATGGCCAAGCGCGCCAGACGGTTCGCCGATGCGATCGTCGTCCCGACCCACGCGGTGGCGAGACGGCTGGCGGACGAGCTGGACTTCGGCGACCGCATCCGGGTGATCGGCGGCGCGCCCGCCACCACCGTGCAGCTCCCGTCCGACGCCGATGAACGCGCGGCACGACTGGAGCTCCCGGAGACGTACGCTCTGACACTCGGCTCGGTCATGCCACGCAGGGGCGTCGCTGCGCTGATCCGCGCGGTCGCGCGGCCCGAAGCGCACGGCATCCCCCTGCTCATCGTCGGCCCCGACCGCTACGGCGAGCGCAGCGCGACCGGCGTCGCCGCCGCCGCCGGCCTGCCGGAGGACCGCGTGCGCGCGCTCGGCCGCCTCTCCGACCCCGACCTCGCCGTCGTGCTCGACCGGGCGACTGTGTTCGTCTATCCGAGCCTCGCCGAGGGGTTCGGACTCCCCATTATGGAAGCGTTCACGTTCGGCCTCCCGGTCGTCCACTCCGACGACCCCGCTCTCGTCGAGGTCGCGGGCGGCGCGAGCCTGGTCGTGGAGCGCCCGGGCCGCGCGGAGGACGATGCCGCCTACACGGACCGCCTCGCCGATGCGATCGGCCGTGTGCTCGGCGAACCGGACCTGCGCACACGGTTAAGCGTGCTCGCCTCGGACCGTGCCAGGGCCTTCAGCTGGCGCGACTCGGCCGAGCGCGTCTGGCAGCTGCACGCCGACCTCTGATCCGGAGGAGCCTGTTATCCGGTCAGGGACCGCCTGAGCGTCGCGCTCATGTCGAGGCGGGCTTCGGGGTGGCCGGTGCCAGGGCCTGCTGCACCAGGCGGCGGATCTGCGCGTAGTCCAGACTGTCCGGATCGATGGTCGGCGGCACCAGTTCCAGCTGGTCCACTTTCTGGGCCTTGGTCTTCATGCCCAGGTCCACGAAGTACCCGAGCACCGACTGCGGGATGTCGGTCTTCATCACCTGCTTTCCAGCCTTCGCGATGTCCTGGAATTTGGCGACGATGTTCACCGGAGTGAACTGCTTCAGAATCGCGTCCTGCAACTGACGCTGACGCGCCATCCGGTCGTAGTCGCTGGTGCCGTGCCTCGCGCGGGCGTACCACTGCGCGTGATAGCCGTCGAGATGCGCGCCTGGCCCGGCTGTATCCACTCGACCACGCCGTTCAGGTTCTCATCGCCGCCGATCGGCACGCGCTCACTGACGGTGACATCCACACCACCGAGGGAGTCGATGAGATCGGCGAAGCCCTGCATGTCGATGAGCACGAAGTACTGGATGGTGAGCCCGGTCGCGCCTTCGAGCGCGTCGCGCATGGCCTCGATCCCCGGCTCGCTGCCATGCTCCTTGGCCGTCGGGTACAGCTCGGGCTTGTAGAGCTCCACCTCGGTGTAGATGGAGTTGAGCTGGCACACATCGACGTCGCAGCGGCCTTTGTAGCCGTAGCCGTCCGGATACAGCCCGTGCAGAGGCGAACTCGAGGCGAAGGGCACCGTATCGAGATCGCGGGGCAGGCCGATGGTGACCGCTTTGCCGGTCGCGGCGTCGACGCTCACGATGGACATGCTATCCGGGCGCAGGCCCTCGCGGTCGGGACCGGCGTCGCCACCGAGCAGCATGATGTTGTAGCGGCCCTCGACGGGCGGCTCGAGGGGCCGGCGGTGAAGATTCCGGCGAGCGCGCCGCGAGCGGACCCGGCGACGACGGAGCCGTAGGTGGCGGTCCCGGTGAGGCTCACCAGGACGACGGCCGCGAAAGCGGCGATCCAGCCCGGGCCTCCGGGCGGGCTTTCACCAGACGCACAAGGCGCAGGGTGTCGAGCGTCAGCACCACCCACAGCAGTGCGTACACAATCAGCACGATCTGCGCGAACGTCAGGCTGCCGGACTGCGTCGCCAGCGTGTACACGGTGGACGGCGAGACCAGCAGGATCAGCAGTGCGGCGAGCGCGAGGAACCAGAGCGCCGCCGTCGCGATCAGACCCACCCGGCCGAGGCGCCGATCCCCCGCGACGAGCTGCGCCGACCCGGGCAGCAGGATATTGAGGGCGACCAGCCACCAGCCGCGCTTGGTCATCTCGCCTGCCGAAGCCGCGTCCGGGTTGCGCAGCGGAGTGGTGGCGAGGATCATAGCTTCGCTTGCAGTGCGCGGTTCTTCTCGTCGACGCTCGCCTCCAGTTCGGCGGCGAAGCGCTCAAGCATGCTCGCGAGCCTGGGATCGGCCGTGGCGAGGATCTTCACGGCCAGAAGACCCGCGTTGCGCGCACCGCCGATGGAGACGGTCGCGACCGGCACGCCCGCCGGCATCTGCACGATCGAGAGCAGCGAGTCGAGCCCATCGAGACGGGCCAGCGGCACAGGAACGCCCACCACGGGCAGCGTGGTGACGGCGGCGAGCATCCCGGGCAGGTGGGCGGCTCCCCCCGCTCCGGCGATGATCACACGGACACCGCGGGAGGCCGCGACCTTGCCGAAGCCGATCATCCTCTCCGGCGTGCGGTGGGCGGAGACGACCTCGACCTCGTGCGCGACACCGAATTCGGCGAGCAGCCGCGAGGCTTCCTGCATCACCGGCCAGTCCGAGTCGGAACCCATCACGACGGACACCAAGGGCGGGGGTGGAACGGACATGGCCCCATGCTAGGGCGCGGTCACCATGACCCCGGGGAAGGCACGCGGGCGTGAGCCCCGGGGGTCTCACCCCTCGAAGAAGGCGGCCGCCGACCGTGCGCGGTACGCGATGTCGTCCAGATCGTCGCCGCAGACCGTCACATGGCCAACTTTCCGGCCGGGGCGCGGCGCCTTTCCGTAACCGTGGAATTTGGCTTCGGGGTGCGCCGCGAGCGCGGCCGGGTAGCGGTCCTGCAGGGTTCCCTCCGACGGCCCGCCCAGGATGTTGACCATCACCGACCAGTCCTCGCGCGCCGTCGCCGCGCCCAGCGGCAGATCGAGCACGGCGCGCAGATGCTGCTCGAACTGACTGGTCACGGCGCCCTCGATCGACCAGTGGCCGCTGTTGTGTGGGCGCATCGCGAGCTCGTTGACCAGCACCCGGCCGTCGGTCGTCTCGAACAGTTCGACGGCGAGGACGCCGGTCACGCCCAAGCCGTCTGCGATGCGGCGGGCGATGTCCGACGCCGCCTGCGCGAGACGGCCGGCCGAGCCGGGGGCCGGGGCGATCACCTCGGCGCACACGCCGTCGCGCTGCACGGTCTCGACGACGGGCCAGGCGACGACCTCGCCGGAGGGCCGCCGCGCGACCAGCTGGGCCAGCTCGCGGCGGAAAGAGACGAGCTCCTCGACCAGCAGAGCGCCACCGAGACCGTCCTCGGCGAGCGCGAGGAACCAGTCGTCCGCCCCGTTCGCGTCCGAGACCAGACGGACGCCTTTGCCGTCGTAGCCTCCGCGGGCCGTCTTGACGACCGCGCGGCCGCCGTGGTCGTCGAGGAACGCGGCGAGCTCGCCGGAGGTCTCCACGGCCGCCCAGTCCGGAACGGGAAGGCCGAGATCGCCGAGCTTCGAGCGCATCTGAATCTTGTCCTGCGCATAGAGCAGCGCGTCCGGCCCGGGGTGGACCGGGACGCCGCGAGCGACCAGCTCACGGAGGATGGCCGGCGGAACGTGCTCGTGGTCGAAGGTCACAACATCCACCGTCTCCGCGAAGGCGAGGACGGCACCGAGGTCGCGGTAGTCGCCGACGCCGCTGGCGGCGAGATCGGCGCTCATGCCCTCGGCCTCCTGGAGCACACGGATGTCCACGCCCAGCTCCACCGCCGGGGAGATCATCATCCGCGCCAGCTGTCCGCCGCCGATCACACCAACTCTGTTCCTGGCCATCGCCTGTACCTCTCCTCTGATACTCCTCATGCCGCCCGCGGCCAACTCACAGACATGAACGCCGCGGCTCGCGTACTCTGGCGAACACACTCCCTATCATTCCGCATCCCCGGTTGGAGCATGACGATCCAGAAGACCATCCCGGCGCGCACGGCCCGGCTCCTCCCGCAGCTGATCAAGTTCGGCGCCGTGGGCGCTGTGGGCTTGGCCGTGAACCTCGTCGTGTTCAATGCGATGCTGCTGATCGTTCTCCGCGGCGTCCCGCACGCCACCGTCCTCTCGACCGTCATCGCGACGACCGCGGCGATCTTCGCCAACTGGGCCGGGAACCGGTTCTGGGCTTTCTCCGGGCAGCGGCAGAGGAACGCCCTGCGCGAAGGCGCCGAGTTCTTCACGGTCAGCCTCGCGGGCATGGGCATCCCCCTGCTCTGCATCGGGGTGTCGCACTATCTGCTCGGCCTGACCTCGCCGATCGCCGACAACATCTCGGCCAACGGGATCGGCCTGGCGCTCGGGATGCTGTTCCGCTTCGCCTTCTACCGCTGGTGGGTCTTCTCCCCCGCGCGCGGCCAGCGGCCTCCGGCATCGGCACTGGAACCGGTCGCGGCGGCGATGCTAACGCGAACCCCAGACCGTGGTCTCGTCGGGGACTGACTCCGACTCCTGTCGGCGCATCCCGACGACGGTCTGCGCGCGCTCCATAAGCTCGCTGAGCGCGCGCTGCACCTCATCGGCCCGGGGCACATCCTTAAGGACGACGGGATGGTCGAGGCCCGAGTTGACCAGGACGTCTCCCGAGCGGAACAGGCTCTGCGGCCAGGTGCGCTTGAGGCTCACATCGTAGCCGCGGGAGTGCAGCAACTCCTGGCGGACGCGGACGAAGAAACCGTGCCGGAGGATGAGCCGGCGCGTTGTGATCGTGTAGCGGCGGCTCAGCCAGGCCGCGAACGGCAGCAGAAAGAAGAAAAACAGCACAGCGGCCGCGGCCGACCAGAGCAGCGCCTCCTGCCACACCTCGGTCAGACGCCCGGCGAAGAAGCCGACGGCGCAGCTGGCGGCGATGAGCGCGAGGGACGGCCAGAGGAGCGCCCGTGCGTTCGGGCGCAGCCGAGCCACGACCCGCTCGGAAGGCGGGGCGACGGCTCCGTCCGGCGTGCTGCTCATGACTCCCATTAATACCGCAGGTGCGTCACGTCGCCGGCCGCCACCGCGGTGCGGCCCGCATCCGACTCCACGATCAGCCGTCCGGTGTCGTCGAGAGCGACGGCGACGCCCGTCAGGCTGCCACCGCCGGGGAGCTCGACACGCACCGCCCGGCCGATGGTGTGGCACGCCGCGGCGACCTCACCGCGCAGCGCGCTGCGAACCGCATCGCCGCCCGCCGTGAGGAAGTCGCGATAGAGTACGACCAGCTCGATGAGGTAGGCGGCGAGCACGGCGTCGGTGTCGGGATCGGTCGCGCCGGCCAGCAGCAGGGACGTCGCAGTCGGCACCGGCAGCTCGTCCCCGGCCACTGTCAGGTTGACGCCGGCTCCGACCACGACACCGCGCATCCCGGGCAGCAGCTCGGTCAGGATGCCGCTGACTTTCGCGCCGTCGATCAGCACATCGTTCGGCCACTTGACCTCGACCTCCCGCGGCACGAAACCGGCCAGCGCGCGGCGCATAGCGAGGCCGGCGAGCAGCGGGAACCAGCCGAAAGCGTCCGGCTTCAGGCCCTCGGGCTTCAGCAGCACGGAGATGGCGAGCGTCTTCCCGGGCGGCGCCACCCAGACCCGCCCCAGCCGGCCCCGGCCGCCGGTCTGATTGCCGGTGACGACAACGGCGAGGTCGGGAAGATCGCCGGAGCGGGCCTGCATCACGTCGTTCGTGGAGCCAGCCTCCTCGAGAACATCGAGCAGAGGGACGATGGCGCGACTGCGGCGAAAGGTCTCCATAGGCTCAGTCTGCCAGCGCGAAGCCCGGTATTTGTAGGGTTTCCTCAACGGCATCGCCCATCCACTGGCCGGTAGAGTGAACGGCGTGACCGACACCGAAGCACGTCAACCCACCGGAATCGCACCGGCCCCCGACCTGGCCACCACAGCGGGAAAGCTCGCCGACCTCAAAGAGCGCTTCCACGAGGCCGTCACCGCGAGCGGCCAGGCGGCGATCGAGAAACAGCACGCCAAGGGCAAGCTCACCGCGCGCGAGCGCATCGATCTGCTGCTCGACCAGGGATCGTTCGTGGAGTTCGACGAATTCGTGCGCCACCGCACGCAAGCGTTCGGCATGGACGGGAAGCGGCCGTACGGCGATGCGGTCGTCACCGGCGTCGGCACCATCCACGGCCGGAGCGTCGCCGTCTTCAGCCAGGACTTCACGATCTTCGGCGGCTCGCTGGGCGAGGTCGCGGGCGAGAAGATCATCAAAGTGATGGACCATGCGCTCAAGATGGGTGTGCCGATGATCGGCATCCTGGACTCCGGCGGCGCGCGCATCCAGGAGGGCGTGGTCGCGCTCGGCAAGTACGGCGAGATCTTCCGGCGCAACACGGCGGCGAGCGGCGTCATCCCGCAGATCTCCATCGTCATGGGCCCGGCGGCCGGCGGCGCAGTGTACTCCCCCGCGCTGACCGATTTCGTGATCATGGTCGACAAATCCAGCCACATGTTCGTCACCGGCCCCGATGTCATCAAGACGGTGACCGGCGAGGATGTCGGATTCGAGGAGCTCGGCGGCGCCCTCACCCACAACAGGGTCTCCGGCGTCTCCCACTATCTCGCGAGCGACGAGGAGGACGCACTCGACTACGCGCGCGCTCTGCTCAGCTACCTGCCGCAGAACAACCTGGCGGAACTGCCGGTGTTCGAGGCGGAGCCGGAGCTGGAGACGACCGACGCCGACCGCAAGCTCAACACGATCATCCCGGACTCCCCCAACCAGCCCTACGATGTCACGACGATCATCGCGGGCATCGTGGACGACGGGGAGTTCCTCGAGGTCCAGCCGCTCTTCGCGCCGAACATCGTCATCGGCTTCGCCCGGGTCGAGGGCAGCTCGGTCGGCATCGTCGCCAACCAGCCGAGCGCGATGGCAGGCACCCTCAATATCGACGCCGGGGAGAAAGCGTCGCGGTTCGTCCGATTCTGCGACGCCTTCAGCATCCCGATCCTCACCTTCGTCGACGTGCCCGGCTACCTGCCCGGCACCGACCAGGAGTGGACCGGCGTCATCCGCCGCGGCGCGAAACTCTTGTACGCGTACGCGGAGGCGACCGTGCCGCTGGTCACAATCATCACCCGCAAAGCCTACGGCGGCGCCTACATCGTGATGGGCTCCAAACAGCTCGGCGCCGACATCAACCTGGCCTGGCCGACGGCGGAGATCGCGGTCATGGGCGGCCAGGGCGCGGTCAACATCCTCTACCGCGGCGAGCTGAAACGAGCGGAGGACGCCGGGGAGGATGTCGCCGCGGTGCGGGCGAAGCTCGCCACCGAGTACACCTACAACGTCGCGAGTCCGTTCCTCGCCGCCGAGCGCGGCGAGCTGGACGGGGTGATCGAGCCGGCCGCCACCCGCGTCTCCGTCGTCAAAGCGCTCCGGGCGCTGCGCACCAAGCGGGCGAGCCTTCCGCCGAAGAAGCACGGGAACATCCCGCTGTGAGCGAGGCCCTCGACCCCTCGCAGCTCCGTTTCGTCACGCGCCGCGTGACGGCGGAGGAGATCGCCGCCGTCACGGCCGTGCTCACCGCCGCGGTGGCCGAACAGGCCGCCGCGGCGCGCGGCTCCCGGCTCGCTGCCGGGGCGGACGGCTGGCAGCGCAGTCAGCGTCCGCTGCGCACGTTGCTGATTCCAGGGCTGGGCCAGTGGCGGTCGTTCTCGGGCTGATGACCCGATTTGCACCCCGGTCTCTGCGTGCCCCACGAACGGGACACACGAAATTATCGACGTGTTCCCCACAGAAGAGGTCCAGCTTGTACCCCACGGTCCCCCAAAATGACGACTATGTATTTTGCGGGCTGACCGTGATCATGATTACTGCTAGGTGTCTCTCCTCATGAGTCACACCGCCAATCACTCGCCGACTAGGGTAAGCAGGTGAGTGCTTTGGTGGCGAGTCAGGGCGATATTCGGGTTGTCGCCCTGACTACGGGGCTTAAAGGGGGTCGGCAATTCGGGTGCCGGCCCCCTCACCCGTTAACGGCTGGGTTCAGCGGTTGGCGCGGTGTTCCTGGGACACACTGCTGCGCCTCCCCCATGACAGCGAGCGCTCACGGGGTTCCGTCAGCGGACGGTTCGGGGGTCGGGAGGAGTTCGCGGGGGGTCGAAGTCGCGGTAGCCATGAGGACCGGTCCGACGTTTGAGCGTGGGATCCAGGGAACACTCGGTGTTGATGTCCAGAGTGAAGATATAGTCGGACGCCCTGACCATCAGCCAGCTCACGGCTGCGGGCGAACTCCCGGGCGAAGAGCCCGCGGAACTCCGCGGTCGCCGTCTGCGCGAACCCCCTCCGCGCCGATTGGCCCGCTCTCACCCGCTGGGCCGCGCCGCGAACCGTCTGCGCCAGAGCGTCCGCGGCACGATGATCGAACACCAGCGGTTCCGCGTCACTCCCGCCCACGACACCCCTTCCGCTTCTTCCCTCCGGTTTCGAGGAAACAGTCAATGAATCATACATATGACATTGCGAATCGCCATCCGCGATCGCGCGCACAGCAGCCGGGAACGCCCCAACCCGGCCACGGAGACCAGCGCTCAGGGCGGTGCGCGCTACGACGCCTCAGGCAGAGGGGAGCGGGCGCGAGATCTCGAGCCAGAGGTCCACTTCGTCGTCCGACTCCGCGCCCAGAGCGTTCGCGGCCCCATCGCCCGACATGCGGAGCCCAATGACGGTGATCGCCGTCTCGGACGAGCGCGGGACGGTGCGCACGATGAGCTTGTCGGTCGTCGTGCCCCGGATGGCCTCCGCAAGACGCCGCAAGACCGTGTCGAGGCCGGCCTGGTCGAGGTCGTCGATGCCGCCCTCGTCGAGCAGAGTGACGACGACACCGCGACGCCGGGCAGCCATCACCTCACGACGGACGTCCTCGTTGAGGAGACGCCTTCCGCGGATCTCATCGCGGATGGCGCCTTCCAGATAGCGGCACTCCCGGCGCTCCGCCTCGGTCAAGTCGCCGCCGCGACGGACGATCTCGGCGAGCATGGGCGCAGCCACCCGGTAGGTCTGCCGCAGCCGCAGCTGCCTCTCCATGACGTGCGCCTCCTGGGCCGCCTGCCACTCGGTGGCTTCACGCTCGGCCCACCCGAATCGCAGCGCGTCCCGGCCGGCCCTCACGAGCGACGCGGAGATGACGACGGCGACGCCGACCCACACCACGGAGCCGATGACGCCGAGGCCGGCGAGCGCGCCGACGCCCGCCCAGATCACAGTCTGGACCGTGAGGAAGGCGACGCCAAGCCAGGCCACGAGCCGCTGCCGGCGGACAGCGCAAACAGTCATCAGCGTTCCGATGGCCGCGACGTACCAGGTGGCGTAGACATTGTCCTTCGCCGGGTCGAGCTCGCTGGTGACCAGCACGGCGACCACCACGGAGACGGCGAGGTCGAAGGCGGCCAGCCAGAGCGGCATCCTGGTCGGGCTGGCCGGCCACAGGCTGATCGCGGTGGCGACCGCGTAGAGCGCTATCGCGACGATGGCGGGGCCCGGGTCATCGGGAATGGAGAGCGACGAGAGCCCGAGAAAAAGATGATAGGCCGAGAACATCGCGCCGAGCGTGAGGAACAGCACCCTGTTGAGCGTGATCACCGGACGGTCTCCCGCTCCCGGTCCGGCGGCGATGCGGGCTCAGGGCTCGGCCAGACGATCGTGACACTCGTCCCCCGGCCCGGCGCCGACCGGACCGTCGCCCGGCCGCCGACCTTGGCGAGACGCTCCTGGATGCTGACGCGCAGCCCCAGGCGCTCGGCCGGCACCTCCGCGCTGACGAAGCCGCGTCCGGAGTCTTCGACGACGACCTGGACCGTCGCCCCGCCCGCGCCGCCGACGATGGTGACGCTCCGCCGCACCTCCGGGCCGCCGGCGTGCTGGTTGCTGTTGACCATCGCCTGCACCGCAGCCGAAGAGACCGCCTCGGCCACAGCGACGGGCAGAGTACGCCGGGCGGTGTCCCGCGCTTCCACCACGAAGTGCGAGGCGCTGGACTCCGCTGCCGCCAGCAGACGCTCGTGCAGCACGTCGAGGCCGACAGGAGGCTGGTCCTGCGGTCCGGACGCTTCGGCCGCGTGCAAGTGCCCGATGGCGTCGGCGGCCATCCGCGCCGCCAGTTCCTTCGCCTCCGGCGTGCGCGCGCTGGCCGCCGAGAGCAGGGTCGTCAGGACGCTGTCGTGGACGATCGCATCCACCTGGACGCGCTCGACCTCGGTCGCGTGCTGGCGGACGGCGTTACTGTACTTGGTGAGCGCGTGGCCCTGGGCGACATCCACCGCCGTCGACGCCTCGCGCATCATGGTGACGATCGCGAGGATCACACCGCCCAGGATGATCGCGTACACCGCATCGATCCCGGCCAGCTCGGCGCTCGCGCCGCCGCCGGCCGGCAGCGCCCGGACGAAACCGTAAACGACCGGCGCGGCGAATGTGTACACGGTCGCCAGCCAGAGCGGCCACGCCACCGCGGCGAAGGCCGTGAGCACGGAGCAGAGGAACCAGACCCACGGCCTGTCTCTCGCGAACGGCGCCGGGTCGTTCACCAACAGCGGCCAGGTCACAATCGCCACGAGGTACACAATGGCCAGGACGCCCATCGCCGTCTTCACGAAGCGCTGGACGATCGCGAACAGAACCGTCAGGGCGAGGCCGCCGAAGACGATAATCAGGACGACGAAGGCGCACGGCTCCCGCAGGTCGCCCAGCTGACCGAGCGCGGTCGGGAGGATCTGCAGGCCAAACACGAGGCTGAAAGCCGACACAGTGCGGTCGGCGATCCGCTCGATACGGGCCCGGCTCAGCGGTTTGCGACGTTTGACACCCTCCGGCGGCGCCCCGGAGACAGGGCCCGGAGCGCTAAACCCGTTCATTGCGCGGATCGGAGTCGAGCCCGGGCAAGATGCCGTCCTCGACGGCGCGACGCAGCAGGTCCACCTTCGTCGGAGCCGGGCGGCCGACCTCCACATACTTCACGCGGATGCGGTCCAAATACTCGCGTGCCGTCGAATTGGCGATCCCGAGCTGCGCGGCGACCGCCTTCAGCGGCAGGCCGGAAGCGTAGAGGTGCAAAACGTCCCGCTCGCGGCGGCCGAGCTGCGCCTTGGCGAAGTCGCTGTCGGCGTCGATGGCGGTCGCCCACTCGAGGTTGTTGAGCACATCCCCGCGCGCAACGGTCGCGATCGCGTTCATCACGGTCGTCGTCGGAGAGGACTTCGGGATGACGCCGGCGGCACCCGCTGCGAGCGCCTCCCGCACACCGGCCACGCGGTCCGCGATGCTGTGGACGAGCACAGCGGCACCCGTCGCCTGCGCCCGTTTGACGTTGTCCGTCACCCGCGAACCGTCGCCGAGGGAGAGATCGAGCACGACCACATCGCACTCCTGCGCCCCCAGCTGCGACACGAATCCATCCACCGTCGCAGCAGCGACCACGACATCGTAGCCCGCCTCCTGACAGGCTGCCCTCAGCCCGAGAAGCACCGACTCGTGATCGTCGACGATTGACACCCGCACCATGCTCACCATCGTAGTGGTGGGAATGCATACATCTCCGGTCAGGGGGTCAGCGCGGTGACCACTTCGACGTGATGGGTGTGGGGGAACAGATCGAACGCCCGCAGCGTTGCGCAGCGGATAGCCGCGCTCGGCGAAGAAGGCCACATCCCGGGCCAGCGCGACAGGGTCGCACGCGACATAGACGATCTGCGCGGGCCGCAGCTCGGCGATCGCGTTCACGACAGCCCGCCCCGCGCCGGAGCGGGGCGGGTCCAGGACGACAGTCGCCGCGCGCAGGCGGGCGCGCTCCGCCGCGGACGCACCGGTGACGAGACCCGCGACGACATGCTCGACGCGCCCCGTGACCGCGGCAGCGCCGACCCAGTCCACGAGGTTCTCCGCCGCATCGTCGGTGGCAGCCCCGTCGGACTCGACGGAGGTGATGCGCAGGGTCGGGCCGAACCGGTCGCCGAGAGCTGCCGAGAGGAGGCCGACCCCGCCGTAGAGGTCGAGGTTCGCGGCGCGCGAGTCGAACAGGGCCTCGTCGACGGCCGATTGGACGGCCGCCGTCAGCGTCGTCGCAGCGGCCCGATGCACCTGCCAGAAACCGCGGGCGTCCACGCGGAACTCGCGCTCGCCCACGCGCTCGCGGATCGGGGCCGGACGGCGACGCGGGCGGACCAGCCGGGCGCCGCGGCGCCCGGGGGCGTCGTTGACGAGGACATGGGCCGTGCCAAGCGCTGTGGCGACGACATCCACCGACTCCGCTCCGGGGAAACGCTGACCGAACGGGGTGGACTCCTAGACGAGAGCGGTCGCAAGCGGGAGGTCGTCGACCGGGATGACCGTGTGGCTGCGCGCCGCGAAGGGGCCGATGCCGCCGCCCTCGCCGACCTGTAGCCGGACGCGGGTGCGCCAGCCGGCACCGTCCTCGGTCTCGCCCGCAGCCGACTCGACCGCGACGCCCAGCGCGTCGATCAGTCCCCGATCGAGCTGGGCGGTGCGCTGCAGGGCGTCCACGATCACGCACCGCTTGAGCTCGCGCTGATGAGCCAGGCGGATGTGGCCGAACTCCGCCCCTCCGGGCCGCTGGCCGGGGGCTCGGTCGCTGCCCGCAGCGGACCAGACATGCTTCTGGCGCTCGGGCGCTGCCTCCAGGACGTCGAGCGCCTCGGCGCGCCAGAACCGGTCGTGCCTGCGGTCGGCGATCCGGGCGCGGATGCGCTCCCCCCGGCATCGTGTCGGGCACGAAGACCACGCGACCCTCGTGCCGGGCGACGAACACGCCTCCGTGGGCGACGTTGGTAATGTCGAGGTCGACCTCATCTCTCCGGGGCATCCATCGAGCATCCCACAGGTGACGACCATGCGGCTCTACCTCGCCTCCACCTCCCCCGCCCGCCTCGCGCTGCTGCGCGCCGCTGGGATCGAGCCCGTCGTCGTGCCGTCGCAGGTGGACGAGCCCGCCGCCGTCGCCGCAGCGGAAGCCGAACACGGACCGCTCTCCCCCGACGCGATGGTGCAGTTACTCGCCCGGCTGAAAGCGGAGGCCGTGCGTGGCGCGCTCGACGGCGAGCCGATCGACGGGCTCGTCTTCGGCGGCGACTCGGCGTTCGCGATCGACGGCGCCCTCCACGGCAAACCGCACCGGCCCGAGATCGCACGCGAGCGCTGGCGGGCGCAGCGCGGCCGCACCGGGCGCCTGCACTCCGGGCACTGGCTCATCGACCACCGCGGGGGCGTGGAGAACGCCGCTGTCGGGGCAACGGCCGTCGCCGCCGTCTCGTTCGCAGACGTCACCGACGCCGAAATCGACGCCTACATCGCCAGCGGCGAACCCCTGGAGGTCGCGGGCGCGTTCACCATCGACAGCTTGGGCGGCCCTTTCATCCGCCGGGTGGAGGGCGATCCGAGCACCGTCGTCGGGCTGTCCCTCTCCACCCTGCGCGACCTGGTTCGACAGCTCAGAATCGAGTGGACCGAGCTGTGGAACCGCGCCGGAGTGTCGCTATAGACAACCTGAAGGATTTTGGATTTATTTTTGTTGGAATCGTCCAAAAGTTGATCCGGCTCGCGCAATAGGCTGGAGAACTGTGCCACGTATCTCCAAGGTCCTCATCGCCAACCGGGGCGAGATCGCCGTCCGGATCATCCGCGCCGCACGCGACAGCGGAATCGGCTCCGTCGCCGTCTACGCCGACCAGGACCGCGACGCCCTGCATGTCAGGCTCGCGGACGAGGCCTACGGCCTCCAGGGCTCCACCAGCGCCGAGACATACCTGGTCATCGACAAGCTGCTCTCCATCGCCCGCCGCTCGGGCGCCGACGCCGTGCATCCGGGATACGGCTTCCTCGCCGAGAACGCCGACTTCGCCCGCGCCGTCATCGCCGCCAGCCTCGTCTGGATCGGCCCGTCGCCGGAGGCCATCGAACGCCTCAGCGACAAAGTCTCCGCCCGGCACGTCGCCGAGAAAGTGGGCGCACCGCTGGCCCCCGGCACCCTCAACCCGGTCGCCGACGCGGCCGAGGTGCTCGACTTCGCGAACGAGCACGGCCTGCCCGTCGCCATCAAAGCGGCGTTCGGCGGCGGCGGGCGCGGCCTCAAGGTGGCCCGCGCCCGGGACGAAGTGGCCGAGCTCTTCGAGTCCGCCACCCGCGAGGCGATCGCGGCGTTCGGCCGCGGCGAGTGCTTCGTGGAGAAATACCTCGACCAGCCGCGCCACGTCGAAACCCAGTGCCTCGCCGACGCTTACGGCAACGTCGTGGTCGTCTCGACCCGCGACTGCTCGCTGCAGCGCCGGCACCAAAAGCTGGTCGAGGAGGCCCCCGCGCCGTTCCTCACCCCGGAGCAGCTGGAGAAGCTCTCCAGCGCCTCCAAGGCGATTCTGAAGGAGGTCGGCTACCAGGGCGCCGGCACCTGCGAGTTCCTCATCGGCAAAGACGGCACCGTATCGTTCCTCGAAGTGAACACCCGTCTCCAGGTCGAGCACCCGGTCTCGGAGGAGGTGACCGGCATCGACCTCGTCCGGGAGCAGTTCCGCCTCGCGGAAGGAGGCGAGCTCGACGGCGTCGACCCGGCCCCCCGTGGCCACTCCTTCGAGTTCCGCATCAACGGCGAGGACGCCGGCCGCGGCTTCCTCCCCTCTCCGGGCCCTGTCCACATTTTCAAAGCGCCCAGCGGCCCCGGTGTCCGCGTCGACAGCGGCGTCCAGGCGGGCGACGTCATCAGCGGCGCGTTCGACTCCATGCTCGCGAAGCTGATCGTCACCGGCGCCACCCGCGAGGAGGCGCTGGAGCGCTCGCGCCGCGCCTTGGACGAGTTCGAGGTCGCGGGCCTGCCGACGGTGCTGCCGTTCCACCGCGCGATTGTGCGCGACCCTGCCTTCGCTCCGCAGGACGGCGAGCCGTTCTCCATGTACACCCGCTGGATCGAGACCGAATGGGCCGGCGGCATCGAGCCGTGGTCCGGCGAGCTCGGCGACCCGTCCGCGGCGGAACGCCGGAGCAACGTCGTCGTCGAGGTCGAGGGCAAGCGCATCGAGGTCTCCCTCCCCGCCCGCCTGCTGGCCGGCGGCTCCCCCGAGAAAACCCCGCCCGCCCCGCGTCGCCGCGGGGGCGGGCATGCGGTCGACACCGCGACGGGCGACGCACTCACTGCGCCGATGCAGGCGACCGTCGTCAAGGTCGCGGTCGCCGACGGCGACGAAGTGGTCAAGGGGGATCTCGTGCTCGTCCTCGAGGCCATGAAGATGGAGCAGCCCCTCACCGCCCACAAGGACGGCACCATCGCCGCCATCAACGCCGCCGTAGGCGAGACCGTCTCCTCCGGCCACCCGCTCCTCAGCATCGTCTGACCGCCCCCGCTGCGCGTCCCTGTCCTGCCTCCGCACCGCTCACCCGGTGGGAGAGGATGACAGCGGTCAGGGGGAATCGATAGGGGCGCCTTTGAGCTCGATGCTGATCTCTGCGGCGTCGAGGTTGTTGAGGGCGCCGACGAGGACATCCGCGCTGAAGGTGCCTTCGTCGCGGGCGTCGAGGAGGGCGGAGCGCTGGGCGCGGATGCGGGCGAGGCGGGCGGCCTTGTACTGTTGGAAGACCTCGGGGGTGCGCTCGACGGTGGCAGGGAGAGGGACGGTTCTTCCCGCGTCGCGCAGCAGCGCCATCAGGCGGCGGCGCTCATCACGCTCGGCGTCGGGGTCCGCGGCACTGGGTTTGAGGAGCCGCAGAACAAGGGCCAGCGTACCGCCCTGAAGCAGAAGCGACCCAGCGGCGACGAGGAAGGCGATGAGAACCAGCACGGAACGCCCGGGGGTCTCGTCCGGAAGGCTCTGCGCGGCGGCGACCGTGACAGCCCCGCGCATCCCCGCCCAGACGACGATGCCGCCCTCCCGCCAGCCGAGCGGGGCCTCGGTGAAGTAGTCAATGTCAGCGAGGAGCCGGCGGAGGCGCACACCGAAGCGGGCGAGGTTCTCGGCGGTGGGGACGCCGCGGCGCAGAACTGTGCTGCGGACGATTATCCGGGCACGAACCGCGCGGCCGGTGAGGGGGACGGCGCGGGACGGCGCGCCGACGGCGCGCACCGCATCGGCCCGGCCCGCGTCCGCCCGCACCGCATCCGCGCCCTCCGCACCCGGCAGCGCCCGCTGTGCCGACCTCGCACCGGCCAGCCGCTCGGCGATGTCGCGCTGAACGCCTTCCGGGTCTTCGAGGCGCTGGTGCATCCGCTCGAGCGCGGGCCGCATCCGCTGACCGCGCCGATGGCGGCGGCCGAGCATCGCCAGGAGGGGCGCCACGAAGGCGGCGCGCACGAGGATCGTCAGGAGCAGCGCCCCGGCGGCGACCGCGACGAGGGGCAGCAGACCGGAGTGATCGTTCTCGACCTTCTGCAGGATGCCGAAAAGTTCGAGGCCCATCGTCAGGAAGATGACGCCTTCCAACACCATCTCGACCGTCCGCCAGTTCTGCGTGTCCGAGAGCCGGTGCTCCGGCGAGAGCACCCGAGGCGCGCGGCTGCCGGTGACGAGTCCGGCGACGACGGCCGCAACGAGTCCCGAGGCGCCGAGCGCTTCGGCGGGGAGGGAGGCCAGGAAAGGGACGGTGAAGGAGATGACGGTATTGACCGTGGCATCTTTCACCCGCTGCCGGACAAGCAGGTTCAGCCGTCCGACGGCCCAGCCGAAGAGGATGGCGATCAGCACCGAGGAGACGAACGAGACGACCACCGCGCCGAACGTGAACGACGCCGCTGTGGCAGCGACGGCCGCGCGCAGCAGCACCAGCGCCGTGGCATCGTTGAGCAGACTCTCGCCCTCGAGGATGGCGACGACGCGCGGCGAGACGCCCGCCTGTTTCACGATCCCGGTGGCCACCGCGTCCGGCGGGCTGACGATAGCGCCGAGCGCGATGCCCCACGCTAGGCCGAGCCCGGGGATGACCCAGGCGAAGAGCAGGCCGAGCAGCACCGAGCTGACGACGACCAGGAGGACGGACAGCCCGCTGATCGCAGCGAACTCGCGGCGGAAGGTCATCGACGGCATCGACACCGAGGCCGAATACAGCAGGGGCGGGAGCACACCGGCTAGAACCCACTCCGGCTCGATCGTGACCGCGGGCACGAACGGCAGCAGGCTCACCAGAATGCCGACGACGACGAGGACGAGCGGCGAGGCGACGCCGAAGCGGGGGCCGATCGCCGTGGCCGCTGCGATGGCCAGAACGACGAGGACGCCGATGACCAGAGTCTCCTCCATGCGCACTCCTCCCCTACAGGACGATGTGCATCGCGCGGGCCGCGTCCGAGATGGAACCGGAGAGGGACGGGTACACCGTGAACGCCCGGGCGACCTGGTCGACCGTGAGACGGTGCTCGACGGCGAGCGCGAGCGGGAAGATCAGCTCGGAGGCACGCGGGGCCACGATCACGCCGCCGATCACGGTCCCCGACCCGGTGCGGGCGAAGAGCTTCACGAACCCGTCGCGGATGCCGAGCATCTTCGCGCGCGGGTTGGACTTCAGCGGCAGCTTGTAGATGTCGCCCTGCGCGATGCCCTCCTCGATCTGCTTCTGGTTCCAGCCGACCGTCGCGATCTCCGGCTGGGTGAAGATGTTGGAGGTGACGTTGCGCAGCTCGATCGGATTGACCGCGTCGCCCATCGCGTGGAAGACCGCCGTGCGGCCCTGCATCGAGGCGACCGACGCGAGCGGCAGCAGATCGGAGCAGTCTCCCGCGGCGTAGATGTTCGGGATGGAGGTGCGGGCGACCCGGTTGACCCGGATGTGGCCGGACGGCGTCAGCTGCACCCCGGCCTCCTGCATCCCGATCCCGGCGGTGTTCGGGATCGAGCCGACGGCCATCAGGCAGTGGCTGCCCTCCACGGTGCGACCGTCGGAGAGCGTGGCGACCACGCCGTCCCCGGCCCGGACCACCGACTCGGCGCGGGAGGTGGAGAGCACCTGCATCCCGTTGCGCTTGAAGACGTTCTCGATCACGCTGGCGGCGTCCGCGTCTTCGCCCGGGAGCACCTGGTCGCGGGAAGAGATGAGGGTGACCTTCGAGCCGAGCGCCGTGTAGGCCGAGGCGAACTCCGCTCCGGTGACGCCCGAGCCGACGACCACGAGGTGCTCGGGGATCGCTCCCAGATCGTAGAGCTGGGTCCAGGTCAGGATGCGTTCGCCGTCCGGCTCGGCGGAGGACAGGATGCGCGGGCGGGCGCCGACGGCGACCACGATGGTGTCCGCATCCACACTGTCGAAGTCCGTACCCGAGTCGCCCCGCACCGTCGAGACGATGACGGCGCCCGGACCGTCGAGCCGGCCCTCCCCGGAGACGATGCGGACGCCCGAACGCACGAGCTCCGCGCGCATGTCCTCCGACTGCTGGCGGGCGAGGCCCATGAGCCGCTTGTTGACCGCCGCCAGATTGACGGCGATCTCCGGGCGCACCGGCTTGCCGCTGGCGTCGCGGGAGAAGAACTGGACGCCGAGGTCGGCTGCCTCGGCGATGGAGTTGGTGGCCTCCGCTGTCGCGATGAGGCTCTTGGAGGGAACGACATCGGTGATGACAGCCGAGCCGCCGACGCCGGAGCGCTCGATGAGGGTGACATCGGCCCCGAGTTGCGCCCCGGCGATCGCCGCCTCATACCCGCCGGGTCCGCCGCCGAGGACGGCGATCCGCTGCTTGCGCTCGAATTCGTAGGCCATGCCGCCCATTCTTCCGTATGCGGGCTGCGCCGTCGCCCCGCCAGGTTAGCAGCGTCCGCGGAGAGCGCTCAGTAGAGTGGGCGCATGCCGGAAACCCTGAACCCGCTTGAGGACCCTGACACCGATCCGTTCGAGGTGGCCGAGCGCGCCGCGGAACAGCTCGCGGAGAAGACCGGGGTCGCAAAGCACGACATCGCGCTCACGCTCGGCAGCGGCTGGGGCAGGGCCGCCGATCTGATCGGCGAGACCGTCGCGTCCGTCCCTGCCACCGAGATCGTCGGCTTCGGCAAGCCCGCACTGGAGGGCCACGTCGGCACCCTCCGCTCCCTCCGGCTGGGCAACGGCAAGCACGCCCTTGTCATCGGCGCGCGCACCCACTGCTACGAGGGCCACGGCGTCCGCCGCGTTGTCCACAGCGTCCGCACCGCCGCAGCCGCGGGCGCCGCGACGATGATCCTCACGAACGGTGCGGGCGGCATCAAGGAGACCTGGAAAGCCGGGACGCCGGTCCTCATCAGCGACCACATCAACCTCACCGCCGACTCGCCGCTGGAGGGCGCGACCTTCATCGACCTGACGGACCTCTATTCGAAACGCCTGCGCGACCTGGCGCGCACCATCGACCCGAGCCTGGACGAGGGCGTCTACACGCAGTTCCGCGGACCACACTACGAGACCCCGACCGAGGTCCAGATGGCGAAGACGATCGGCGGGCACATCGTCGGAATGTCGACGGCCCTCGAAGCGATCGCCGCGCGCCAGGCGGGCATGGAGATCCTGGGGATGTCGCTCATCACGAACCTCGCGGCCGGCATCCAGAAGACCCCGCTCAGCCATCAGGAGGTCATCGAAGCAGGGCGCGAGGCCGAACCGGTGATCGGAGCCCTGCTCGCCCGGATCGTGGAGGCCCTGTGAGCGACACCGCGCAGCTCCTCGCCGACGCCCGCGTCTGGCTGGAGCAAGACCCCGACCCCGAGACGCGCCGGGAGCTCGAGGCTCTCCTCGCCAGCGCCGAGTCCGGTTCGGCCGGGGCCATCGCCGACCTCCGCTCGCGCTTCGGCGCCCGTCTCGCTTTCGGCACGGCCGGTCTCCGCGGCGAGATCGCCGCCGGCCCGAACCGGATGAACCGCGTTCTGGTGGCCCAGGCCGCGGCCGGCTTCGCCCGCTGGCTGAGGGAAAACGCCGGGGACGGAACCCCCTCGGTCGTCATCGGCTACGACGGCCGCAAGAACTCCGCTGTCTTCGCCCGCGACACGGCGGAGCTCATGGTCGGAGCCGGCGTGCGCGCCGTCCTCCTGCCGCGCCTGCTGCCCACCCCGGTGCTCGCGTTCGCGGTTCGACACCTGGGCACGAGCGCCGGTGTCATGGTCACCGCCAGCCACAACCCGCGGAACGACAACGGCTATAAGGTCTATCTCGGCGGCAAGAGCCACGGCTCGCAGATCGTCTCCCCGACGGATGCGGAGATCGCCGCGCACATCCTGGACGTGGCTCGGGGCAGCGTCGCAGAGCTGCCCCGCTCGGATCGGTACGAGGTCGCCGGCGAGGAGGTCGAGCGCGACTACATCGCGGCGACCGCCGCCGTCGCGAGCGCCTCCGCTCCGCGGGACGCCGTCTCGTTCGCGTACACGGCCATGCACGGCGTCGGCTGGCGCACGGCCCGGGAGGTGTTCGCCCGCGCCGGGTTCGCCGCGCCCGCGGTCGTGACCGCGCAGCGCGATCCCGATCCGGCGTTCCCGACCGTCGCGTTTCCGAACCCCGAGGAACCGGGCGCGATGAATCTCGCGTTCGCCACGGCGCGCGAGGCCGGGGCCGACCTGGTCATCGCCAATGACCCGGACGCCGACCGGCTCGCGGTCGCCATCCCCGACCCAGCCTCGACCGACGGCTACCGCCGGCTGAGCGGCAACGAGGTCGGCGCCCTGCTGGGCTGGCGCGCCGCCGAACTGACTGCCGAAGAGGGCGGCACGCTCGCCTGCTCGATCGTCTCCTCCCCGGCGCTGGCGGCGGTCGCGGAGGCGTACCGCCTCGGCTTCGCGAACACGCTCACCGGTTTCAAATGGGTCTCCCGCGCACCCGGGCTGATCTTCGGCTACGAGGAGGCGCTGGGCTACCTCGTGAACCCGCAGACCCTCCGCGACAAAGACGGCATCTCCGCCGCGACCGCACTGCTCGACCTGGCCAGCAGCCTGGCCGCGGAGGGGCGTACGATCGCGGACCAGCTGGACGCCTTCGCCGAGCGCTTCGGCTTCTTCGCGAGCGACCAGATCTCCCTCCGCGTCAGCGATGTCTCCCGTATCGGCGAGATCATGGCGACTCTGCGAGCGACCCCGCCGAGCACCCTCGGCGCGGTCGCCGTGAGCCGGATCGACGACCTGAGCGACGGTCTCGGCGACCTCCCGCCGAACGATGTGCTCCGCATCCTGCTGGCGGACGGCTCGCGCGTGATGGTGCGACCGAGCGGGACGGAGCCGAAGCTCAAGATCTACATCGATGCGTCGAGCGACGAAGGCACCCTCGCCGAGCGGCGCTCGACCGCCGCCGCACGGGTCGCTGCCCTGGCGGACGCGATGCGGGCGCTGACGGCGTAGCCGGTTCCCCCACAACGGCCACCGGCCCCACGGCGCGCACGACGGACAGCCGCCCGCATCCGCGACACCGTCAGCGAACGTCCTGGCCTCCCCCAGCTAGCCGAGCGCCTCGCTCAGCTTCCGCTCCAGCTCGCCGAGGTCGAAGTAGTTCTGCACCACGATCACGTCAGCGTTGGTCGGTCCGATGCGATCGGCCAGCTCCGGCGACGTCAGGACGATCTGGGCGTCGGACGCCGCGGTCGCGACGTTCGACGCGTCCGATGCCGCGACGTCGGCGTCGATCCCCAACCGTTCGAGCACCCGCTCGGCGTTGACCTTCAGGATGCCGGAGGTACCGACACCGGCGCCGCAGATCGCCACGATCTTCACGGTGTGGCCTCTCCCTCGCTGAGCGCCAGGATGCGCTGCACCTCGGCCACCCCGCTCGCGTCCGCGAGCGCCGGAATCGAATCGGGGTCGTTGAACACATTGGCCAGTTCCGCGACGCTGGTGACATGCGCGTCCGGTGTGGACACGGCCAGGCCGATGATCACCGAGACGGGGTCGTTGTGTGGGTGCCCGAACGCGACCGGCTCAGCCAGCGTCACCACGGCGAGTCCGTCGGCGTTCACGTCCAGGCCGGGTCGCGCGTGTGCGAGCGCTAGGCCGGGGGCGATCACGATGTACGCCCCGAACTCCTCGATCACCTGCACCATGCGGGCCGTGTATCCCGGTTGCGTCGCGCCCGAACGCGCCAGCGCCGCCCCCGCCAGCTCCACAGCCTCGCGCCAATCGGCGGCGTGGGCGCCGACGGTCACGGCGGAGGCTGGCAGCGGTGGCAGGGGCATGCCTCCAGCGTATCGCCCGATGGGTCAGGAACCCTCGAAACCCGCTGTGACGATCCCGGCCAGCTCCTCACGCTCCTCAAGGGGGAGGAAGGCCGCCGCCGCCGCGTTCAGCTGGAAGATTTCGAGGTCGGTGCGGTCATAGGCGAAGGCATCGGCCAGGACGCTCAGCTCGCGGGTCAGCGTCGTGCCGCTCATCAGCCGATTGTCGGTGTTCACCAGCACCCGAAAGCCGAGCTGGTAGAGCAAGTCGAACGGGTGGTCCAGGATGCCGTCGCCCCAGGCCGCGATGGCCCCGGTCTGCAGGTTCGAGCTCGGGCTCGTCTCCAGGGCGATCTCGCGATCCTTGACCCACTGCGAGAGCGTCCCGAGCGTCACATAGGTGTTCTCGTCGTCCTGGCGTTCGATCGTGATATCCTCGGCAAGGCGCACGCCGTGCCCGAGCCGCAGCGCGCGGCCATCGAACAGCGCGCTCCGGATGCTGCCGAGACCGTCCGCCTCGCCCGCATGCACCGAGGTCGGGAAGAACTGGGCGGCCAGGTAGTCGAACGCGGCGCGGTGGTTCGAGGGCGGGAAGCCCGCCTCGGGACCGGCGATGTCGAACCCGACCACGCCGTCATCGCGGTGCCGCACCGCCAGGTCAGCGATCTCGAGACTGCGATCGGTGTGGCGCATCGCGGACACCAGCTGGCCGACGCGGATGCGCGCGCCGGTCGCGTACACATCCTGGATGCCCTGCTCAATTCCCTCCTGCACGGCTTCGACCGTCTCGTCGAGGCTGAGCCCGCGGCCCAGATGCTGCTCCGGCGCCCAGCGCACCTCGCCGTAAACGACCCCGTCTGCCCCGAGATCCTGCACGAACTCGCGCGCGACGCGGATGAGGCTCTCGCGGGTCTGCATGACGGCGGTCGTCAGATCGAACGTCTTGAGGTACTCGACCAGGGAGCCCGAATTCGACTTCTCGACGAACCAGCGGCCCAGGGAATTGGCATCGCCGGCCGGGAGGTCGACGCCGGCTGCGTCGGCCAGCTCCAGAACGGTCACCGGGCGCAGGCCGCCGTCCAGGTGGTCGTGCAGCGACACTTTCGGCAGGGCCTGGATATCGGTGCCGTCGGGCAGCGCGTACGTCTCGTTCTCGCTCATACCTCTCAATCTACCGGGCACGGCCGATCCGCTCCGCGACGATCGGCCCGCGCTCGAACGGCGTCCCGGCGGGGGCGATCCGATAGGCGCCGTCGAGCGCTTCGAGCGCGCGCTCGAAGCGCGCCGGCTCGTCGGCGGAGAGGGTGAACAGCGGCTGGCCGGCGCGGATCTCATCGCCCGGCTTCGCGTGCAGGTCGATGCCCGCCGCGTGCTGCAACGGGTCCTGCCTGCGGGCGCGGCCAGCGCCCAGACGCCACGCAGCGATGCCGAAGGGGAGGGCCTGCTGCTCGATCAGGACGCCGTCCTCCGCAGCGAGCACGGTGTGCGTCTCCCTCGCCACCGGAAGCGCCGCCTCCGGGTCGCCGCCCTGGGCGCGGATGACCTCCCGCCACTTGTCCATCGCCCTCCCGTCCCTCAGCGCCGCCTCGACATCCGCGTCCGGCTGACCGGCCAGTGCGAGCATCTCGCGCGCGAGTGCGACCGTCAGCTCCACGACATCGGCGGGACCGCCGCCGGCGAGCACCTCGAAGGACTCGCGCACCTCGTTGGCGTTGCCGATCGCAAGGCCCAGCGGGACATTCATATCCGTGAGCAGCGCCGAGGTGGCGACCCCGGCGTCCGTGCCCAGCTCGACCATCGTCCGCGCCAGCTCGCGCGATTTCTCGATGTCTTTGAGGAACGCTCCCGAACCGAACTTCACGTCGAGGACCAGCGCGCCGGTGCCCTCCGCGATCTTCTTGGACATGATCGAGGAGGCAATCAGCGGGATGGCCTCGACCGTACCCGTGATGTCGCGCAGCGCGTACAGCTTGCCGTCGGCCGGGGCGAGCCCCGAACCGGCCGCGCAGATGACGCCGCCCTCGTTCCGGAGCTGCGCGAACATCTCCTCGTTCGACAAGTCGGCGCGCCAGCCCGGGATGCTCTCAAGCTTGTCGAGCGTCCCTCCGGTGTGCCCGAGACCGCGGCCGGAGAGCTGCGGAACGGCGACGCCGAAGACGGCGACCAGCGGCATGAGCGGCAGGGTGATCTTGTCGCCGACACCGCCGGTGGAGTGCTTGTCCGCGGTGGGCTTGCCAAGACCGGAGAAGTCCATGCGCTCGCCCGAGGCGATCATGGCGAGCGTGAGGTCCTTGATCTCGCGGCGGGTCATCCCGTTGAGGAAGATCGCCATCGCCATCGCAGACATCTGCTCGTCGCCCACGTAGCCGCGGGTGTAGGCGTCCACCAGCCAGTCGATCTCGGCAGTGCGGAGCTCTCCGCGGTCGCGCTTGGTCCTGATCAGGTCGACGGCATCGAACGCCTCGACCGTTCCTGCGGTCTGGGTCACGGGGTGTCTTTCTCAGTCGTTGTTGCGGTGCTCGGCGAGTTGCCGCGGACCGAAGGCGTCGGGCAGCACCTCGTCGATGGTGCGGAGGCCGGAGACGGTCTCCAGCATCATCCCCTCACCCGCGTGCTCGGAGAGCAGCTGCCGGCAGCGTCCGCACGGCATGAGGGTATCGCCGTCGCCGTTCACACAGGTGAAAGCGATGAGCCGGCCGCCACCGGACATCGCGAGCGCGGAGACGAGTCCGCACTCAGCGCACAGCGTGACACCGTAGCTGGCGTTCTCCACATTGCAGCCGCTGACGATGCGGCCGTCATCCACGAGTGCCGCCGCCCCGACAGGGAAACGCGAGTACGGGACGTAGGCGTGGGCCCTGGCCTCGCGGGCCGCCGCACGAAGAGCCTCCCAATCAATCACGGCTGTCATGATTTTATGTAGGGTTTACCGGAGGCGGCAGGTCCGCGCGAGATACCGACCAGACCGGCAACGGCGACGATCGTCACCAGATAGGGCAGCATTCGCAGGAACTCGCTCGGGATCGGGGCGTGCAGCAGGTCGAGCAGACTCTGTAGCGCGGCGGCGAAGCCGAAGAGGAGCGCGGCGAGGGTGGCGCGGATCGGGTTCCAGCGGCCGAAGATCACAGCGGCCAACGCAATGTAGCCGAGACCGCTCGTCATGTCTTTGACGAACCCGCCGACGCCGCCGATCGTGAAGTACGCGCCGCCGAAGCCAGCGATCGCGCCGGCGATCAGCACCGTCCAGAACCGCGTGGAGGCGACCTTGACGCCGACCGTGTCGGCCGCCTTCGGGTGCTCGCCGACCGCGCGCACCCGAAGACCCCAGCGTGTGTGGAACAGGAAGAAGGAGACACCGGCCACCGCGACGTACATCGCGTACACGATGAACGTCTGATCGAACAGCACGGGGCCGATCACCGGGATCTGGCTCAGCAGCGGAATCGGCAGACTCGGAAGCGTGGGCGGCAGGTTGAAGGCCGCCGTGTTGTTCGCCATGACCGCCGTGTAGAAGAAGCCGGTCACGCCGGAGACGAGCACGTTGAGCACGATGCCGAAGATGACCTGATCGACGAGGTATTTGATCGAGAACGCCGCGAGGACGAACGAGACGAGCGCCCCGGCGACGGCCGCGCCGATCAGACCGACGACGGCCGAGTGCGTCATGGTGGCGAGGATCGCCGAGGTGAAGGCGCCGCCGAGCAGCTGGCCCTCGATGGCGACGTTGACGACGCCGACGCGCTCGGACAGCACACCGCCCAGAGCGCCGTAGATGATCGGGACGCTGAGGCCGAGCGCCGCCGCGAGGAGGCCCGCGACGGGCACCGTCCCGGAGCCGGCGGACCAGGTGACGAACCCGAACAGCAGAGCGAAGGCGAACACAGCCCCGAGCCAGAGCGGAACCCGGCGTCCACCCGCCACGAGGACGAAGGCGGCCACCGTGATCGCCAGGGCGATCGCCGTCACGGCGAAACCGGCCGCCAGGGTGTGTACAGGCAGGTTCGGGATGGCGAAGAAGTCGTTCTTCGCTGTGAAGGTGTACGTCGTCTCGCCGGAGCGGGGGAAGACCAGGAAGAGCAGGATACTCACGAGGCCGAAGGCCGCGAACGCGATCGGCAGGCGCCAGTGACGGACCATGACGCGGGCAGGCTCTCCTTCGACCCCGGTCGGCGCGGGGGCAGCGGGCTGGGTGGCGACGGTCATCGCGCGACCGCTCCCTTCGTGCGAGACGCTCTGCGGGTCCGGCTCGGCGCGCCGGGCGCCGGCAGCCGGAAGATCGCCCGCACAAGCGGCGGCTCGGCGATGAAGAGCACCGTGACGGACTGGATGATCGCGATGACCTCCACCGGCACGTTGTCGGCAGCCTGCATGGCGAAGCCGCCGGCCTGGAAAGCGCCGATGAGGACACCGGCGATGAGCACGCCGAACGGGCGCGAACGGCCGAGCAACGCGACCGTGATCGCCGAGAAACCGATGCCGGCGTCGATGTCGCTGCCAAACCCGGTGGTGATCTGCCCGAGCACCTGAGTCGCCCCGGCGAGGCCGACGAGCGCGCCCGAGATGACCATCGCCCACAGGTAGACCGACTTGACCGACATGCCAGCGACGCGCGCGGCGTTCGGGTTCTCGCCGACCGCACGGAAGCGGAAGCCGAGGCTCGACCGCTCGAGCAGCCACCACACGGCGACGGTCGCGAGGATCACGAACAGGATGCCGATGTCCAGCGAATACCCGCTGCCGAAGAGCTTGGGGAAAACCGCCGTCGGCAGTGTCTCCGGGGTGCGCGGATCGTTCGCGCCCGGGGCGCTCAGGAACGATGTCGTGAGCAGGTAGTTGAGAAGGTTGAGCGCGATGTAGTTGAGCATGATCGTGACGATGACCTCGTGCGCGCCCGTATACGCTTTGAGGACCCCGGCAACCGCCGCCCAGAGCGCAGCGCCGACGAGCCCGGCGGCGACCGCGATGAGGAGGTGGACGCCCGGGGCCATCGGCAGTTTGAAGCCGACGATGCCCGCGAACAGGGCCGCGATGAGCATCTGTCCCTGGCCGCCGATGTTGAACAGGCCGACGCGGAAGCTGAGCGCGACGCCGAGGCCGGCGGCGATGAGCGGGGTGGCGAAGGTGAGCGTCGTCGCCAGCGATTGGACGCCGGTGGCGACGTCGGGGGCGTTGACGTTGTAGACGGCGCCTTGGAAAAGAGCCGAGTACGCTCCCCCGACCGCGTTGCCGATGGCGGCGAAGGTGTCTCCGGGCCGCGCGAAGAAGTAGCCGAGCGCCGCCTGCACCTGCTGGTTCGTCGCGGCGATGAAGACGCCGCCGACGACGAGCGCGACGATGATCGCACAGACCGAGAGCAGCGCGCTGCCCGAGGCGATCTCGCGCAGGACGCGGTGCGAAAGGGACTCCCCGGGGGCGGGCGGCTCCGGGGTTCGCTGCCCGGCGGGGACCTGGTCGGGCGCGGGTTCGGCGGCGGGCGCGCCGCCGGCCAGGGCGTCGGCGTCGGCGTGGGGGATCTGCTCGCTCACGCGGAGGCTCCTTCTGTCTCAACGAGGCACTCCGCCGGTGGCACCTCACCGGCCATCATGAGGCCGAGGATCTCCCGGGACGTGGTAGCGGGCACGATGCCGACGACACCGCCGCGGTACATGACCGCGACCCGGTCGCCGAGAGCGATGATCTCGTCCAGCTCCGTGGAGACGACAATGACCGGCACACCGGCGTCGCGCGCCGCGACGATCCTCTCGTGGACGAACTCGATCGAGCCGACATCCAGACCGCGAGTTGGCTGCGCGGCCACGAAAAGGCGCAGTTCGCGGCTCAGCTCGCGCGCGAGGACGACCTTCTGCTGGTTGCCGCCGGAGAGCCTGCCAACGCGGGTCGCGATGCCCTGGGAGCGCACATCGAACTGGCGCACCTTCTCCTCCGCGAAAGTGTCGCGGAACGCGAGCTGGAGGTTCGCTCCTTTGACGAAGGGAGGGCCGCTGGAGCGGTCGAGCATCAGATTCTCGGCGATGGAGAACTCGGCGACCAGGCCGTCCACGTTGCGGTCCTCCGGGACGAACCCGACGCCGGAGTCGAGGATCTTCCGCACGGAGAGGCCGAGGAGCTCGCGGCCGTCGAGTTCGATCGACCCGGTCACCCGCTTCTGCAAGCCGAGGAGCGCCTCGGTCAGCTGCGTCTGGCCGTTGCCCTGGACACCGGCGATGGCGAGCACCTCGCCGCCGCGGACGTCGAAGTTCAGCGCGTCCACCAGGACGGCCCCGGCGGAGTCGTGGACGGTGAGGTCCCGCACGCGGAGGACACCGCCCGTGAGCTGCGGCTCGCCCTTCCGGACGCTCAGCTCGACGCTGCGGCCCACCATGAGCGAGGCGAGCTCGGCGTTGGACGCCTCCGGGTCGGCCTCGCCGACCACCTTGCCGAGCCGCATGACGGTGATGCGGCTCGCCACCTCGCGAACCTCACGGAGCTTGTGGGTGATGAAGACGATGCCCGTCCCGCTGGCGGCGAGCTGCTTCATGATCGTCATGAGCTCGTCGGTCTCCTGCGGCGTCAGAACGGCCGTCGGTTCGTCGAACACGAGCACTCCGGCATCGCGCGAGAGCGCTTTGACGATCTCCACACGCTGCTGGACGCCAACGGGCAGCTCCTCGACCAGCGCGTCCGGGTCGACATCGAAGCCGAACCGCGCCGAGATCTCGCGCACCTTCGCGCGAGCGGCCGTGAGATCGAGACGGCCGCCGAACCGGGTCTGCTCGTGGCCGAGCATGACGTTCTCGGCGACGGTGAAGACAGGAATGAGCATGAAATGCTGGTGGACCATCCCGATGCCGGCCTTCATGGCGTCGCCGGGACCGTCGAAGCGCTGGACCTCGCCGTCGAGGAGGATCTCGCCCTCATCCGCCTGGTACAGGCCGTACAGGACGTTCATGAGGGTCGACTTGCCTGCGCCGTTCTCGCCGAGCAGGCAGTGGATCTCACCGGGTTCGACCGTCAGGTCGATGCGGTCGTTCGCGACCAGAGCGCCGAATCTCTTCGTGATGCCGCGGAGTTCGAGTTTCATGAGGACCTTGGGGTTTCGGGCTGGGTGCTCGAGGCGGAGGCGGGGAGGCCGGCGCCGGCCGGCCTCCCCGCGGTCGCGCGATCTACTGGGCGAACGCCGACGGCGACTCGACCTTGATCGAGCCGTCGACGATGCCGGCTTTGATCTTGTCCAGCTCGCTCTTAAGGGTGGGGGCGATCTTCGAGGCGAAATCGTGGAATGGGGCGATGCCGACGCCGTTGTTCTTCAGCGTCCCGACATACGGCGAGCTGTCGAAGGCGCTGCCGGAGGCGGCCTGCTCGACAACCGTCGCGACCGTCGGCTTGATGTTCTTCATGATCGAGGTCAGGAACAGGCTGTTGAAGCCGTTCTGGTCGGTGAGGTACACATCGGCGTCGTTCCCGATCAGGGTGACATCCTTGCCGGAGTCCTTGATCGCCGCGCCGGCGCCCTGGTAGATCGGGCCTCCGATCGGGGCCAGCACATCGGCGTTCTGGCCGAGCATGGTCTGGGCGATCGTCTTCGACGTGTTGAGGTCCACGAAGCTGTTGACGAACTGGCCGTCCTGAGACGCGAGATCCCAGCCGATGACCTTCTTGTCGGCGCCCTTCTGCTGGTTGTAGTACTTCACGCCGTCCGCAATGCCGTCCATGAAGATGGTGACCGAGGGGAGCTTCTGGCCGCCGTAGGTCCCGATGACACCGGTCTTCGAGGAGCTCGCCGCCGCGTACCCGGCGAGGAAGCCGGCCTCGTCGGTGTTGAAGACGACCGGCTTGACGTTGTCGGCCTTGATGCTGTCGTCGTCGACCATGACGAAGTTCACTTTGGGGTTCGCGGCGGCGGCCTCCTTCACCGGCGCGACCAGGTTGAACCCAGAGGCTACGATGACGCTGCACCCCTGCTGGATCAGGCCCTTGATGTTGGGCAGATAGTCGTTGGCGCTCTTCGACTGGACCTGCTTGTAGGAGCTGCCGATTTTCTTCGCGGCCTCCTGCACGCCCTCCAGTCCGAGCTGGTTGAACGAGCGGTCGTTGAAGCCGCCCTGGTCGGAGACGATACAGGGCAGAGAGGCCGAGTTCGCGCCGGCCGAGTTTGACGAGCTGGGCGCTGAGCCGCAGGCCGCGAGCAGCGCGACGACACCGGCCGCGACGAGACCGGTGAGCGCGGATTTACGAGCTGTGATGGTCAAAGTCTTTCCTCCAGGATGCAGGGACCCGCGCAGGATTGAGAGCGGGCCAGGATATGCAATGCAGGTTACCGAATGTAACAAACCGCACCGTTCGGACGTTCGGCTTCTTGATGCAAGCGTTACAAACGCTCGCCGATTGGCATGTACTCATTTGAGCACACTGGCGTCGATGCGCGCGAACCGGCACGATTCCGCCGCCTTCGACGGGACCGGAGGACGTTCGCGATCGCGCTCCCGGCAGGCGGTTGCGCCTACAGCCAGCCGCGCCGCTTGAAGATCGCGTACAGCAGCGTGCTCAGCCCCAGCATCGCGAGCACCGCCATCGGATAGCCCAGCGGCCTTCCAGCTCCGGCATATGGGTGAAGTTCATCCCGTAGACACCCACGATGAGAGAGGGCGCGAACAGGATGGCCGCCCACGAGGAGATCTTCTTGACCTCTTCGCCCTGGCGGCGGCTGTAGTGCGCGAGGCGGGTCATCTCCTCGTTCTGGCGCTCGGAGACGAGGGTCGAGTTCACCGTCAGGATGTCACGCAGCAGGTAGCGGAAGCCGTCGACGCACTCGTTCACCTGGGTGAGGTGGTCGGCGACATCACGCAGGCGGCGTTCGAGTTCCTGGGTCACGCCGTATTTCGAGGAGCCGCGTTCGAGCGCCACCATGACGGCGAAGAGGGGGTGCGTCGCGCGCTGGAAGTCGATGACCTCGCGCGAGAGTTCGTAGATGCGCCGGGAGACCAGGGCGTCCCCGCCGAACACCTGCGTCTCGATCTCGTCGATGTCGTTGGCAAGGCCCGCGACGACGGGGCTGTAAGCGTCCACGACAGCGTCGATGATGGCGTACAGGACGACCTGCGGACCGAGGGCGAGCAGGTCGCGCTCACGCTCCATCCGCTGCCGCACGGTGAAGAGGTCGGGCGACTCGCTGTGGCGGACGGTGATCACGAAGTTCGGCCCGACGAAGAGATGCAGCTCGCCGAAGTCGACCTGCTCGGGGACATCCAGATAGTTAGCCGCCTTGAGCACGACGAAGAGCACCGTGTCGTAGCGTTCCAGCTTCGGCCGCTGATGCGCGACGATCGCGTCTTCGATCGCGAGCGGGTGGAGGTTGAACTCCTCCGCGAGCGACATGAGCTCCTGCTCGCTCGGCCGGTAGAGGCCGATCCAGGCGACCCCGCCCGGTGTGTGGTCGAGCGCGCGGTAGATCTCGGCCAGGGTCTGCGGCGATGCGACGCGCACGCCGTCCGCGTAGATCGCGCTGTCGACCATGCTGGAACGCTGCGCGGGCGAGCGCTCGACAGGGGACGGCGACGGCGAGCGGAGAGGGTCGCCGCGACGCGACCGGGACGTGAAGGGCATCGGGATGCCGCGTCGGTTCGGGTTCGCCATCGTTCGCTCCAGGTGCGGGTGCAGACAGTCGGAGGCCGCTGGTCGCCCGGGGGCGCTGGGCCACAACTGTACGCGCGCTGTCTGCGGATGCGCTGCCCGCTTTCCTGCGCGGTCGCTGTGCATGCGTTCGCGATGACGTGTTCGTAGTACCCGATCAATTCGGCGACGAGCACATCCCAGCCGCGCCCGAGCACAGCCCGCCGTCCCGCCTCCCCCATCCGGAGCCGCAGCGGCGCGTCCCGGACCAGCATGGCGACGGCCGCGCGCAGCGCTCTGTCATCGGCCTGCGGGAACAGCAGCCCGTCCACACCGTGATAGACGAGGTCGATCGGCCCGCCCGCCCACGGCGCGACGACGGGGAGCCCGGAAGCGTGCGCCTCCTGCACAGTCTGGCCGAACGTCTCCTCGGAGCCGGTGTGGACGAAGACATCGAACGCCGCGTACGCCGCCGCGAGCTCGGCGCCGCTGAGCCGCCCGAGCCAAGCGACCTCCATCCCGCTCAGCTCGCCGAAGACAGCCGGGAGCGACGGCCCATCGCCCACGATCGCCACCGACACGCCCGGCAGGCCGCGCAACGAGGCCAGGCGCTCCACCTGCTTCTCCGGGGCGACCCGCCCGACATAGCCCACGACCGTCTCACCGTGCGGAGACAGCCGCTCGCGCAGTTCGACGGCCGCGCGGGCGGTGCGATTGTTCGGGTGGTAGCGCTCCAGGTCGACCCCGAGGCCCCAGCGCCCCAGCCGCTTCACTCCCGCCGTCCTCAGGTCGTACTCGGAGGCGGCGGAGGGCGCGAGGGTCACATCGGCGCCCTCGTGGACCCAGCCGACGTACTTCCAGGCGATGGCCGATGTCATCCCGAAGCCGTTGCGCCGCGCGAAACCGGCGACATCCGTCTGATAGACCGCGACCGACGGCACCCCCAGCCGGTTGGCCGCCGCGATCGCCTGGGCGCCCAGGAAGAACGGCGACGCCGCGTACAGGACATCGGGCGCGAACCGGGCCAGGATGCGCTGCATCTGCGGGCTCGGCAGCCCCACCGGAAACTGCCGGTAAGCGACCGAGGGCACCTGGTGGATGCGGAAGCCGGCGTATTCCGCCGGCGCGCCCGCGTCCGGGCAGATCACGATCGCCTCGTGCCCGCGCGCGGCCAGTTCGTCGAACACCCGCAGGACGCTCGTCGTGACCCCGTTCACCGTGGGGAGGAAACTCTCGCTGACGATGGCCACGCGCATGCCGCCAGTGTGCGCCGCGCAGGTTTCCTGCCCGTGAACGGCAGGTGTCCAGGGCCGCTCGGTATTCTTTCGCCATGACGACATCCCCCCTCGACCGCTTCTACGGCGTCATCCCCGCGGGCGGCATCGGCTCCCGGCTGTGGCCGCTCTCCCGGGCCGACGCTCCGAAGTTCCTGCACGATCTGACCGGATCGGGTCAGACCCTGCTGCGGGACACCTGGGACAGACTGGCCCCACTCGCGGGCGAGCAGCGGATCATGGTCGTCACCGGGCGGGCGCACCGGGCCGCGGTGGAGGCGCAGCTGCCCGCTCTCACTGATCCGAACATCGTCCTGGAGTCGGAGCCGCGGGACTCGACGGCCGCGATCGGGCTGGCCGCTGCGATCCTCGAACAACGGGAGCCCGGTGTCATCGTCGGCTCGTTCGCGGCCGATCACGTGATCCAGAACGAACCGCTCTTCGCCGCCGCCGTGCGCGAAGCCGCCGCCGCCGCCGATGCCGGCCACATCGCCACGATCGGCATCAAACCGACCGAGGCGGCCGTCGGCTTCGGCTACATCCAGACCGGCGCCGCCCTCGCCGTCCCTGGCGCCCCGAGCGCGCTGACGGTCGACTCCTTCGTCGAGAAGCCCGACCACGCCACCGCCGAGCGCTACCTCGCCGGCGGCCGGCATCTGTGGAACGCGGGGATGTTCATCGCCCGCGCCAGCCGCCTGCTGGAGGAGATCGGCCGCTCCCGCCCGCAGCTCCTCGCCGGGCTTCAGGAGCTCGCCGCCGCCTGGGACAACCCGGCCACCCGCGGGCCGGCCGTCGACCGGATCTGGCCGGCGCTTGAGAAGATCGCCATCGATTACTCGGTGGCAGAGCCCGCCGCAGCCGGCGGCCGGCTCGCGGTGATCCCGGGCTCCTTCGACTGGGACGATGTGGGCGACTTCGCCTCGCTGGCGAAGCTGAACTCGGGCGGGCGCAAATCGGATCTCGCCATCCTCGGGGAAGACGCCCGGGTGCTCTCCGATGCGTCCAGCGGCATCGTCGTGAGCCAGTCGAAGCGCGTCATAAGCCTTATCGGTGTGAAAGACATCGTCGTCGTGGACACCCCCGACGCCCTTCTCGTGACGACGAGCGAGAACGCACAGCGGGTGAAGGCGGTCGTGGACGCGCTCAAGCTGACCGGCTCGACAGACGTGCTGTAGCGCAGGCCCACTTCTCAGCGCAGCCTGTTGAGGCTCAGCCCACCGCCGAGGGGCCGCTTTGCACCTCGCGCGCGATCCGGCCGATCTCCGCGTCGTCCACCGCGAGACCGGCCTGGCCGAAGCGCTCGCGCAGCAGCTTCTCGCTGCCTTCGAGCGGCAGCAGGTGCAGATCGGCGCGCACCTGCTCCACAATGCCGGCCATTTTCGCGCTGTCGGCGGCCTCCGTGCTCCCGTCCATGACGGGTTCGTCCTGTGTCACAGCCCGGACGGTACGCCGTCGCGAATCCGCGTCAACCGGTCGCCCACTTATCTCGATGTCGAGAGAGCTGAGGACACCCTAAGAGGCGTGGGAAGCCCGCGCAGCATAGGATGGAGGACGCGCTATTCGCGCCTTCCGTCAGCGACATGCACCCCAGGGAGGGTTGTTCGTGCCAAAGCAAGCGGCAGGGACCCTGCGACCGACAAAGAACCGGCCCGGGGGAACTCTGTACCGCGGCCGCGAAGGGATGTGGTCGTGGGTCCTTCACCGCATCACCGGCGTCGCGATCTTCTTCTTCCTTCTCGTCCACATCCTGGACACCTCGCTCATCCGGGTCAGCCCGGAGGCGTACAACGCGGTCATCGGCACCTACAAGAACCCGATCATGGGACTCGGCGAGATCGCCCTCGTCGCGGCCATCGTGTTCCACGCCTTGAACGGCCTGCGCATCATCCTGATCGACTTCTGGAGCAAAGGCGTCACGTACCAGAAGGCCATGTTCTGGACCGTCATCGCCCTGTGGGTCATCCTGATGGCCGGTTTCGTGCCGGTGCAGCTGACCCACATCTTCTCGGAGGTGAAGTGACGTGACGACCATCGAGACGCCGCGCACGCCGGCCCGCCCCGCCCGCAAAGGCGACAACTGGGAGAAGTGGGGCTGGGTCTACATGCGCGCCTCCGGCGTGGTCCTGGTCGTCCTCATCTTCGGCCACCTGCTGATCAACCTCGTCCTCGGCGACGGCGTGAAGCAGATCGACTTCGCCTTCGTCGCCGGCAAGTACGCCACCCCGTTCTGGCAGGTCTGGGACCTGCTGATGCTGTGGCTGGCCCTCATCCACGGCGGCAACGGGATGCGGACCCTGGTCAACGACTACACCGCCAATGCGACGCTCAACCGCATCCTCAAGGGGGCCATCGCGGCCGCGGTCGTCGTGCTGATCGTTCTGGGAACGCTCGTGATCTTCACGTTCGACCCGTGCCCCGCCGGCGCCGCAGCCGGCCAGCTGCCCTCGTTCTGCCCGGCCAAGTGAGACTGACGGAAAACAAAGAGCTGTGACAACTGACACGACCGAATCCACCGTCATCGACGGTGTCCACTACCACGAGTTCGACATCGTCATCGTCGGCGCCGGTGGCGCCGGGATGCGCGCGGCCATCGAGGCCGGACCTCACGCGAAGGTCGCGGTCATCTCGAAGCTCTACCCCACCCGCTCCCACACCGGCGCGGCGCAGGGCGGCATGGCCGCAGCGCTCGCCAACGTGGAGGAGGACAGCTGGGAGTGGCACACCTTCGACACGGTCAAGGGCGGCGACTATCTGGTCGACCAGGACGCGGCGGAGATCCTCGCCAAGGAGGCCATCGACGCGGTCATCGACCTGGAGAACATGGGCTTGCCGTTCAACCGCACGCCCGAGGGCAAGATCGACCAGCGCCGCTTCGGCGGTCACACCCGCGACCACGGCAAGGCCCCGGTCCGCCGCGCCTGCTACGCGGCCGACCGCACCGGCCACATGATCCTGCAGACCCTGTTCCAGAACTGCGTCAAGCTCGGCATCAACTTCTTCAACGAGTTCTACGTGCTCGATGTGATCATGAACGAGGTCGACGGCGTCGACCAGCCCGCGGGCGTCGTCGCCTACGAGCTGGCGACCGGCGAGCTGCACGTCTTCCACTCGAAGGCGATCATCTTCGCCACCGGCGGCTTCGGCAAGATCTTCAAGACGACCTCCAACGCGCACACCCTCACGGGCGACGGCGTCGGCATCATCTGGCGCAAGAAGCTCCCGCTGGAGGACATGGAGTTCTTCCAGTTCCACCCGACCGGTCTGGCCGGCCTCGGCATCCTCCTCACCGAGGGTGCGCGCGGCGAGGGCGCCATCCTCCGCAACGCGAGCGGCGAGCGCTTCATGGAGCGGTACGCGCCGACCATCAAGGACCTCGCCCCGCGCGACATCGTCGCCCGCTGCATGGTCCAGGAGGTCGCGGAGGGCCGCGGCGCCGGGCCGCACAAGGACTACGTGCTGCTCGACTGCACCCACCTGTGCGCGGAGGTGCTGGAGACGAAGCTCCCGGACATCACCGAGTTCGCCCGCACCTACCTGGGCGTGGACCCGGTGGTCGAGCCGGTTCCGGTCATGCCGACCGCGCACTACGCGATGGGCGGCATCCCGACCAATGTCAGCGCCGAGGTGCTGCGCGACAACACGACCGTCGTGCCGGGCCTCTACGCCGCCGGCGAGTGCGCGTGCGTCTCGGTACACGGCTCGAACCGTCTGGGCACCAACTCCCTGCTCGACATCAACGTGTTCGGCAAGCGCGCCGGCACCAACGCGGTCGAGTACGCGAAGACCGCGACGGCCGTGCCGCTGCCGGAGGACCCGGCCAAGAACGTCCGCGAGCTGATCGAGGGCCTCCGCACCTCCACCGGCACCGAGCGCATCGCCGCCATCCGCAAAGAGCTGCAGGACGAGATGGACCGGAACGCCCAGGTGTTCCGCACCGACGAATCGCTGGAGAAGGTCACCGGCACCATCCACACGCTCCGCGAGCGCTACAAGAACGTGGTCGTGCAGGACAAGGGCAAGCGCTACAACACCAACCTGCTGGAGGCCGTCGAGCTCGGCTTCCTGCTCGACCTCGCCGAGGTGGTCGTCTACTCCGCCCGCAACCGCAAGGAATCCCGCGGCGGGCACATGCGCGACGACTTCCCTAAGCGCGACGACGAGAACTACATGAAGCACACGATGGCCTACCTCACCGGCGACCCGCACTCGGCCGATGCGGCGGACCACATCACGCTCGATTGGAAGCCGGTCGTCGTGACCCGCTACCAGCCGATGGAGAGGAAGTACTGATGTCGACCGCCGTACTGGAGACTCCCCCGGCTCCCGAAGCCCCCATCCCGTCGTTCACCGTCACACTGATCATCCGCCGCTTCGACCCGGAGAAGGACACCGAGCCGCGCTGGCAGGACTTCGACGTCGAGCTGTACCCGACCGACCGCATCCTGGACGCGCTGCACAAGATCAAGTGGGAGCAGGACGGCTCGCTCACCTTCCGCCGCTCCTGCGCCCACGGCATCTGCGGCTCCGACGCGATGCGGATCAACGGCCGCAACCGCCTGGCCTGCAAGACGCTGATCAAAGACCTGGACATCTCCAAGCCGATCTACGTCGAGGCGATCAAGGGCCTGCCGCTGGAAAAGGATCTCATCGTCGACATGGAGCCGTTCTTCGCCAGCTACCGCGAGGTTCAGCCCTTCCTCATCGCCAACAGCACGCCGCCGGAGGACAAGGAGCGCATCCAGTCCGTCGCCGACCGCGCTCGCTTCGACGACACGACCAAGTGCATCCTGTGCGCCGCGTGTACCTCGTCCTGCCCGGTCTTCTGGACCGACGGCCAGTACTTCGGCCCGGCTGCGATCGTGAACGCCCACCGCTTCATCTTCGACTCCCGCGACGACAACGCGCAGGTGCGCCTCGACATCCTGAACGACAAGGAGGGCGTCTGGCGCTGCCGCACAACCTTCAACTGCACCGACGCCTGCCCCCGCGGCATCCAGGTCACCCAGGCCATCGCCGAGGTCAAGCAGGCCGTCATGCGCGGGAAGCCGTAGGCCCCAGAGGCTTTCCGACGCCTCCCCGGCCGAGTCGGCCGGGGAGGCGTCGGCTTTTCGGCAAAAAGACCTGAGACGTGTAGCATCTTGCAGAGCATACCGAAAATCCAAGACCCTAACATCTCAGACGCGAAACCTCAGACACAAGAAGGACCATGTCCACCGCACACGATTTCTTCCTCTCTGGCGACCACGAATCGGGTCGGCGGATCGTCGCCGAGGCGGTTCGATCCCAGGGGTTCGCCGTGACCTCGACGCCCTCGGGCGGCCTTCTCGCCAAACGCGGCAGCGACGCAGCGACCATCTGGCTCGGAGGTTTGGCCGGAAAGAACTTCCAGGTGACCCTCACCGTCGACTTCATGGTCGACGCGGAAGGGCGCCTGGTCGCCCGCCTCAACCGCAACATGGCCGGCGGGGTCCTCAAGGGCGGCGCAATCGGCGCGGCCAAGACCGACGCCGCCTTCCAGGAGACGGCCAACGCCATCGCGGCCGCCCTTCACACTTCGGGCGTTCTCGCAACCGATGTCGCTCACCACTAGAACAACACTTCACAACGGAGACACTACTATGACCGACCAGAACAACACCGTCTACCCCCTGCCGCCCCTCACCCGGCACAGCCCTACCCACCGCAGAAAAGCGGCACGAACGTCCTCTCGATCATCGCGCTCATCGGCGCCTTCGTCTTCCCGATCGCCGGCGTGGTCTGCGGCCACATCGCCATCGGCCAGATCAAGCGCACGGGCGAGGGCGGACGCGGGCTCGCGATCGCCGGACTCGTGATCGGGTACGCCGCCATCGCCTTCTACACCCTGCTCATCATCATGACGATCATCGCCGCGGGCATCGCCGCATCGATGGACTACACCACGAGCTACTGACGACGGTCCGCCGCCGGGCGGGGGAGAGCCTCCCTCGCCCGGGGCTGCCGCACCCCGCACCTCGCTATCCTTGCTGCGTGCCCCAGAACTCCCGTCGCCCGGCGAAGCCGGCCCCCGCCCGGCAGCACACCGAGAAGACGGTCCCACCGGAGGAGACGCTGCGAGAGCGGCTTGAGCGGCCGGTTGCGCGGGTCTCGCGCTGGGGGGAGCGGGTGCAGGCGCTGCGGCCCTACCGCGTCTACCTCAACTACGCCCACTCCGATGGGAACCTGCGGGCCGCCGGGATGGGTTTCCAGTCGCTGTTCGCGATCTTCGCGGCCGTCTGGCTCGGTTTCTCGGTGGCGGGCATCGGGCTGAACAGCAACCCGGAGCTCTTCGACGCACTGGCCTCGCTCATCAACCGGGCGGTCCCCGGTCTGCTCCAGACCTCGACCAGCACCGGGGTGATCGGCTCGTCGCAGCTGTCGCAGGCGACGGCGTACGGATGGGCGGGGTCATCGCCGCGATCGGATTGCTCTGGACGGCCATCGGCTGGCTCTACTACACCCGCCAGGCGGTCCGTGCCGTGTTCGGGCTCAGCCGGGACACAACGAACTACGTGTTGCAGAAGATCCGCGATCTGTTCCTCGCGCTCGCTTTCGGGCTGGTTCTCGTCGTCTCCGCACTGCTGACATTCGTGAGCACACAGGCGCTCACCTTCGTGCTCGCACTGGTGGGACTCAGCTCCGACGCGTTCTGGACCAGCGCCGTGGCGAGGCTGTCGGGTCTGCTGGTGTCGGTCCTGCTGAACATCGTCACGCTGGGCGCACTGTTCCGGGTGATGTCGCGTGTCGCGATCCCCTGGCGGAACTTGTTCTCCGGCGTGCTGCTCGGGGCGCTGGTGCTCGCCGGGCTGAGCGCCCTCGGCGGTCTGCTGCTCGGCGCAGCGACCAAGAATCCGCTACTGGCGACCTTCGCGGTGTTCGTCGGTCTGCTGTTCTGGTTCAACCTCGTCTCGCGCGTGATCCTGATGTCGGCTTCCTGGATCGCGGTCGGGATGTTCGACAGCGGGATCTCGCCGCGCACGATCACGCCCGAACAGGCCGCAGCCAAGCACCGGGCGCGCGTCCTCGTCGCGAAGGCGGAGCTGCAGAACGCGCGCGACGCCCGCGCCGCCGCGCGCTTCCTGGCCCAGCCCGGCGCCCAGCGGAAAGTCGAGAAGGCTGAGCACGGGCTCAACGATCTGCTCGACGGAGGGAGCGTCGGCCGTCCCCACTAGGGTGGGACCATGCCCTCTGAACACCTGCGCGTCGCGACGATCAACGTCAACGGCATCCGTGCCGCGTTCCGCAGAGGCATGGGGACGTGGCTCGACGCTCGCGATGTCGACATCCTGGCCATCCAGGAGGTGCGCGCCTCCACCGACGACCTGCTGGGGCTGCTCGGCGACGAGTGGGACATCCTGCACGACCCGGCCACCGCGAAGGGCAGGGCAGGCGTCGCGATCGCCTCCCGGCGCCGCGCAGTGGTCCACCGGGCGGGGCTCGGACCGGCCGGCTTCGACAGCGCCGGCCGCTGGCTCGAAGCGGACTACGAAGTGGGCGGGAAAGCGATCACCGTGGTCAGCGCCTACGTCCACTCCGGCGAGGCGGGGACCCCGAAGCAGGCCGACAAGTACACCTTCCTCGACGCGGTGGAGGCGCGGCTGCCCGTGCTCGCCGCGCACAGCGAGCACGGGGTCGTGCTGGGCGACCTCAACGTCGGCCACCGCACCCTCGACATCCGCAACTGGAGGGGCAACGTCAAGCGGGCAGGGTTCCTCCCGGAGGAGCGCGCGTACTTCGACCGCATCCTCGGCGCCGAGGACGAGCCCGGTTACAACGACGGCGCTGGCCTCGGCTGGGTAGATGTCGGGCGCAAGTGGGCCGGTGAGGTCGACGGCCCCTACACCTGGTGGACGTGGCGCGGCCAGGCGTTCGACAATGACACGGGCTGGCGCATCGACTACCAGCTGGCGACGCCCGCGCTCGCGGCGACAGTGACGGACTACTCCGTGGACCGGGCGGCGTCATACGCCGAGCGATGGTCGGACCACACTCCCGTGGTCGTCGACTACGCCCTCTGACCTCCGCCTCCACTCCCCCGAAAGCACACACATGACTGACTCCCCCCGCCTCTACTCGGGAATGCAGCCCTCCGCGGACTCACTGCACCTCGGCAACTACGTCGGCGCCCTCCTGCAGTGGAAGGAACTGCAGGCGGCGCACGACGCGTTCTTCTCGGTGGTCGATCTGCACGCGATCACCGTGGCGCAGGACCCTCACGACCTCCGCGAGAAGACGCGCCGCACCGCGGCCCAGTACATCGCGGCGGGCATCGACCCTTCCGTTTCCACCCTCTACGTGCAGTCGCACGTTCCGGCGCACGCGCAACTCGCCTGGGTGCTGAGCACCATCACCGGCTACGGCGAGGCCGCGCGCATGACGCAATTCAAAGACAAATCCGCCAAACAGGGCGCGGAGGCGACCTCGGTCGGACTGTTCACCTACCCGGTGCTCATGGCCGCCGACATCCTGCTGTTCGACGCCGATGTGGTCCCGGTCGGCGACGACCAGCGCCAGCATGTCGAGCTGACCCGCGACCTGGCCGAGCGCTTCAACAGCCGGTTCGGTGAGACGTTCGTGGTGCCGCAGGCGATGATCCTCAAGGACGGGGCGCGCATCTACGACCTGCAGAGCCCGGAGTCGAAAATGTCGAAGTCCGCCGACTCCGGGGCCGGGATCGTCTGGCTCCTGGACGAACCAGACATCGCCCGTAAGAAGATCATGCGCGCCGTGACAGACACCGACGGTGTGGTCTCCTACGACCGCGCAGGCAAACCGGGCGTCAGCAACCTGCTCAGCATCTACTCCGCGCTGTCGGGCCGCGCCATCCAGCAGATCGAGCTCGACTACGAGGGCAAGGGCTACGGCGACTTCAAGAAGGGGCTCGTGGAGGTGGTGGTCGACGCTCTCGGCCCGATTCGCGAGCGCACCCTGGAATTGCTGGCCGACCCGGCCGAGCTCGACCGCATCCTGGCCGGCAACGCCGCCCGGGCGGGCGAAGCCGCCGAGATCACGCTCGCCAAAGCTTACGAAGCCATCGGCTTCCTGCAACCCACGCGCCGATGACCGCGGCGCCGGTGGTGCTGACCGGGGAACGGGTGACGCTCGCCGCGCCGACGACGGACGACATCGACCGGATCGTGGAGCTCTGCCAAGATCCCGAGGTCTCCGCGTGGACGACAGTGCCCAGCCCTTACCGCCGCTCCGACGGCGAGGGCTTCGTCACCAGGATGGTCGCGGACGGCTGGGCGAGCGGCCGGGTTTGCATCTGGGGTGTCCGGGCGGAGGGGGCGCTGCACGGGATGGCCGGACTGCACGATATCCACGACGGCGCCGCCGAGATCGGCTTCTGGCTGGGCCGGGAGGCACGCGGCCGCGGCTACATATCCGAAGCGGTGGCGCTGGTGCTCGATTTCGCCTTCGCGGGCGCACCGGCCGGTCTCGGCCTGCACCGGGTAGTGTGGCACGCCATCGCGGGCAACGCCGCGAGCGCCGCCATCGCCCGCAGCGCCGGGTTCCGGTTCGAGGGCACAGCACGGCTCGGGATCGCGCAGGGCGGGGTGCGCCGCGACCGCTGGCAGGCGGGAATACTCGCCGACGACCCACGGGCGCCGGCCGGCGACTGGCCGGACGCGACCTTCGTTCAGCTGTCGCTGTGACCGCTCCTCGGGTCGTGCTGTTCGGCCTCGACCGCAGCCCGCTGCCGTGTCAGCGGGTGACGAGGGCGAAGGTCCACGCTGAGCCGGTGCCCGGCGCCTGGATGACCAGGGCCTCCTCCGGCAGCGCCCTGTTCATCTCCTGAGCCGTCAGCAGAACGGTGCGCAGGCGGCCGTTGACGCTGTGCGCCGCGATGCTCATGACGGTGAATGCGCTCTCGTAGGCGTGGTCGTCCATCGGCTCTTCCAGCCAGCCGAGGATCGGGACCTCTTCGCTGATCCGCACCGCTCGGGCGAGCGCCGTCGCCAGCGACTCCAGCGACTCGTGCCAGCGCAGCGCCGGCGCCGGCGCCCACGTCGCGTTGTCCGAGACGAACACGACCGGTGTGCCCGGCTCAAGGCCGGCCAGCACATGCAGCAGCGCCGTGTCCGCGATGCGGATGCCGTTGATGTCCATCGGAACCACCCCTTTCCGCCCCCGCCGTTCGGTGCCACGAGGCATGGCACCGAGACTAGTGTCCTCTAAAATACGGACGAAACTGGTTGCTGGCCCCAGTTCGGGGCGGACCGCGCCCGGCGCGCAGAAAGCGCCGCCCGACGCCAGCCGGACGGCGCTTTCTGCAGGTGAGAGATCAGCCGTTGCGCACGTCGTCGTCCACCCAGTCGAAGGTCTTCGTCACGGCCTTCTTCCAGAGGCGGAGCTGGCGGTCGCGCTCGGCGGCATCCATCTTGGGCTCCCAGCGGCGGTCCTCCTTCCAGTTCTTGCGCAGATCGTCCAGGTTCTCCCAGAAGCCGGTAGCGAGGCCGGCGGCGTAGGCGGCGCCGAGAGCGGTGGTCTCGGCGACGACCGGACGGACGACGGGAACGCCCAGGATGTCGGCCTGGAACTGCATCAGGGTGTTGTTGGCGATCATGCCGCCGTCCACCTTCAGCTCCGTGAGGTCGACGCCCGAGTCCGCGTTCACCGCGTCCAGCACCTCACGGGTCTGAAACGCGGTCGCTTCCAGGGCGGCGCGGGCGATGTGGCCCTTGTTCACATAGCGGGTCAGACCCACGAGCGCACCGCGTGCGTCCGCGCGCCAGTACGGTGCGAACAGCCCGGACAACGCCGGCACGAAGTAAGCGCCGCCGTTGTCCTCGACCGTTTGGGCCAGCTCCTCGATCTCGGGAGCGCTCGAGATGACGCCGAGGTTGTCGCGCAGCCACTGCACCAGCGAACCGGTGACAGCGATCGAGCCCTCCAGGGCGTAGTGCGGTTTGCCGTCGCCCAGCTTGTAGCCGAGCGTGGTGAGGAGGCCGTTCTTGGAGTGGACGATCTCTTCCCCTGTGTTGAAGATGAGGAAGTTGCCGGTGCCGTAGGTGTTCTTGGACTCACCCGGATCGAACGCCGCCTGGCCGAACGTAGCGGCCTGCTGGTCGCCCAGGATGCCCGCCACGGGCACCTCGCGGAGCAAGCTCGACGACTCGACCGCGCCGTAGACCTCGGAAGAGCTCTTGATCTCCGGGAGCATCGACTTGGGCACCCCGAACACGTCGAGGATGTCGTCCCGCCAGCTCAGCGTCTCCAGGTCCATGAACAGGGTGCGGGAGGCGTTGGTCACATCGGTGGCATGCACACCGCCGTCGGTGCCACCGGTGAGGTTCCAGAGGACCCAGCTTTCGGTGGTGCCGAACAGCAGATCGCCGCGTTCGGCGCGCTCGCGGACTCCCTCGACGTTCTCGAGTATCCACACGATCTTGGTTCCCGAGAAATAGGTCGCGAGCGGGAGGCCCACGATCGGCTTGAAGCGCTCGACGCCGCCCTCCGCGGCGAGCCGGTCCACGATCGGCTGCGTTCGGGTGTCCTGCCAGACGATCGCGTTGTAGACCGGCTCCCCGGTGTTCTTGTCCCACACCACCGCGGTCTCGCGCTGGTTGGTGATGCCCACCGCCGCGATGTCGTGGCGGGTCAGATCGGCCTTCGAGAGCGCCTGCCCGATGACCTCGCGGGTGTTGTTCCAGATCTCGACGGGGTTGTGCTCGACCCAGCCCGGCTTCGGGAAGATCTGCTCGTGCTCCAATTGCCCGGTCGAGACGATCGACCCGGACTTGTCGAAGATGATCGCCCGGGTGCTTGTTGTGCCTTGGTCGATAGCGACGATGTATTCAGCCATAGCGATGACTCCTTTGTTCGGGGGTGAGACGGAAGGGCCGGCCGGGTCTCCCCGGCCGGCCCCGGGTTGTGCCTGAGGCGGGCTCTACATCAGGATCGGCAGCAGGACGATGGCCAGCCAGCCTGCCAGGAGACCGCCGACGATCGGGCCAACAACCGGTATCCAAGAGTAGGACCAATCGCTGGAGCCTTTGCCTTTGATGGGCAGCACGGCGTGCGCGAGGCGAGGGCCGAGGTCACGGGCCGGGTTGATCGCATACCCGGTCGGACCGCCGAGACTCGCGCCGATGCCGATCACCAGCAGGGCGACGGGGAGCGCGCCAAGCGCGGCGAGGCCGACATTGTTGCCGGGCTGGTGGCCGAACGCGATCACAACGAAAACCAGGACGAACGTGCCGATGATCTCCGTGATGAGGTTCCACGCGTAGCTGCGGATGGCCGGGCCGGTCGAGAACACGCCGAGCTTGTTGGCGGGCTCGGGCTCCTCGTCGAAGTGCTTCTTGTACGCCAGCCAGGTGAACACAGCGCCGATGAAAGCGCCGATCAGCTGAGCCAGGATGAAGAGCGCGATCGTGGCGAAGCTCACATCCACCAGGGTGTGCGCGTCCTTGTTGCCGAACTCGGTCGCGCCGTTCGCCACCAGTCCCAACGTCACCGCCGGGTTCAAGTGGGCGCCCGAGTTGTAAGCGACGACGACGCCCGAGAACACCGCGATGCCCCAGCCGATGTTCACCATCAGGAACCCGCCGTTGAAGCCCTTGTTCTTGATGAGGGCGACATTCGCCACGACACCAGTGCCGAGAAGGACCAGCATCGCCGTTCCGACCAATTCGGACAGGAAATCCACACCGATATTGTCCACGTTGACCTCCAGTTGTTCAGTTGACTCGCACCCGAGATACGCAATGAGAGGTGGCTCTTGTTATCGAAACGCCACGGCCTCGCCGCCGTCCCCTGACGCGAGACGCACCCGGTGAGCGTCGGCTAGTTCCGATTGGAAAGTATCTTCCTCCTCTGTGCGCCGCTTTGGCGAGCATCCGAGGGCATTTTCCGCGATTTCCGCGATTTCGCGCACGAGCGGGACACTGACAGCGCCGGTGAACGCGAGGCTGGTGCGGCGAAGAAAGACCTCCGACAGGTGCGGTGACGCCGACCATCGCACGGCCCTTCGGCGGCTCAATGAGGACGATTCGGCCGTCGTCGTTCTCGAAGAGATCTCACGACCCTGGCAGGCCGCCATGAGTTGGGGGGGGTCGAGCACGATATGCGACCCCCTGGCGCCCCCATGTACCGGGTGGCCCGATCCAGCGCACCATTGGTGAGATCGGTCCACGGTCCTGATGCGTCGACGGTGAACAGCCTGCGCGGTGCGCTGGCCGCGGACCTCCTCACGGACCTGGTCGTGAACGAAGGAACGGCCCGGGCGCTGGTCGCTGGACGACCAGACGGCACCGGGCCGCCCTTTCGGAGCGCGGGGTCAGACGCGGACGCGACGCTTCCGGAACAGCGCGAGGAGCGACCCGCCCACCGCGAGGATGGCCAGCGTCGCCGCGGAAAGCAGTCCGATGTCGAGGCCCTTCTGGGCGAGGTCGCGCGCACCGCGAGCGTTCGCGGCGAGCGAGGCGGCCGGGCCGTCTGCGGAACCCGGGGCGCCTGCGGCGTCCGGGCTGTTCGGCGTGACGATCGGCGCCTGGATGAACGCGGAGATCGCGACAGACGCGCTCGCTCGCTCGCTCGGAGTCGATCGCGCTCCCGAGCGGCTGGCCGTCGTCATCCAGCGGCTGCCCCGTGACGGCCGCCGTGTTCACGGTGTCCTGGGACGTGTCCGCGATCCCGGTGGTCGCACACTCGGCCGACACCGACTGTCCCACGGCGAGTGTTCCGAAGGCGAGAGCCGAGCACTCGGCGCTCGTGCCGGTCATCCCGCCGCTGAGCTCTTCGAGGGACACCACGACGTCCGCAATCGGCACATTGCCCGTGTTCGTCGCCGTCAGCCGCCACTGCGCCTCGACGCCGAGCGGCAGGGTCGCGTGGTCGACCCACTGCGCGTCATCGGCCAGGTCGCAACCGGCGCCGGTCTCACAGACCTGTTTGCTGAACGCGAGAGCGGGAGCCGGGATGAGCACATCGGCCTGCGAGACATTCGACTCGACCCCGCCGCTGCCGTAGCGCTCGATGAGCCGCTACCGTGGATCGGGGTCGGTGAACGAACTCGTCAGCTTGGCGTGGTTCACCGGCCGGTCCCCGATGAGCGAGGAGGTCGTGCAGCGGATCGCAGCACTGGAGCCCGGGAGCAGCGTCGCGGCGATCGCCGCTCCGACGCAGGTGTTGTCCGCGGCGGCACCGTCGGTTAGCACATCGGCCGCGACGCGCACGCCGTTCAGGGCGATGTTGCCGGTGTTGGTGGCTGTGAGCCGCCAGAACGCATCGGCGCCGGAGTCGACCACGGCCCGCGACGACCACACGGCATCGTCAGCGACATCGCACGCGGCTTCACTGCCGGCGACGCAGACCTCCTTGACCAGTTCGAGGCCGGGGTCGACCACGCGCAGGATCACCGTGGTCACCGTCCCCGAGAAATCCATGCCATTGGGCGACTCCACCGGAACCGGGATGCCGAAGGACAGTCGCGCGTTGTCGTCCCCCGTCGTCAGCGTGCGGCTCACCAGGCTGGTGGTTGGGGACGGTGTCTCTCCCCTCTTTGAGGACCGTGCCCGCGCCCAGGGGCTGCGCGGCGCCGACCGCCGGCCGCAGAGTCCAGGCGATTTCGGAGGCGGTGAAACCCCACTCCAGCGCGTCGGCGGGCGTGATCACGTTCTGGCAGGCTTTCGTCTCGCCGTAGAAATCGAGAGTGTCCCCGGCGAGAGCGTACACCGTCGGAACCACGCCGTCCGGGGTCTCGATCTGCGTGTGCGTCGCGGCCGTGCCGGTACACACTTTGGAGGACAGGTCATCGGGCGAGCCCGCGATCGTACGGGCCTGCACGGGTGCGGGAGCGGGATCCGGGATGGGGGCGGCGCCGAGCAGGAGCGCGGCGCCGAGCAGCGCCCCACCTCCCCCTGCAACTGCTCGGATACCGAATATATTTTTAAGAAAATCACAAACATAAAACATACGTTTTTATCTGCTTGTGGAGAAGAGGCTTACGGGTGCGCCCGGTCAGATTAAGCGGGAATAGAAAATGCCTACGGGTGCGTTAGCTAGACTCGGCATAGAAAATACGTGCTCCGGGGTCGGTGAGAGTCCGAACCGGCGGTGACAGTCCGCGAGCGGAGGGTGAGAGCCCGCTGCTGAACCGGTGGAATTCCGGTGCCGACGGTAATGCGTCCAGGTTCCGCCCTGGCGCTCAGTCCGGATGGGAGGCGCACGTCGGCGGCCGGTGTCGGCCGCCCGCGCAGCGAACCGTCGCGACCCCCTCCCCGGAAGACGTCTCAAGAGACAGGACGGCATCGCGATGACGTGGGAAGACCCGATGCGGGCAGCGTTGCGGCTGGCCGCCAACGGCCCGGCGGCAGGGGTGAACCCGCGCGTGGGCTGCGTGCTCCTCGACGCCGATGGCCGCACGATCGCCAAGGGCTTCCACCGCGGCGCCGGCACCCCGCACGCCGAAGCGGACGCGCTCGGCAAGCTGCCCGAGGGCGGCGCCCGCGGGACGACCGCCGTCGTCACACTCGAACCCTGCAACCACTGGGGCCGCACCGGTCCGTGCTCGGAGGCGCTGCTGGACGCCGGCGTCGCCCGCGTCGTCTACGGCATCGCCGATCCCGGCGAGCGCTCCCGCGGGGGCGCCGAACGGCTGCGCCAGGGCGGCGTCGAGGTGACCGGCGGGGTGCTCGCGGCCGAGATCGAAGAGTTTCTGGACGACTGGCTGACCGTCGCCCGCCTGGGCCGCCCGCACATCACCGTGAAGTGGGCGAGCAGTCTGGACGGCCGCACAGCCGCCGCAGACGGCACCTCGCGATGGATCACCGGCACGGCCGCTCGCCAGCGGGTCCACGAACAGCGCGAGGCGTCCGACGCCATCGTCGTGGGAACCGGAACGGTGCTCGCCGACGACCCCAGCCTGACCGCTCGCGGGGATGCCGGCGAGCTGCTGCCGAGGCAGCCGACGCCGGTCGTGGTCGGCACGCGCGCGGTACCCGGGGATGCGGCGGTCTTCCGGCACCCGCAGCCCGTGATCGTCGAGAAGACACACGATCTGGTGGAGGTCGTCGCCGACCTCCACCAGCGCGGGTTCCGCCGTGTGTACGTCGAAGGCGGCCCGACCCTCTCGGGGGCCTTCGTCGCCGCGGGACTCGTGGACGAGTACGCGATCTACCTGGCCCCGTCCCTCCTCGGCGGACCGCAGCTCGCCCTCGGCGACATCGGCGTCACAACCATCGGCGAACAGCGCAGGCTTCGCCTCCTCAACGTCGAGCGACTCGGCGGCGACCTCCACCTCCGGGCCGTCCCGGTCCCGGCCCCCGACCAGGAAGGCTGACATGTTCACCGGAATCATCGAAGAGCTCGGCGAGATCGCCGCCGTCGACCGGACCACCGATGCGGCCAGGATCACCGTGCGCGGTCCACTCGCGGTGAGCGACGCGAACCACGGCGACTCCATCTCGGTGAGCGGCGTCTGCCTGACCGTGATCGGCTGGGACGCGGACGGCTTCACCGCCGACGTCATGGCCGAGACCCTCGCGATGAGCACGCTCGGCGATGTCGCCCCCGGCCGCCGCGTGAACCTCGAGCGCGCCGCGCGCGTCGGCGACCGCCTCGGGGGGCACATCGTGCAGGGCCACATCGACGGCACCGCGACCGTCCTCTCCGCGGAGGAGGGCAGCGCCTGGCGCGTCGTCCGGCTCAGCCTGGACCCCGGGATCGCCTCGCTCGTCGCGCGAAAGGGATCCATCGCGATCGACGGCGTCTCCCTCACGGTCAGCGCCGTCGGCGGCGACCGCGACGATTCCTGGTTCGAGGTGTCCCTGATCCCGGAGACCCTCACCGCCACCACCCTGGGCGAGCGTGTGCCGGGCGATCGCGTGAACATCGAGACCGACATCCTGGCCAGGCACGTCGAGCAGATGCTCGCGCTGGCACCGACAGAACGGAGTGCGTCATGAGCCTCGCCACCATTCCGGAGGCCCTCGCCGAGCTGCGCGCCGGTCGGCCGATCATCGTCGTGGACAACGAGAGCCGCGAGAACGAGGGAGATGTCGTCCTGGCCGCCGAGCTCGCCAGCCAGGAGTGGATCGCCTGGACCGTCAAGAACTCCTCCGGCTTCCTCTGCGCCCCGATGACGAACGAGATCGCCGACCGCCTGGAGCTGCCCGTCATGGTGGCGACCAACGAGGACACCCGCGGAACCAACTACACGGTGAGCGTCGACGCCGCCGACCGCCTCTCCACGGGCATCAGCGCCGGCGACCGCGCGCACACGCTCCGCGTGCTCGCCGGCCTGGATTCGACCCCGAGCAGTCTGCACCGCCCGGGGCACATCCTGCCGCTGCGCGCGGCGGAGGGTGGCGTGCGCGAGCGCGACGGCCACACCGAGGCCACTGTCGACCTGCTCAAACTGGCGGGTATGACGCCCGTCGGCGCCATCGCGGAGATCGTGTCCGGCGACGGCGAGATGATGCGCCTGCCCGGCCTCATCGAACTCGGCGAGCGCGAAGGCATCCTCGTCATCACCATCGAGGCGTTGATCGCTTACCTACAGGAGTTCCACTGCGATCGGCGACTCGAGTCTCCGACGCCCGTCCCCGAGTCGTCGCGCGTGATCTTCGAGGTGGAGACGACCGTCCCGACGCCGAACGGTCCGTTCCGGATGCGCGCCTACCGCGACCGGATGACCGGCGCGGACCATGTCGCCATCGTCGCAGGCTCCCCGGACCCGACCGGCACGCTGGTGCGCGTCCACTCCGAGTGCCTGACCGGCGAGGCATTCGGCTCGCTCAAGTGCGAGTGCGGACCGCAGCTGGACGCCGCGCTCGAGACCGTCCAGCGCGAGGGCGGCGTCGTCGTCTACCTGCGCGGCCACGAGGGCCGCGGCATCGGCCTGATCAACAAGTTGCGCGCCTATAAACTGCAGGAGGACGGCCTGGACACCCTCGACGCCAACCTCGCGCTGGGGCTGCCGATCGACGCGCGCGACTACGGGGCGGCCACCGCCATCCTGCAAGACCTCGGCATGCGCTCGGTCCGGCTGCTGACGAACAACCCGGAGAAGGTGCGCCAGCTGGAAGAGCACGGCATCGAGGTCGAGGAGCGCGTCGCGCTCGTCGTGGGTGTCGGGGCGTTCAACGAGGGTTACCTGGAGACCAAGCGCGACCGGATGGGTCACGCTATCGGAGAGATCTACCAGACGGCGAGCGCCGCAGAGAGGACGACACAATGAGCGGAGCGGGAGCGCCAGGCGCGGCGGAGCGGATCGACGGAACCGGCCTGAGGGTCGTCATCGTCGCCGGCGCCTGGCACGAGGAGATTGCGAACGGCCTGATCGCCGGAGCCGAGCGCACGCTCGAAGCCGCCGGCGCCTCGTGGTCGATCGCCCGTGTCCCGGGGAGCTTCGAGCTCCCGGTGGCCAGCAAAGCGGCACTGGAGGCGGGAGCCGACGCCGTCGTAGCGCTCGGCGTCATCATCCGCGGCGGGACTCCGCATTTCGAGTACGTCTCCGCCGCCGCGACCGATGGCCTGACCCGCGTGGCGCTGAACACCGGCAAGCCCGTGGGCTTCGGCGTGCTCACACTGGACGACGAGGCCCAGGGCCTCGACCGCGCGGGCCTCCCCGGGTCCACAGAGGACAAGGGCGCGGAGGCGGCGCACGCCGCTCTCGCGACAGCGGTGGCCTTGCGGGCGCTGCGAGGCTAGCCCCAGCGCTCACCCGGATGCCGGAGCCGCCGCCACGCGCCTTACTCACGGTGGTAGGCCATCATCCCTCCCGACGGCTTACAGGACGCCCCCTCGCTCGCAGTCCGGGAGGCTACGGCTTCCAGACCATCAGCACCACGACGGCCACCAGCAGCAGGCTGGCGACGCCCGAGCCTGCCGCGATCACCGGGTACGCCGACTGCTCACCGCTGCGGATCGCTGCGGCGGCCCGGCGCATGGCCGGAACGACCAGGAACAAGGTGAGGGCCAGAGCGACTGCATACAGGACGATCGACCACAGAATCCACGGCGTCGTGACGCTCAAATCGTACTTCTTGTCGGCGAGTCCCATCACGCCGAACCCGAAGAACACGACGAGCACCGACAGCAGCGCGATCAGGTTCGTGGACTTCGCAAGCACCTCGACCTGCCCGGCGTTCCCCGCCCGGACGGCGCGCATGGCGGTCATCGGGAGGATCGCCATCGGCCCGACGATGAAGACGGCGGAGACGACATGCAGCACAGCGAAGAGCGTTTCCATGCCGCCCAGCCTAGCGAGCGCGCAAGCCGCCCGCCCAGCCGCGATGTTCGGAGCTGTTGCCGCTTCTGCCGATGGGCGGGATCCGCAGAGTGGCTCCTGCGGCGATGAGCGGGCCCGGCCATCTCCAGCGGCTAAGAACTGGATTCAATAGATCGGAGACTTCCCTCCATGAATCGAAGCGGGAAATAAGGGACGGGTGGGCGGATTCAGTGGTTGTTGCAACACGACGATTAGCTGGCGAGTAGTTTAGCGAGGCGTTCGGCTGGGGTTTCCCAGCCGAGCGTTTTGCGTGGGCGGGTGTTGAGCTCGTGGGCGACGTTCGTCAGGTCGGTTGCGGTGAATCGGGCGAGGTCTGTTCCCTTTCCCTTGGGGAAGTATTGGCGAAGGAGTCCGTTGGTGTTCTCGTTGCTGCCGCGTTGCCAGGGACTCGCGGGGTCGCAGAAGTAGACCGGGATGTCGGTGGCTATCGTGAACGACTTGTGAGCTGCCATTTCCGAGCCCTGGTCCCAGGTGATCGAGCGACGGAGTTCGCGTGGGAGTGTCTTGACGGCGCTGATCAGTCCGTCCCGGACGGATTCTGCGGTGCGATCGATGGGGAGATGGATCAGCATCACGAACCGGGTGGAGCGTTCCACGAGGGTGCCGATGGCGCTGTTGCGGTGTCCGCCGATGATGAGGTCGCCTTCCCAATGTCCGGGAACGGCGCGGTCCTCGATTTCGGCGGGACGGTCGGAGATCATTACCATCGGATCCGCGAAACGATGTCTGCGAGCGGCGCCAGAACGATGCGGTTTCCGCTTGGCCCGGCCGGTCCGCAGCACCATCGTGAGCTCGCGGCGGAGTTGTCCACGGCCCTGCACGTAGAAGGCTTGATAGATCGTCTCGTGCGCCACGCGCATCTCCGCATCGCCGGGGAACTCGCGGATCAGCGACCGGCTGATCTGCTCCGGCGACCAACGTAGCGTCAGCTTCCGTTGAACGTAACTGCGCAGCTGCGGATTGCGGACCAGCCTCGTGGCTTTCGGTCGCGGTCGGCGGCTGGCCGCTTTCCGATGCGCCACGTATGGATGGTAGCCGCCCTCTCCAGGAAGCTGATTCCGGCGAATCTCTCGACTGATCGTCGACACCGAGCGACCAAGCTTGGCCGCGACCCGACACAACGAAAGGCCGGCCCTGGTCAGGTCCCGGATCAGCTCACGCTCCTGCAGGGAGAGGAATCGTGGGTGGAGTGCGGCTTCGAGCGAACGCATCGACGCCCGCTGAACAGGATCAACAACGACAGGCACCCTGTCTTTGTAATCGACCACGCGACCATCTGGATAAATGCGTCGCCCGTTCGACTGTCCCAGAGGTATCCCGTGTTCGGGCTGATTCCGACTCGTCCCACCGCTTCGCGGCGCGAGAGCCCGCTGCTCCGCAGCTCCAGGTACTCGTCCTTGCATGGGTGCGCGCTCATGCCGCCGCCGGTGTAGCCGTGACTAGCCAGGCCCGCCTTGCGAACCCATTGCGCGCACGTCGCGGGGTTGAACCCTAGCTCCCTCGCCGCGATCGTCGTACTCCTGGACTCCTTGAAAATGACGAAGAAGGCTTCACGCTCCGCCTGGGTGTACTTCCTCTTCCCCGCACTGCGCCTTAAACGGGACACGGTCCTTGCAACTCCTAGAAACTCCAGATGTTGCAACAACCGCTAGAACCCAAGAAACTCACCGACCCCTTCCCTCTCTAACCATCGCTTGGCTGTTCTTCCTCGTGAGGTTGTGAACGCGTTGGGCGGGTGATGAGCCGTTCATTGCGGTGAGCCAAGAGAAGGCCTCCCTCGAGAGTGACGTACACACCACTCAGAATGGAGGCCTTCTCCCTATCGGCCGATCACCAACGTACTGGCCCGGTACACCTAGGCGGCTCTGACCATCCAGTTCGTGTTGCGGTTACGCTGAGTGCCGAGGTTGTAGCAGGTGGCGCCCTTTCGTCCGTCGTAGCGCGCCCAGGAGTAGCCACCGTCTACGGAGATCAGCACCACGGCGGCAGAGACAGAAACCGATGCCGCTTCACACTTCGCCAGAAACAAGCGGCGGGGGAGCGCAATACCCACCGCTGGCTGCGGAAATGAAGGGTGTTTCCCCCTAGGTGTGATGTCCAGGGAGGTTGTTGTCGATTCTGCTAATGGGTGGGGCTCTGATGGCGGAGTGGTGCTGGTGATGATTGTAGAAGTGGGGCCAGCCGGGGAGTGCTTCTCGTCGTTCGGCCTCTGAACCATAGAACCGGGCGTAGGCCCAGCCGTCGGCGAGTGTGCGGTGGAAGCGTTCGATCTTCCCGTTGGTCTGTGGTCGGTATGGTCGGGTCTTCTTCGCCCTGATCCCGAGCTCTGTGCAGGCGTCTCGCCAGGCGTAGGACTTGTAGGCGGAGCCGTTGTCCGAGAGGACGAGTTCGACGCTGACATCCCGGTCGGCGAACCAGGCGACAGCACGCCGCAGGACACCGATCGCGGTGTCCGCCTTCTCGTCGGAGCAGATCTCGGCGTAGGCGACGCGGGAGTGGTCGTCGATGATCGTGTAGACGAACACGGTGCCCAACCGTGGCTCGTAGCGGTGGTTCCTGCTCTTCGTGCGGGTGGCGGTCGCTTCCCGGTTGCGTTCGCCCTGGACGCGGCCGACGAATCGTCAGCCGCCGCCGTTGGGGATGTTGCCGAACTTCGTCACGTCGACATGGATCAGCGATCCAGGGTGGTCGTGCTCGTAGCGACGGATCGGCTCGCCCGTGACCCGATCAATGGTGCAGAGCCGGTTGATGCGGCAGCACACCAGGACGGCGTGGACGGTCGAGGCGGGAAGGCCAAGCTCGCCGGCGATCTGCACCGGCCCCAGGCGTCGTCGCCACCTCGCCCGCACGATCCGCTTGAGCACGGGCAACGGCGTCCGCGTTGGCATCGATCGTGGGCGGCTAGACCGGTCGGTCATCCCTCCCGTGCCTTCGGCGCGGAACCTCGCCGCCCATTTCCGCGCGGTAACGGGCGAGACCATAAACATCTTCGCTGCGACGGAGACCAGCCAATGGTCCTCGACGATGAGCCTGGCAAGGCGCAGACGAGCGCGCGGTGTGAGAGCAGCGTTAACGTGGGACACGAAGGCCTCCTGGATCGTGAAGCGGTTGAACTGAACAGCTCCACTTCACAACCGGAGGCCCTCGCCCCTCAACTCCTCACGACCGTATCGCCGAAACAACCCCCCTGGACATCACACCTAGCCACGCCGCCGTTGCGACGGTCGTGTTCATGATGGTCTCGAACTCGATGGGCGTCAAACGGCCCAGGCGGGCCTGTCGGCGTCGGCGGTTGTAGATCCGTTCGATCCAGGTCACCATCGCGATGCGCAGCTGCTCTCGGGTGATCCAGGTGCGGCGGTTGAGGACGTTCTTCTGCAACAGCGCGAAGAATGATTCCATGGCAGCGTTGTCTCCGCTGGAGCCGACGCGCCCCATCGATCCGACCATGCGGTGACGGACCAACGCGCGAAGCATCTTCCGGCTGCGGAACTGAGATCCTCTGTCGGAGTGGACCACGCAGCCGGCGACGTCGCCGCGCACCTGGACGGCGTTCTCCAACGCCTGAACGGCCAGGAGCGACTTCATCCGAGAGTCGATGGAGTACCCGACGACCCGCCCGGAGCAGACATCCTTGATGGCGCAGAAGTAGAGCTTGCCGCTGAGAAACCCCATGTCAGCGTCCTGTCTGGTCTCAGCCGTGACCCTGCGGCACAGCACCCTTACCGAAAGTACAAGATGCTGTGCTGTGTACAAGCGCGGCTCCGCTGAGCTTGTACGGTGCCTGTTCCCGAGCCCGACCTCTCGCAGCTTCGGCGCATCCTGAACGACAGACGCCACTCCACTGGCCTCACATTCGAACAGCTCGCGGAGCGCTCCGGGATCAGCCGACAGACACTCCTGAACATCTCCAGCGGCAAGTACAACGGCGACCTGCGCACCTGGCTGAGACTCTCGAAAGCGTTCGAGGTGAGTCAAGACGATCTACTCGCCCCGGTCTGGAGCGACAAAGAACGCTGAGTGCTCCCTGGTGGGCACTCGTGGACAGAATCGCGTAGATACGTCTCTACGAACGTCGATACGATCAGAGCGCGTTAGACGCCCACTCATGACGCCGGCCGATATCCGAAAAAGCGCGTAGTTTCGCGCCTTTTCTATTGAATCCAGTTCTAACGAAGCGCCGACGGGGTGAACCAGTAGTCCGTCAACCACTCGAGGAGCTGCTGCGAGGGATTCCCGGCATAGCGAAGACGAGCATCCCCCCTCCTGCCGCTGAAGAAATCATCCCACCCCCGCAAATGCGCTGTGACCTCCGGAGACGAGGGCCGAAACGCCATCGTCCACTCCGCGAACCGTCGCTGCTCGATCTGCTCTTCGCTAATCTTCTGGATGCTCCGATGACGAGGATCGGCGCAGATCGCCTCGAAACACTCCTCGACGGCCTCATCGGGTCCTTCCAGAATCTGAACGAATCTCCCTTCGTGGTAAAGCAACGCCCCCGTCCGCTGACGAACGTCGTTGTTCGCCCTGGCTCGCTTCAGCAGGGAGACGATGCCCTGCTCGGACATCGGCGCTGTGGCCTCACTGACATAGGCGATCGACATCATCGTGCTCTCCTTTCATCCGGGTCTCCGTGTTCATCGCGAACGCCGCTTCGCGGACGCGAATCGACCCCTCAGCGTTCGTCCGAATCGTCGGAGTTTAGCGACACTTCCCACCAGGGTGAAGCTCTACGCCTGAGATGTCATGGTCAAAGCGCATCCGGTGCCGCCTTCGCTCCAGCACTCACGGCCGCAAACGGCCCCGATTCGCACACGGCTGGTCGCCGCGGTTAGACGGCCGGCTCTGCCGACCGTAAGCTGGAGGGCGCGCCACAAGCGCCCACAGCTGTCCCACCCGCGCGACGTTCCACCGACGCTGCCCGCTTCACGGACGCCTCCGTCCCCTGCCCGTCATCGTCACCGGAAGTCCCCACGCATGTCCTCGACGGCCCCCGTCACCGCCACCGCGCCCGTTAACTCGCGCGGGCGCGTCATCCTCGCCAGCCTCATCGGCACCTCCATCGAGTTCTACGACTTCTACGTCTACGCGACAGCGGCCGTGCTCGTCTTCCCGTCGCTGTTCTTCACGAGCGAGGACCCGACCGCAGCCCTGCTCTCGTCGTTCGCCGTGTTCGGCGTCGCATTCATCGCGCGGCCGGTCGGCAGCGTCCTGTTCGGCCACTTCGGCGACCGGATCGGCCGCAAGGGAGCGCTGGTCGGCTCGCTGCTGACGATGGGGATCGCGACCGTGCTGATCAGCTGCCTGCCGACAGCGCAGGTTCCGGGCTGGGAGCTCTGGGCGCCGCTCCTCTTGGTCGTGATGCGGTTCTGCCAGGGCCTCGGACTCGGCGACGAGTGGAGCGGGGCTGCGCTCCTCGCGACGGAGAACGCCCCGGCCGGCAAACGCGCTATCTACGGCACCTTCCCACAGCTGGGCGCGCCCATCGGCTTCATCGTCGCGGATGCGCTGTTCCTGGTCCTCAGCCTATCGATGAGCGCCGAGCAGTTCGCCTCCTGGGGCTGGCGGCTCCCCTTCCTCCTGAGCGCTGTGCTGATCGTCGTGGGGCTTTATGTGCGCCTCACGCTCGTGGAGACGCCGGCGTTCCAGAAGGTCGTCGACGACGGCGAGGTCGCCAAGCTGCCGGTGGCCCGGGTCTTCCAGACGAAACTGGCGTGAGATCGTGCTGGGCACGTTCATCATGCTGGCCACCTATGTGCTCTTCTATCTGATGACGGCGTTCACGCTCACCTACGGCACGGCCGCCGCGACCCAGGACGCCGCGCTCGCCGCCGAGAAGGCCGGCAAGACCTTCGACCCGGCCGGATTCGTCCCCGGCCTCGGCTACACCCGCAACGACTTCCTCATCATGCTCATCGTCGGCGTGGTGTTCTTCGGCGTCTTCACACTGGTGTCCGGGCCGCTCGCGGAACGTTTCGGCCGCCGCAAGACGCTGATCGGGGTGACGCTCGGCATCATCGCGTTCGGCCTCCTCTTCGTTCCGCTCTTCGCCGGCAGCCCGGTCGGCGCGATGGGGCTGCTCATCGTCGGCTTCACCCTGATGGGTCTGACCTTCGGGCCGATGGGCGCGGAACTGCCGGAGCTGTTCCCGACCAACGTGCGCTACACGGGCTCCGCCGTCGCGTACAACCTGTCGAGCGTCCTCGGTGCGGCCGTGGCTCCCACCATCGCCGTGTGGCTGTGGACGATCGGGGGTGGAAGTACCGTGTGGGTGGGTGTCTACCTGTCCACCGCCGGCGCGCTCACCCTCCTCGCGCTGCTGCTCTCCCACGAGACGAAAGACGTGGACTACACCGGCGCCGGGAGCTGAGCTGGCCCGGGCAATCACAGCGAATAGGCAGTCCGCAGGACGTACGGTCGATGGGGTGGCCGCTTCGCACCGCTCCTCCCCTCTTCGCCCGCCCGGAATGGATTCGCCATGAGCTCTGACACGACCTCCGCTCCCCGCCGCCGCTCTCCCTTCGCCCGGCGCGGGAAAGAGGACGGACCGCGCGCGCGGTTCAGCCAGCTGTTCCCCTACCTCCTGGAGCACCGCGGCGCGCTGTCGTTCGTCGTGGTGCTGAGCGTGCTCGGCGCCGCCGCCAGCCTGGCCCAGCCGTTGCTCGTCAGCCAGGTGATCACGGTCGTCGGGAAGGGCGAGCCGCTCGGCGCTCTGGTCTGGGGGCTGGTGGCGCTGGTCGTGGCGGCCGGGCTGATCTCGGGATACCAGCACTACCTGCTGCAGCGGACCGGAGAGGGCGTTGTGCTGTCGTCGCGGCGGAAGCTGGTGGCGCGGATGCTGCGACTGCCGATCAGCGAGTTCGACACCCGGCGCACCGGCGACCTCGTCTCCCGGGTCGGCTCGGACACGACGCTGCTCCGCGCCGTCCTCACGCAGGGTCTGGTGGAGGCGATCGGCGGCTCGCTGACCTTCGTGGGCGCGCTGATCGCGATGCTGATCATCGACCCCGTCCTCCTCGGCCTGACGGTGCTGGTGGTCGCGGTGTCCGTGGTGGTCGTGACGACACTGTCGGGACGCATCCGCGTGGCAAGTCAGAAGGCGCAGGCGAAGGTGGGCGACCTGGCCGCTGCCGTGGAGCGCGCGATCGGCTCCGTGCGGACGATCCGGGCCGCGAACGCGACGGAGCGGGAGATCGCGGCGGTGGACGAGGATGCGACGGGCGCGTGGAAGATGGGCGTCCAGGTCGCGAAGATCTCGGCGCTGGTGGTGCCGATCGCCGGGATCGCGATGCAGGTGTCGTTCCTGGTCGTGCTCGGGGTCGGCGGCTTCCGGGTGGCGAGCGGGGAGATCACGGTGGCGAACCTGGTGGCGTTCATCCTGTTCCTGTTCATGATGGTCCTGCCGCTCGGGCAGGCGTTCGGGGCGATCGCGGCGGTGAACTCGGCGCTGGGGGCGCTGGGGCGCATCCAGGAGATCCTCGATCTGCCGACGGAAGATCAGTTCGACCGGGACATCGCGCCGCTGGCGCTGACGGTCGGCACGGCGAACGTGAGCCTGGACCCGGATGTTCCGGCGATCGAGTTCGCAGAAGTCGTCTTCGCGTATCCCTCGGCGTCCGTGGCGAGAGCGAAAGCGACGGAGCCGGACGACGCCGAGCCGATCGCGCGCAGCGGAGCGGAGGCGGCGGCCGGTGGCCGGGATGTTCCGCCAGGGCCGCGCGGGGGCGTGCTGCACGGGGTCAGCTTCTCAGCGCCGCGCGGGAAGCGGACCGCGCTGGTCGGACCGTCCGGTGCGGGCAAGTCGACCATCCTGGCTCTGATCGAGCGCTTCTACGACCCCGAGGCCGGCGAGGTGCGCTTCGGCGGGAGGGATGTGCGCACCCTCGACCGCGAATCCCTCCGCTCCCAGATCGGCTACGTCGAGCAAGACGCTCCCGTGCTGGCCGGCTCGATCCGCGACAACCTCGTGCTCGCGGCGCCGCACGCGAGCGACGAGCGCTGTGTGGAGGTGCTGCACGCCGTGAACCTGACCGAGGTCCTGGAGCGTAGCGATGAGGGGCTCGGCGCTCCGGTGGGCGAGGACGGCATCATGCTCTCGGGCGGCGAGCGCCAGCGGCTCGCGATCGCGCGGGCGCTGCTGGCCGCTCCCCCGGTTCTGCTGCTGGACGAGTCGACGTCCAGCCTGGACGGCCGGAACGAGAAGCTCATGCGCGAGGCGATCGACGCGGTGGCGGAGGACCGCACACTCCTCGTGATCGCCCACCGCCTCTCCACCGTCGTGGACAGCGACCAGATCGTCGTCCTGGACCACGGCCGGGTCGCCGGCATCGGCACCCACTCCGAGCTCGTCGCCTCCACTCCGCTCTACCGCGACCTCGCCAAGCACCAGCTCCTCGTGTAGCGCCACGGCCACCGGCCCCGCGACGCGGTGCGGTGCGGGAAGGGAGGAGATCAAGCCGGAATCCGGGCGAGACGAAAGCTGTCCGGCCCGGATTCTGAGCGGTTCTCCTCCCGCGCGACACGGGAGACGGGGCGGGTGAGGCGGCTAGGCGCGAAGCTTGTCGCGGAGGGAGGCCAGCTCGGCGGTGAGAGCCGGGGGGACCCGGGGGCCGAAACGGGCGAAGTACTGCTCCGTCAGAGCGCACTCGGCGAGCCAGCGCTCGGTGTCGATGTCGAACAGCGCGGCGAGATCCTCAGCGGGCAGGCCGAGGCCGTCGAGGTCGAGCTCATCGGCGAGCGGGAGGCGGCCGATCGCCGTCTCTTCGGCGCCGGCGCTCCCTTCGACGCGGCGCGCGATCCACTCGATGACGCGGGCGTTCTCGCTGAAGCCCGGCCAGAGGAAGCGGCCGTCATCGCCCTTGCGGAACCAGTTCACCTGGAAGATCGCGGGGGCGTCCGCGCCGAGCTTCTCACCCATCCGGAGCCAGTGCGCCCAGTAGTCAGCCATGTTGTATCCACAGAAGGGCAGCATCGCGAACGGGTCGCGGCGCAGCTCCCCGACGGTCCCCTCCGCAGCGGCGGTCTGCTCGGAGGAGATGGTCGCGCCGATGAAGACACCGTGCTTCCAGTCGCGGGCCTGGGCGACCAGCGGCACATTGGTCGCCCGGCGGCCTCCGAACAAGATGGCGTCGATCGGAACGCCGTCGACGACGTCCCACTCATCCGCGATGACCGGGCACTGGGCAGCGGACACGGTGAACCGCGAGTTGGGATGCGCGGCCGGGCGTCCGCTCGCGGGCGTCCAGTCGTTCCCCTCCCAGTCGATCAGGTGCGCGGGCGGCTCCGCGGTGAGACCCTCCCACCACACATCGCCGTCGTCGCGGAGGGCGACGTTCGTGAAGATGGTGTTGCCCCACAGCGCCTCGACAGCAGTCTTGTTGGTGAGCTCGCCGGTGCCGGGCGCGACACCGAAGAAGCCGGCCTCCGGGTTGATCGCGCGCAGACGGCCGTCCGGGCCGGGCCGCAGCCAGGCGATGTCGTCGCAGACCGTCTCGACCGTCCAGCCGGGGATGCTCGGCTTCAGCATCGCGAGGTTCGTCTTGCCGCACGAAGACGGGAACGCGGCCGCAAAATGGAAAACACGCCCCTCGGGGGAGGTGACCTTGACGATGAGCATATGCTCGGCCAGCCAGCCCTCATCGCGAGCCATCACCGAGGCGATCCGCAGCGCGAAGCACTTCTTGGCCAGGATGGCGTTGCCGCCGTACCCGGAGCCGTATGACCAGATCTCCCGTGTCTCCGGGAACTGGACGATGTACTTGACCGGGTTGCACGGCCAGGCGACATCCTCCTGGCGGACGCCGGCTTCGTCCACCAGCGGCGCGCCGACGCTATGCACGGTGGGGACCCAGGGCTGGCCGGCTGCGATCAGGTCGAGCACGGCGCTCGCCACGCGAGTCATGATCCCCATGCTCACAGCGACGTAGGCCGAGTCGGTCAGCTGGACGCCCAGCTGCGAGAGCGGCCCGCCGATCGGCCCCATCGAGAAGGGGACGACGTAGAGCGTGCGTCCGCGCATGCTGCCGGCGAAGGCCTCGCGCAGTTCGGCGCGCATCCCCTCCGGCTCGCGCCAGTTGTTCGTCGGGCCCGCGTCCGCCTCGTCGAGCGAGCAGATGAACGTGCGGTCCTCCACGCGCGCGACATCGGAGGGGTCGGTGCGGGAGAGGAAGCTGTTGGGACGCCACTCCGGGTTGAGGCGGATGAGCTTGCCCTCGGCGACCAGCTGTTTGGTGAGGCGGTCGGTCTGGCCCCGCGAGCCGTCGCACCACACGATGCCGTCCGGCTGGAGGAGGGCCGCCAGTTCGTCCACCCAGGCGTGGAGGGCCGCGAGCCCGGTGAGCGCGGCCGCGCCGGGCGGGGCGGTCGGGCGGGGCGGCGCGGTCACGGCGTCGAGGGCCGTGTCGCGTTCGACGTCGGTTTCCGTGAGCGGGAGTTCGGCGATGCTCATTCCGGCAATCCTCTCGGTTTGAAAGATCGGCTGTGCAACCACCATCTGGGAAGAATAACGACATCGCACCCACATTCTTGTGTTAATAATCTAGATTATTTCGCTATCGTGAAGAGATGGACCCACTCGCCGCCGATCCCGTCGCCGACACAGCCACACTCGGCCATCGCATCCGCCATTTCCGCACGCAGCGCGGGCTGACGCTCGACGAGCTCGGCGGCGCCGCCAGCGTCGCCGCCAGTCAGCTCTCCCTCATCGACAACGGCAAACGCGAGCCCCGCGTCACACTGCTCGCGGGCATCGCCGCCGCGCTCGGCGTCCCGGTGTCCGATCTGCTCTCCGCGGAGCCGCCCGACGAGCGGGCAGCGCTCGAGATCGAACTCGCCCGGGCGGAGCGCAGCACCCTCTACGGCTCCCTCGGCCTGCCCGCGGTCAAACCGACCAAGGGCACACCGACGGAGACGCTGCGTGCGCTCGTCGGCCTGCACCGGGAGCTCGGGCGGCGGGCGTCCGAGGCCATCGCGACCCCCGAGGAGGCACGCCGGGCCAACACCGAACTGCGCGAACGGATGCGGAGGCAGCACAACTACCTCCCCGAGATCGAGGCGCTGGCGGAGGAAAGGGTGCGCGCCTCCGGGCACACCCGGGGCGCGCTCACCCACCGCGAAGTCAGCGTGATGGCGAAGCAGCTGGGCTTCGAGCTGATCTACGCCAGCGACCTCCCGCACTCCACCCGCTCCATCACCGATCTGGAGAACGGGCGCATCTACCTGCCACCGGCCTCCATCCCGGGTGGCCACGGCCTGCGTTCGATGGCGCTACAGGCGATGGCCCACCGGCTGCTCGGCCACGAGCGCCCCGCCCACTACGCCGACTTCCTCCGCCAGCGTCTGGAGATCAACTACTACGCGGCCTGCTGCCTGATGCCCCGGGAGGCCGCAGTCGCCTTCCTCGACCAGGCGAAGCGGGAGAAGGAGCTCGCGGTCGAAGACTTCCGGGACGCGTTCGGAGTCACCCACGAGGCGGCAGCCCTGCGGCTGACGAACCTGGCGACGAGCCACCTCGACATGACCCTGCATTTCCTGCGTGTCGGCGACGACGGCACGCTGTACAAGAGCTACGAGAACGACGGACTGCCGCTGCCGGCGGATGTCACCGGGTCGATCGAGGGCCAGGTCGTCTGCCGCAAGTGGGGCGCGCGGACGGCGTTCACCCACACGAACCGCACGACCGAGCTCTACCAGTACACCGACACTCCGGCGGGGACGTACTGGTGCGCCACCCAGGTCGGGAGCACCGCGGACGGGGGTTTCTCGATCAGCGTCGGCGTCCCGTTCGACCAGGCGAAGTGGTTCCGCGGGCGCGAGACGGCCATCCGCACCAAGTCGCGCTGCCCGGACGAGTCCTGCTGCAAGCGACCGGGGGCGGAGCTCTCCGGGCGCTGGGCGGGCAAAGCGTGGCCGAGCGCTCGGCTGCACACGCACATCCTGTCGCCGCTGCCGTCCGGGTCGTTCCTCGGGGTGGACGACTCGGATGTCTACAGGTTCCTGGAAGTACATTCGGCCCTGTGAGCACACTGGCCGGTGAACGCTCTACCGGCTGAACTCCACGGTTCCGTAGACGCCGTCGCCGAGTTCGAAACGGGCGCCACGTTCGAGAAAGGCCTTCTCGCCGCCCGCCAGCCGGACGGATTCGCCATCCGGCCGTGTGACGACAGTCCCGTTCCGGGAACCGAGGTCGGTGGCGGCGACCAGGCCGTCGGCCACATCCACGAGGAGGTGCGTCCGCGAGACGTCGGCCGAGGCGCGCGGCAGCGTCACCAGGCGCGGCCCTGACAGCTCAGGGCGAATGGAGGGGCGCGGGGCGCGGCCGAACAGCACAGGCCGGTCCAGCTCGATCACCCGCCCGGTCGAGAGCACGATGTGCGCTCCAGGGGCAGGCCCGATCGCGGGGTCGTCCCCGGGCAGCGGAGCGCTCGCGACCGGGGAGGCTGCGAAGGCGGACGCCGCCGCGACCGTGGCGGCGAGCTCACCCCCGGCGGACTCCACGGCGACCGGTTTTGCAGCGCCCGGTTTCCCGGCACCCATTTCCGCCGGCGCAGGAGCGTCTGAGCCCGTCTCCGTCAGCACCACGCTCAGCACGTCCGCCCGGACGACACCGCCCTCGAACGGCAGCGCGTCACCGGCGTCGAACGGGGCGCCGACTTCGCCCAGACGGAAGGCGTCCGCCCGCGCCACCGTGACCTCCGACCAGGTGAGAACGTCCGGAGCGTGGATGCTGCGCTCCTCCCCCGCGCTGAAGACGACCGCTTCGGCCACCCCGGCGACGAGGACGTGCCACGTCTCCGCACCGCGGACGACGACACCGAGCGAAGAGATCGCACTGTGGTCGAGGGCCAGGATGGCGCGCATCACACCCTCCGCACCGCGCTCATCGACGAGCGCGCCGTAGAGCCGCTTGACGATGTCCGCCGGGGTGTCCGCCGAGCAGAACACCGCGCCTTCGCCGCCGACGATGACATAGTGCCCGCCCGTCGTGTATTCTCTTTGCATCATCGCCTCCTCAGTCGTTCGGTTCGACTCTGAGGAATATACAGCTTGAGATGTCAATCGGGTTCATCTTGGCTGCATCCGGATTCCACCGTCCAGCCGGATCGTCTCTCCGTTGAGCATCGGGTTCGCGAGGATGGCCAGCACGAGTTGAGCGTACTCGCCGGGTCTGCCGAGACGGGAGGGGTGCGGAACTTGCGCCGCGAGCGAGTGCTGCGCGGCCTGCGGCAGGCCCGCCATCATCGGCGTCTCGAAGAGCCCCGGCGCGATCGTCACGACACGGATCAGACTGCGGGCGAACTCACGCGCCAGCGACAGCTTCAGGGCTGCGACGCCGCCTTTGGACGCCGAATAGGCCGACTGCCCGATCTGACCCTCGAACGCCGCGACGGAGGCCGTTTTGACGATCACACCGCGCTCCTCCCCCAGCGGGCTGGTCTCGGCCATCGCTGCCGCCGCCAGGCGGATGACGTTGAACGTGCCGATCAGGTTGACGCGGACGACGCGCTCGAAGCTCTCGAGCGGGAGCACCCCGTCCCGGCCGATCACCTTCTGGGCGGTGGCGATACCCGCGCAGTTTACGAAAACGCGGAGCGGGCCGAGCGCGCAGGCGGCAGCGACCGCTGCCTGCACCTGGCCTTCGTCGGCGACATCGGCGACGACGAAGCGCGCGGCCGGTCCGAGCGCGTTCGCCGCCTTCTCGCCCTCCGAGCGGGGGAGGTCGAGGAGGACGACGCGGGCGCCGGCCGCGGTGAGGGCGCGAGCCGTGGCAGCGCCCAGTCCGCTCGCGCCGCCGGTGACGAGGGCGGAGCATCCGTCGATCTGCATGACTGTCCTTTCGCCGGGAATGCGCTGAGCGCCGCGCCGATCAGCGCAGAAGCTCGATGAGGGTGGCGTTCGCCATGCCGCCACCCTCGCACATGGTCTGCAAACCGTAGCGTCCTCCGCTCACCTCGAGTTCGCCGAGGAGCGTCGCGAGCAGTCGCGTGCCGGAGGAGCCGAGCGCATGGCCGAGGGCGATCGCGGCGCCGCGCGGGTTCAACCGGTCGGGGTTCGCACCGAACTCGCGTCGCCAGAGCAGCGGGACCGGCGCGAAGGCCTCGTTGACCTCGTAGGCGGCGATATCGTCCAGCGCCACTCCGCTGCGGTCGAGCAGCTTGCATGTGGCCGGCACGATGCCCGTCAGCATGAGGAGCGGATCGCTGCCCGCGACCGCGAAGGAGTGGAACCGCGCGCGGCCTCATCCCGAGCCGCTCCGCCACCTCCCGGCCCATGATGAGCACAGCCGAGGCGCCGTCGCTGAGCGGCGAGGAGTTGCCCGGAGTGATCCGCCACTCCAGCTGCGGGAAGCGGGCCGCGAGCGCGTCCGTGCGGAAGGAGGGTGCGAGTCGCGCTAGACCCTCGGCGGTCGTGCCGGGTCTGATGGTCTCGTCGGCGCTGACGCTGCCGCCGGGTGTGGGCACCGGCGTCAGCTAGCCCTCGAAGGCTCCCGCCGCTTCCGCGGCACGCTGGTGGGAAGTCGCTGCGAAATCGTCCAGCTCGGCTCGCGAGAAGCCCCAGCGGGCGGCGACCAGTTCGGCCGCGACGCCCTGGTTCACGAGCCCGTCTGGGTACCGCGCGCCCAGCAGCTCGCCGCCGAGGGAAGCTCCGCCCGCGTTCGAGCCCATCGGCACTCGGCTCATCGACTCGACCCCGCAGGCGATCACGATGTCGTACGCGCCGGCGATCACGCCCTGAGCGGCGAAAGCCGCCGCCTGCTGGCTCGATCCGCACTGCCGGTCGATGGTCACAGCGGGAACGCTCTCCGGGAGACCGGACGAGAGCACGGCCGTGCGCGTTATGTTGGCAGCCTGCTCACCGGACGATGTGACGCATCCCCCGATCACATCGTCACCAGCACCGGGTCGAGACCGGTGCGGTTCACGAGTTCGGCAAGCACACCCGCGAGCAGGTCGGCAGGGTGGACGCCGGAGAGCGCCCCGCCCGGTTTCCCCCGCCCCAACGGAGTGCGGACCGCGTCGACGATGACGGCCTCGGTGCGCGGCATGGGCTGCCTCCTCCACAGTCAAGGGGCCGGGTGTCAGCGCGGGTTTCGCGGAGAACCGCTCGTGGACGCCCGTGCCGGCTGGCCGCTCCTTCGGTCTTCGCACATGGTACGACGGGATCGTCGGAGGCACACACGGACGGAGGCTCCCGGGGCCGGGGGCGGCGGGGCGGAGCGTCCGTCAGTCCGTCTGAGCCCGGCCCTCATGATGCGTCGTTTCCCGCCACAGCCGCAACGGCCACCAGATGGCCGGTCCGATGTCGTACGAGAGCGCCGGCACGAGCAGGGACCGGACGATGAGGGTGTCGAGCAGCACGCCGACGGCGACGATGAACGCGATCTGCACGAGGAAGAGGATCGGGATGACCGCGAGCGCCGCGAACGTCGCCGCGAGCACGACCCCGGCCGATGTGATCACACTGCCCGTCATCCCGAGCCCGCGCAGGATGCCCGGCCGCGTTCCGATCCTCAGAGACTCCTCGCGCACGCGCGTCATGAGGAAGATGTTGTAGTCCACGCCCAGCACCACGAGGAACACGAACCCGAACAGCGGCACAGCGGCGTCCGCCCCCGGGAAACCGAAGAGGTGATTGAACACGAGCGCCGACACACCGAGCGCAGCGCCGTAGGAGAGCACGACGCTGCCGATCAGCAGCACCGGTGCCAGCGTCGAGCGCAAGAGCAGCATCAGGATCAGGAGGATGACCGCGAGCACGATCGGAATGATCTTCAACACCAGATCGCTCTGAGCGGTGTCGTTCGTGTCGAGCGCGATCGCGGTGACGCCGCCCACGAGCACAGTCGGGTCGCTCTCGGGCAGGGACACCCGCAGCTCCCGCACCACCCGCTCGGCGGCAACCGAGTCCGGCTCGGAGGTCAGCGTCGCCTGGATGAGCACGCGGCCGTCCACGACGATCGGCTCGCGCGTCTGACCGGTCACCGGCCACCGGTTCCCCGTGTAGAGAACGGCCGACGCGATCCCGTCGTTCCTCCCGGTGGCGGCGCGCACCGCCTCCCCGTCCGCTCTTTCCGCCGGGCCATCTCAGGCCACCTCCTGGCTCAGCTGGGACTCGACGATCTCGCGATACGTCTTCGCGCGCGAGGATCAGCACGGGTGAGCCGGAACCGGCGTCGAAGTGCTTCGCGAGGATCTTCTGCCCGTCAGCGGCGTCGGAGTGCGAGAGCACAAAATCGGTCCGCTCGACGCCGTTCACCTTCAGCTGCGTGAGCCCGAGAGCGCAGGCGACGAGGAGGACGAACGACACGATCCACGTCGCACACGGACGGTGGGCGATCAGCGCCCCGACCCGGTGCCAGAGGCCGCGGATGCCGCCGATCCCGGCGATCCGCTCCTCCTACGCATGCACGTGCTCGTGCTCACCCGCGTACCTCGGCCGGAACGGCCAGAACGCCGCACGCCCGAGGACCGCGAGCAGCGCCGGCAGCAGAGTCAGCGCCGCGAGCAGCGAGAAGACGATGCCGACCGCAGCGATCGGGCCCAGGCTCCTGTTCGAGTTCAGATCGGAGAACAGCAGGCAGAGGAGGGCCAGGATCACGGTCGCGCCGGAGGCGACGATCGGTTCGAAAGCCGACTTCCACGCCTTGACGATCGCCGGCCAGCGCGACTCGTCGTGCTCCAAAGCCTCCCGATAGCGGGCGACGAGCAGCAGCGAGTAGTCCGTGGCCGCGCCGATGACGAGGATCGACAGGATGCCCTGACTCTGACCGCTCAGCTTGATCCAGCCCCACAGCGCGAAGAAGTACAGAACAAGGATGGCCGCGCACAGAGCGAACACCGATGTGAGCAGCACGAGGAAGGGCAGCAGAAGCGCGCGGTAGACCAGCAGGAGGATGACGAAGACCGCCAGGACCGCCACAAGCAGCAGGATGCTGTCGATGCCGCCGAACGCGGCCACGAGGTCCGCTGTCAGCCCGGCCGGACCGGTCACCCAGCCCTCGGCTCCGTCAGGGAGGTTGTCTCGCAGCGTGGTGCGCAGCTCTGCGACGACGGTCTTGACCTCGTGCGAGTCGGCGATCGGCACGATGAACTCGACCGCGCGGCCGTCCTCCGACGGGATCGGGCCGGCCACGCTCGTGCTCTGGCCGGACTCGGGCGGCTGGACACCGTGCACCTCGCCGAACTTCGCACCCAGCTGGACGTAGGAGGGCAGGTCGCTCTTTGGGATGGACTCTTGCGCCTGGACGACGACGATCGCGAGGATCGCTTGGGAGCCGGTGAACCGCTGCTGCCATTCCTGCACTCTGGTCGACTCGGCGCTCGTCGGCAGGAAATCGGCCCGGTCGTTGCTCGAGACGCCGGAGAGCTTCCCGAACGTCGGCCCGCCGAGGCCGACCATCACCAGCCAGACGAGGATGAGCGCGCTGGGCACGAGCACGCGCAGCCAGCGGGCGGACGGGGGCGTGATCGATCCTGACATCCCGGCCTCCTTCCGTCGCTAGGTGTGATGTCCAGGGAGGTTGTTGTCGATTCTGCTAATGGGTGGGGCTCTGATGGCGGAGTGGTGCTGGTGATGATTGTAGAAGTGGGGCCAGCCGGGGAGTGCTTCTCGTCGTTCGTCCTCTGAACCATAGAACTGGGCGTAGGCCCAGCCGTCGGCGAGTGTGCGGTGGAAGCGTTCGATCTTCCCGTTGGTCTGTGGTCGGTATGGTCGGGTCTTCTTCGCCCTGATCCCGAGCTCTGTGCAGGCGTCTCGCCAGGCGTAGGACTTGTAGGCGGAGCCGTTGTCCGAGAGGACGAGTTCGACGCTGACATCCCGGTCGGCGAACCAGGCGACAGCACGCCGCAGGACACCGATCGCGGTGTCCGCCTTCTCGTCGGAGCAGATCTCGGCGTAGGCGACGCGGGAGTGGTCGTCGATGATCGTGTAGACGAACGCGGTGCCCAACCGTGGCTCGTAGCGGTGGTTCCTGCTCTTCGTGCGGGTGGCGGTCGCTTCCCGGTTGCGTTCGCCCTGGACGCGGCCGACGAATCGTCAGCCGCCGCCGTCGGGGATGTTGCCGAACTTCGTCACGTCGACATGGATCAGCGATCCAGGGTGGTCGTGCTCGTAGCGACGGATCGGCTCGCCCGTGACCCGATCAATGGTGCAGAGCCGGTTGATGCGGCAGCACACCAGGACGGCGTGGACGGTCGAGGCGGGAAGGCCAAGCTCGCCGGCGATCTGCACCGGCCCCAGGCGTCGTCGCCACCTCGCCCGCACGATCCGCTTGAGCACGGGCAACGGCGTCCGCGTTGGCATCGATCGTGGGCGGCTAGACCGGTCGGTCATCCCTCCCGTGCCTTCGGCGCGGAACCTCGCCGCCCATTTCCGCGCGGTAACGGGCGAGACCATAAACATCTTCGCTGCGACGGAGACCAGCCAATGGTCCTCGACGATGAGCCTGGCAAGGCGCAGACGAGCGCGCGGTGTGAGAGCAGCGTTAACGTGGGACACGAAGGCCTCCTGGATCGTGAAGCGGTTGAACTGAACAGCTCCACTTCACAACCGGAGGCCCTCGCCCCTCAACTCCTCACGACCGTATCGCCGAAACAACCCCCCTGGACATCACACCTAGCCGGTCTGATCACCTAGCTAAATTTAGCGGTAAGGATAATGATTGAGTAAGGAATAAGCATAGTGTTTGAATTGGGAGTTAGCTTAGTGTTCCGCTCGGACCGATTCGACCGGCGGCGCGCCCCCACAGGCCCGGCCCTCCCCGGTCAGCTGTTGGAGAGGTTGTCCCCGCACCGGTAGAAACCGGTGACGAGCGCGTCGATGGCCTGTTTGGCGTTGGCACTCACCGGGCCGAGCGCGAACACGGCGAACGTCAGAGGCGTGCCGTCGGCGGAGTCCACCACGCCGGAGAGCGTGTAGCCGTTGTCGATCCAGCCGGTCTTCGCGCGCACAGCGCCCCGCGCGGCCGAGGACGACCCGGTGAACCGGTTGTAGCTCGGGCCGAGCGTCCCGGTCTGTCCGGAGATCGGCAGCCCGTCATAGACCACGCCGAGCCCCTTCTCGCGGTTGAGGACCTTGACGAATAGGCGCGTCAGGTACGACGGCGGCACCGCATTGTCCGCGCTGAGCCCAGAGCCATCGGCGATGTGGATGCCAGCCGTGTCGATCCCGTAGGTTTTGAGCCCGGCCAGCACGCCCGCGTTCTCCGCGTCGAAAGTGTTGCCGGTGCCCGTCTTGATCGCCACCAGCCGGGCGAGCTCCTCCATGATCGTGTTGTCCGAGTACTTCATCGCCTGCTCGATCAGCGCCGTCACAGGCTGCGACTGGACGGCGGCGAGCTGCTGGGCACCCGCCGGCGCCGTGCCCGACGAGACCGGAGCGTCTGTCTCGAGGTACTCCTGGAAGTACCGCACCGCACGCGCGATCGGATCGGTGCTCCGAGGCGACTCGACCACCGCCGGGTTGTCGCGGTCGCCGTCGACCATGAGCGCGGTCATATAGGGCGTCGACCCCTCGACCACCCGCTCCTGGCGCTCGTCCCAGCTCGGCTGCCACACCGGACCGCCGAACAGCGACGTGTCCACCACGATCGAGGTGACCGGCTGGCCGCCGAGAGCCTGCTGCGTCTGCTTCGCGAGATCCTGGATGGAGGGCGCCCCCGTGTAGAACGCGCCCCGCCCACCCGGCAGGCGCGAGAGGGTCACGTCGCCGCCGCCCACCAGGACGATCTGGCCGGGAGCGCTCCCGGCCAGCACGGTCGTCTGCACCCGGTGGTCGGGCCCCAGCGTGGCGAGCGCCGCCGCCGCCGTGAGCGTCTTCAGCACCGACGCGGTCGGCGCCGGCTTGCTGCCATTGCGGTCGAACAGCACCTCTCCGGTCTTTGCGTTGACAACCTGGGCCTCCAGGTTGCCGAGCCGCCTGTCCTGAGCCAGAGAAGCGACCGAACAGGTGCGCAACCGGGCCGCCGCCGGCTGCACCGCCGGAACCGGTCGCGCAGGAGCGGCCGTCGGAGTCGCCGGCGTCTTCTCGCCGTCCGCTCCGGCCTCCTCCGCGGACCCGGCCGCCACGGGCGCGGGCCCGAGCGTCGCACCCAACGTCACTGTTCCCATGCCGAGCCCGACGAAAACCACCGCGGCCGCGGCGATCATCCACGCCTTCGGATGTTTGCGGATCGCTGTCATCACGCCGCTGAGGACTGCGGGCACATCCCGTCTGCCACCCCGCTGAGCGGCGGTGGCCTCCCTCTCGGCGGCTCGCCGTTCCGAACGGGTCGTGGGCGCGCCCCCGATCGGCTCAGCCTCGGTGGGAGTGTTCGTCGTTTCAGACTCGGTGCCAAACGTCAGCCCCGAGTCGCGCTGGTCCGATTCGCGCATCCAGGTATATTACCCGGCTTCGCTGAAATCGCTAATCGAGACCGTGTTTGGCGAAAGAGAATGAGGCGCGGGTGGCGCCGCCGAAAGCGCCGGCCCGCTTCTGCGAGCGTGGAGAACACCCGGTCCCAACCAAGCGACACCGCCGCCATTTGGGCTCAGCTACGCCCTCACGAGATCGCCCGATCTCGGCTACCTTCGAGCTTCGGCAACATGAGCCGCGATGGCGCGCAACGAACAGAGGGCGCCCCCAAAAAAAGATGTACATGTAGATGTTCCGAAAGATGTTACAGTGAGCACATGGCCATCCCGCACGCCTCTCCCGTTCTGCCGACGAACGAGGCGCGGGTGGCGCTGCCGAAAGCGCTGGCCCGTTTCCGTAAGCGTGGCGCCCTTGCCGAACCGGTCGTGTTCGGCGCGCAGCGACGACCCGAGGGGGTCATGATCCCCTTCGAGCTCTACGAGGAGCTGCTTCCCGTGATCGAGGATGTCGAGATCGCCCATCTGGTGCGCGAGCGCGCTGCCACTGGCGAGGCTGTCCCGCTGGCCGATGTCGCGGCTGCCATCGGCCTGAACGCGGACGATTACCGTTAGTGGCCAGGCCGCTTCACCTGAGATCCCTGCCGGGCTTTCAGCAGGATATTGATGCGCTCCCAGACCTGCGAACCAAGAAAATGGCGCTGGACCTGCTTGTGCTCGTTCGTGACGGCAAAGTCGCGGGCGTGAAGCTCGACGCTCGTGTGGCGACGGGCGATCTGAGCGACTGTTACAAGCTGTACTTCGACCCCGATGGCGTCGGCCGCCCACGCTTCCGCCTGGTTTACCGGTACACCCCGGACGAGATTGCGGCCGTCGCCATCGAAGCTGTCGCCGTCGGCAGGCGGGCGAACCTCGACGCATACACGCGCACCATGACCAACCGGAGCCGAGACACCGACAGCCGCTGACAACGCACCCATGACCGGATCGAGCCACTCGGACACCGCTTCACACTCGCGGAAGCGGTTGACCCACTGAGTGAGCGCGCAACGCGAGCACTCGCAGCGCATCGGCCGCGACAGATATCACGGTCTATCCAGCGAGACCGAGGAATACAAACAGAACTCGTTCTACCCCAACAAGCTGGGCGGCAGTGAGACATCCGACACGATCCTGCACGTCGTCTCGACGCACTGTGGCGAGTTTGTCGATCATGATCTGACTGTCTCGAACGAGCCCCGAAAGCTCGGACGCCGAAAAAGGCACTCTGAGCGAAGGCGCATCAAGAACGGTGCTCGTGACCGGCAGCACAGTCACCGAGTCGGTCGCGTCGTAACGGTCGTCCTGGATGATCAGCGCCAGGCGGGGTTGAGACGTGTAAACGCCTCCGGCGACCGTCCAGATGTCACCGTGATTCACTCATCGTCCCATGTCACCGAGACGGCCTCGATGAAGGCCTGGTCGTCGGCTTGCCGGTCAGCCGCTGCAACGACGGAAGACTGACGATGAGCTTCGTTTACGAAACTCTCAGTTCGCACGTCAGGCACCCACAACTGCACCGGACGGTAGCCGCTTTCGCGCATCCGATGACGATAGTCACTCACTCGCTCTCAAACGGCCATGTCGCAATTGTTACATGTGACACCTTCGGCTGCGAAGAGTTCCCCCGCGTTGCTGTCACGGTAGCTGTCAACGCAGAAAACGGTCAAGCGGCCCGCTTTCGCAGGCCGCTTGACCGTTTTCACACGCTGGAGCCGCCCGAGGGAATCGAACCCTCGACCTTCTCATTACGAGTGAGATGCTCTGCCGACTGAGCTAGGGCGGCGTGGCCGGAATGCGCTGCCGGACACACTGAGACAGCTTACCCGATCCCGAGAGGCCCTCTCGACAACGAGGGCGGGCGTCCGGGGGTCAGCGGGGCTGCGTCCCGAGCGTCTGCACCTGCTCGAAAGAGCTGCGGAGCCGGACGCTGAGCGGTTCGACGCCACCGAGGTCGATCCAGCAGGACCAGGCGTGCCGCTATACCGGCGAACGCGACGTACGTCACGAGACGCGCTCGCTGGTTCAAGGCCTCGGGGCCGGCGGCGAGGGCAAGGTCGTCGCAGGAGAGACGCCGCTGCACGACCACGCTGAGCACGTCCTCGAATTGATGCATGCTGGCCAGGCGCTGAGCGAACAGCTCGGGGTTGTCCTTCAGGAGAGCGCGACGCCGGATATGCAGCTCCTGCACGCTCGCGGACATCGCACCGGGGAGCGCGGGATCGCCCAGCTCGCCGGTGGTGATCGCCGCGATCAGCAGCTGGCCAATGCCCTCCAGAAGGGACTCCTCCGGCCCGGCGGCGACGAACCGGTCGATGCTCGCCTCGTCAGGGAGTTCCGGGAGCTCGCCGACGATCGCGGGCTCCTTCGACGGAAAATAGTTGAAGAAGGTGCGCGGCGAGACGTTCGCCGCGTGGCTTATCTCGTCCACGGTAACGCGGTCGAACCCTCGTTCGCTAGCAAGCTGGATGGCGGCGAGCTGGATGGCACGGCGGGTGGCGATGCGCTTGTGCTCGCGGAGGCCGAGCTCACCCTCTACGACGGGTTCGGGGGCGGCGGTCACAGAGATGATTATTTCATTCTCTGTAAAATTGCACCACTCACCTTGGAGCGCATGAAAAATGCCTCAGCAGGTTTTACCGTTGGCGGGCAGCAAACCGTTCACGAGGTAGGAGTCCACGGTGTCGTTCACACAGGAGTTGGACTTGTTGTAGGCCGTGTGCCCCTCGCCCTTGTAGGTCAGCAGACGCCCGTTCTCCAGCTGGCCGGCGAGGCTCTTCGCCCAGACATACGGGGTGGCCGGGTCGTTGGTGGTGCCGACGACCAGGATGGGCGCCGAGCCTTTCGCGGCGATCGGGCCGCGCTCGACAACAGGCTTGTACGGCCAGTTCGCGCAACCGATGTCGCCGTAGGACATATAGGGGCCAATGACCGGCGCCGCCCGTGCGAGCTCCGCGGCTTGCGCACGCATTCTGGCGGGATCGGCGTCGTAGACGTAGTCCAGGCAGTTGATCGCCGAGAACGCCTCGGTGGAATTGCCGCTATACGTGCCGTCCTTGCTCCGGTTGTTGTAGGCGTCGGCCAGGGTGAACGCGACCGCCGCGCTGCCCTTCATCACCGACTCGAACATCTTGCTCAGGTACGACCACGCGGTCGCATTGTAGAGCGGGTAGATGATCGCGGTCACCAGGGCGTTGGCACCCAGCATCCGCCCGTCGCCATTGCAGATCGGACTCTTCTCGACAGAGGCGAGCAGATCGGAGACGGTCTGCATCCCCTCCTCCGCCGTGCCGGTGAACGGGCAGCCCCTCTGCGTCAGACAGTCTTTGAGATAGGCGCGCAGCGCACTCTCGAAACCCTCGGCCTGCACCTTCGTCACATCGAAGTTCGAGACCGCAGGATCGAGCGCTCCGTCGAGCACGAGCCGGCCGGTCTTGCCCGGATAGAGACCGGCGTAGACCGCGCCCAGGTAGGTGCCGTAAGAATAGCCAAAATAGTTGAGCTTCTTATCGCCCAGGGCGGCGCGCAGCAGATCCAGGTCGCGTGCGGCGCTGACCGTGTCCACATGGTCGAGCAGCGCACCGGTGTTCTTCTCGCACGCCGCACCGAAGCTCTTCGAGAGAGCGATGTTCTCCGCGATCCACTGGTCCGAACCGCGCGTACCGGGCGTGATGCCATAGAGGTAATCGTCCATTTGGGCGGCGCCATAGCATTTGACCGCTGACGACCGGCCAACACCGCGGGGATCGAAGCCCACCACATCGAAAAGCTCCTGCAGGGTGGAATCGGCCGCGTGGTCCACCGAATCCTTCACGAAGTCGTAGCCGGAACCACCGGGCCCACCCGGGTTGACCAGCAGCGAGCCCTGTTTCGCGCCCTTCGCGGGCTTCCGGATGAGCGCGAGCTCGACCTCGCCCGCGCCCGGGTCGTTCCAGTCCAGCGGCGCCTTGGCTGTGGAGCACTGCATCCCGCTCGCGCAGCCCGACCAGGTCAGGCGCTGGCTGTAGAAGGGCTGCAACGCAGCAGGAACGCTCTCCGCCGCCGGCGTCGACGTCCGCGGTGCTCTCGCCGGCAGGAACCAGGTGACGCAGCCGCTCAGCGTAAGCGCGACGACCGCTGCGATGGCGACGAAGCTGGTGCGGGCGGCCCCCCGGCGGGACACACGGCCCGGTCGCGTGGTCACTGGTCGGTCCCCTTTCGCACGGCTTGGCCGCGAAGGATGGCGGTGAGCATGGCCTCGAGGGCCAGGGCGGGCGCGACGTTCGCGTCGATGCGCTGACGGGCGGTGGCGACCGCGTCCATAGCCGCGAGCGTAGCGGCCGGAGTCGTACGGGCGCTGAGCGTACCGAGCTCGCCACCCAGCTCGGTGTTCACGAGACCGATCCCGCCGTCGAGCTGGACCATCATCACGTCGCGGTACAGCGAGAGCAGATCGGTCAGGATGCGGTCGATCCCGTCACGCAGACTGCGCTTCGCACGGCGCTTCTGGTCCTCTTCGAGCTGACGCAGTTGCACACGCAACGCCGGAGAGATGGCCGCGCCGGGTTCGAGGCCGAGCGAGCGCAGAGCGTGCTCCCGCTCCTGCGCGTCGCGCTCCTCCGTGATCGCTTTGGCGTCCGCGCCGGCGATCTCCAGCATTTCCGCTGCGGCAAGCACAGCACCGGAAACCGAGCGGACCCCGAGGGCGAGTTGCAGCGTCCGCTCGCGCCGCTGCCGGGCTTCCGCGTTCGTCGCGAGCCGGTGCGCCATCCCAATGTGGCTCTGAGCGTGTCGGGCCGCGCGCTCGGCGGTCTCGGCGTCCACCCCGTCGCGCCGCCGGATGAGCTCGGCGACGTCCGCCACACCGGGTGCCTTCAGCCGCACCGTGCGGACGCGGGACCGGATCGTCGGCAGCAGATCGGCCTCGCTCGGAGCGCACAGGATCCAGACCGTGCGCTCCGGCGGCTCCTCCAGCGCCTTCAGCAGCACATTCGAGGTGCGTTCGGTCATCCGGTCGGCGTCCTCGATGATCATCACGCGGAACCGCGCGACCGAGGGCGCAAACTGTGAGCCAGAGACGAGCGAGCGCACCTCGTCGATCGAGATGATCACCCGCTCGGTGCTCAGAACGGTGAGATCGGGATGCGTCCTCGCCTCGACCTGCCGGCGCGCCGTCCGGTCGGCCTCCGGCGTCCCGGGGCTGAGCAGCGCAGTCGCGAAAGCGAACGCGAGATTCGACCGGCCCGACCCGGGCGGACCGGTAATCAGCCACGAGTGTGTCATGCCGGGGGCCGCCTGCTCGACGGCCCCGGGGGCAGTGACGCTCTCCGCGGCGGCGCGGACGACGGCGATGGCGTCGTCCTGCCCCATGAGTTCGTCCCAGACCGCCACATCCTCCAGACTAGGGCGACCGCGGACACCCACTCCGCCCTCAGACCCTGCCGTCGAGGCGACAGCGGATCTCTGCGGCGATCTCCTCGACCGGACGCGAGGCGTCCACGACCAGGAACCGCTGCGGCTCGGCGGCGAGCGCCAGATAGGCAGCCCGCACCCGCGCGTGGAACTCGGACCGCTCCGCCTCCAGCCGGTCATACCGTGTCCGGGCGCTGCCGAGGCGCGCCCGCGCGGTCGTCTCGTCGAGGTCGAGCAGGATAGTCAGATCCGGCAGCAGCCCCTCGGCGGCCCAGAGCGACAGCTCGCGGACCTCCCCCGCGTCCAGCACCCGGCCGGCGCCCTGGTAGGCGACGGAGGAGTCGAGGTAACGGTCCTGCAACACCACCTCCCCACGCTCCAGGGCCGGGCGGACAACCGTCGCGACATGGTGCGCGCGGTCCGCGGCGTACAGCAGCGCCTCGGCGCGCGGAGCGATGTCCCCGCGGCGGTGCAGAACAATCTCCCGGATCTCGGCCCCGAGGTCTGTGCCACCGGGCTCGCGGGTGCGGACGACCGCGCGGCCGAGCCCGAGCAGCCACCGCTCGAGCAGGGCGGCCTGTGTGGACTTCCCGACGCCGTCCCCGCCCTCGAGCGTGATGAACAGCCCGGGGCGGTTGGTGGGGACGCTCACTCCGCGTCCGCAGCGGTCGGCTCCGCAGCGGTGGATGCGGTGGTCTTGGCCGCAGCGGCGGCCTTCTTCGCCGCCGTGGTCTTCTCCGCGGTCGACGTGGCCGCTGCGCTCGTGGCCGCGGCCGTCTTCTTCGCAGCAGCCGGCTTCGCAGTCGTCTTCTTCGCGGCACTCGCGCGCGAGGCGGTCTTCTTCGCCGGGCCCTTGACGCGTTTATCGGCCAGCAGTTGCACGGCCCGCTCGAAGTCGACCTCGTCCACGGTCTCGCCACGCGGGATGGTCGCGTTCGTCTCGCCGTCGGTGACGTACGGACCGAACCGGCCGTCCTTCACCTTGATCGGTTTGCCGCTGACCGGGTCCGGATCGAATTCCTTGAGCGCGCTCGAGACACGCCGGTTGCCGTACTTCGGCTGGGCGAACAGGTCCAGCGCCCCCACGAGGTCGACAGCGAAGATATCGTCCTCTCCCGGCAGCGAGCGGGTGTCGGTCCCTTTCTTCAGATACGGCCCGTAACGGCCGTTCTGCGCCTGGATCTCGTCCCCGCTCTCCGGGTCCACACCGACGACACGTGGCAGATCGAGCAAACGGAGCGCGGTGTCCAGGTCGACGCTCGCCAGGTCCATCGATTTGAAGAGGGACGCCGTGCGCTGCTTCGGCGCCGCGGCCTTCTTCGCGGGCTTCCTGGCCTCGATCACCTCGCCGGTCCGCTGGTCGGCCTCGGGCTCTTCCGGATCGGCTTCGGTCACGTAGGGACCGAACCGGCCGTCTTTCGCGAGCACCAGCTTCCCGTTGGCCGGGTTGGTGCCCAGCACACGGTCGGTCTGGACGGGCGCTTCGATCAGCTCGCGCGCCTTGGCCGGGGTCAGCTCGTCCGGGGCCAGCTCCGGCGGGATGGTGACCCGGCGCGGCGACGTGCCCTCCGTCGCAGCCGGTTCGGTGAGCTCGAGGTAAGGACCGTACTTGCCGATGCGAAGCGTCACGCCGTCTTCGATCGCGATCGAGTTGATGCTGCGCGCGTCGATCTCACCGAGATTGTCGATGACCCGGCGCAGCCCCATGTGCTTGTCGCTGCCGAAGTAGAAGCTGTTCAGCCAGTCCACACGCGCCGCCACGCCGCCGGCGATGCGGTCGAGGTCGTCTTCCATCTCGGCCGTGAAGTCATACTGCACGAGGTCGCCGAAGTAGTCCTCCAGCAGGCGAACGACCGAGAACGCCACCCAGCTCGGCACGAGCGCCTGCCCGCGCTGGGTGACATAGCCGCGGTCGATGATCGTGGAGATGATGCTCGCGAACGTCGACGGACGCCCGATCCCGAGTTCCTCCAGCGACTTGACGAGGCTCGCCTCGGTGTAGCGCGGCGGCGGGGTGGTCTCGTGCCCGTCCGCTGCGACCTCCTGGACGGACAGCGTCTGGCCGGCCGTCAGCGGCGGGAGCTTGGACTCACCGGTGTCGGAGGCGTTGCGTTCCTCGTCCCGGCCTTCTTCGTAGGCGCCCAGGAACCCGCGGAAGGTGATCACGGTGCCGCTCTCGGTGAACTCGGCGACCGTCCCCTCGAGCTGCCCCTCCGCGATGGCGGCCTCGACGGTGACCGAAGCGGTCTGTCCCTTGGCGTCGGCCATCTGCGAGGCGACCGTGCGCTTCCAGATCAGGTCGTAGAGCCGCAGCTCCGGTCCGCGCAGCGACTTCTCCAGCTCGGCCGGCGTTCGGAACGTCTCACCCGACGGACGTATCGCCTCGTGGGCCTCCTGTGCGTTCTTGCTCTTGGAAGTGTAGACGCGTGGCTTCTCGGGGACCGTCTCGGGACCGTACAGCTTCGCCGCCTGTGCCCGTGCCGCGTTCGTCGCCTGCTGCGACAGCGAAGCGGAGTCGGTGCGCATATAGGTGATGTAGCCGTTCTCATAGAGCGACTGCGCGACGCTCATCGTCTGACGCGCCGAGAACCGCAGCTTCCGGGCGGCCTCCTGCTGCATCGTCGAGGTGGTGAACGGGGCTGCCGGACGCCGCGAGTACGGCTTCGAGTCGACCTTCGCGACCGACACGACCGTGCTCGGCTTCCGGACCGCCTCGGTGAGCTCCTGCGCGGCGACCTCGTCGAGGGTCCGAGCCCCGGAGGTCAATCGACCGTGGTCGTCGAAGTCGCGGCCGGTCGCGATCCGATCGCCGTCGACCCGCGCAAGGCGGGCCCCGAAGGACGGGGCCTCTTCGGGCGCAAGCTCGGCTGTCAGTCCCCAGTAGCTCGCCGCGACGAACGCCAGGCGCTCCCGTTCGCGGTCCACGACGAGCCGCGTCGCCGCGGACTGGACGCGGCCTGCCGACAGCCCGGGACCGACCTTCCGCCAGAGCACCGGCGACACCTCGTAGCCGTACAGGCGGTCCAAGATGCGCCGGGTCTCCTGGGCGTCGACGAGGGCCGTGTCGATCTGGCGTGTGTTGTCGCGCGCCTTCTCGATCGCCTCACGGGTGATCTCGTGGAACACCATCCGCTTGACGGGCACCTTCGGTTTGAGCACCTCGACCAGGTGCCAGGCGATGGCTTCCCCCTCGCGGTCCTCATCCGTGGCGAGCAGGAGCTCGTCGGCGTCCTTCAGCGCCCGCTTCAGGTCGGCGACCGTCTTCTTCTTCTGGTCGGACACGACGTAGTAGGGCTCGAACTCGTTCTCGACATCCACCGAGAACTTGCCGAGCGACCCCTTCTTCAGCTCCGGCGGCAGGTTCTTGGGCTCGATGAGGTCGCGAATGTGTCCGACCGAGGCCATGACCTCGTAGCCGTCGCCCAAATACTGCGCGATGGACTTCATCTTGTTCGGAGACTCGACGATGACGAGTTTCTTCGTGGCGGGCACCTTACTCCTCGCTAATATCTGTACGCACGATCGGTTTGACGAACGTGCGGTTGCGCCCCCCCCGAGCGCCGCTTCGATGGCGGCGAGCGCGGCCCACACGGCCCACACGGCCCAACAGGCAAACCATACACACCTCAGCCGCCAGTGTGCCTAATCCTCTCAACGGACGTTCGCCCTGGGCGCATCGCCCGAACCGCACCGGTCTTGCGGTCACGCAGCGAACGCGGACAATAAGGGTATGGCACCGACTTCGACGACGACGTACACCGCCAAGCTGCTAGACGGCCCCCTTGAGGGCAAGACCATCGCCATGACCTTCCTCGACGAGGACGGGCTCCGTCCCCGTCTGGAACTCCCCTCCACCACCGCGGGCAAGCGCTTCGTATACGTACGTGCCGCCAGCGCAGAGGTCGAGTTCGCTCCCGGCGACGCCCGTACGCCGCTTCCGAGCGCGGCGGCGTATCGATATGTGGAGACGGTGTTCGACTGAGCGATGCTCGACCTGTGCGGCCCGCGCAGCGGCTCATGGTGTGCCCGCCGGTCCCGCTCGAGCGGATGCGGAGGCCGTGATCCCGGCGTAACCCACCTGCACGGTGACAAGGGCGACGGCCTCCGTCATCGCACACGAACTCACCACCGCGCCATTCGCCCTCGCGACACTCCGGGCGACCTCACACGGTTCGCCCGGCAGCCGTCCAATGGCGATGTCCGGCGCCGCGAGCGCTGCCAGGTCCGCCGCGACGCCCGCCCGTCGCTGAGCCGCCAGCGCACCGCAGACCGCCATCACGAGCAGCCCGAGCACGACGACAGCCACGATCAGCAGAACAAAGACGGTGCCCGCTCCGCGATCCGAGGAGAGGAGGACAGCTGCACCCCGGGCCGGCGGCAAACCCGAAGGCGCACCACACCCCACAGCCGCTGCCACCTCCCCGCCGCGACTCGCACACTCATCGCCACCGGACACGAACCTCCTGCGTGAGCCCGGTGTCTCCGATGCCATCATGGCCCCTCGACCGCCGACTCATCCAGCGCACACGCCCTGGCGTTCACAGCGGGCCCGAGGCCGCCGAGTCCGATCGCGGCGACTGGGGCGGACATCCGCACGCACACCATCCCCTTTTCCCTCTCGGTCGTGCTCGTCTGTCCACCCGGCGGATCGGGAGGAACATCCCCGCGCCCGAGCAACCGGGCCGTCACGGCGGCCCGATCGGTCAGCACCGCCTGCTGTGCTACGGCCTGGACACCGGCGATGCACAACCCGAGCCCGACGATGACGGCGGGGAGCGCGGCTGCGAACTCTGCGGTCACGCTGCCGCGCTCGGCGCTAACCGGCCACCGTGAGCGCACGTCTCACCAGTTCGCTCAGGATGCCACGGACCTCGTCGCCCCGCAGCAGCACCAGCAGCAGCCCGGCGAAGCCCACCGCCGCCATGGTGGTGACCGCGTATTCGGCCGTGCTCGCGCCGCGTTCTTCGTTGATCAGCCTGTTCGTGAACTCCCGCATGGGTCCTCCTTCGTTGTCGATGACTCGATCCTCGCGGCGAAGGCTCGGGCGTGGTTCGAGTCGGGCGAATCTGTTGATAAGTCATCGGAGACCGATCACTGTGGATGAGATCATCGCGAGGATGACCGGCGCGACGCCAAGAACGAGAAACGCGGGGAGGACACAGACACCGAGCGGGAGCAACAGCCGCACAGCCAGCGTCGCCGCTCGCGCTCGTCCCTCGACGCGGGCGGAGCGCCGCTCCTGCCGAGATGCGGACGCCAGGAGATCGGCCACCGGCGCCCCCGCGCGTTCCTCGATACGGAGCACGCGGTCGAGCACATGATCGTCGCCGGTGTCCAGCCCCGCACGCTCCCGCACCTCGCCGATGAGCCGTCGCGCACCCGGCACGGAGAGACCGCCCGCAAGGGCAGCCCCCATCAGATCCAGTCCGATGCCTGCGACGGGGCCCGTCGCCGTCGCGGAGCGGACCAGCCGGGACATCCAGGCCCGCCCCGCGAACGTCAGCCCGACACCGGCGACGAGGAGCCCCCAGCCGATCAGCGAACCAGTGATCGCACCGAGGACGTCGATCCCGAGCCCGGCCGCCATGAGCAGCCCCACCAGGGGAAGGGCCGTCATCAGCCGTGAGGTCGCCCGGGGGCCGCTTAGCGCCGCTTCCACTTCACGCGCCGTCTCCGCGCGGTCGCGGAGCGAGGCTCCGGCGCCGCGGAGCACGGGCGAGAGCGCGGCTCCGGCGGCCTCGGCGACCTGCCAGGCCGCCGCGACTGTCCGAACGGCAGGGCCCGCCCGGACCGAGACGAGCGCGAGCGCGTCCCCCGGCCGCTCCCCCGCCGAGACCGCTCGCGCCACGCGGCCGATCGCGGGATGCGATGAGTCCTCCGCGAGATAGCCCCAAGCCGATTCCGGAGCCACCCCCGCCTCCAGCAGCACGCCCAGCGCCTCGACGGCCTCGGCAAGCGTGTCTTCCTCGAGGCCGGGCCGCCTCCGGCCGCGCTCAGTCATCCCGCACCACCCGCAGACGGCCGTCGCCGCCGAGCGCGAGCCGGCCGAACCCCGCCATTCGGCGCCGCCCACCCGAGCGTTCGACGTGGACGACCATCCCGATAGCGCTGACCGTCTGACGCGCCACTGCACGATCGTCCAGGCCCGCGAGCGCCCCAAGCGCCTCGAGCCGGGCCGGGATGTCCTCGATGGAGTTGGCATGCAGGGTTCCAGCTCCGCCGTCGTGTCCGGTGTTGAGCGCCGACAGGAGATCGCTGATCTCGGCGCCGCGGCACTCCCCCAGGACAAGCCGGTCCGGTCGCATCCGCAGTGCCTCGCGGACGAGGCGACGCAGGTCCACCCCACCCGCACCCTCCAGATTCGGCTGTCGCGACTGAAGGCCGACGACGTGCGGGGGCGGGATGCGAAGTTCGGCGACATCCTCGATCACGACGAGGCACTCGGTGGGCGGCGCGTGGGCGAGCGTCGCCGCGAGGAGGGTCGTCTTCCCCGCGCCGCCAGCAGCTCACGGTGGAGAACGTACGGTTGGCTCCGCGTGCGGGTGCGTGGGATGCGATCGTCTCGGCGGCGGGTGACTACTCGGTTGGGGATGCGGCGAAGATCCTGTCCCGTGCTGGGGTTCCCACGGGTCCGCAACGCTTGTTCGCCCAGTTGGAGGGGATCCGGTGGGTGTATCGCGGTGGGGATGGGAAGTGGCGCGCCTACGCGGAGCGGGTGGAGAAAGGCTACCTGGCGGAGAAGGCCCAGTTCCACCACCACCCCGCAACCGGGGACCTCGTGCTCGACGCCCCGCAGGTGCGGGGCACCGTGAAAGGCGTGGACCGGTTACGGCAGCGTCTCCATGTTGGGGCGCTTACGGCGGTAACCGCATGAACGGGCAGGAGTTGTTTGTGTGGGGGTGCGCGGTCTTCTCGGTGGTGTGCACGTTTATGAGGAAACGGCGGGCGAGGAAGAAGCCCGCCGAGACGAAAGGAAATGCGGCGTGAGCAAGATGGTTATCGCGGTGGAGGGTTTCATCGCCAACGAGCTCACGATGAGCGTGATCCCGAACGTCACCGGGTGGTGAACGTGACCGTCCCGCACACCCCGCGGAAGCGAGACGACGAGACCGGGCAATGGGTTGATGCCGGCCCCACCGTGTGGGCGATGACGGCGTTCTGGGACGAGTACGCCGACGCGGTGATCGGCTCCCCGTCCGCAAGGGCAGCCTCGTCACCCTCACCGGCACAAGTGTGGAACTGAAGGCGTGGGAAGCGAACGGGAAGTCCAGGATCAACCTCACCGTGACCAACCCGACCCTCGCCACCATCATCCAACGCCCCAAACACACCCCCGAGGCCACAGGAAACCCCGGCTGGGCCGCCACACCCACACCCGATCCCTGGGACAACGTTCCACCGGCCGACGACACCCCCTTCTAGGAGAACACCCCATGACCAACCCCACCACCCCGACCGCAGCCGAAACGTTGGACGGTGTTCGAGGCCTCATCCAGTCCGAGGCCCGATGGCAGCAGGAGCTATCGCTACGCCAGGGACTCTGCGCCGAATACATTGTGGAGCGCCTCCTGGTGTTAGATCGGTGCATCGCCGACCGCATCGCCTATCTCCGCACGAGCGCCGCCGAAACCAATCAGATCCTCAACGAAACCGGACACCCGGTGGAGAGCGTGGGCCGCGTTCGCCTCAATCCAGAAGTGCGGGCCGAGTTGATCGAGTTCGCGCGCACACGCATCCAGATGCGTCTGGGATGACGCGGGCGAGGTAGACACCACGACTCTCGCGAGCAACGTCGTCACGGCTCAGGAGTTCCTGTGGCTGTCCCTGCACTTGCCGGTGGACCTGTCCGACCTGTTCCGCGGGACAGCCGACGAGGAAACCCCCGCATGACCGACACCGACCCGCTCCTGGCAGCGGTCGAAACGCTCACGAAGCCAGTTGTCGGCATCGCTCAGAAGAACGAGAAGACCGGCCGGTGGGAGAGGGTCCATGAGGTGAGACAGGATCCACTGCTCACCCAAATGCGTGAAGCCGTGTGGCCGTCCGGTGAATCCAACGATGGCTCTGCACTATCCGCCTCAGAACGCATGCCCCTCGACTCACATATGCTCATTGAGTACGCGAAGATCGCAACCCAGATCACGTCATGGGCTGCCACAGCAGGGGTGAAACCATCACGGAACCCGATCACCGATCTGAACACCTGGTACCGGGCCGTTCACCGCGACCGCGACTTCGACCCCGGCTGGGCGATCCGACAGCTCAACGGGTGGGCACACCACATGCGACGCCTCCTCGCGAAACCCAAATCGTTCATCATCGAAGCCGCCTGCCCCATCTGCGGCACCACTCAATGGGGCGACCGCATCCACGGCGGCGGCATGTACCCCATCAAGATCGAGTATGTCCTCGACGAGGACGGGCGAACCCCGAAAGACCTCTCCGCGCTCTGCCAGTTCTGCAAGACCGTCTGGGACGGGAGGGACTCGGTGATGGAACTCCACGACGAACTGACCGAGAAGGGCAGCTTGAGCACCTGACCTCGCGACGACACGCTCATAGAGCAGGGGCAGCATGAACAAATCACAACCGGGTACTTCACCTGCTACACTGGGAACGCTCAGGTGAGCTCTGCCTACCACCACCCTGAAGCCCTAACCGGAAACGACGGAATGGTCCAGTCGGATCCGGTTCCAGATAATCAAGCCTCCACCCAACCTGGAGTGCTTCAACCTCCTGGGGAGGCTCACAAGACTGCGCGCCTAGCACGCCGTGAGGGGAACACCACAATGGCAACCTCACGCACGGGACTTGCCCCCTACCTCCACTGGAGGAAGAGAGTCCTAGCCGCCGGCCGGAGTCAAGGCGTCATGCACTGTTCTGTGTGGTCGGGCTCGATTACAAGATCACACGCAAACCGAACAGCGCCGAACCAGACCATATCATTCCTTGAGCAAACGGTGGGACGAACGCCCTCAGCAATGGTCGCGTCATCTGCCGACGCTGCAACCAGTTACGCGGAAACAAGATGCGTGACCCGCAACCACCAAAACCGCCTCAGAAGGTCATCACAACTCCGATCTGGTGACAAAGGGGGTACCCACCCCCTTCGGGCCCTCAGCCTCGTACCCCGGGGTATAGCGCGATCTCTCCCCGTTGTTTTTTCCACACCGCAGGAGGGTCTGGCGAGTGTGAGTGTCGACGCTCCAACTGATGGCCGGTGCGGGTTGCTGGTTGGTACCGGCGCTCCAATTTCTGTTAGCCAACCGAATCTGAACATCCAATCGGTCGTGTCAACCACGGCCATCTCCTTACGGTGTCAATGCCGGGTGAAGTCTTACCCCTTTTCGCCGTCTGAATCTTGACCCCCTTGGGGGTCAGTTTTTGTCGGCGCGGCCGATCAGGACGCACCGCAACGCCGCCCGAACCGTGTTCCGCGAGATACTCAGGCGCCGGACGATCTCCTTGATCGGCAAACCATCCGCCGAGTACAACCGGCGGATCTCCGCCCAATCTTCCACTTCGATCACCCTCCCAAGAGTGCCGAAGGGGTCAAGATTCAGACGGCACCAGGGGGTGATTATTCACTCGGCATCGACATACGGATCAGACCGGACCCCGCTCACCGTTTATCGGACAGACACCGGAGGAGGTGGCCAGCATGGCTCGACCGAATCTGCGTGCGGTGGAGGAGGGTGGAGGCCTCTGGTGCAAATCACGTCGGTTTTGCAGGCGGCTGAGCAGGGGTCTCGGCTGGATGAGCTGGTTCAGATGCGTTGGGTTATTGCTCGGGCTTTGGATAACGAGAACACGTCTCCTCGGGATCTTGCTGCGTTGTCTCGTCGGCAGATTGAGATCTCGAAAGAGGTTGAGGCGTTGAAGCGTAAGATGGTCGAGGAGGCTTCGGATGCCGCCGACGTCGCAGATGAAGCGTTCGACGCGGAAGCTCTCTGAGGTTGCTCGTCATGTTGTGGTTCCGTCTGGGATTGTTTCGACGGGTTGGCCGGCTGTTGAGGCTCGGATTCGTGATTTCGGTGACGAGTTCGATGTGTGGCAGCAGGGCGCGTCGAAGCTGATCCTGGCGAAGCGGGCGAATGGTGACTACGCGGCCACGATCGGCGGCATCACGCTCAGTATTCCTCGCCAGGTGGCGAAGACCTACATGGTCAGTCGCATCAACATTGTGGCGTTATGCACGATCTTCCCGAACCTGACTGTTCTGTGGACGGCTCACCGCACGCGAACTTCGACGAAGACCTTCGCGTCGTTGCGGGGGTTCGTTGGGCGCAAATCGGTTGCCCCGTTTGTGCGGAATGTTCGCGCGGTGAACGGTGAGCAGGAGATCGAGTTCACCAACGGGTCCGTGATCATGTTCGGAGCTCGTGAGCAGGGCTTCGGGCGTGGTTTCGACGAGGTCGACATCGAGGTGTTCGACGAGGCCCAGATCCTGACGGAGAAGGCGCTCGAGGATATGGTCGCGGCGACGAACCAGTCGCGGTTCCCTGCCGGAGCGCTGTTGTTCTTCATGGGTACGCCTCCGCGGCCGGTTGATCCGGGTGAGGCGTTCAAGCAACGTCGTCGTGAGGCGTTGTTGGGCGGGTCTGACGACGCCGTGTATATCGAGTGCTCGGCTGATACTGACGCTGACCCTGATGATCGGGAACAGTGGGAGATCGCGAACCCGTCGTACCCGCACCGGACACCATTGAAGTCGATGCTGCGCCTGCGGAAGAATCTTCCATCGGACGAGTCGTGGAAGCGTGAGGCTCTCGGAATTTGGGATACCGATCAGGTCGGGTCCCGATTCATCTCGGCGTCTCGGTGGGCGGATCTGGAGGGGATCCCGGATCCGGATGAGTCGCCGGCGTATGGTGTGGCGTTCTCGCAGGACGGGATGCGGATGTCCTTGGGTGGCGCGTTCAAGGGCGAGTCGGAGACCGTACATGTCGAACTATTGGACCGCCCTATGAGGGCGATGTCGAAGGCGGGCTGACTCCACTGGCTGATTGGTTCGTTGAGAAAAGCCTGGATGGCCGCCCGCGGTGGAAGCGTGCTCGGGCGATCGTTCTCTCGGGTTCAGCTGGTGCTGGCGTCTTGAGGCAGATGCTGCTGGACCGGAAAGTCAGTGCGCGGCGAATCGTGGTCGCCTCGACGCCTCAGTACTTGCAGGCGTGTGAGATGACCAGGAACGCGGCTACGGAGAAGACGATGACGCACCGTGCGGGTGGGCAGGGCCCGCTGGATGACGCTGTCGCAGTCTGTGACCGTGACCGTCTGTTAACGCCAAAGTAGAATGGACCCCGTAGCGCCGACTTGGAATGGACCCCCTGGCTCCAGGCTAGGAGGGTGATTTCAGTGGATACGTGGGCAGAGATCCGGCGGTTGCATCGGGCGGAGAAGATCCCGATCAAGCAGATCGCGCGTGATCTTGGTGTCGGGCGGAACACGGTTCGGCGGGCGTTGCGGGGCGAGGATCCTCCGGACCGGTCGCGGGGTCCACGGGGCTCGAAATTTGATCCATTCGTGCCGCAGATCAGAGCGCTGCTGGTGGAGTATCCGCGGATGCCGGCGTCGGTGATCGCGGAGCGGGTGGGATGGTCGTTCTCGTCGTCGTTGTTCCGTGACCGTGTCGCGGAACTGCGGCTGGACTATCTGGGTCTGGACCCGGCGGATCGGCTCTCTTATGCGGCGGGCGAGGTGATCCAGTGCGATCTCTGGTTCCCCGAGACGCGGGTGGCGGTCGGCGACGGGCAGGACCGGATCTTGCCTGTGCTCGTGATGTGTCCGGGTTCTCCCGTCGGATCGAGGCGGTCATGCTCCCGTCCAAGCAGGGCGACGACCTGACCTCGGGCATGTGGTCGCTGTTGCAGCGATTCGGTGGGGTTCCGCGCTCGTTGCTCTGGGACAGGGAAGCCGCGATCGGTGGTCTCGGGAAGCCCACCATCCTCGCGGCGACGTTCGCGGGAACGCTCGCGACGAGGATCAAGCTCGCGCCCGCACGAGATCCGGAGACCAAAGGTGTTGTCGAGCGCGCGAACAGATGACTTGGAGACCTCGTTCCTGCCGGGACGGATCTTTCAGAGCGTCGATGACTTCAACGAGCAGCTGACCGGATGGTTGGATACCCGCGCGAATCAGCGGAAGGTCCGCTCGATCGCGGCCCGCCCGACAGAGCTCGCGAACGTTGACACGGCGGGGATGCTGGCGCTGCCGGCGAAGCCATCCGCCGTTGGGCTCACCCACCGGGTCCGCCTCGCCCGCGACTATTACGTCCTCCTCGATGGGAACGACTACTCCGTCCCCGGTTCATTGGCCGGTTCGTCGATATTCGGGCGTCGCTGGACGAGGTCGAGATCACCAGCAACGGGCAACCCGCCGGCAGGCATCTCCGGTCGTTGCGGACAGGGCAAACGATCACGGCTCCCGAGCATGTCACACAGGCCGCGAAGCTCCGCGCTCACTACCAACGCCCGAAACCTTCCGGGGTCAGAGAACATCCAGATGGGCACCGCGTCCAGATTCGGGCGCTGTCGGACTACGACGCCCTGTTCGGCATCGACTTCACGACCACGACCACGACCGAATACGAGAAAGAAGCACGATGACCATCAAGAACAGCACGAGCGACGTTCCGATCCCGAAGACCAGCAAGCAGGTCTCCTCGAAGCTTGCCTATCTCGCCCGGGCGTTGAAGACGCCAACGATCGGGAGGGTTTGGGAAGACCTCGCCGGCCGAGCCAGAGACGAGAACTGGGCGCATGAGGAATACCTCGCCGCGGTCCTGGAACGCCAGCTCGCGGACCGGGAATCAGCGGGCACCACGATGCGAATCCGGACCGCGCACTTCCCCGCGATCAAAACCTTGGAGGACTTCAACCTCGACCACCTCCCGTCGCTGCGCAAGGATCTTCTCGCACACCTGGCGACATCGACGTTCGTCGTGAAAGCGGAGAACGTGATCCTCCTCGGCCCTCCCGGGATCGGGAAGACCCACCTCGCGATCGGTCTTGGCGTCAAGGCCACTCACTCCGGGCACAGTGTCTTGTTCGACACCGCGAACAACTGGATCGCCCGCCTCGCGGCCGCTCACCACCAGGGACAGCTCGAAGCCGAACTGAAGAAGATCCGCCGTTACAAGCTCATCATCATCGACGAGATCGGCTACATCCCCTTCGACACCGACTCCGCGAACCTGTTCTTCCAACTCGTCGCGTCCCGTTACGAACAGGGCTCGATCATGGTCACCAGCAACCTGCCGTTCAGCCGCTGGGGCGAGATCTTCGGAGACGACGTCGTCGCTTCAGCGATGATCGACCGCCTCGTCCACCACTCCGAAGTCCTCACCCTCAACGGAGACTCCTACCGCACCCACGGACGCCGCGACCTCATCAAACAGACCGACAAGAACTAAGCTCAACCAACGAAGAAGGGGTCCACCCCAAATCGGCGCAAAAGGGTCCATTCCAACTCGGCATCAACACCGTCGAGGCGGTTGGACATCCACCGCCCCCGGTGGTGATGAGACTCCGCTTGAGGCGGTCAGTTTGGCCCTGTGGGGTGCTCGAACGATGAAAGCGGAACGCAGTCACGCGGCGGTGTTCCGATGATCATGAAGGACGGTGAACGCCCGTGGCGCTGAGCAAAGCTAACGCCCTCGTGGCTCTCAAGACCGTTCTCGAGAACCAGAAGCTGAACGAGGCCACACGTCTCGAGCGGATTCACGCTGCCCTCGACGTGAGCCCGCACCGTCTGTTCCACCCCACAGTGCAGATTCCGGAAGATGCGCCGCCGCTGATGCGGGAACTCGCGCGCAAGTCGGAGACGAACTATCTGCCGCTTCTGGTGAAGACGTTCTCGCAGGTGATGAAGGTCGACGGCTACCAGACGGTCACCTCGGATGGGGCCGATGACACCTCGGACCCGTGGCTGTGGTGGCAGCGAAACCGGATGGATTCGCGGCAGACCGGTTTGACCCGGTCCGCGATCTCCTACGGAGCCGCGTACGCGACTGTCCTGCCGGGCATTTACGGGCGTGGGCAGCAGGGACCAGCGATTTCCCTGTACTCGCCACGCAAGATGACAGCCCTGTACCAGGATCCTGAGGCTGACGAGTGGCCCATGCTGGCTGTCGCGGTCGATGTTGCTGGTGATGGGAGCCGGATCTTCTCCCTGTTCGATGAGGAGTTCGTCTACCGGTTCGGTGACGAGATGAAGTCGCTGCAGGCGGTGGACGGCGCGGAGCTTGCGATCCCGTACGGGACTGGTTCGTTGCAGTACATCGACCAGAGCGAGCACGAACTCGGCATCCCCCGGTAATCCGGTACCGCGACCGTAACCTCCTCGCCGGCGAAGAGCAGTACGGAATCGTCGAACCGCTGATGCTCATCCAGGAGCGCATCAACGAGACCACGTTCGAGATGCTTGTCGCCCAGTATTTTCAGGCGTTCAAGCAGCGGTACGTGCTCGGTTGGGTGCCGAAGGACGAGTCGGAAGAGCTCAAGGCTGGTGCCGCACGGATCTGGTACCTCGAGGAAGACCCCGAAGAGGTCAAGATTGACGAACTCGACGGCGGAACGATCACCCCGTACATCGACGCCCGCAACTCAGCGATCCGGGACTTCGCGGCGATCGGCCAGGTACCTGCTCAGGCGCTTGGCATCGACGGTATCTCGAACATTTCTGACGCAACCCTCGCAGGGTTGGAGGCAGCGAAGAACCGCGAGGGTGGCGAGATCATGACCTCCCTCGGGGAGTCGCATGAGCAGCTCATGCGACTCTGTGCGCTCGTCGACGGCAATGAGGCTGCCGCGGACGACTACAACTCGGAGATCCGTTGGCGGAACTTCGAGGCGCGGTCGTTTTCGGAGACGGTTGCTGTTCTGGTGCAGCTTGCGGGTGGTCTCGGGATCCCCACGGATGCTCTGCTGTCCAACATCCCTGGGTTCACCAGGCAGCGGATCGAGCAGGTTGAGCAGATGATCCGAGCGCAGCGTTCCCGCACGGCTCTGGATCAGTTGGTGGCGCTCGGTCGAGGAGGTTCTTCGAATACCAACCCGGCAGTCAGTAGAGCAACTCCGAGCAGCTAACCAGGGCATCTCGAAACTGATCGTCCAAGATCGCGAGGGGTTCTGGTTGACGCTCAACCTGAACACCCCAGAGGCTGCCCGAGACGCTCTGCTGGGCTTTATGCCGCAGCTGACTACGAAGTACGGCGACATCGCCGCAACCGTGTCAGCTGATTGGTTTGACCAAGAGCGATCGCTTGAGCGTGTACCGGGTGTGTTTCGGGCCGATCTGGCACCGGTCGTGGCTGCGGATGCGGTGACAAAAACGGTCCGTTACGCGGCTGGTGGGCTCTTCACGGAAAACCTCACCAGTACTCTCGGCAACCTGAGTCTCGCAGCCGCGAAGTACGCGCTGCAGCCCGGCCGGAACACGATCACCCACAATGCGATTAGAGACAACGCTGGTTGGGCGCGCATCCCGACCGGGGCAAAGACGTGCGCTTTCTGCCTCGTCATGGCGTCTCGCGGGTTCGTGTACGGGTCGGCCTCAACTGCCGGCCAGCACGACAAATACCACGGGGACTGCGACTGTGTCGCCGTTCCAGGGTAGGCACAGCATCCGGCTGTGGAGGGCTATGACCCGTCGCACCTGTATTCGCAGTATCTCGACGCTCGTAAGGCGAGCGGTACCGGGGGTCTGCCCGACATCTCGTCCGAACTGCGCGAGCAGCAGGGCGTCAGTTAGACCAGCGCCGCCGCAACGGTGACGCCCAACCCGAAACGGGAGACACCATGTCCGACCCCATCACCCCCGAGGTTCCCACCCAGCAGCCCGTCGAGGCGCCGGCAGAAGTCACGCCGGACCCGAATCCGGAAGCGCCGAAGCCGACCGAAACGGTCGACTTCTGGAAGCAGAAGGCACGCGAGCAGGAGAACCGCGCCAAGTCGAACGCGGAAGCGGCCCGACGACTTCAGGAGATCGAAGAGTCTCAGAAGTCGGAGGCGCAGAAGCAGGCCGATGCGACAGCCAAGGCCATTCGTGACGCGGAGGAGGCCAAGGCAGAGACGCTGCGGTACAAGGTCGCCGCGACTCACAAGGTGGGTGAGGACTTCTTCGAGCTGCTCGGCTCCGGTGACGAGGAAACGCTCACGCGACGCGCTCAGCGCCTCTCCACGCTCCTCGAAGCACAGCAGGAGAACGAACAGCTCAAAGCCCAGATCGCAGCGCTCCAGGCAGGCAAGCCGATCCCGACTCCGTCGCGGCCTGTCGCCACGCTGAAGCCGGGCGCTACACCACAGGACGCCCAGACCGAGGGCGATCTCATCTACAGCTCCCTTTTCGGGGAATAACCAAGAAAGAGAGAACCAGCAATGGCTGAGTATCTTCCACTTCAAATCCCAGGGAAGGCGTTCGCGCGCCAGGCCTCGGCAGCGATCACGGGCGTCCAGCTCGTGGTCGTTTCCGGTTCCGGCACGGTAGCGCCGGCCGGAGCCGCCTCCGCGTCGTGGCTTGGAGTTTCCGGGTTCGACGCGGCGAGCGGCGACAACGTCACTGTGTTCAGCGAGGGCGTTCAGCGCATCGTCGCTTCCGGCGGCATCACCGCAGGTGCGCTTGTTGAGGGCGCTGCGGGCGGCAAGGTCGCCATGCACGCCAACGGCACCAACGACTACAACGTTGTCGGCCTGGCGCTCAGCACGGCCGCAGACGGGGCCCTCGTCGAGGTCTCCCTCCTCCGATAACCGGCGCGAGCCAGTAAGGACACAACCATGCCGTACGTTTACCCGCCGGCCGCGCCCACCATCTCGGGCGACGCCGTCACCATCTCCCGGTTCCTCAACGACCCGACCCTTATCGCGCGTCGCCTGCGGACCATCCTCGAGCAGCGGTTCATCGCCGACTCGCTCCTGACCGGCCGCTACTCGGTGTCCGGTGGCGCCGTCCAGTACGAGACCGGCGAGCCCATCTACACCACCGACACCCCTCGTGCCGTTACCCCCGGCTCGGAGTACCCTCTCACGGGTGCCCCGACCGGTGTCGCGTCGATTGCGAAGACGGTCAAGTGGGGTCAGGACACCATCGTCACCGATGAGTCCATCTCCCGGCAAAAGATGCAGCCGGTCAACCGTGCTCTCACGAAGCTGGGAAACCAGAACGTGAAGTACGTCGACTCGATCGCCCTGTCTGCGATCTCGTCCGCCGTCACCCAGACCACCGCTGCTGCGGCTGCCTGGACGTCGGCGACGGCGGCGCAGATCTTCAAAGACGTGGCCCTCGCGAAGGCGAACATCGTAGCCCTCAACCAGGGCTACGAACCCGACACTGTCGTGGTGTCGGACCTCGCCTGGGCTAACGCCCTCTCCGCGTTCGTCGCGTCGGGCTACCTGTCCCGTGAGAACGCGGCACAGAACCCGACCCTCACGGGAGACTTCCCGGTGATCAACGGCCTCCGTTGGCTCGTCACCCCGAACCTCCCCACCGCGAACACCGCCCTGGTGCTGGACTCCACCGTCCTCGGCGGCATGGCCGATGAGAACATCGGCGGCCCAGGTTACGCGTCCACGGACGGCATCGGTGTCGAGGTCAAGTCGATCCGCGAGGACGAGAACGACCAGTACCGTCTGCGCGCCCGCCGCGTCACGGTCCCGATCGTGGTTGAGCCCGCCGCGGGGTGGAAGCTCACCGAAATCGGTACCTGATGGGGTACCGGGTGAGCACACCGCTCGTGATCGCGAGCGATGAGGCTGGCCGGCAAGTATACCTGTACACCGGCCAGCCCGTCCCGTCGAACGTTCCCGAGGAGGAGATCAAGCGTCTCCTCGAGGAGGAGTTCATCGTCTCGGATGGTGCCGATGAGGAGGACTCGTTCCCCGATGGGACCGCTGAGGAGTCCGACTCGTTCCCCGATGGTGGCCCGTCCGAGGAGTGGACGGTGAAGCAGCTTCGCGCCTACGCAAAGGCTTTCGACGTCGACCTCGGCAATGCCACCAGCAAGCCCGACGTCCTCGCCGCCCTGGCGTAACAGAAAGGGGGCCGTCATGTTTGATCTCGCGGACGTCAAAGACGTCGTAGACCGGTGGCGGTCCCTCACCCCAGATGAGGAACAGATCGCCTCCGTGCTGATCTCGGATGCGTCGGACATCATCCGTGTGCGGTGGCCCGACGTCGACCATCGGTTGGAGGTCGGATCACTCTCGACCTCGACGCCCGTTCGGATCGTGGCGAACATGGTCCGTCGAGCCATGTTGAACCGCGGCAACGAGGGTGTCACACAGGGCACTGAAGTCACGGGCCCGTTCACACGGTCTGAGACGTACTCGAACCCGAACAACAACCTCTACCTCTCCGCAGAAGAGGTGAAAGCACTCGACCCGCTCGGGTATGGTCCACGGGCGAAGGTGGGGTGGCTCGCATGAGCCTCACCGTCACCCGCACACGCATGGTCGACTCGGGGGCCAAGGATCGGTACCTCAAGCCGATCCTGAAGCCCGTGACATCAAGGTTCGTCGCGCACGTCTTCGCCCCCGTCGTCACGAACGACGTGACGGGCGTGGACACCGTCATCTCATCGGATGGCGGCACCCTGTACTTCCGCGCACCCAACACGGCCGACGCTCTCCCCAACGATCGATGGACGGTGCGCGGAACCGAATACGAGTCCGAGGGTGTCGAGACGGTGTGGAACAACATCGCAGGTGACCCGGTCGGAACCGTCGTAGTTGTCAAGCGAACGGAGCCGACTCGTGGGTAAGAACATCAAGGTCAAGATCAACCAAGCTGCCTGGGGTGACCAGGTCATGGCCGGCCCAGAGATGCGGGCCTACCTCCAGCAGCTCGGAGGTCAGGTCGCGAGCAAGCTTCCCGGCGCATCTGTGGAAGTGTCGTCCTCCCGAACGGTGCGAGGCGGCGTTGGTGCGCTCGCGCGATCATCACCACCAGTATCCCGCTCGAGGATGAGGCAGCGAACGGTACAGCTCAGGCCGTACTGCAGTCGGTGGTTCCCTCTGCTCACGCTCCGAAGCAGACTCGCGTGTACAAGGCGCGTGAGGCGAAGCGTCAGAAGCGTCGCTCATGAGTGAGGGCGTGCTGTTCTCGGACCTGCCGGCGGTGACAATCCCGAAGCTGCAGGCACTGTTGGACACCCGCCCCGAGCCATACGCAGACGGTGCGGCAGTGTCGAACAAAGTCATCCCCGGCAAGCGCCGCATGGTTACCCTGAACCTCGGTGCCGGTACTGGGACGTTCAACACCCTGAACGACACTACTCTCCGCATAAACGTGCGCGCTGACGGCGAGGGCGATGCGGCGAATCTCGCGCTTCTCGTCCGGGCGATCTTCGAAGCGGCATCTCCTCTCGGTCTCCGCGACGGGAACCCGATCACCGCATGTCGCATCACCGCGGGTCCGGTCGAGGTGCCCAACGACACCGATTCTTTTCCAGTGGTACATGGTCGCGAACGTGACCCGCCGCGGAACCCAGTTCACCTGAGCAACCCACAACCCTGATGCCGTCGCTCGTGGCGGCTTTTTCTATGCCCCGAGTGGGCGAGGAGGACGAATCATGCCCACAGGAACTCTCGATTCCCGGAACGTCCGGGTTGCGCCGACCGGCGCATGGTACGGGCCCCGCTGGGCACGACCGGCCCAACTTCTGCCAGCGCCGCCCTGCCGGCCTCGTGGAACAACCTCGGATACATCAGCAAGGATGGTTCCACACGCACCACGGATCGTTCCACGAATGACATCAAGGCGTGGCAGAACTCGGCGTTGATGCGCACCGTGGTCACTGAGGCGTCGGTGTCGTACAAGTTCGTGATGCTCGAGTCCCGTCGCGCCACGGTCGCCCTGTACTTCGGCACCACCGTGGGCGGCGACGGCACTTTCGACGTGAAACCGGCGAACACGAGTGGTCGTCAGTCGTTCGTGTTCGATATCATCGACGGGACCGACATCCGCCGCGTGTGGATCCCCGAGGGTGAGGTTGTCGAGGTCGGCGACCTCACGTTCGACGCGCGCGACCCGACCGGCTACGAAGTAACGATCAAGGCGTATGCCTCTTCCATCATCAACGGTGGTGTGGAGCGCGTTTTCAACCCGGGCCTGAACGACAACTCTGCCGCCGCCCCGGGCATGGTGTTTGCCTCCGATGCCAACATCACTGCCTCCGACTCGGCCAACGCGGCCAAGCTCGCCGGCCTCGGATACGCCGCCAACCCCACGTCGGCGTGGACTACTGGTCAGAAGATCACGATCGGCACCTACGACTTCAACTGGTCGGGCACCGGCTGGGCGGCCGGAACGCACGCGTAACCAGACCGGAGCCGGGGCGTTTTCAGGTGACGTTCCGGCCCCGCCTTACCTGGATCACCTGAAAGGAGCCACGTCGTGGCCACAGTTGACATCACCCCATCCCCTCGCCGCAAACCGCTGAAGATCAACTACGGCGACGACCAGTTCGTCCTGTCGACGCGCATTCCGCTCGAGCTGATCAACGCACAGGATTCAGTTCCGAGGCCGAAGGTTATGGCCGGATCTCAGAAGGACTCGTATCAGCAACAGGTAGGCATCGTTTGTTGAGAATGTCCTCTCGGAGGACTTCCGCGCGATCCTTGACCTCGCTGACGTGGCTCCCGTTTTTGAGGCATGGTCGGAGGCATCGGGCTGAGGAAAATCGCAGAGCTCCGACAGCTCTGGCGGAGGTACCAAGGTCCGTTCGTCTTCGAACTACGACGAGGCGGACTGACGCTCGACGACATTTACCGGATCCCCGAGGAGACGGCGGCGTACGTCAGCGTCGCGGCCGCTCAACCGGAGTCTCCTCTACACGCGGCGATCAACAACTGGGAGTACCCGCTCTCCCGAGAGGGGATGCTGCTCCTCGATCTCATCGACCTGCAGGGAGCGAAGAGCTCCAAAAAGAACCAGTGGAAGCCGCTCCCGAGGCCGTGGCAACGGCCTGAACGGATCGGCTACACCGAACTGTCGTACGACGAGGCCATAGCCCTTCTGAAGAAGAACGAAGGCCGCTAAGCCGTCTGATTGGTGCTCGCGAACGCAGCCTGGCGCAGGTCGGGCCCGTAGTGCTTGTTCCACCACATGTTGTGGCCGCAATACTGGCACTTTTTGAAAAACGGCAGGAACAGCAGCCCGATCCCGCCCGTGCAGCAGCCAATGAACCACAGCGTGGAGGTGCGGCTGATGTTCCCACCACCACCCTCGCAGAGTTTGCGATCGATGCAGCCGCGCTGCGAATAGATGTTCTGGTGTTGGGATATTCCATCCGGGTCCTTTCGGTCTGGTAGAGCAAACCTACCGCTGCACCTTTCTCCATCGGGCAACCCGTCTTCGGCCGCCGTAAAAAATCCACGAAGGCCAGCCATCGCGCTGGCCTTTCGCGTACCCGCTCGGAGGTGACCTGTGTCCGAAGCAGCGGTCGCCGAAGTAACCATCATCCCGGTCTCCAAAGGGGCGCAGGGGCAGATCGAGCAGCAGCTCGGCGGTGATGTGGTCGGCCAGAAGGTCGGCGCGAGGATGGGCGCAAGCCTGATCTCCTCTCTGGGGTCGATTCTCAAGGGCACCGGGGCTGCAGCGGTCACCACCGCCGCCACCGGGATCGGTGTCGCTCTTACCAGCGGGTTTGCCCGCCTGAACAACATCGACGTCGCCCGGGCGAAGCTGACCGGTCTCGGCAACGACGCCACCACCGTCGACGGCATCATGGCCAACGCTCTAGCTTCGGTGAAAGGCACAGCGTTCGGTCTCGGTGACGCCGCCACTGTCGAGGCGGGCGCTGTCGAGGCGGGCATCAAGCCAGGGCAGCAGCTCGAGGGCGTTCTCAAATCGGTCGCGAACTCCGCCGCCGCATCCGGGTCGTCGCTGTCTGACATGGGGTCGATCTTCAACAAGGTCGCCTCGACGGGCAAGGCGCAGAACGACGTTCTGCAACAGGTCGCTGACCGGGGCATCCCGATCTACTCCGCTCTCGCGTCCCAGCTTGGTACCACGGCGGATGCGGTGTTCGACATGGCATCTAAGGGACAGATCGGGTTCGACCAATTCCAGTCCGCGATAACCGCGGCGTCTGGCACAGTAGCTCAGGAGATGGGGAAGACAGTTCCCGGGGCGCTTGACAACTTCCAAGCCTCACTGTCCCGCATCGGTGCCGGGGCACTGAGCGGGATCTTCCCGCAGCTAGCACCGCTGATCATCGGCATCACGAACGCTATGGGGCCGCTCGAGGGCATGGCGGCCAAGCTCGGTGACACCATCGGTGCCCGCCTCGCCCCCGCTTTCGAATCCGTCGCCGCTTTCCTGAACGGCGCCAACGGCGGCTTCGCCGGCCTGTTCAGACCCTCGCACCAATCGCCGGCGTCCTCGCCCCACTGACCGGTGCGTTCCTCGCCCTCGGCACGGGAGCTCTCCCCGCCGTGCTGGGCAAGATCCCGATCCTCGGTGACATGCTCGGCGGTCTCGCGGGCCCGTTGAAGTTCCTGGGCGGCCCCATCGGCATCCTGATCGGCGCATTCGCCGGCCTGATCGCCGTCTCGCCTCAGCTTCAACAGGCATTTGGTGTCATCGGTAGTCAGCTCGCGCAAACGTTCGGGAACCTCCTGACAACGCTTGGCCCGGTGATCGGTCAGATCGGGTCCGCTCTCGCTGTGATGGCGCAGACCATCGGTGGGGTGCTTGCGAACGCGCTGCTGACGGTGGCGCCGTTCCTGTCGCAGCTGGTGAACATCCTCGGCGGTGTTCTGGTCGCGGTGCTGCCGTCTGTCGTGACGCTCATCACACAACTGTCGGGAATCTTCTCATCCCTCGCCAGCGCGCTCGTTCCGGTGGTGGGTGCGGTGCTGCAGGCTCTCATCCCCGCGTTCGCAGGGTTGGGACCGATCGTGGGAACCATTGTGTCTGCGCTGGTGCCGCTGGTGTCGATGCTCGCGTCCGCGCTCATGCCGATCTTCCAAGCAGTTGCTCCCATCGTGGGAACACTGGTGAAGGCGATCGCACCTCTGATCCCCATTGTGCTGCAGTTGGCAACCTCGCTCGCCGCCCAGTTAATGCCGATCTTCGCCCAGCTCATCCCCGTTCTCGCCCCGATCATCCCCATGATCGTGAACCTCGTCGTGGAACTCGTTGGCATGCTGGCCCCGATCCTGCAAGCCCTCGCCCCGGTCGTCAGTCTAGCTGATCACCGCGTTCATGCCGTTGGTTGGGGTGCTTTTGCCGCCGTTGATGGGCCTGTTCTCCGCGCTGATGCCGATCATCCAGGAACTGTTCAATGTGTTCCTGCAACTACTCGCCCCTGTGTGGGGTCTCATCCCGCCGTTGCTGCAATTGGTGCAGTTGATCATCCCGCCCCTGGCACAGGTGCTGCAGTTCCTCGCCAGTATCATCAACGGTGTTCTGAAAGGCGCGTTCGCGTATCTGATCCCGGTCATCCAGTCGGTGGTGCAGATGATCTCGACGTGCTGCAACCGATCATCAAGGGCATCACGGACGTTCTTGGTGGGGTGATCACCTTCCTGACCGGTGTGTTCACCGTGAACTGGTCGAAGGCATGGGACGGCATCGTCCAAATATTCTCTGGTATCTGGAACGGCATCGTCGGGATCGTGAAAGGCGTCATCAACGGCATCATCGATATGGTCAACGGTGTCATCGGCGGCATCAACGGTGTCGCCGGCGTCGTGAAGGACGCCACCGGTGGGGCGATCAACATCTCGGTCGGGAAGATCCCGCGCCTTGCTGAGGGTGGCATCGTCCAGGCGGTCCCGGGCGGCATCATGGCGAACATCGGTGAAGGCCGCTACCCGGAGGCGGTGATCCCGTTGAAGCCGGGCATCCTGTCCGAACTGGGTGGTCAGCCTGCTTCGAGCCGTGAGGCGCCGTACATGTATGTCGATAAGATCGTCGCCCCGGACAATGATCCGGTCGTGTCGGGTCGGATCATGGGACGCGAGTTCGCTCGTGTGGCGGCGGGGAGCATCTGATGATGGTTGCCATCGACAGTCTGGTACTTCCCGCCAGCCCCGCAGAATCGGGCACGCCAGGGTTCTGGCTGGTCTTCCTCGGTGACTGGGACGCTGTCTCGGAATCCAAGAGCGAAATCTGGGAACGCCCGCAGGCTGACGGGTCATTCGCGATCGCGATGGACTGGCGCAAGTCGTTGACGTTCTCGATCAAGGGTGCCTTCCTCGGCGCCGCCCGCTCGGATGTGCAGGCAGCAAAACAGCTCCTGAAGTCGACCATTCGCACGAGGCCGATCAGCGACCGTACTCGTGACGGATGCTGACGGGCCGATGCGGCGTGTTGCGTCGGTTCGGTCGGTGATCCTCGACCCTGACTATGGTGGGAACCAGTTCACCTTCACGGTCGACCTGGTTGCATTCGACCCGCTCATGTACGGGCCCGATCAGTCGTACTCGACCGGTGTCCCCATGTCGGGAGGCGGGTTGTTGTTCCCCTTGGGCACGAATCGGAACACGGGCCTTGTTGACGCCACCGCACCGTACTGGGACTTCGGCGCGGACGGGTCTTCGGGGCGGGTGTCGTTCACGAACACGGGCACAGCGCCAACGTGGGGAGCCCTGACTGCAACGAGCGGCCTCAGCAGCGGGTTTACCGTGACGGATGTGACCACCGGTCAGACGGTTCGGTTTGAGCGTGTCCTCCCTGATGGGTCTCTGGTGCAGATCAACCAGCGCACCGGGCGGGCATGGATCGACTCGCCAAGCAATGACGTGTCTGTGCACCTCACGGGTAGGGATTTCTTCCAGGTCGGTCCCGGTGAGACTCACCAGATCCAGTTCTCCCCCTGAGGACCGTGACGGGCACGCCCCAGTTCACGTTCACGGCAGCACCAGCCAACCGGTAGGAGGTCACCGATGACGCGGTACATCATCGGTGACCTCCGAACCGGCCGGCGCATCCTCGACCTCCCTGTGTTGAAGGGCCCGTGGGATGACTCCCTAGGTGTGATGTCCAGGGGGGTTGTTTCGGCGATACGGTCGTGAGGAGTTGAGGGGCGAGGGCCTCCGGTTGTGAAGTGGAGCTGTTCAGTTCAACCGCTTCACGATCCAGGAGGCCTTCGTGTCCCACGTTAACGCTGCTCTCACACCGCGCGCTCGTCTGCGCCTTGCCAGGCTCATCGTCGAGGACCATTGGCTGGTCTCCGTCGCAGCGAAGATGTTTATGGTCTCGCCCGTTACCGCGCGGAAATGGGCGGCGAGGTTCCGCGCCGAAGGCACGGGAGGGATGACCGACCGGTCTAGCCGCCCACGATCGATGCCAACGCGGACGCCGTTGCCCGTGCTCAAGCGGATCGTGCGGGCGAGGTGGCGACGACGCCTGGGGCCGGTGCAGATCGCCGGCGAGCTTGGCCTTCCCGCCTCGACCGTCCACGCCGTCCTGGTGTGCTGCCGCATCAACCGGCTCTGCACCATTGATCGGGTCACGGGCGAGCCGATCCGTCGCTACGAGCACGACCACCCTGGATCGCTGATCCATGTCGACGTGACGAAGTTCGGCAACATCCCCGACGGCGGCGGCTGACGATTCGTCGGCCGCGTCCAGGGCGAACGCAACCGGGAAGCGACCGCCACCCGCACGAAGAGCAGGAACCACCGCTACGAGCCACGGTTGGGCACCGTGTTCGTCTACACGATCATCGACGACCACTCCCGCGTCGCCTACGCCGAGATCTGCTCCGACGAGAAGGCGGACACCGCGATCGGTGTCCTGCGGCGTGCTGTCGCCTGGTTCGCCGACCGGGATGTCAGCGTCGAACTCGTCCTCTCGGACAACGGCTCCGCCTACAAGTCCTACGCCTGGCGAGACGCCTGCACAGAGCTCGGGATCAGGGCGAAGAAGACCCGACCATACCGACCACAGACCAACGGGAAGATCGAACGCTTCCACCGCACACTCGCCGACGGATGGGCCTACGCCCGGTTCTATGGTTCAGAGGCCGAACGACGAGAAGCACTCCCCGGCTGGCCCCACTTCTACAATCATCACCAGCACCACTCCGCCATCAGAGCCCCACCCATTAGCAGAATCGACAACAACCTCCCTGGACATCACAGTTAGACACTGCGGAGACGATCCGGGTCACGGTGGACATGCAGGATCCGGATGTGCAGGCGCTCGACCTCCGCAACACCGCATCGAAGGGGAAGGCATTTCTCGGAGTCGTGGAGGATGACACGATCAAGGCGTGCGGGCCGATCTGGACGCGCAGCTACAACCAGCCCGACCGGACGCTGCAGATCGGGGCGAAGGGGCTCATGTCCCTGTTCGATCACCGCCTGGTGATCCCACTGCTTGCGGAGAGCCTGGACGTCACCCAGTGGACGATCCCGGACCTTGCGGACAATACCAAGACGATCGCGAACCCGCTTCTGACCACCCAGTACACCGCCATCTGGTGGGGGACGATGGCCAAACGCCTCGTGCAGCAGACGCTTGCTCGCACGGGCGGCAACCTGCCGATCGTGTTCCAGGCAGACGAGATCGACGGGGTTGCTGACCACACCAAGACGTATCTCGGAGTGGACTTCAAACCGGTAGGGGAAGCGCTCAAGCAGCTGACAGAGCTGCAGGGCGGCGTGGAGATCAACTTCGCCCCCAGGTTCACCACAGACGGTCTCGGCGTGGAATGGTTCATGCAGACGGGGACTGTCGCGCAGCCGCTGATCTACGCGAAGTCCGTCTCGTCGTGGAACGTGACCGTGGACGACTCGCCCGTGTCGGACTTCCAGATCGACGAGGACGGAACCATGCTGGGATCGTTTTCCTGGGGGACGGGAGGCCGGCAGGCCGACGATGTTCTCGTGTCGCGGGCGTACGACTCGACCCTGATTGACCAGGGGTTCCCAATGATGGAGATCGTCGACTCGTCCCACTCGACCGTGTCGATCCAGTCCACGCTGGACAAATACGCAGCCCAGAACGCGATCAACGGTCGAGGATCGGAGGAGACGTGGTCCTTCACCGTGGAGGCACGGCCCACCGATGACGACGGCAACCCGGCGGGTCCCTGGGTGAACTCCTACAACGTCGGCGACTTCTGCGACATCACCATTGCTCCCTACCACCCAACTACCGGTGTAGGGGACCCCTACCTCACTTCGGGCGGCACGTTCCGCCGTCGCATTGTCTCAATCTCGGCTGATGAGAAGGGCGAGACGGTCAAGATCAAGTGCGTCCCAGAGGTGGTGAGCTGATGGCCCAGGGATATAAAGCCCCACGTGACGGGATGGACGCCCTCACCGGGGCGTTATCTGATCAGCGTGAACGTCTCCGGGAGCTTGAGCGGCCCACGGGCACGTCTATCGGTTCGCTGGTGCAGCAGGTTCAGCAGACCCTCGCCAACATTGTTGGTCAGGTGAACACGATCGCGACCAGGTGGATGGCGGCGAACGCATACACCCGGGCGCAGGTCGACTCTCAGGTTGCGTCCCCGGGCGCGATCAATCCCACTCGGGCGACGTGACAGCGGCAGGGCAGGTCACCAGCGCCAGGACGTTGAAGTCCATCGGGAGTTTCAACTACCAGGTCACGTCCGGGTACAAATCGGCATGGATCAACAATGACGGGCAGGTTGGTTTCTCGCCGTCAACACGTGAGGTCAAGAAGGATCTCGAACCCTTCCCCAACGACCTCGCCGACGCATTCCTCTCCCTCACCCCCCTACCTCGGCCGGTACACGTGGGACGAGGAAACGGAACCGTTGAAGGTGTTCCTGATCGCCCAGGACGTTCAGCCGGCCGGGTTCGGCCCCGATGTTGTCCCGTTGGATGAGGACGGCCACCCGGCGACGATCAACTACTCCCAGCTCGTGGTCCCGCTTCTGGCTGTCACCCGACGGCAGCAGGAGCAGATCGACTCTCTCAGCGCACGCCTCACAAACCTCGAATCCTGACGCTCAGGTCCGCCCAACCCGCACCCCGCGGACGTGGATCACGCTGCCCGCTTTTCCTCGTTGATACTCCACAAAACCCTTACTGGAGGGGCTCATGACTATTCGCAGTGGTTTGACGGCGAAGAAGGCCACCACGGACGCGGATGACACCCGGTACGACTTCCATAACCTGAGTGGTGTGTAACGCCGACGGTTCCCCACGCGGTGGCCTGATGTCACCGGTCACCGGGGTGCTGTCCCCGACGGCGACGATGAACACTGCGGTGGCTGCCTTTTCGGCGGTTGCTGTTCGTGATGGTGGTGTGGTTTTGCTGGCGAATGACGGCACAGTGAACGTGTTGCACGCTGCCGCCCCGGCCGCGAACTCGCGCATCGACGTGATCTACGCGAAGCAGAATGATTCCTCATCCACGGTCACCACCCCCGACACCAACGACACCCCAACGAGTTATCATCACCCAGACAGCGGTGCTCACCGCAGCCCCCGGTGCCGAGGTTCCCTTCCGGACTCTCACAGACCTCAACGGGTGGACGACGCCCCGGCCCTGGCAGAAGGCCACCGTCTTCAACGATTCAGCCAATTCGGGAACGTATGCGTGGAACTCAGTTTCCAGCGTGTGGGCGCGTCAGCAGTCTGGCCGTCTTGGCCGTTCCCGGCTGGGCGCAGCCGCGGTTATTTCGGCGGCGTCTCCGTCGGGATGGACATCCTCACCATCACTGCGAACAGCATCGGCGGGGTGTGCATGGTCGATGTCGCCGCGAACGTCTACAACCCGAACTCGGGCGCAGCCCGCGCATCCGGCCTGCGCCTCGTGTGCGACGGGGTCCAGATCGACGACATCTGGCAGCTCGACATCCCGAACCCCGGCGGCGCGTCCTCCGGTGTCGCCGGTGTCGTCCGCGCTGAGTCGACCCCGGGCGCTGGTTCACACACGTGGACATTCCAAGCGAACGCATCAGCTGCGGCCTCGGTCGCGATCCGATCTGCCGTGATAACCGTGCAGGAGGTGTGAGATGACCGACATGGCAGCCCTGCTTGAGGGTGTTGATATCTCCTATATGCAGGGTGACTACACCCCTGCGGGTGAGGATTTCGTGATCATCAACGCTTCCCGCGCCAACATCGGACTCACCGTGGGGTCCTGCTACCGGGCACAGGTCGCAGGCGCCCGTGAAGCTGGGAAGCATGTTGGGCATTACTTCTTCAACGGGAACCTCGACCCAGTGGTGTGTGCGGACTTCTTTATTGCGAACCTGGCCTATGAGGTGGGGGATTCGCTGTGGCTGGATGTCGAGGCGGAACCGTCAACGAACACGGCAGCCTGGGATCCGGCGCAGGCGCTCGCCTTCCTGAACCAGGTGAAGACCCGTCTCGGGGTGGTCCCGGGCGTGTATCTGAACAAGTCGCTCATGGACGGCATGGACTGGTCCGCCGTCGTCGCCGTCGGCGCGCCCTTGTGGATCGCGTCCTACAACCCGCCCCCACCACCCATCCGGTGGTGGCCCACCTGGACGGTATGGCAGTACACCTCTACCCCCATCGACCGTAACAAAGCCCAAACGTCGCTGATCACGGCTTTCACAACCCCAACCCTTTTGGAGGATGACATGAGGATCCAGATGATCAAGACGGGTGATGCCTCCGGCGCGATCGGCACGTTGAACCCGGACGGGACCCTCGACTGGCTGACCGCGGACGAGTTCCAGGCCCTGACCCGCACGGGCCTGGTCGAGCCCGTCCATGCGGAAGGCGACGGGACGGTGTGGGGCATCCTCGCATCCCGCACCGCACGCCTCCGCGCACAACAGGGCGGCGACCCCGTGGCCCTCGCGAAGTCCGTGTCCGCCCTTCTCGTCCCCGCCGTACTGGCCGGCATCCAGGCCAACAGTGGCCTCTCCCTCACCCCTGAACAAGTCCAGGCCGCGTGCGAGACCGCGATCAAAGACGTATTCGCCCACGCATCCGCCTAGAACCCTGTCCCGAACCCCATGAGAGGGGACGCTATGGCTGATATTCCCATCGGGTGGGCCACGTTGATCGCCGCGGCCGTGACCGCGGCCGGTGGTATGGCCGCGATCGTCATCTCGATCGTGCTGGGCGCCCGCACCCGCCGCGACGTGAGACACATCGCATCCGACGCCCGCGAGGTCAAAGACCAAGTGACGAACAGCCACTCCGTCGCTACGAGCACGACCACCCTGGATCGCTGATCCATGTCGACGTGACGAAGTTCGGCAACATCCCCGACGGCGGCGGCTGACGATTCGTCGGCCGCGTCCAGGGCGAACGCAACCGGGAAGCGACCGCCACCCGCACGAAGAGCAGGAACCACCGCTACGAGCCACGGTTGGGCACCACCGCCGACCAAGAACAAACCCGCACCGGGCACCGCCTCAGCGAACGCCTCACCAGCCTCGAACACCCCCGCCTTCCCGAAGGAGAATCATGAGCAAGCACCTCACCGCCGAGATCCCGGACATTATTCACACCGGCCAACGGGTCCTCCGCACGATCATCCAGGCAGGGATCCCCGCCTTCCTGACCTTCGCGGTGATCCTCCCGCAGGTCATCGACGCCCTCGGCCTCCCCGTCACCTCGAGGGTCTACCTGTGGATGGTCGGCCTCGCCGGCATCGTCACGGCGATCGCCGCCGCTCTCACCCGCATCATGGCCATCCCCACCATCAACCACTGGCTCACAACCATCGGCCTCGGCACCATGAAAAAACCAACACCCAAACCCCCGCCACCACACCCGCCAACCCGACACAGAACCCCGCCACCATCCCACCCACAAACCCCTGACACCCAACACGCTCTGGCCCCGGCTCGCTGACTTCGGTTGGCGGGCCGGGGCTGTTTCGTGTACTGCGCCGAGGTCCGGGACTACGCCTGCATACCTTCGTTCTCGGGAGGCTCGATGACCCCGACTTGACATGGGTTGTATTCTTCTTGTCATGGCCGGTGTGAACGAACTGCAGCTGCTCACCACGTCCATCGGTGAGTTCGCCGTCGATGCTATCGGCCGCGAGACCATCAACGGGCTCCAGGTTGTCATGGAGGCTGTCGATCGTCTTGGTCATGTCAGCATTGCGTTGAAGGACAACTCGGACGCCGAGCAGAAGCGTGTGCTTCGCGAGCTTTTCGACATCGAGCGAATGTACTACGACGAGGCAGCGCTTGCGTTCCAGTTTATCCACGAGCTCGAACCCGACATCGCCGCCAAAGCGAACGTTCCAGTTTACTGCTACGCATGAGCGCTGTCCCGGCGCTACGCAGCCCAGAGGATTGTCTGCGTCGAGCTGTCTCATTCAAGGAGACAGCCGAGAACCTCCTTGCTGTGGATGATGAGTGGTTCGCGGTCTGCTACTTCTATTCGGCGTACCATACCGTAAAGGCCGCGTTCATTGAGGATCCAGTATTCGATGACATGAGCCGCTTATCGGGGATTGATCAGTTCCTGATCATGGAGGACAGGTACGCGACGAGCCACCATGGGCGAGTCTCGGGTGGTCGCCGTCGAATGGGCGTCAACGATGTCGTCACCCGCATCTACCCTGAGATCGCAACAGAATATGTCCGCTTACATATGGCGAGTGTCGCCGTCCACTATAGCCACGGCCTCGGTGTGATCTCCACGGAATCCGTGAAGGGTGACTTCGCACGAGTAGTCGAGTGCTACTTGTCAGGAGCGATGCACGCCTAACACCACACACCAACAAGCCCCGGCCCATCCCTCACATGAGGCGGTGGGCCGGGGCTGGTTTGTCGTTGGTCGGGTGCAATCCTTGCCCTAAGTGTTGCTTTATATCCAACCACACATGTGGTCGAGAATCACGCAACGCGTTAACGTCGGCCGCCACCGGCTCGCTCAGGGGCAATGTCCCGTAGAGTTTTTAGTCTATGAGCGATGTTGATATCGCGCTGGTGGACGCGCTGGCGGAAGATCTGGTCGCGCAGCACCGCGAGCTCCTCCGAGCCCTCGTGGACCAGCGCAAGTCTCACGATCTTACCCAAGAGATGGTCGCCGAACGGATGGGCGTCAGCCAGCCAACCGACCGTGGCGGCCTTCGAGCGCTACGAAGCCAATCCCACCCTGTCGACCATCCGCCACTATGCCCTGGCCATCGGCGCTGGCATCAAACATCATGTCGAAGACCAGTGTTACGACATCGATACCGAGTTCAATGTCATCGCGCAGACGAGGAGAGGCCATGAGTGCGTCGAATGACGCTGTCGCCCCGGGTGAATACCTTGAAGAGTGGCTCCAGGAGGAGGGCCTGTCCCAGCAGGTTGTCGCCGGCCTCCTCGGTTGCAGCCGCAAACAAGTCAACGAAATCATCAACGGCCACGCACCCATCACGAACGACAGCGCGATTCGTCTTGAACGTGTCGTCGGGCGTGAGGAACGATTTGGTGACAGGTTGGGTTTAGGCCGCGAGTGTTCGTGGCGTTAGGGGTAGCTTGGCTTCGAACTCGATGGGCTTCAACCCGCCGAGGGTGTCTTGGCTTCGCTGCCGGTGGTATTTCCGCTCGATCCAGAGCACGATCGCCAGGTGCAGTTCCTGACGGGTCGCCCATCGGCGCTGGTTGAGGACGTTGGTTTGCAGCAGCGACCAGAACGACTCCATGGCGGCGTTGTCGCCAGCGGCGCCGACACGTCCCATCGAGCCGACCAGGCCATGGTGGGCCAGCGTCCGGAGGGCTTTCCGGCTTCGGAATTGGCTGCCGCGGATGCTCTCCTAAGAGTCAAGCGGCGATTTTCCTCGGTTTGGTATTCGGGGCGATGTGTTTGATGCCGGGGTTGAGGAGGAAGTAGACCTCGCGGGCGAGGTATCGCTTGAGGCAACGGATGATCTCCATCTTCGAGTGGCCTTCCGCGGTCTTCTTCGCTGCGTAGGCCTTCGTTCTCGGGTCGATCCGGAGCCTGCTGATCACGGCGAGGTGGAGGGCACGGTTGGCTTGCCGGTCGCCACCACGGTTGAGTCGGTGTCGCTGGGTCATTCCGGAGGACGCGGGTAGCGGGGAGACGCCGCAGAGCATCGCGAACGCGGCTTCGGACTTCATGCTCTCGGGGTTGTCGCCTGCGGTGACGAGCATCTGCCCGGCGACTTCGATGCCGATTCCGACGCGTTCGAGTAGCTGGGGGGCGAGGGACTCGACGATGGGGTTGATCAGGTCGTCAAGGTCGACGATCTCGTCGGTGAGCTCGATATAGCGGCGGCCGAACGACTTCAACGCGACCCGGTAGGCGACAACGGGATCGGTCGCGTTCGAGGTGTCAGGACGCCAGGCAGCGAGATGGCGGATCAGCTGCATACGGGTGAGGTTGCGTACCTGGTCACGAACCTCGTCGGGTGCGGCGACGATCGACATCCGCAGCAGCTGCAATGTGTTGCGGCGTTCACGGACCGCCTGGGCTCGCGCAACCCGCAGGATTCTCAGGGCCTCGACCGCGCCGTCCTTGGACTTCGGGATCGTTGTACGGCGCTCGTGCAGTGCGGCGCGGGCGGCATTGATCGCGTCCAGGTCATCGTCTTTCCCTTTCCGGCGTCGGTCTGACCGATCCGGCCGGTCGACCTCGAGGATCGTCACCTCGTTCTTCGCGAGATGCCGGGCGAGGCCAGCGCCGTAGGAGCCCGTCCCTTCGATTCCGATCCGCACCAACGCGCCTTGACTGCGCACCCATGCCAGCAGGGCCCGATAACCCGCGCGAGTCGTGGAGAAGCTGTGGGTTCCGAGGATTGTCCCGGTCTCGTCGACGACCGCGGCGACGTGGATCTCCTTATGGGTGTCGACGCCGGCGAACACCGACGTTCGTGATTGAGGTTGCTTGCCGGTGTCGGGGATGATGGTCATGTCGTGCTCCGATCTGTTCGCATGGGCGGGGAACGGCACCGCGCACCACCAGACCGGCGGACAAGACAGTGATGAGCACCTGTTGGCGCAGGCTCTCCTTAAGTCACTCCGGCGGTGAGGCGTGACGCCTCACCGGATGTTCTCAGGGGACCGACAGATCCGTGGAAAGACAGCAGATGTCGATCGGCGTGAGAGTCAGGAACCCCTGAGAACACGCGGCACCAGCATCCTTGCGCGTCCATCGCTGTGAGGGTCAGGACCCCCGAGAACACCAGCACGAACAGTCTCACTATCTGCGTGCAGGATGCACCCGGTGACGTCACCGCGGCGAGCGACGGCGTTTCGGATGGCGTCGACGGCGAGCTTCGCGGTCATCCGGTCGCTGATGGAGTACCCGACGATGCGGCACGTCCTTGATCGCACAGCAGTACAGCTTGCCTTCGCTCGTCCAATGCTCCGTGATGTCCGTGAGCCACACACGGTTCGGCGAATCAGCGCGGAACTGCCGCTGCACGTGGTCATCGAACACGGGCGGCCCGGCCTTCTTGCCCTTGCCTCGCCTTCGTCGTCGCGCGGACGAGAGGATCCTGGCTTGCGAGCACAGCTTCCACGCCGTCCGCCGGCTCATCCGCCAGCCCGCGCGACGGGCTTCATCGGCCAGGTATTGGTAGCCGACGTCGGGTCGTCGTGGTGAGCGTCGTGCAGGGCGTTGATGCGGTGCGCGCGGAGCACGTCAGCTTCCCGGACAGGGTCGTTGCGCCATCGGTAGTACGGCTGACGGGCGAGCTTCAGAACCCGGCACGACACCGTCACGGGGATTCCCGCGTCGGCGAGCTCGGATACGAGCGGGTATGTCATTTGGGGGAGCCACCTAGTTTCAGGTTCGCCTGCGAAAGATACGCCGCCGCACGGCGAAGGACCTCGTTCTCCTGCTCCAGCAACCGAATCCGTTTCCGCGCCTCCCGCAACTCCGCAGCCTCCGCTGCGGTCTGACCGGGGCGATTGCCTTCCTCGACGTCAGCTTGACGGAGCCAGTTCTGCAGCGTCGCTTCGCTGATACCGAAGTCGGTCGCGATCTGCTTGATGGTGACGCCGCTCTCACACCGTCGCGCGACCGCGACCACGTCCTCGCGGAACTCTCTGGGATAGGGACCGGGCATGATGACATCCTCCCCGTCAGCGCCTGGCGGCACTAACGATCAGTTGTCACCGATCCGTTGCTCACGCCCCACCGAGACTAGAAACACCGCCGTTTACACCAAAAACAGACAGACCCACAGGTCAAGGGTCGACCTAACCCCCAGCAGTCCCGAACGCCCTATTCTGGTTGGGTGTTGTCTGGACCGAATGACACGTGCCCGGTTCCAGGGTCGTACAGGCTATCCCGGCTCGTAACGGGAGAGGCTAGGGTCACCGTCCGTTTCCACCATTTTTTGGGGTAGGCCTCCCCGCAGGCCCGCTCATGGGGTTAGCCTCTTCCCCGTCCCGACATGCAGGCCCCCTCATGAGGGGGCCTGCATGGGGGGGGGAATGCTCGCTCGTATGGTGCGAGGGGTAAGGATTATTGAGGAGGTTTTAATGTTGGGTGTTTTCTCACAGTCTCGGAGGGTTCGGGTTGTGGCGGGGGTGGCTGGTTTGGTTGTGGCGGGGGTGGTTGCCGGGTCTTCTGTTGTGCTGGTTTCGCGTGTGGACTCGGCCGTGGGGTCACCGATGCGTGATACCAAGACGGTGGTTGATTCTCGCACCCGCCCGGTTCCCCGGGTTGCGGAGGAGGGGCCGTTGGAAGATGATGGCGGTTTTTCGTTCACCGTGCCAGGCGAGCAGACGAATGAGGTTGTCGATGCGGGTGGTGTTTCCCGGCGACTGTTTCATGGCACCGGGGATGCTTTGGGTTCTACAAAGGTAGGGGGGACGGTTTTGAGTGTTTTTCCGACCGAGAATGCTTTGCAGGTTCTGATGCGGGTACCGTCACCAGGTGCGGTAAAGGAGTACCGGTTCCCGTTGGAGATGATGAAAGGTCTTCGCCCTGTTGTCCGCCGGGACGGTTCCGTAGCTGTTGTTAGTGACGGGCAGAATGATCCGGTCGGAGGGTTCGCTGTTCCCTGGGCTGTGGACGCGCACGGCGAAAAGGTGGGGGCTTCTTTCCGTCTCGAAGGAGGCGACCTTATAGAAACCATCAATGTGCAGAGCGCAACAGCCTTCCCTGTTACGGCAAGCCTTGAGCAGGTTATGCCAGAAGGTGAGTAGACCGAAAGTTTTCGTGAGAACTATTTCCAGTAAACAGCTTTTTCCAATTTTTCTCGGATGAATTTATGCGGGTTCACGCCATAATCTGGTGGACGCTGTTGGCAATAGCAGTCAGCGGGGTGGGTTTGCTGCTTCTCCCGCGTGTTCTCGTGAGATCTGAGCCACTCGTTGGGTGGGCAGCACCCAGCATCTATAACACGTGCGGACTGTTCCTTGTCTCCGGAACAATGGGAGTACTTGTTCTTGTCTTCTTGGGCGCCAGGGTATCATTATGGCCAGGCAAGCGGTTTCACCTGTTCTGGATCGTCCCCGTCGCGGTTCTTGTTGCAGTCGCGTTTTTTGTCGCCTTGCTGCTGGCGACGGTTTTCGTGCCATACCCCTCTCTGTGATTTATCTATTTATATATTTTTGATATTTAAATGAATTGGAGTTCGAAATGAGAATCCGATTTTCTCAGAAAACACTCATGTCGATAAGTGTGATCACTGTAGTAAGCCTCGGAATGGTCGGCGGCATGGCTCCAGCCCATGCTGCCGGGCTGGTAGAATTGCCCGCCGGATGCACCCCTGTGCAAGTTCTCGTGTTCCGCGGTTCAGGCGAGCCTAGGGGTAGCTCTGGGACGTACAGAGATACGACGATGACCACTAACGGCTGGGAAGGGAAAACTCTACGTCGTCTTCTGGAAGCCTACGTAGCTCAAAGCCGCGGCACCAGTGCCCCGAATCCGTATGTGGATACGGTCCCAGTCAAAGCGATCGGTCCGGACGAATTCGGTACCGGGAAGGGATATCCGGGGGTGGCGGTACCGAGAACGGTCGACGTTGCCTTTATCAAGAAAGTAATCGGGGACTCCGCTCGAGCCGGCGCAACAAATACCGCCTCATATATAGATTCGACCATCCAGGCGCAAACTGCTGCCGGTTGCCCGTCTCCGAAGTTTGTTGTCCTCGGTTATTCCCAAGGTGCGATAACTGCGCGCTGGCTCACCCAGCTGCGACCTGACGATGTCGCGCTCACTCAAATTTTTGGTGACCCGCTGCAATTCGAAAATCAAACCGGTAACCACGGCAGTGGTTCCGACGGAAACGGCTTCATGCGCTACATTTCCACCACCCCCGAAAAAATTCAAGACAACAAGTATTACGCGCTTTCCTCTTCCAAAGCCGGTCTGTGCCATGGAGGCGACCCATTCTGCCACTACAGCTGGCTCGTGGGAGCGTTCGCAATCGTGTTCCATCAGTTCCAGGAACACCTCAACTACGTCACAGGAAACTCAGAAATTGCCCAAGAAGGCCAAACCATCAGCCGCAAAGTTGCTCAGCTAATCCAAACCGTCACAGTCAACGGAACCGCCCTGGGTCGACAAGAAGCTACACCCGAACACAACTATCTGGATGATATCGACATGAACACCCTCATGGCCGACCCCAACGTAACCGTCGCTAACCCCGAAACCCCCCAAGCAAACCTCTCTCCCCTTCAACTTCAAGCCATCGGCAAGAACAATGCTGCACATCTAAACCTTCACCGATTCAGCAGCATCCGAGAGGGCAGCACCGTTCGAATCCATGTCGCTGGCATACCAGCCGGGCAACAATTCGGCCTTCGCCTTACTTCCCTAACATCCAAGGGTTCTTGGCGACTGCCTGCTGTCTGGACAAGTCCGATCTACACCTCTACCGGTGGAACCCAAACCATCACCCCAACCCTCACCGGCATTGACCACGGAAGCTATACCGCAAGCGTCCTCACCAACACATTCACTCACACCCCAGACACCACAATCGCTATCACCCAATAATGTAAGCCGTCCCATCGGCATCGTCGTTGACGAAACGTCCGCGGAAAAAGAGGCGATCGGAGCGTGAGGAAGGATTGGTACAACTGATCGTTAGCGCCGGGAGATGCTGGCGGGGAGGATATATCCATGACCGGTCCCTATCCCAGAGCGTCCAGTCCTTGGGCGTCACGGAGCGCTCACCACCGGGAGGCAGTGGATGGTTCGCCGTTCACGTTCCCGGCGACGTGTGGTGAGATGTCCTTGTCCCACGTCACCGTCTGGACTTACTCCCAACCGTGCTCGATGAGGAGGGGTGGACGGTGGCCCAGCCGAGTTCAGTGTTCCAGAACCACCGAGTAGTGGCCTGCTTCGCGACTCGATCCCAGGCGGTCACGTGCGGGCGGTACCAGTCCACACTGCAATCACGACACGCTCTTGCGCAATTCTTGACCATAGAGCAGCTAAACCACCCCGACCCACCCCCCTTACGGGTGGGTCGGGGTGGTCTCGTATCGGTGGCGTTCGATGTCAGCGTTGTACGGGAAAATAAAGGTCGCACACGATACCCGAAGGGTAGCCTCTGGGAGTTTCCCCAAGAATGAAAGCGACCAGCCACCTAGCCCTTCAGGGCACGCACACCATACGGAGACTGTTCGGGGAACGGATCTTTGTGCTCCAATCATCGCACAAAGAGGTGAGAATCATCACCCCTAACAGAAGAGCAACCCCACCCATGCCTTGCGATTCGTGTCGACATCAATCAGATTCACCGGTTCGACGGCGAGCCGAGATGATGATCCCGGCTGCTCCGCTCGAGATCTCACTGCAGTACGCCCTCGAGCGCGTTCATGACTACGCATCTTCGCAGGACGAGAAAGTCGTCATCATGGCAGATCAGGTGCCAGACGCGGCGCATCATCAGGCTCGAATCAACCAGTTCCAGGCCAGGGGCGCACGCCCGGCTACAACCATCGGTATCTCTCAACGATACTGCCCAACTTCAGATGGGAGGACTCGCGGGCACACCGGGCGCTCCAAGCAGTCGACATGCTCACCTACGTCTACCTCCGCAAGAGGTTCGTCCAGAACGCCCATCAGCGACCAACGCGGGAAGTGGCGAAGCTCAGCGACCTCGCACGGCCCTTCCTCCACTCGTACCACGTGTGGACACCTTAAGCCGTGTGGACACCTTAAAGCGCTGAGGGCCTCGCTCATCGAGGCCCTCAGGCGGATGACGCTCCTGCAAGGCCCGCCATACGTGGAAAATACCACAACACGCCCAGGAATTCGAGAATCAGCGCGTCCACCGACCTGACACAGAACCCCACCACGGTCCCACCCACAAACCCTTGACACCCCGCCCCGCCATAGAGCAAAGATAATATGCCCGGCGAAGACGGGACGCGGGGATGATCGTGGATCCAGCCGTGTGCTCACATCCGTTATATTTTCACAACGAAAAGCACATCCACACGAGGACGCCGCCGGGCATACCCACACACCCCTGCCCACACTCTGCCCACAAACACCCCGTAACCCACCGATTTCAACCAGCCCCAAGCATATGTACTGGCATGCAATCTCTACGGCACATAGTGGTAGACCTCTCCACCAAGGAGAGCTTTACTCGGACTGGTCCCGCCCCCACCGCGCGGCCGCGGCACCGAGTTCGACGAGAAGGGCGGTGGACGCGAAGCCGATGAGGCCGATGCCGACGTAAGCGAGCGGGAGCGTGCCCATATAGGGGTTCGAGAAGCCGACGAAGAGGAGGATCACTCCGAGCACGAGCCCGACGAGCACAATGTAGGTCAGAGCCCGCATGAAGGGATTCGCGGGAGGAATATCGTTCATGGACAGGATCCTAGCAACCCTCCGTCGTGCGCGATATGTCACAGATGTGGTGGTGCCGCGCACCCTAGTCCAGGAGCCGACAGTGGCGGGGCATGTTCGAAGTCGCCGCGCCCCCTGACCCCGCCCGGCTCCTCACGGAGTCGAGCGGGGGCGGTCTTCGTCGTTCACTGAACGGTGAGGCTCATCACGACGCCGTCCTTCTTCAGGCGCGCTTCGTTGTAGTTCAGCGCGCCTCGGTGCGACGCCTCCACTGTATAGATCCCGAGCCCTGACGGGAGCCTGTCAGTTTGAACGGGAACGCTCACGATGGGATCGCGCCAGTGATGTCCTTGCGGGTCTTGAGCTGCGCGAACGCGACGGTCTTTCCCGCCGGATCTTTGACCGTCACGTCGGTGCCGGGCGCGATGTCCTGGAAACCGTCAGGAACGCTGTCGCAGGTCGTGTTCTCAATGACGACGTATCCATCAGCGTTGAACGTGTGCGGGGCGAACGCGTTGACGATCAGCACGACAGCCACGACCAGGATCGCGAGCACCACGACACCGTAGGCGATGATTACAGGCAGGAACCAGAGCGGGCGAGCAGCCGCCGGCGGATCGGCGGGCTCTGTTTGCTCTGTGGCGGCGGTGTTGTCAGCCATTGAGTCGATGGTAGCGCTAGGATGGAGTTTACGAACAACCGTGTGTACGCGCACGCCGCCCGGGAGCCGGACGTCGATGAAAGGCGTCGCCTCGTCGATGTGCCGTCCGCCGTGCGCGATCAAGCGAACGGCGAGTCGTCTGTTCGCGGCTTCGTCCGCGTTCCAGCCGTCCTGCCGTCGGAGGCCGCTGCGAGCGTCGTCCGTCCAGAGTTCGCCGGAGCCGGTGACGAAGAGGTCGGTGATGCCCTCGCGCATGAGATAGGGGGTGAGCGGACTGTACGTGCGCCAGAGGCCGGCCGGTGGTGGGCCGTGGGGACGGGCCGGTGCGGCATCCGGACGCGGGGACAGCACGGGCGGTTTCGGCACCGCGCGGGACGAGATGGTCGCCAAACCCCCTTCCGGACTCCTCGCTGGGCTCGGTGTCTCCGCCACCGTCACCGGGGACCCCCGCGATGCCGTCGCGTCGTCCAGCGCAATATGAGCGGCCGGGAGCACCCGGCCGCCGCCCGGCGGCTCATACCGTTCGGCCAGTCCTGCGGTGGCCTCTGCCGACCGGTGCCGGGACGGCGCCCGTGGGCTCTCCCGCGGCTTCGCCCGCGCCTGTGTTCGTCTTCGCATCCCCTGACGCTACGGACATCCCGCATCTCCGGGCCGGGTTCGCAGAATCCGTGGACAACTCAGCCGCGCCGCCGTGCTGTGGAGAACTCGATGGCGAACGGGACACCCGGTTAAACAAAGGGGGGGCCGCACCTATTGGGGGGAACAGGTGCGGCCACTGCGGCGCAGGATTGGGGGGAATCGTATTGCGCCGCACGCCAGAATATTAACAATTCGGCCACGGACTAGTCTACGCAGAATCAATGCAAACGCAAGTCTGTTCTAGGTCCTCTTCGGCAGGTTGTAGAGTCGGGCAGTTTCGTGCCACGACTCGCCCATCCAGGATCGCAAAGGAGCGAACAGACTCGCCATGAGCAACACCATCGACAACCTGCTGCACGAAGCGCGCCGGTTCGCGCCCAGCGAGGAATTCGCCGCGAACGCGGTGGGGTCGGCTGACCTCTACGAGAGAGCGTCCGCCGACCGTCTCGGATTCTGGGCCGACCAGTCGCGCGAGCTGCTGCACTGGCACAAGCCGTTCACACGCACGCTCGACTGGTCGAATCCGCCATTCGCCCAGTGGTTCGACGATGGCGAGCTCAACGCGAGCCTACAACTGCCTCGACCGGCATGTGAACGCCGGGAACGGCGACCGCGTCGCCCTCCACTGGGAGGGCGAGCCCGGCGACCACCGCAGCATCACCTACGCCGAGCTGACCGCCGAGGTGAAGAAGGCAGCGAACCTGCTCACCAGCCTCGGCATCCGGGCGGGCGACCGCGTGGCAATCTACCTGCCGATGATCCCGGAGGCCATAGTCGCGATGCTCACGATCGCCAGAATCGGGGCCGTCCACTCGGTGGTCTTCGGCGGATTCAGCGCAGAGAGCCTCCGCTCGCGCATCGACGACGCCGAAGCGAAACTCGTCATCACCGCCGACGGCGGCTGGCGGAAAGGGCGGGTCTTCCCGCTCAAAGACGCGGTGGACGCCGCCCTCGCCACCGAGCAGGGCGCCGACCGGAAAAGCACCGTCGAGCACGTTCTCGTCGTGAAACGCGGCGAGAACGAGGTGGCCTGGACCGCGGGCCGCGACCTGTGGTGGCACGAGGAGATCGCCCGGGTGGACGCCGACCACGTCGCGAAGGCCTTCCCGTCCGAGAACCCGCTCTTCATCCTGTATGCTTCGGGCACGACCGGGAAGCCGAAGGGTATCCTGCACACCTCCGGCGGCTACCTGACCCAGGCGGCTTTCACCCACAAGAACGTGTTCGACCTGCATCCCGAGTCCGACGTCTATTTGGTGCAGCGCGGATTTCGGCTGGATCACCGGCCACACGTATGTCGTGTACGGCCCGCTTGCGAACGGTGCGACGCAGGTGCTCTACGAAGGCACCCCCGAGACGCCGCACCCCGGCCGGTGGTGGGAGATCATCGAGAAATACAAGGTCTCGATCTTCTACACGGCTCCCACGGCGATCCGCTCCTTACATGAAGCTAGGCCGGCAGCACCCGCAGCGATTCGACCTGTCGAGCCTGCACGTGCTCGGGTCGGTGGGGGAACCCATCAACCCCGAGGCGTGGATGTGGTATCGCGAGGTCATCGGCGGCAACCGGACGCCCGTCGTCGACACCTGGTGGCAGACCGAGACCGGCGCGATCATGGTCTCCGCCCTTCCCGGAGTGACGACATTGAAGCCGGGGAGCGCCCAGGTTCCGGTGCCCGGGATCTCGATCGACGTCCTCGACGACACTGGTGTTCCGGTCGGCCGGGACGAGGGCGGCCTGCTCGTCGTCACCGAACCGTGGCCGAGCATGCTGCGCGGCATCTGGGGCGACCCAGAGCGATTCAAGGACACCTATTGGGAGAAGTTCGGCGACAAGTATTTCGCCGGCGACGGAGCCCGCTACGACAAGGACGGCGAGATCTGGCTGATGGGCCGCGTGGATGACGTGATGAACGTCTCCGGGCACCGCCTGTCGACCGCGGAGATCGAATCGGCGCTGGTCGCCCACCCGCTCACCGCGGAGGCCGCCGTGGTCGGCGCGGCCGACGAAACGACCGGTCAAGCAGTGGTGGCCTTCGTCATCATCAAGCAGAATCAGGTGGAGACAGCCGAGTCGATCGACGCGGCCGCGGAACTGCGGAAGCACGTCGCCGAGCACATCGATGCGATCGCCCGGCCGCGCGACATCTTCCTCGTCAACGAGCTGCCGAAGACGCGCTCCGGGAAGATCATGCGCCGGCTGCTCCGGGATGTCGCGGAAGGGCGCGAGGTCGGCGACACGACGACGCTGGCGGACACCGCCGGATGAGTTCCATCCAGAGCAAGCTGAGCCGATACTCGGCCGGAGCGGAGGATGAAGGGCAACGCCGGAAATCGGGGCGTTTTCTCTTTCAGCCTCTTGGCGGTGGGTGAGTCTGGAAGCTTTGAAGGTTCGCGAACGCGTGGTATCTTCCCGTCAAAGATACATTGGTCAGAGTTCCTCTACCGCGTATTTCAATGATGAAAATTGGAATTGTCGACTTTCGGAGAAGCGGAGTTACAGCGTGACAAACAACGTGTTAATTGCTGCCGCCGGGGAGTCTGACACTGATGCTGGCAGGAGTTGTCTTTGCCGCACCAGCGAGTGCAGTCGGAACAAACAACGGAAAATGCACTCATTATGACTCTTTCGTGGGTACCAGCAGCGCTACGGGGAATAATTACGCTTCAGGCCAGCAGAGCATCTGTGGCTCCGTCAAGGTTCGCGTTGGCTACAATGTTTCCGGCGGCACAGCCGTCTACGCGCCTTGGAAGCAAGCGTCTGGCTCTGTTGTGCAGGGCCCAGTCGGATACAAGGCGTTCGGCGGAGAACACGCCGTCACCAATCCCGCGCCCGCCTACCGCAATTCAGTGATCCGCACGTGATCCGTTCCCTGTGCGCGGGTGTGCTTGCATGGTGCATTGCGGGGAGCCTCGTCGGTTGTAGCGGGTCGGCGACTGCGCCGGCACGCTCGCCCATCGAGCCCTCGATTTCGGCGCAGCAAAAAAACGCACTGCAAGATGGAGAAATTAGCTGGGACGAGTACCACGCCGCATTCAACGCCTACCAAGCGTGCTTGATACGAGAGGGGTATGAACTTGTGAATCCTCAGGTCAAAGGCGATCTGATGGACTTCGGGGTTCCTGGTGGAGCTGTGGACTCTGGCGTCGATGACCGGTGCTATGACTTTAACTGGGCACAAGTTGATCGAGTTTGGCAGATTGCGCACGAAGACACTTCAGAGTCAGCTCAGATAATTGCCAATTGTCTCCGATCGAAGCTGATCGAGCCCTCGCGTACATATAAGGAGAACCTCGAACTGCTCAGGAAAAATGAGATCGAGATCGCTGATTGTCCCGCCAAATGAACGACCCAAGCAATGCGCGATCGAAACCCTCTCAGACAGCAGGGCTCACACTGATTCTCCTAGCTGCCCTCTGGGGCGCTCCCTTTGAGGTTGCTCTTAAGGGTGATTCGGTTTCGGCGTAGTGGGCTTGTCCAGCCTCGATCGGGGTGCGCATGCCGAAACCAAACCCAGGGCGAATCAGCCGCAACTCTCGAAAGCCGACGGCCTCCTAGGGAGTGAGCTCTCGCGAGCATCGAAATCGGTGACTTTAGCGACAAATGAGGTGAGGCTGCTGTCCCGAGCAACCCCACAATCGGAGGGAATTCCCATCAACACAGCCGTTACACTGCCCTTGTCTCTCTCGACACACGGTGATCGTCAATGCATTGCAGAGTTGGACAGATTCCAGAACTCTAGGTTTGTCATTCCCTATCTGGCTTCGCAACTTGACATTAGCGGAGGAAGCATCGCTGGACATCCTCAGCCGACTCTGCCCTCCGATCCTCTCGTGGAGTGGATGCAACGACCCGGACAGTTCTCCGGAGTGCTGGCGGGGATTCTGGGAGGACTTCTTGCCTCGGTGATGGCGGCGGCTATATTTCCAACTGGCTTTGTCAGTACTCGTGAGGTAGTGGCATGGCTGCTCGCGGGCAGTGGGGCCTGGCTTATCTGCTCAGTTCCTGGAGTCATCCGTTCAATCGCTGTATCTCCGGCAAGAATGACTCGCGAACGCTGATCGACACCCTTGCCCGCCTCATGGTTCGGCTGCCGGTCAGCGTGAGTCAGGGCAAAGCGGCAACTAGCGTGTGAGGCGGGCAACCTCGCTGAACTGCTCGCCAGCTCATCGCTGTGTTACGACGACCGCGGGAAACCGCGGACACCGGCGCCGTCCCTTCTCACGTCCGTCACTCGAACGCGACGATGAGCTCCACCTCGACCGGAGCGTCGAGCGGGAGCACAGCGACACCGACCGCGGAGCGAGCGTGAACGCCAGCGTCGCCGAAGACCTCTCCGAAAACCTCGGAGGCACCGTTGACGACACCGGGCTGGCCGGTGAACGCAGGGTCCGAGGCGACGAAGCCGACAACTTTGACCACACGAGTGACGCGATCGAGGGAGCCGATCACACTCTCGACCGCAGCGAGCGCATTCAAGGCACAGATTCTAGCGTACTCCTTGGCGTCAGCGGCGGGGACGAGGCCGTCTCCCTCCCCCACTTTGCCTGTCGCAGGCAGGGCGCCCGCGACCATGGGCAGCTGACCGGAGGTGTACACGCGGCCGCCGTCGACGACCGCGGGAGTGTAGGCAGCGACGGGCGGGACCACCTCCGGCAGGTCGATCCCGAGTTCGGCGAGCCGCGCCTCGACGCCCGCCATCAGGTGTCCGCCCCGTCCGGTACCGGACGCTTCAGGTAGGCCACCAGACCTCCTTCCGGTCCAATGACCACCTGCACCAGCTCCCAGCCCTGAGAGCCCCAGTTGTTGAGGATGGCGGCGGTGTTGTGGACGATCAGGGGGGTGGTCGTGTATTGCCAGCGCAGCATTCTGCCCTTTCCAGTTACAAGGGGTCGGGCCGTTCGGGCCCACCTATCAGGTTTATCGCATAGCCTGATCCTATGTCTGCGAAAAAACCACAGGCTAGAGGTGGGCTCGGAGCCGTCGGCGCGTTCGTCGGCATGAGCGCCGTGGCCGGTCTTCTGGTCACCGCCGCCGTCACACCCGCCATCGCAGTGACGGGCATGGCCGCCAACAACAGCATCGGCATCTTCGAGGGGCTGCCCGAGTACCTCCAGATCGGGCAGCTCGCCCAGCCGACCACGATCTACGCGAAGAACGCCGACGGTTCCGACATCGTGCTCGCCACTTTCTACTCCCAGAACCGGTTGCCGGTCGCCTTCGATCAGATCTCGCAGTCGGCGAAGGATGCCGCGATCGCCGGCGAGGACCCGCGCTTCTACACGCATGGCGGTGTCGACATCCAGGGCACCATGCGCGGTGTCCTCTCGACGGTCTCCGGCGGCGGTGTCCAGGGCGGCTCCTCGATCACGCAGCAGTACGTGAAGAACGTGCTGCTGCAGAAGTGCGAGGCGATGCCGGTCAAGACAAAGGATCAGAAGGCCAAGTACCAGGACTGCGTCGACGACTCCACAGGCATCACGCCAGACCGCAAAGTCAAGGAGATGAAGTACGCCATCGGCCTGGAGAAGAAATATCCCAAAGACGAACTCCTCGTCGGCTATCTCAACATCGCCGGCTTCGGCGGCTCGGTCTACGGTATCGAAGCCGCCGCTCATTACTACTACAACACGACGGCTGCGGCGCTGACCCCGGCGCAGGCTGCCAGCCTCATCGCGATCGTGAACGAGCCGACCGGGCTGAAGCTCGACAACTCCGACTCCGAATCCAACGGCGCCGCCAACGGCTACGCCAAGAACAAGGAGCGCCGCAACTACATCCTCAGCAAGATGTACGAGTACAAGAAGCTCACCAAAGCACAGTACGACGAAGCGGTCGGAACACCGATCCAGCCCCAGATCACCCCGTCGCTGCGCGGCTGCCAGACCGCGGGCGGGGCCGCGTACTTCTGCGACTACGTGCAGAAGATCGTGCTGAACGACGCATCGTTCGGCAAGGACGCCGACACCCGCGCTGCGAACTTCAACCGCGGCGGCTATAAGATCTACACCTCGCTGGACGTCGACCTGCAGCAGACGGCGGAGGAAACGCTCGCCTCCTACGTCCCGCCGGTCTACGACAAAGCGGATCTCGGCGGAGTGCTGGTCGGCGTTCAGCCGGGCACCGGGCGTGTGCTCTACATGGCTCAGAACAAGCAGTACAGCCAGGATCCGGACGTCCTCAAATCCGGCGCTCAGTACAGCTCGGTGAACTACGCGACAGACCAGGACTACGGTGGGTCGAACGGCTTCCAGGTGGGCTCCACCTACAAAGTGTTCACGCTCGCCGAGTGGCTCAAGCAGGGGCACTCGCTCAACGAGACCGTGAACGCGAACGTGCGCACCTACACCAAATTCAAAAACTCTTGCTCGGGAGACTGGAACGGCACCTACCGGCCGGCCAACGACTCCGGCAACGAAGAGGGCATCCGGAGCGCGCAGAACGCGACCACGAACTCGATCAACACGGCGTTCGTCGCAATGGCGAGCGAGCTCGATCTCTGCGACATCAAGGGCGACGCCGAGGCATTCGGCGTTCACACGGCGACCGGCTCCAGCCTCAACATGGACCCGGCATCGGTGCTTGGCACCAACAACATCGCGCCGCTCACGATGGCGACCGCTTTCGCAGGCATCGCGAACAACGGAATGACATGCTCACCGATCGCGATCGACAAGATCGTCGGCGGCAACGGCAAAGAGGTCTCCGCGCCTCAGAGCAAATGCACGCAGTCGGTCGACCCCGCCATCGCGAACACGATGGCGAAGGCCTTGAAAGACCCGATCGAGAGCGGGACCGCAGCAGGAATGAACCGCACCGGCAAGGACATGCTGGGCAAGACCGGAACAACCGACAACAACGAGCAGCTCTGGCTCATCGCCTCCACGACGAAAGTCGCCGGTGCCTACTGGGTCGGCAACATCACCAGACACCAAGACATGCGGCGCATCTCCCCGACGCACGGCACGACACCGGCCGCCGCCCGTACCGCGGTCATGCGCACCATGATGTCCGCTGCCGTGGGCAAATACGGCGGCGACCCCTTCCCCTCCCCGCCGGACAAGCTCGTCCGCGGCGTGCAGGTGTCCATTCCGGATCTGGCTGGCAAGACTCCGGCCGAGGCGAAGTCCATCCTGACCGGGCTGGGCCTCGATTCGGCCGACGGTGGCCCGCAGGACTCGGCACAGCCCGCGGGAACAGTGTCCGCAACCGATCCGGCCACCGGAACGCCGGTGAGCAAGGGCACGCAGGTGACCGTCTACACGAGCAACGGCGCGCTGGTGACGATCCCCAACGTCGTTGGAATGAAGGTGTCCGACGCCCAGAAAACGATGGCCGACGCTGGTTTCGTCATCAAACTCACCGGCGAGAGCAGCCCTGACGCCATCGTGCAGGCCGAGGAGCCCGGGGCGGGGAGCGCAGCCAGACCGGGAACCCAGGTGACCCTGACCGCCCAGAGAGCGACCCAGCCCACTCCGGCGCCCGGCGCAGGCGGATGAGAGCGCGCGCGCTTCGAGCGGCAGGCGCCGCGCTGACGGCCCTCGCCGCTGGCGGCGCGACCGCCTTCGCCTACGGGTCGCTCATCGAACGCCAAGCATTCACTCTGCGCACAGTGACGGTTCCGGTGCTACCAGCCGGATCGGACGCCATCCGGGTGCTGCACCTCTCCGATCTGCACATGGCTCCGTGGCAGCACGACAAGCAGCAGTGGATACGTTCCCTGGCGCGGTTCGAGCCCGACCTGATCGTGGACACCGGCGACAATCTGAGCCACCAGGACGGCCTCAGGGGCATCCGCGCAGCGCTCGATGTCTTCCGCGGCGTACCCGGCGTCTTCGTACACGGCTCGAACGACTACTTCGGCCCCCAGCTGAAGAACCCGTTCAAATATTTCACCGGCCCGTCCAAGAGGCGCGGCTCCACCTCGCCCCGGCTCGACACGGCCGCTCTGACGGAATACTTGAGCGGCCTCGGCTGGCTCGACCTCAACAACGCCGCCGGGGCTCTGGAGGTGCGTGGCACGCACCTCGAGCTGTTCGGTGTCGACGACCCGCACATCCGCTATGATCGCATGGCAGCGATCCCGGGAGCGCTCGACGAACTGCGCGAGAACGATCCGTACTCCGACGACACGGCCTGGCCCGGCGACGGCCCGCGACCGGAACGCCCGACGGTGACTCTCGGCGTCGTCCACGCGCCCTACCGTCGTGTGCTTGATTCGTTCGTGACCTATGGCGCTTCGATGATCTTCGCCGGGCACACGCACGGGGGCCAGGTGTGTGTGCCCGGCTACGGCGCACTCGTCACGAACTGCGACATCCCCCGCAAGCAGGCGAAAGGTTTGAGCCTGTGGCGGCACGCCTTCCGCACGGCCTACCTGAACGTGTCCGCGGGGCTCGGAACGTCGATCTACGCACCGGTGCGCTTCGCATGCAGGCCGGAGGCGACGCTGGTCACGCTGACGGCGGCAGAGTGACCGGAGCCGCCTTTCCTCCTCCGCGAACTCCTCTGGCATCTTCCCCGTAGAGCGGCAGGAGTGGTCATCGCCACCCCGTCGCTCATGTATCCTAGACAAGGCCCACGGGCCATCGGGGTGTGGCGCAGCTTGGTAGCGCGCTTCGTTCGGGACGAAGAGGCCGCAGGTTCAAATCCTGTCACCCCGACCAGTTCGACAAAACAGCCTTTCCTCGTGGCCTAAAACACGTGAGACGGAGCTGCTGACCGTCCGGCAGGCTGTTCCGCGTGAACCCTCTCCCGGTCAGGGCCGCGAATGCCCTTCACGTGTCTCACCTGCGAGCAGCCTCCCAGGCGTGTCACGGCCCGGCTCCCGCGAGCGTGCGGGAGCCGTCTTCCGCGTCATCGAGGGCGCTCTAAGTGTGCGATGCACGGTCTGCTCGCAGCACCGATCGCACGCGCTCAGCGATGGCGCGCTGCGCACGGCTCTTCTCGGAAACTTCCTCGACCACATCGATAGGGTTCCGTACGCAGGAGGATCGATTGTCTCGGGGTAAAGCAGGATCGCGGTTTCGAGCACGTTCACAAGCGTTGTGCGCCTTACGACGGCTTCTCCAAGAACGCGTCATCCGCACGATTTTCCGGACGCCACGAGAACGTAGCCGGCCTCGGCGCGAACGCCACTATCGCGTGACGTTGCGGCTTCCTCGGCGACTCGCGTCAGCCACGTTCGCCACTTGGCGGCGTCCCGTTCATTCGCTATGGGTGCCCACATAGGGTGGTCGATGAGGCGTTCCGACGCGAAACGCAATGCGCGAAGGAGGTCGAGGCGGGTTCGGTTGTCACTTTCACCGAGCAGGAGTGCTTCAAGGTGACGCTGAGTGCACGAAGTCAAGAAGTGGGTGCGCACGGAGAGTCGGAACCACCCCAGCTCAGCCGCCGCGAGCGAGCGCAATCGCCTCGCGGCTGCGCGAAGCGGCCCGACGTCGTCCGATTGGAGCCCAATTTCGACCTGCACGAACTCGGCGCGGAGGGTTGATTCACTTCTCTCGTATTGTTCCGAGCCGAGTATCATCCGAACACTGTCGTCCACGAGACCAATCTAACAACGTCAGGTCGTCCCTCCTTAGGCTCAGCTCTTCACAGCGCTCCCACCAGGGAGCTTTTTCCACGACGCGTCGTGCCCCTCGTTCCGCGAGTCAGAAATGGTATGGTGTTTTTTGGGGTCTCAGAATGTTAGTGAATGGGCTTGATATCCGCGGATTTATGCGGAAGTGATGGTCTTTGAGGGGTGTAACTGCAAGGGTAGGGTTTGCGGTTTCATGTGGGGACTTATGTGGGGAGTTAGCGAGGATGGTGGGGAGCGATGCCGAAGAAGCGGTCGCCGGGTGAGGGCGGTCTCCACTATGACAGGGCGAAGGGCCTGTGGCGTGGAAGGTATGACGACGGCTTCCACCCTGATGGTCGCCGCCGGCAGCGTGAGGTGTCGGCGCGGACGCAAACTGTCGCGCGTGAGAGGCTGAAGCAGAAGCTTGCGGAGATCGCGGAGTACGGTACGACCTTGGGTCGCACGGTGACTGTTGCGGCATGGGCTGAGCATTATATCGAGACCGATTGTTGGATGAGGCTGAAGCCGAACTCACTCGCGACCACAGAGTCTCTGATGCGGAACTGGATCGTTCCCCTCCTCGGCCGCCGGCGCATCTCGGAGCTGAAACCCTCGGATGTTCGCCTGGTGCATAAGGCCGTCTTCGATGCTGGCCTCGCGACAGGCACCGCCCGCAAGGCACACGAGATTCTCAGCGGCATGCTCAGCGCCGCAAAGGCCGACGGGCTTGTGACACGCAACGTCGTGGACGACGTGAAGCCTCCGGAGGTCATCGCGAAGAACCCTCGCGGCAGCCTCAGCACCGAGCAGGCGCTCGCCGTGCTCGCCGCATCCGCGAACGTGGAGGGCACCCGCTGGTGGGTGGCGGTGCTCGACGGCATCCGTCAGTCCGAACGACTCGGAGCCCTGATCGAGGGCCTGGACCTTGATGCGGGGACTCTGCGCGTGGACTGGCAGCTTGAGGAGCTGCGCTCCGAGCACGGATGCGAGCCGCTCGCCGAGGGACAGTGGTCGTGCCTGACCAAGCGCGGCTCGTCATTCCCCCAACGCCGGTTCAAGGTGAAATCGTCCCTGGAGTACATCCACCTGTATGGGAGGCTGGCTCTGATCCGACCGAAGTTGGGAAAATCGCGCACTGTTCCTCTCATCCCGCCCGTGGTCGCGGTCCTACACGAATACCTTGAGGCGACGAAAGACCGCCCGAACCCCTACGGCCTGCTATGGCGGCACGAAGACGGCCGCCCCTACCTCCCGCACGAGGATCAGCAGCTGTGGCGCGACTTGCTGTTCCGAGCTGGTGTCATCAACCAGGAACAGACGAAACCACCGAAAGACCGAACACCCGGGACACCCGGTATCCCGACCACACACTGGGCGCGACACACCACCGCGACCGCGCTAATGGAACTCGGCGTTGACGCGAAAATCGTGGGAGAGATCGTCGGCCACGTCGACGAGAAAACCACCCGCCGCTACCAACACGTCTCCTCCCCCACCGCCCGCGACGCAATGGAACGCCTAAGCTCCCACTTCAAAGACGCACTCCACACGCCCACAGGTTGACGACCCGACCACCAAACAACACAAGCCAACCTGCTCAACATCGGGTGGTGATGGTCACAACGGTATCGATGTTGACGGTGTAGCAAGGCGATCTGATCCGACCTCGACAAGCAGATCAAGCAGATCACTGACTGCGATCCCCAAGCTATACCAACCTGGGGTCGATCAGCTGGTTTTAACTCGGTCAGTGGCTAGGGCTGTCTCGGGAAGATGTTCACCTTTCAGAGACACTGCTGCAGTAGGCTCCATTCGTGGTGAGTTTCGCGCGGTTCATTTCCACCACCTTCGCAACGTTGAACCTGGCTTTCTTCTTGCTGATTGCGTGCGGTTGGATCGGAGGCTCGCCACTGGTTGGGCTTGTTGCGGCGATGATCACTGCAGGTGTTCCTGCCGCAGTGATAGCGCTTGGAATAAGGTGCGGGAAACTCCAAAACCGGTTCATACCCGATCGCCGCGCACGGAGTCCACTCGCTATCATATCGATCCTTGCTGCGGCCACGGCGCTCTGCGTCCTGCCCATGATGGGAGCGCCCACGCTGGTCTACCGAGCTGTCTTAGCAACCATGCTCGCGGTCGCTGCAGTAGGGATCGTAAGCGTCTGGTGGAAGATTTCTGCTCACACGACGATAGCCAGTCTCGTCGCGGTTGCCGTTTGGAGCTGGACATTTTGGGGAGTCGTGGCCATCGCCGTAGTAGCTGCCGTCGCGACTTCGCGCGTCATCCTGCGCGCTCACACGGTCTGGCAGGTGATTGCAGGCGTGATTCTCGGTGGAGCTATCGGCCTCGCTTTCTTCGTTCTCGCATGAGTTCTGTTCGGCGCACAACCCAAGGTGTCAGGATTCCAGCGGAGAGCAATAGCACTGTCCCCATCTTCAGCAGATTCGAGACGACATGGGTGTAATCGAGGGCAGCCTCACCAGCTCGAACAGGTAAGAACGAGATTGCAGCGATGCATCCGAGACCTATGAGCGCGGCTGATGTTCTGAGAACGGGAGCACCACCAGGGGACAAGGCCGCAGGAAGAAGACACGTCAGAAGAGCGATACAGAGATAGGCAAGGTATGCCTGCCATGTGAGGGCATAGATCCAGCCTGCGGGCGTTGCATACGGTGCATTGTGGCCTTCTAGAAGGAATGTCGCGATTGTAAGCCCGGAGGTGACGATGAGCGCGACTCGTCCAGGAATGCCTTTGACTAGCCAGATTGACAGCAGAGAACCGAATCCGCGCGCAGTTACGAGGGCGATGAGGAAGAAGAGGGTTTAGGTCACGGCCCTGAGGATCAGGTTCGGAAGCTGAATCCCTCCTAGTAAAGCGTCAAGCCAATCCACGAACGGGTCAACGTCAAGTAGAACCGCGATCGCAAACAGCAGCGAGACGAGGGTGAGGGTTCTTTTCGACGCACGCTGCCTTCGCGAAGTACCTGAACGACATTCAGGCACAACGAACCAACTAACCCCTCGCCCCACCCCGCGGGAACCCCACCCACAAACCCCTGACACCCAACACGCCCCGGCCCCGGCACGCTGACTTCGGTTGGCGGGCCGGGGCCGTTTCTGTGTTCTCTGGGTCTGAGCTTTGGTGAAGTATCGGGTCAATGACGGAACCGGCCTTTGAGCCAAGCTACATGCCATCACCAATGCCAAAAAATGTGGAAGTTAGGCTAGTATGTGCGGCATGGACCCGCGAAATACGAGGAAACCCATCCCTGTCTGACCTTCCAATTCTCCCCTCAGGTGAACTTTCTGTGGGCCAAGCTTGGCGAGGCTTTCTCAAAGAACCAGCACCTAGCAGGTATCCCGCTGCAGCCGGAACTTGCTACCCGTCTGGCGTCGATCATCCTACGCAAGGGCGCGCTGGGAACGGTCGCCATTGAGGGGAACACCCTCACCGAAGACGAGGTTGAGAAGATCCTCCAAGACGGGCTCAAGCTCCCGCCCTCGCAGGAGTACCTTGAGCAGGAGATCCGAAACGTTGCGGGGGCGTTAGAGGTGATTGACGAGTCTGGACGTGCTGGCGATCAATTCCAGGTGACGCCTGAATGGCTGCAAGCACAGAACGCGAAGCTCCTCAACGAGCTGGAAACCGAGGAGCACGTTGTCCCCGGCGAATACACAACTACGGGCCTTGTCGTCGGCTCGGTTTATCGGGCGGCCCCTGCGGAGGACGTTCCATACCTCATCGACAGAATGTGCATATGGCTGAATGACGCATTCGTCATTCCTTCCCAGAATCCAAATTTGACCGACGAGATGCGATTCTTTAACGCCTTTTTTGGTGCCGTTCTCGGTCATCTTTACTTGGCGTGGATTCATCCTTTCGGCGACGGAAACGGCAGAACGGCGCGACTGCTCGAAGTGGCGATCCTCGCCCATTCAGGAGTGGTCCCTTGGGTGGCAAGCAACCTGCTTTCAGATCACTACAACCGCACGCGGAGCCGCTATTACCAGAGGTTGGCTTCCACATCGCGTGAGGGAAAGGTTGAGGAATTCGTGACCTATGCTGCCGAAGGCCTGGTTGATCTGCTTCGTGAGCAGATCGGCGAAGTCCGCGAGAGTCAGATGCGGGTCGCATGGATAAACTACGTTCACGACCGGCTCAGGTATGAATCACCCGGAAAAACCAAAGACCGCCGCAGGAACCTGGTGCTCGCACTGCCCGTAGACAGCCCCATAACGAAGCGGGAAATGCGGCGGCTAACCCCCGAACTCGCGGAAGCCTACGCAGGGCATGAGGACCGAATGATCGCGCGAGATCTCCACGCACTCCAGAAACTGGGCCTCGTGGACGAGTTCGCCGGCGGCAAACAGTATCGCGCGCGCGCCTACATCATGTACGCATTCGTCCCGATCCCACCGGGCGCATAATCGTTACCAATACCACGCAAGGAGAGCCACGATGGTCAGTCAGATTCAGACTGACCGCCAACTGACCGCCACCCTGCCCCTACCCACCCCTCACACGGGTGGGTAGGGGTGGTTTGTCGTTGCGCCGGGTGAACTCCTTACCTCACGTTTTGCGTCATAGTCCGAGCGCAGACTCTCGTCGGCGAGCGGGACGACTGACTTCCTACCCAATATGCACGCATCTGAACCATAGATGCGTGCTAATATGAATTTTGCACGCATAAAACGGATCGGACTGGACGGCGAGCGGTGATCGAGACGAACATCAAGGGTAGGGCTGTGGGAGGCAAAGCCCGGGCGGCGAAGATGAGCGCCGCGGAGCGCTCCGAAAGTGCGAAGAAAGCCGCCGAGGTGCGCTGGAGCAGCGAACCCGTGCGCGAGGTGCTTGCAGGCTCACCGGACCATCCGCTCCGCATTGGTGAAGTGGAGATCGAGTGCTATGTGTTGGATGACGACACCCGCGTGATAACCCAGGCGAGCATGCTGACTGCCATTGGTCGGTCGCGACGCATTCCCGGTGCAGAAGGAGCTTCAGTATTGGATCATTCGGTTCGTTCCGAACCTGACGCGCGGTGAGTTCCACAACATCGGCATTGTCGCCGGACACGATGGCGGCGATTGGGCAGCTCAATTCGACATCCAGCTTGGGAGAGCAGCGGCCGGGTTCAGCGGCGATCTTCGCGACCTTCGATCATGGATTCGCTGGTTCGAACGTCAGATCACAGCGAGGCCGGATGCGCTCTTTGATGTTGGAGGGGTCCCGGCGACAGCATGGATAGAACCCTTCGCTCTCGCCAAGGGTCGTCCATTCAACTCTCTGCCCCGACGCCGGTGGACGTCGAGACGCTCAGGAAGCCGTCGATCTGCTCTTCCCTCACCTGGTGGAACGTGAGTCCACAAGGCACCGCAGCAGCGTGACACGACGCACGATGCGCGCCGATGTTCAAGATACCTTCACGCACCAGTTCGGTATGGTCGTCGATCGGGACTTCTATATGACACCCCGTGTCGCAATTGCAAAGCAACACGGCCTATTCGACGTTGCGACCGTCGGCGGCAGGCTAGCGCTCGCAAACGTGTGGGCCTTCAACGTCATGAGCCTGGATACCCTTCAGCGCGACGTATACTCCTGGAACTTCATTGTGTCCAGGGTGCGTGAAGATGGGGCAGAGGTCTCATTCGGAACACGAACTCGACAAATCGCGCGCTCAGACGTCCCGATTAGAGTCATCATCGACCCACCACAAGTAAATTCTGGCCAACGCGGGGAAATCTACGAGGCTGCGCTCGAGCAATGGGAGCGATCCAAAGTCGAGATCCGCACACTCAAAGAGTTTCGACAGGAACCAGACCAACTGCTTCCCGCCCGATGACCGGAACCACTTCCTGCAGAGCCTGCAGAGCCTGCAGAGCCTGCAGAGCCTGCAGAGCCTGCAGAGCCTGCAGAGCAGCTAAACCGCCCCGGCCCACCCCTCACACGAGGCGGTAAGCCGGGGCGGTTTCATCGTTAGTCGGGTAGAAGAGAAGCACAATCCGGTCGTGCCGCGAGCGGCGGCCACAGAGATGGTGAAACTCACCCTAGAAATGAAGAATTGGAAAGAAAACTTTCACTAGATGTAACTAGCTGTTGCTTTTCACCGGATCACAGTTTCGTTACGAGGGAGCCAAGTCATACCTGTTATTGGTTTCCGAAATGAACTCCCCAGCGCTAACGTAAATCATGTATTGGATGTGGGAGCCAAATCGTACCTGTCATTGGTTTCGACCATGAACTCCCCCGCGCTGATATAGGTCATGACACCGGGACGGGTGATGCCATAATTCGATGTGTGTACACCGTACACAAGACCGTCTGGGGTGTAGACAGGGCATCCTGAATCACCCAGGGCGATTGGAGTCCCCGCTGTGATTGCCCCGTGCTCACCTGCATAGGTGATCAAATGAGTGGGAAGCTGGTACTTAGACCAGGTGCAGTTCACATCCGTTGTGATAACGCTGGTACAAAAATTCGCCACACTGTCGGGGACTCCGTCTCGGAAATTGGTGATGGGAACACCCCCAAGCCCACCCGCTCGGAGGTTGTATGTCAACACCTGGCCTATAGCGCGCGGTGTGATACGGTGCGAAAAAATACAATGCGGACCGTAGGGCGCAATATAACAAACGTGTATCCGCTCTGACAGCGGAGGAACTTCGATAATCAATAGGTCAGATATTGTTGACTTCCAGCTAACCTGACCAATATCGTCCCCGTTCACCTTCACATGGTCGCCAACGTTACCACAGTGACCAGTGGTGACCACATAGCGGGTTGCCTTATGATAGGTATTCCAACTTCGCCCATCTTCCGTTCTTCTTCACCACAAAACCAGCCGTACAGCTGCCGGTGGGGAACTGCAACTCTGCCCCCCATCACGGGGGTGGTCATACGCTCCTGTTGTATCGCGGAGGCGGGCGCTTCGGACGCGAGCACCGCACCAGCCACTAAGACCACCGCCATCCTCATCTGTCCCAAAAGTGGTCAGAACAGAACCGCCTACCTCACTTGAGATCAGCGCATCCCCCACACCATGGAAAAGACTCGCCGGGATACCCGTCGTATCGACCGCTTCGCCCGTTACCGGCCCAGGCGGATCAAAGGAAAACTCATCACTATCCTGCTGATCAGAACCCGACTGATCACCCGCAACAAAATGACGAACCGGGCTCGCCTGCGCACCCGAAGCCACCACACCGCACATCCCGGTAACCGCGAGAAGAACAGCGGCAACCCGAGAGGAACCCATCCTCTACCTACCCTATGCAACACAATAACCCCTTCCCGAAGAGCCAAGAAACCGAACCGCAACCCGGTCCGCCCCAGCCAACCCAACTCTGCGCGCCGAATATCCCACCTCATCACCCCCCACGGCAAGACCAAAACCCGAACCGGACACACCCACGTCGTCTCCAATAGGTGGGAACCACTGAGGGTTTGATGACTCCCTATCTGTGATGACCGGCGCGCGGGCAGGGTGACACGGCGGCGGGTCGGGGTCAGAACAAGAACTGCTGCACGCCTTTTGCATCCCGAATGTCGCGCCGAAAAATCACGAGCTCGCTGGCAGGTCGTTCCGCTGCCGCTCTGCTCGGCGTTCGTGGAACTACGCGACAGGCCAGACCTCCCGCGGTGTGCTCACACCCGTTATATTATAACAGCGAAAAGCACATTCACACGAGGACACCACCACCGGGCATACCCACACACTCCACACACCCCCGCCCACACCCGACAAGGCTGCCACCTCAGGGAGAGCTTCACTGAGCTATGTGGGTAGTAATGTGGGGATCATACCCATCAATTCCTTGCCAATAAAGGGAACTGAACCACTCACCGTCTCCGCGAGTCAGAACGCATCCGGCCGCGCGAACTCCGCCCCTGTGTCCCGCGCTTCCGGGTCGACCCGCGAACGCACCAGCGGCAGCGTCCGCGTCACGGCGGTGGCGATCCGCTCGAGCAGATCGTCCGAAGCAATGGCATAGTCCTCGAAATCCGCCTCGCTCGCGTAGATGCCGAGAGGCAGGGTGAGCGACTGGAAGAAGCCGAAAAGCGGGCGCATCTGGTGCTCGACGAAGAGAGCGTGACGGTCGCTGCCGCCGGTCGCGGTGAGCACGACAGGCTTGTCCAAGAGGGCGTACTGGTCGATGTGGTCGAAGAAGAGCTTGAAGAGGCCGGTGTAGGTCGACCGGTAGGCGGGTGAGCCGACCACGATGATGTCAGCCGACTCCACCGCTTCGAGGGCGGCGAGGACACGCGGGCTGAGGTGGCTGCGGAACGGGCCGACGCCCAGGTCGCCGAGCAGCGGGGCGAGTCCGATGGCGTTCGGGGTGCCCCCGGTCGCGTCGGCGAAGGCACGGGTCACCTCATCGACGAGGACAGTCGTGCGAGACGGCGTCGTGAGGCTGCCGCTGACGCCGACAACGGTGGGTGCGTGTGCCATGCCGGGGACCGCCTTCACTGCTGACAAAGCTGGGAAACGCGGCCAACGCTACCCCGGGAGTCCCGATGCCGCTCCGCGCCGCGTCACGGACCGTCATGTGGCGGGGTAGAGCTCCGCCACGATCTCCAGCGAGCGGATGCGGCCCTCGATGGTGGCGGAGGAGGAGACCATGAGCTCGTCCGCCCCGGTGGAGGCGAGAAGGGCATCCAGCCGGGCCTTGACCTCGGCGGGGACGCCGATCGCCTGGCAGGCATTGCGTGCGGCGATGAACTCCTCCTCCCGCAGGGTGAAGTCGTGCGCGAGCGCTTCCTCGACATTGACGGGCTCGGGTTTCAGTCCCTGACGCAGCCGGGAGGAAAGTGAACTGTTCAGGGAGGCTGAGCGCTCGCACGGTGTCGGGGTCCTCGTCCGAGACAACGGTGACCGCGATCATGGTGCGAGGTTCGCTCAGGGTGTCGCTGGACTCGAAACCGGGAGCGGTACACCTCGAGTGCGGCCTCGGTGTTCTCGCCGGCAAAGTGATGGGCGAAAGCGAACGGGAGGCCGAGAGCCGCCGCGACCTGTGCGCTGTAGCCGCTGGAACCGAGAAGCCAGATCTGCGGGACATCGCCGAGGCCGGGGACGGCGGTTATGCTGCCACAGAGGGCACGGACGGCGCCGAAGTGCTCGGCGACGACGAGCGGTGCGTGGTTCGGCAGTATGACACCGCCGGACGCGACACGGATGCGCTCGGTCGCGGCGGCGATTCCCGCGATGAGGACAGCGGGAGCGCTGGCGGCGATGGCCGGCATCCCGTGGTTCTCGGCGACCCAGAAGCGACCGTAGCCGAGGCGTTCGGCAGCCTGCGCGAGCCGGACGCTACCGGCAAGCGCGTCAGCGTTGGTTCCGCGATGGGCCAGATCGATGCGGCCGCCGGAGAGGTCCAGACGGCGGGCGTCCGCCTCCGTCGCGACGCCGATGAGCGGTCGGACGGCCTCCGAGGCGACCATCTCGCTCGCGGTCGCGACGGTCCGCACCGCGGTGAGGTTGGCCCCGATCCACGGAATGCCCTCCGCCACCCGCCAGAGCGGCAAGCGCCACCACGGCAACGAGGACGGAACGCCGCCGGCGCGGCTCACGAGGAGACTCCGCCGGATGCGGCGGCGGCTCCTTCTGCGAGAGACCGATCACTATGAGGGCATGGGTAATAAATCCTCACTTTTGTGAGGCTGCCCCCAAACGGGGCCACCGGGGAGAGCGGCGCTGATGGCCCGCTGCGGTTCGCGGAAAAAAGAACCGCTAGCGCCCGAGCCCGCGGTACTCCCATCCGGCAGCGCGCCACGCGACGGGATCGAGGGCGTTCCTGCCGTCGATCACGCGCCGGTGTGCGACCAGCTCACCGAGTTCGGCGGGGTCGAGCCCGGTGAACTCCGGCCACTCCGTGATGAGGACAACGACATCGGCCCCGGCAACCGCCTCGTGCGCGTTCGCAGCGAAGGTCAACTGCGGAGCCCGGAGGCTCGCATTCGGAACGGCCTCGGGGTCCGTCGCGATCACAATCGCTCCCCGGGCGGCGAGCCGGGTCGCCACGTCCAGCGCGGGCGAGTCGCGGATGTCGTCCGAGTGCGGCTTGAAAGCGAGCCCCAGCATACCGACGCGAACGCCCTCCACTCCCCCGGCGACCTCCGCGACGAGATCGACCACACGGGCGCGGCGGCGCAGATTGATCTTGTCCACCTCGTCGAGGAAGCGCACGGCGTCGCCCTGTCCGAGCTCCCGGGCACGGGCGCTGAAGGCCCGGATGTCCTTCGGCAGGCAGCCACCGCCGAAGCCGACGCCGGCGTTGAGGAAGCGCCGGCCGATGCGTGCGTCGTGTCCGATCGCGTCGGCCAGCCGGGTCACATCCGCTCCGGCCGCCTCGGCGATCTCGGCCATAGCGTTGATGAAGGAGATCTTGGTCGCGAGAAAGGCGTTGGCCGAGACTTTCACGAGCTCGGCGGTGGCGTAGTCGGTCACGATGACCGGTGTTCCAGCGCCGACCGCACGGGCGTAGATCGCGTCCAGGATGCGCGCGGTGCGCTCCCCGGCTTCGCCCGGCGGGACACCGTACACGAGACGGTCCGGGCTGATGGTGTCCTTGACAGCGAACCCTTCGCGGAGGAACTCGGGGTTCCAGGCGAGCGTGACCTCCGGCGCGCGCTGCGCGACCAGCTCGGCCAGCCGGGCGGCCGTGCCCACCGGGACAGTGCTCCTGCCGACGATCAGATCGCCCGGTTTGACGCACTCCAGCAACGAGGCGAACGCGGCGTCTACGAAACGCATATCGGCCGCGTCTCCCTCGGCCGACTGCGGGGTGCCCACGCCGACGAAATGCACCTCGGCCTCGGCGACGGCCGAGAAGTCCGTCGTGAACCGGAGGCGTCCACTGGCGGTCGCGGAGGCGAGCACCTCGGGCAGTCCCGGCTCGAAGAACGGCGCGCGCGCCTCGGACAAGGCCGTCACTTTGGCCTCATCGACGTCAACGCCGATGACGGTGTGGCCCAGGTCAGCCATCGCAGCGGCGTGGACAGCTCCCAGATAGCCGCAGCCGATCACGGAGATTCTCATACTGTTGATCTTTCGTTGCTGTGGAGGGGATCAGGTGAAATCGGGGTCGGGTTCGCTGTCGTACACTGTCACGACATCGACAGGCCAGCGCCGGCGGCCATTGTTAAGCACACCACGGCTCTCGTGCAGATAACAGGACCCGCAGAGCGATTCGTAGCCCACCGAAGCGCCGTCGATGGCGACCTGGGCCGCCGTCGAAGACGAAGACGCTGTCGATTTTGCGCGCATTGAAGATCGCCTTGCGCCCGCAGCGACAGATCGTTTTCAGCTCCTCGAGGCTGTGCGCGACCTCGAGAAAGCGCCGGCTGCCCGGGAAAGCGACGGTCTGGAAATCGGTGCGGATGCCGTAGGCGAGAACCGGGACATCGTCCAGAAGCGCGATCCTGAGCAGATCGTCGACCTGCGCCTCGGTGAGGAACTGCGCCTCGTCGACGAGCACGGCGCTGATATCGCGATCGAACCGTTCGCGGATGCGGTCGCGGTGCTGCTGGAAAGCGCCGTACGAGTCCGTCCCCGGCGCGATCAGGTAGTCCACCTGGCGGGTCACGCCCAGGCGCGACAGAATGCCCATATCGCCTTTGGTGTCGATCGATGGCTTTGCCAGAAGCACGCGGTGTCCGCGCTCCTCGTAGTTGCACGCTGCCTGGAGCATGGCCGTGCTCTTGCCGCTGTTCATCGCGCCATAGCGGAAATACAGTTTTGCCACGTCCCGATCCTAGGCGGTCGAGGCTGACGCTCCTCCGGTGGTGTCTGAGGCTCAGGTCAGGTAGCCGTCTTCCGCCGCGCGGCGGATGAGGTCAGCGCGCGAACTTGTCGGCCGGCCGGCCTTCCCGTACTTCTCTCGCACACGGCGCAGATACGTTTTGGCGGTCTCGTACTGCACGCTCATCGCCTGAGCGACCTCGGAGGTCGTGCGACCGTCGGCGTAGAGAAGCAGCGCCTGCCGCTCCCCGTCGCTCAGCCGGGGCCGCACGGCTCCGGGCGCGGGCGGGGCCGGGCGCCAGGCCACCGGCGCAGCCCCAGACGAGCCGCCGCCCGGGGCCTCCCAGCCGACCGCGCGGCGGCAAGGAGGCCGCTCATCGGCTGAGATTTCAAGACATAGGCGATCGCGCCCGCGGCGAGCACCGCCGCGCGATCCTCCTGGGTGTCGACCGCGGTCAGGACGATCACTTTGGCCCCCAGCGGCCCGGCAGGTGCGCGCACAAGCGCCGATGAAGATGGACTCGCGCAATTGCAGGTCCATGATCACGAGGTCGGTGGGGAACGCGTGGCTATGGACCAGTTCCAACCAGCTCCCGGCACGGAGCACAAGGTCGAACTCGGGAGCGTTCTTCTCGATCCAGGTGGAGAGGCTGTCGAGCAGGATCTCGTGATCGTCGAGGATGGCGAGCCGGACCATTGGCGAGACGGGGGCGGCTAGCGGCGGGGGTGCGGGGACGGTGCTCATCGTATCGGTGTCCCCGGAGAGGCGATGCGGACAGTGAGCCCGAGCGCGCGCCCTGTGCCGTCGTCGAGTCGCGCCAGGATGTCGCGGTCGCCGGAGAACTCCACGGAGAGCCCTTCGTCGCGGTCGTCCTCGATCGCATGTCTGCGCGCGAGCAGAGCAAGCAGCACGATCATCGGCGCCGGCATCAGCAGCGTAATCCCAGAGGAGGGGCTAGTCCCGGCGTCCAGCCCCGGAAGCGGCACAGTGGCCGCCGCCGCAAGGCAGGCGATGCCCGCCCAGCGAACGGCCGTCGCGATCGGCCGCGAACGGGCCGCGCAAGCGAGATGACCGGGCAGCCCCAGGGACAACCGCGTTCCTTCCCACGAGACCGGCCGGCCAACCAGCGGGCTCCTGCGGCGGCTCGACCTCCCGGGGGAGAGTATGGCAGGTCACCGCGTGACTGTGTACCCGAACAAAGACGTTTTCTGCACGCGGATCGGAACAGTGTCCGGATCAGAACAGCGTCGGCTGCACGCCGAGCGTCATGAGCCCCGCGACGCCGGGCACTTCGCCCGCTATCGCCGCCCCGGCGAACGCGCGCCGCTCCCCCTCGCTGTCGCGCAGCGTCCGGAGCGGCTTGATCCGGGTGGCCAGCCAGCGCCGGTACTCCTTCGGCGCATACGTGCCGCGCCCATACATCGCCCGGTATTGCGGCAGCAGTTCGGTATGCTCGCGCCCGAGCCAGAGATAATACCACTCTTTCACGCCCGGATTCAGGTGGAGGGCTGAGTAGAGCACGCTCGTCGCACCCGCGTCTCTGGCCTGCCGGAGTGCGCGGTCGAGGTTTCCACGGGTATCGGTGAGGTAGGGGAGGATCGGCATCAGGAACACCGCGCAGTCGAGGCCGCGATCGCGCACGGCCGCGACCGTCGCGAGGCGAGCCTTGGTCGTCGGGGTCCCCGGCTCGACCGATTGCTGCAGTTCGTCGTCGTACACCGCGATCGACAGCGCGAGGTCCACCGGCACCCGCGTCGCCGCGTCGGCGAGCCGGTCGAGGTCGCGGCGGAGCAACGATCCTTTCGTGAGGATGCTGAACGGAGTGCCGGAGCTGGCGAGCGCGTCGATGATGCCCGGCATCAGGGCATAGCGCCCCTCCGCCCGCTGATACGGATCGGTGTTCGTTCCGAGTGCGACCGGGTGCCGCCCCCAGCTCGGTCGTGCGAGTTCCTTCCGGAGGACCTCGGCGACGTTGACCTTGACGATGATCTCCTGGTCGAAATCCTTTCCCTGGTCGAGGTCGAGGTAAGAATGCGTCGGCCGGGCGAAACAGTAGACGCAGGCGTGCGAACAGACCCGGTACGGGTTGACCGTCCAGCCGAAGGGCATCGGGCCGCCTCCGCCCGGGACCCTGTTGAGCGCCGATTTGGCGAGAATCTCGTGAAAGGTGATGTTTGCGAACTCGGGCGTGCGCACCGATCGGACGAAAGCGCTCAGCCGGGCGAGCCCGGACAACGCGGCCGGCGTCTCCGCCGTGAGTTCTTGGCCGCTCCATCTCATGACGCTATTCGAACATATGTTCTAATGATGGTCAAGCGCTGGGGCTCACCAGCCCTCTGGCGCCATGCGAACCAGCGGCCCGAGACACACCCTCCCCGGCCACCGCGCCCGCGAAACCACCGACGCGATCGGCCGGCATGGGGGGCGACCGAACGGCCTACTGCGCGAGCTTCAGCACAGCGGCGGTCCGCTTGAGTACGAACTCAGCCTCCTCGGGCCGGTCGTTGAGCGTGGTGCCGACGGTCGGGATGAGTTCTCTCAAGACCGGCAGCCAGCCCTCGAACCGCTCCGGGAAGCAGCGCTTCAGCAGATCGACCATGATCGGCACGGCGGTGGATGCGCCGGGCGAGGCGCCGAGCAGACCCGCGATCGAGCCATCCGCCGCCGCGATGACCTCCGTGCCGAACTGCAGCACGCCACCCTTCCTCTCGTCCTTCTTCATCACCTGGACGCGCTGACCGGCGGCGATGAGCTCCCAGTCCTCCGACTTCGCTGTGGGCATGAACTCACGCAGGGCGGCCAGCTTCTTCTCGCGTCCGGCCATCAGCTCGCCAATGAGGTATTTCATGAGGTCGAAGTTGTCGCGGGCGACGGCGAGCATCGGGCCGATGTTGCCCAGGCGGATCGAACCGGGGAGGTCCCACCAGGTGCCGGTCTTCAGGAATTTGGGGCTAAACCCGGCGTACGGGCCGAAGAGCAGCGACGTCTCGCCATCCACGACGCGGGTGTCGAGGTGAGGCACCGACATGGGCGGCGCGCCGACGGCCGCCTTGCCGTAGACCTTCGCCTTGTGCTGGGCGACGATCGCCGGGTTGGTGGTCCGGAGGAACTGCCCCGAGATCGGAAAGCCGCCGAAACCCTCGATCTCCGAGATGCCCGACTTCTGCAGCAGGTGCAGAGCGCCGCCGCCCGCGCCCACGAACACGAACCGCGCGAGCGCCTCGCGCGGAGTGCGCCCAACCTCATGCCGGGCGCGGATGCGCCACAGACCGTCCTTGGTACGTTTGAGGGAGCACACGCGGTGGTTCAGTGCGAGCTCTGCGCCGCTCGCGACCAGATCGTCCACGAGAGCGCGCGTGAGCGCCCCGAAGTCCACATCGGTGCCCGCCAGCTGGCGGGTCGCCGCGATGCGCTGCTTGCGGTTGCGCTTCTTCGTCAGCAACGGCGCCCACTCGGCAATGGTCTCAGCGTCCTCGCTGTACTCCATCCCCGCGAAGAGCGGCTGGTCTTTCAGTTCCTCGTAGCGGCGGCGGAGATATCGAACGTTTTCCCGGCCGCGCACGAACGTCATGTGCGGCGTCGAGTTGATGAAGGTCTGCGGCTCCGGCAGGTCACCGGCGGCGACCAGGCTGGCCCAGAACTGCCGGCTCAGCTGGAACTGCTCGTTGATACTGATCGCCTTCGCGGGGTCGACTGTGCCGTCCTCCGCTTCGGGCATGTAGTTCAGTTCGCAGAGGGCGGCGTGGCCCGTTCCCGCGTTGTTCCAGGGATTCGAGCTCTCCTGGGCGACCTCGCCGAGGGACTCGTAGATCCGGATGCTCCAGCCGGGCTGCACACGCTGGATCATGGCCCCCAGCGTCGCGCTCATGATGCCGCCGCCGATCAGGACGACGTCGATGGGATCGTTGCTCACCCGACAATCCTACGGGGCGCGGGGAGGCCCCACCCGTGCCGTCAGAGACCCTCTCGATGCAGAAACCCTCGCAGCCTCGGAAACCGGCCGCGACCGGCGCGGAGCCGAGCGGCGCGGAGCCGACCCGGCCCCGCCAGCGGCTCGGGGTCAGACGCCGACCGACGCGGTCAGCCGTTTGGCGACGAGTTCGGCGATCTGCACCGCGTTCAGCGCCGCTCCCTTGCGGAGGTTGTCGCTGGAGACGAAGAGCGCCAGACCGCGGCCCTCGGGAACGCCTTCGTCGCTGCGGATGCGGCCGACGAAGCTCGGGTCCTGACCGGCCGCCTCGAGCGGAGTGGGGACATCGGCAAGCCGGACGCCCGGGGCGTCCGCGAGCAGCTCGGCGGCCCACTCGGGGCTGATCGGGTTCGCGAACTCCGCGTTGATTGAAAGTGAGTGGCCGGTGAAGACCGGGACGCGCACGCAGGTGCCGGAGACCAGCAGGCCCGGCAGATCGAGGATCTTCCGGCTCTCGTTGCGGAGCTTCTTCTCCTCGTCGGTCTCGTTGAAGCCATCCGCCACGAGGGAACCGGCGAGCGGGATGACGTCGAACGCGATCGGGCGGACGTATTTCACCGGCGCAGGCAGCTCGACGGCGGAGCCGTCGTGGACCAGCTGCAACAGGTTCTCGTCGGCCGCTGAGGCGCGGATCTGCCCAGCCAGCTCCTCCGCACCGGCGAGACCGGAGCCGGAGACCGCCTGATAGGTGGAGACGACCAGGCGCTCGAGGCCGGCTTCGTCGTGGAGGACCTTCAGCACCGGCATGGCCGCCATCGTGGTGCAGTTCGGGTTCGCGATGATCCCCTTGCGCGCGTCGGCGATGGCCTCGGGGTTCACCTCGGAGACGACCAGCGGGACATCCGGGTCCAGACGCCAGCCGCTGGAGTTGTCGATGACGATGGCGCCGGCCTCCGCGAAGCGCGGGGCGTGCGCCCGGGAACCGGTCGCACCGGCCGAGAAGAGTGCGATGTCGATGCCGGAGACGTCGGCGGCCTCGACATCCTCGACCGCGATGTTCTCACCGCGGAACGGCAGAGTCGTGCCCGCCGAGCGGGAGGAGGCGAAGAACCGGACGCTCCCAACCGGGAACTCGCGCTCGTCCAGCAGACGGCGTATCACCGCACCCACCTGGCCGGTGGCGCCGACGACGGCGATCGAGAGTCCAGCGTGCTCGCTCATGGAGAGGCCCCTTCGGGTCGAGTGTTCAGATGGTCGGACGGGAAACGCACGGCGCGACTTCCCGGGAGGGGTCGTCAGCGGCCGGTGCCGGCGTAGACGATGGCCTGCTGGTCGCCGTCGAGCCTGAAGGCGCTGTGGACGACACGAGCGGCCTCCGCCACGGTGTCGGCGCAGGTCACGACCGAGATGCGGATCTCGCTGGTGGAGATCATCTCGATGTTGATGCCGGCGTCGAAGAGGGCCTCGAAGAGCTTGGCCGAGACACCGGTGTTGGTGCGCATCCCGGCGCCGACCAGGGCGAGCTTGCCGATCTGGTCGTCGTACTGGAGCGACTGGAAGCCGACTTCGTACTTCTCCGCCGTCAGGGCGGTCAGCACGCGCTGCCCCTCCGACTTCGGCAGCGTGAACGAGATGTCGGTCAGGCTGGTGGCCGCCGCGGAGACGTTCTGCACGATCATGTCCACGTTGGCGTTCGCCTTGGCGACGATCTTGAAGATCTGCGCCGCCTTGCCAGGGACGTCGGGAACGCCGACAACGGTGATCTTCGCCTCGCTCAGATCGGTGGCGACTCCGGCGATGATGGGCTCTTCCACAATTCCATCCTTCTTCGCGGCGGCCGCCGCGGCTGCTTCGTTGAGGACATACGTGCCCTCCCGGTTCGAGAACGAGGAGCGCACGTGCAGAGTCACGTCGTGGCGGCGGGCGTACTCCACCGCGCGAATGTGCAGGACCTTCGCGCCTGCCGCCGCCAGCTCCAGCATCTCCTCGCTGGTGATGCGGTCGATCTTGCGCGCGAGCGGAACCTGCCGGGGGTCGGAGGTGAACACGCCATCCACATCCGTGTAGATCTCGCAGACCTCGGCGCCGAGCGCGACGGCGAGCGCGACGGCGGTGGTGTCGGAGCCGCCGCGTCCGAGCGTCGTGATGTCGCGGGACTCCCGGCTGAAGCCCTGGAAGCCCGCGACGATCGCGATGGCCCCCTCGGAGAGGGCGTCCTGGATACGGCCGGGCGTCACGTCCACGATGCGCGCGGAGCCATGCACCGCGTCGGTGATCATGCCCGCCTGGCTGCCGGTGAACGACCGGGCATCGGAGCCCATGCTCTTGATCGCCATCGCGAGGAGCGCCATCGAGATGCGCTCGCCCGCGGTAAGCAGCATGTCGAGTTCGCGGGGGGCCGGGATCGGCGTGACCTCGTGTGCGAGGTCGACCAGCTCATCGGTGGTGTCCCCCATCGCGGAGACGGCGACAACGACTTCGTTTCCGGCCTTGCGGGTCTCGACGATCCGCTTGGCGACGCGCTTGATGGATTCGGCGTCGGAGACGGACGAGCCGCCGAATTTCTGCACGATCAAAGCCATGGCACTCCAGAATTCACGGGAGTTCCCATCCTACCGGCCGGGGATATGCCGGGGCGTTCATGTGACGATGACGTCAGGAGACCTGACGCCGGCCCTCGAACGCGCGGCCGAGGGTGACCTCGTCGGCGTACTCCAGATCGCCGCCGACCGGCAGACCGGAGGCGAGGCGCGTGACGCGGACCTCCAGCGTGGTCAGCAGACGGCTGAGGTAGGTCGCCGTCGCCTCGCCCTCGAGATTGGGGTCGGTCGCGATGATGACCTCCTGAACGGTCCCGTCGGCGAGACGCTGCACGAGCTGCCGGATGCGGAGGTCGTCGGGACCGACGCCATCGATCGGGCTGATGGCGCCGCCGAGGACATGGTAGAGCCCCCGGAACTCGCGCGTGCGCTCGATGGCGACGACATCCTTCGCTTCCTCCACGACACAGATCAGCGCCGGGTCGCGACGCGGATCGCGGCAGATAGAGCAGGTGGCCTGCTCCGAGACATTGCCGCAGATCTCGCAGAACCGCACCTTGTCGCGCACTTCCAGCAACACCTCGGCCAGGCGGGTGACATCGAACGCCTCGGTCTGCAGGATGTGGAACGCGATCCGCTGCGCCGACTTCGGCCCGATCCCCGGAAGGCGGCCGAGCTCGTCGATCAGCTCCTGGACGATGCCCGCGTACACGGGCTACCTCATCCCCGGGGTGGCTGGAGCAGGCTGCTCCTCGAGGAAGGTCGCCCCCAGGATCTCGCGGACGACGGCCTCGCCATAGCGCTGCGGGGCCTGGAAGGCGGGGGGCCGGACGCCGGTGGACGGTGCGCGGACGGTGCGCGGGGCCGGAACGGTGGACGGAGCCGGAGCCGAGCCAAGAGGAGGAGGGGGGGCACCCGCCCCGCCTTCGCCGGGCTCCTCCGGGACGTCCGGCTCGAACGGCGGCTCGGTCTCCTCCGGCGGCACATCGTCGGATAGAGGCGTGCCACCGCGGGTCGGGCTGTCGGCCCGGGATGCGGCCGGAACAGCGGCGGGCCCGGGCCGTTCGAGGGTCACGACCGGGGACGCCGCCCCCACCGGTTCCGCGACGGGGATGGCGACGGTCGCCCACTCCGTCACCGGCCTGGAGGACGGCGCGGCGGCCGAGCGCGATGCCGCCCCGGCGGCTCCCGACGCCTCCGCGGCAGCGGTCGCTGCGACACCGGAGCCGGAGGTCCCGGGGGGAGCCGTCGCCGACGGCGATGCACCGGGCGCCGACCGTCCCGAAACCGGCGATCCCGAGGCCGGCCCCTCGAAGGCGAGCCGATCGGGAACGCCGGCCGCCATTCCCCCGCCCCCGTGCGGCGCACCGCCGGGGCCGTCCGCCCCGGGCCAGGTCTCGGCCGCAGACGCCGCTGGCTCACCCGGGCCCGGCGAGCCGGAACCGCCGTCAGCGCGGGCGATGAACTTCACCCGGATTCCCAGGATGTCGACGATGGCCTGGCGGAGGTACTCGCTGACGCCCTGGGTGCCCGGCGCCGGGGGCTGCCGGAAACTCTGGACGTCATTGTCGCTCGGGAAGGACAGCGTGAGCACATCATCGCTGAGGGCACGCACCTGTGCGGTGAAGACGACCATCCAAGCGCTGCGCTTGGCGCGCTGGACGGCATCCAGAATCTGCGGCCAGGAGTCCTTGACCTGCTGCGTCGTCACCGGGCCGATGGACGGGGCGGACTCCGGCTGTGGTTCCGCCACCGCATCCGACTCCGGTGCGGCTTTCTCCGCCCTCGCAGGCGGCTCCGCTCTGGGAGCAGGCTCCGCCGCGCGAATCGCTGGGGGCTCCGGCGCGGGCGCGCTGCGGGCCGCCGCCGCCGTGAGTGCCGCCCCCCTCGCCGGTCCGCCGCCCGCGGCGTCGCTCACTCCCACCCGGCGCTCCAGCCGCTCGACCCGGGCCAGCGCACCACGCTCGGTGTCATCGCTCGACGGCACGAGCACGCGGGCGACCATGAGCTCCAGGTGCAGGCGTGGCGAGGTCGCGCCGGTCATCTCGGTCAGCGCGGCGTTGACGATGTCGGCGCAGCGGCTGAGCTCGGCCGCGCCGAACATCATCGCCTGCCTGCCCATCGTGTCCAGCACGTCGGCGGGGACGCCGCGGAGGACAGCGGCAGCGCCCTCGACGCTGGTCGCCGCGACGACGATCAGGTCGCGGAGGCGTTCGAGTAGGTCGTCCACGAAGCGGCGCGGGTCCTGTCCGGTCTGGATCACGCGGTCGACGGCCGCGAAGGCCCCAGCCGCATCCCGGGCAGCGATCGCATCCACGACTTCGTCGAGCAGGGCCGCGTGCGTGTAGCCGAGGAGGGCGACGGCCCGCTCGTATTCGATGGAACTGCCCTCGGATCCCGCCATCAGCTGGTCGAGCAGCGAGAGCGTGTCGCGCGGTGAGCCGCCGCCGGCGCGAACAACAAGCGGGAGCACGCCGGGCGCGACGGTGATCCCCTCGCTGTCGCACAGGGTCTGGACGTACTCGAGCATCAGCGCGGGCGGGACGAGCCGGAACGGGTAGTGGTGCGTCCGGGAGCGGATAGTGCCGATGACCTTCTCCGGCTCCGTGGTCGCGAAGATGAACTTGACATGATCCGGCGGCTCCTCAATGATCTTCAGCAGCGCGTTGAAGCCCTGGGGCGTGACCATATGGGCCTCGTCCAGGATGAAGATCTTGTAGCGGTCGCGGGCCGGGGCGAAGATCGCGCGCTCGCGGATGTCGCGGGCGTCGTCCACACCGTTGTGACTCGCGGCGTCGATCTCGACCACGTCGAGCGAACCGCCGCCGCCGCGGCTGAGCTCGACGCAGCTGGGGCAGACGCCGCACGGGATGTCGGTGGGGCCCTCCGCGCAGTTGAGGCAGCGGGCCAGGATGCGCGCGGACGTGGTCTTGCCGCAGCCGCGCGGACCGGAGAACAGGTAGGCGTGGTTCACCCGGTTGGTGCGCAACGCCGTCGTGAGCGGATCGGTCACCTGCGACTGGCCGATCATCTCGGCGAAGGTGTCTGGCCGGTAGCGGCGATAGAGAGCGGTGACCACCCACACATGCTACTTGGCACGACCGACAGTGGGGTCAGCCTGATGAGACCTGCCGGCATCGCCCCCCAAGGGAGCCTGACCCGTTTCGCGGGCACCCCGCCCTCAACACATTCGCGATCACCTTCGCGGGCCGGTTCGAAAGAACCACTCACTCATGAACCGCCGAGCCCCACACATCCCTTTAACGGACAGACCCTCCGACACGGACGACGACACCGAGTGAGCGCCGAGCGCACCCGACACAGCAGGCCGCGCCGGCGCATCCCGAGGCCGGACCGCTCAGCCCGCGGCGACCGCCTGAAGCGCTTGCCGCGCGATCTCGAGCTCCTCGTTCGTCGGCACGACCAGGACCGTCACCGGGGAGCCGTCCGCCGAGACGATCCGAGCGCCCGGCGACCGGGCCGCGTTCCGCTCCGGGTCCAGCTGGATGCCGAGCACGCCCAGTCCCTTGCACGCGGCCGCGCGCAGATCAGGATCGTTCTCACCGACACCGGCGGTGAAGGTCAGCGCGTCGAGGCCGCCCAGCAGTGCGGTGTAGGCGCCGATGTAGTGCTTGAGCCGGTGCGCGACGGTGTCGAGCGCGAGCCGGGCCACCGCGTCACCGGACTCCGCCACCCGACGCACATCGCGCATATCGCCGTGGCCCGTGAGCCCCAAGAGGCCGCTGCGCCGGTTCAGAAGCTCATCCAGCTCGTCGATGCCGAGGCCGGCGCGGCGGGACAGGTGGAACAGCACCGCCGGGTCGATGTCGCCGGAACGCGTGCCCATCACGAGCCCCTCGAGCGGCGTCATCCCCATCGAGGTGTCGATCGAGCGGCCGCCGTCGACCGCGCAGGCCGAGGCGCCGTTGCCGAGGTGCAGCACGATCTGCTTGAGCTCGCCGAGCGGGCGGCCGAGCAGCTCGGCCACCGCTCCCGAGACGTACTTGTGGGAGGTTCCGTGGAAGCCGTAGCGGCGCACACGGTGCTCCTCGGCGAGCGCCGCGTCGATCGCGTAGGTATACGCGGCCGGTTCGAGGGTCTGGTGGAACGCCGTGTCGAAGACGGCGACGTGCGGCACCGCGGGGAAAGCCTGGCGGGCGGCGCGGATGCCGTCCAGGTTCGCCGGGTTGTGCAGCGGGGCGAGGTCGGCCAGGTCGTCGATGTTGGCCTCGACCAGGGGCGTCACGATGGTGGGCTCGAAGAAGCGCTTGCCGCCGTGGACGACCCGGTGCCCGACAGCGTCCAGGGGATGCTCGACCAGGCTCGACCCGTCGGTCCCGAAGGCCGCCAGCATCGCGCGGAAGGCCGCGGTGTGGTCCGGGATGACGAGCGTGTACTCGGCGGAACCGCCCGGCCCGCGGTGGCGGATGCGCCCCTCGCCCTCCCCGACCCGCTCGATGAGGCCGGTCGCGAGCGCTTCCTCGCTCTTCGCGTCGATCAGCTGGTACTTGAGCGACGACGAGCCGCTGTTGACGACGAGGACGGCGCTCACGACAGGGCCGCCTGGATGGCCGTGATCGCGACCGTGTTGACGATGTCGTCCACCGTCGCCCCGCGCGAGAGGTCGTTGATCGGCTTTCTGAGGCCCTGCAGCACCGGGCCGATGGCGACGGCCCCGGCGCTGCGCTGGACCGCCTTGTAGGTGTTGTTCCCGGTGTTGAGGTCCGGGAAGACGAACACTGTGGCGCGGCCGGCCACCTCCGAGCCGGGCATCTTGGCGGCGCCGACCGCGGCGTCCGCGGCGGCGTCGTACTGGATCGGCCCGGCCACCGGGAGCTGCGGCGCCCGGTCGCGGACGAGCGCCGTCGCGGTGCGCACCTTGTCCACATCCGCCCCCGTGCCCGAGTCGCCGGTCGAGTAGGAGAGCATCGCCACCCTCGGCTCGATGCCGAACTGGCCGGCGGTTCGCGCCGAGGAGACCGCGATGTCGGCGAGCTGCTCGGCGGTCGGGTCCGGGATGACCGCGCAGTCGCCGTAGACGAGCACCCGGTCGGCGAGCGCCATCAGGAACACGCTCGACACGACCGAGACGCTCGGGCTGGTCTTGATGATCTCGAACGCCGGGCGGATGGTGTGCGCCGTCGTGTTCGCGGCCCCCGACACCATGCCGTCGGCGAGCCCAGCGTGGACCATCATCGTGCCGAAGTAGGACGGGTCCGTCACCGTGTCCGACGCCTGATCGACCGTGATGCCCTTGTGTGCGCGCAGTTCGGCGTACTCGTGCGCGAAGCGCAGCCGCAGCACATCGTCGAACGGGCTGAGCACCTCCGCGCCGGAGATGTCCAGACCGATCTCGATCGCGCGCGAACGCACCTCGAACGGCTCGCCGAGGATGGTGAGCCGGGCCACACCGCGGGCAAGCAGGGTCGCAGCGGCGCGCAGGATGCGGTCGTCCTCCCCCTCCGGCAGCACGATGTGCTTGTCGGCGGCGCGGGCGCGCTCGATCAGGTCGTACTCGAACATCAGCGGCGTCACGACCTCGTGACGGGTGACATCGAGGCGCGCGAGCAGCGCCCCGGCATCCACATGCCGCTCGAACAGGGCGAGCGCTGTGTCGTACTTCCGCTGCGAGTCCGCGGCCAGCCGGCCGCGCGCGTGCGTGATGCGGACCACCGTCTCGTAGGTGTCGAGCCACGTGTAAACGATCGGCAGCGGCGAGCGCAGACCCGCCAGCAGGCGCTCGATCGGCTCGGGCAGCTCGAAGCCGCCGTTGAGCACGATCCCGGCGACAGAGGAGAACGTTCCGGACGCGTTCGCCATCAGCACGGCGAGCAGGACCTCGGTGCGGTCGCCAGGGACCACCACGACCGCCCCCTCCACCAGACGAGGCAGCACATTGTTCATCGACATGCCCGCCACGACCACGCCCAGCGCCTCACGCGCCAGCAGCTCGCGGTCGCCGGCGAGCAGCTCGCCGGCGGTGACCTCCATGATCGAGCGGATGCTCGGCGCGACGAGGAAGGGGTCTTCCGGGATGGCCCACACCTGCGGCCGGGCGCCCTGAGCCGGGGCACCCGCGGCCACCGCTTCGCCGACCGCTTCGACGATCGTCTCCAGCCGATCGCTGTCCGCGCGGTTCGCGACCACCGCGAGCAGTCCGGCGTGCTCGGCGCGAAGCTCGGCGACGGCGAGCTCCGCCAGCTGCCGCAGCTCCTCCGGAGAGCGCGGGTCAGCCTGCCCGAGACGCTCCCCGAAGCCCTGGCCGACCCGTCCGCCGAGCACAAGCAGCGCCGGGGCGCCCAGATTCGCGGCGATACGCGCGTTATAGCCGAGCTCGGTCGGGCTGCCGACATCGGTGTAGTCTGAGCCGAGGATGACGACGGCGTCGGCTTTGGCCTCCACAGCCCGGAACCGCCGGACGATTTCGCCGAGCGCCGCGTCCGCGTCCGCGTGGACGTCCTCGTAGCTGACGCCGACCGCCTCCTCGTAGCCGATCTGCGCGGTCACGCGAGTGAGCAGCAGATCGAGCACGTAGTCGCGCTCGACCGTGGAGCGGGCGATCGGCCGGAACACCGCGACCCGTTCGACCGAGTGCCGCAACGCCTCCAGCACGCCGAGAGCGACCGTCGATTTGCCGGTGTGCCCCTCGGCCGAGGTGATGTAGAGCGACCTTGCCACGTCAGCTGGCCCTTTCGATCGTCCCGGGGGCCGCGAGCCGGCGCCCGTGCTCCGGCGGCAACTCGGCCGTCGTGTGGTCTTCGCTCGGCCCGGTGGCGTTCATGGTGATGGTCAGTCCTCCGTCATAGGGGATGCGATCGACTGTGAACGACTCCGGATCGAGCACGGCCGGGAACCCGGCGGGGAACGCGCCGGCCGGCAGCTGCCCCATGATTGCCTGTCCGGTCATTCCTGCGCCTCGACTCGTCGGAACTTCATTCTAAATAATGTAGAATAGCGGCGTCGCCGTCCACACTCTACGCGGTGTGCGCGACCGTGAAATGTACGGAAAAGACCCCCCACGCACCCGCCAGAGCCCGGTTACCCTTGCTGCGTTTCCACCCTGGGGGAGTTGGCCTGGATGGCGCCACGTGGGGAGCCGACGATCAGTGTAGCGGGTCCGGCTGGGAGGGCCGGCAGCGAGCACCACCCAGCGTCCGCTAAGATATTCGGAGCCGTCACCGCCAGGTGGGGGCGACCCAGGAGAATTCGCCTAGTGGCCTATGGCGCACGCTTGGAAAGCGTGTTGGGTGCAAGCCCTCGGGGGTTCGAATCCCCCATTCTCCGCCCAGAGCCGAGGGAGCCACGGGGCACGCGCCCCCGCACCAGCCAGCCAGACCGCACCCACCCCGTGGGCCCCAGGCTCCGTCGCAGATGTTACATACTGACCATGACTAAGAAGATGTTCGCGCAGCTGTGCGCCACCGGGGCGATCGCTGCGGTGACCCTGCTGATCGGCAGGAACATGCACGACACCGCCACGGTGGCGCTGTTCGCGGTCGGGGTGCTCGCAACCCTCCTGTCGGCCTTCCGGGTGCACTCGCTGCGGGCACGAGAACTCGCCAAACGACGCCGCCAAGACCCTGTCCCCAAAATACCACTACCGGGCCGGGGGCCGGTCCATCAGGCTCGTAGCGATGAGCGGACGGAAAAAATCGGACGGAGCACAGAGACGCTGCGAGTGACGGTGCTGCATCCCTTCCAGCGCCTGTACGTCCGCGGCCTGGTGGCCGCTCTGGCGCTGACCACGCCGGTTTTCGCCCAGCTCTACTGGCTGACTGTCCCCGACGGCCCCTGGCTGGCGGTGCTCCTCGCGCACATCGTTGTGACCGGTCTCACCGCCCTGGGGGCCTACGCCTTCTTCAGCACCCGCATCACCCTCGGTCCGGATGGGGTCAGCGAGCGCCGCTTCTTCGGACGGACGGTGCTGACGCGACCGGGCGATGCCGACGCGATCCTGCTCGTTCGCCTCTACGATGGAAACGCGCTCGACACCCTGCCGGAGCTCTTCGTGACCGGACACGGCGGCCGGCTGCTCATCCGCATGCGCGGCCGGTTCTGGTCGCTGGAGGACATGGAGCGTGTGGCCGAGAAGCTGGATGCTCCGGTCACCCGCACCGAGAAGCCGATGACGCGCACTCACCTCCGGCGAAACTCCCCGGAACTCCATTGCTGGCTCGAGCGCAGGCTCCACCGGAGCTGAGCAGCCGCGGCGCGACCCGGCCACCGCTCGACGTCGTGGAGGCGGTGACGAGGCTGAGCGAGCTGGGCGCTTATGGGCTCACCTTCCACGATGACGACCTGTTCGCGTTCGGCTCGGCCGACGCGGAGCGGCAGAAGCAAATCGACCGGCTGAAGCAGGCGCTCGCGGACACCGGGATCATCGTGCCGATGGTCACAACGAATCTGTTCAGCGCCCCGGTGTTCAAAGACGGCGGCTTCACCTCCAACGACCGCGCCGTGCGCCGGTTCGCGCTGCGGAAGGCGCTGAGGAACCTCGACCTCGCCGCCGAGCTGGGGGCGCAGACGTTCGTGCTGTGGGGTGGCCGCGAAGGGGCGGAGTACGACTCCGCGAAAGAAATCCGGATGGCGCTGGAACGCTATCGCGAGGCCGTCGATCTGCTCGGCGACTATGTCACCGGCAAGGGCTACGGCATCCGGTTCGCCCTGGAGCCGAAGCCGAACGAGCCGCGCGGCGACATTCTGCTCCCGACCATCGGCCACGCGCTCGCGTTCATCTCGTCGCTGGAGCGGCCGGAGCTGGTGGGGCTCAACCCGGAGGTCGGGCACGAGCAGATGGCCGGGCTCAACGCCGCCGCCGGAGTCGCTCAGGCGCTGTATCACAGCAAGCTCTTCCACATCGACCTCAATGGGCAGCGCGGCGTCAAGTACGACCAGGATCTGGTGTTCGGGCATGGCGATCTGCAGAACGCCTTCGCCCTGGTCGACTTGCTGGAGAACGGCGGCCCGGCCTACGGCGGCCCGGCCTACGACGGCCCGCGCCACTTCGACTCCCAGACGCCCGCACCGAGGACGTCGCGGGCGTCTGGGAGTCGGCGGCCGCGAACATGCGCACCTAACCTGCTGCTGAAGGAGCGCGCGGCGTCGTTCCGCGCCGACCCCGACGTGCAGGAAGCGCTGGCCGCGTCGCGCGTCGCGGAGCTGTCGCAGCCGACACTCGGCCCGAGCGAGAGCTACGGGGACCTGCTGGCCGACTGCAGCGCGTTCGAGGACTTCGACGCGGACGCCTATTTCGGTGGCAGGGGCTTCGGCTTCGTGCGGCTTCAGCAGCTGGCCCTCGAGCATCTGCTCGGCGCGCGCTGAGCGGCCTGCTGTGACGCTGGTCGCGGGGGTCGACTCCTCGACGCAGAGCTGCAAGGTCGTCGTGCGCGACCTCGGTTCGGGCACACTCGTGCGCTCCGGACGGGCGGCGCATCCCGGGGGCTCCGAAGTGAACCCGGCGGCTTGGCGGTGCGCCCTGACCAAGGCGGTCTCAGCGGCGGGCGGGCTGGACGACGTGGCCGCGATCTCGATCGCCGGGCAGCAGCACGGGATGGTCGTGCTGGACGCCGACGGCCGCGTCATCCGCGACGCCCTCCTCTGGAACGACACCCGCAGCGCCGCAGCCGCGCGCGACCTCATCGCGGAGGTGGGAGCCGGCGCCTACGCCGCCCGCGCCGGCGTCGTGCCGGTCGCATCGTTCACAGCGACGAAGCTGCGCTGGCTGCGGGACGCCGAACCGGAGAACGCCGGGCGCGTCGCGGCCGTCGCCCTCCCCCACGACTGGCTGACCTGGCGGCTGCAAGGGTACGGCCCCGCGGACGAGAGCCCGCTCGGGCCGGACCTCGAAGCGCTGACGACCGACCGCTCCGACGCGAGCGGCACGGCGTATTGGAGCTCGGCGAGAGGAACCTACGACCTCGACCTGTTCGAGCGGTCGCTCGGTCGGGCCGGCCGGGAAGCCGGATACCCCGGCGACGGCGTCGTCCTGCCGCGGGTGCTCGGTCCGGCCGAGAGCGCCGATTGCACCCCCGCCGGGGCACACGTCGGGCCGGGCGCCGGCGACAACGCCGGCGCCGCACTCGGGCTCAGCGCTGCGGACGGCGATGTCGTCGTCTCGATCAGGACGAGCGGCACGGTCTTCGCGGTGACCGGGACGCCGGTCTCGGACGCCAGCGGGACGGTCGCCGGATTCGCCGACGCGAGCGGCCGGTGGCTGCCGCTGGTGGCGACCCTCAACGCCGCACGCGTCCTCGACGCGATCGCAGGCGTGCTCGGCGTGGACCACGCCGGTCTCTCCGCCCTCGCTCTCAGGGCCGAACCGGGTTCGGGCGGGGCTGTCCTGGTGCCGTACTTCGAGGGCGAACGAACGCCGAACCTGCCAGACGCGACGGCCAGCGTCCACGGTCTCACTCTGGCCTCGACCCGGCGCGAGAACCTGGCCCGCGCGGCGATCGAGGGGATGCTGTGCGGACTCGCCGACGGGATCGACGCCCTCCGGGCGAGCGGCGTGCGGGAGCGGCACGTCCTGCTGATCGGCGGCGCCGCGCAGAGCCCGGCCGTCGCGACGATCGCGGCTCAGGTGTTCGACGCCGTCGTCGTCGTGCCGTCGCCGGGCGACTACGTCGCGGACGGCGCCGCCGTCCAAGCGGCGTGGTCCCTCACCGGGCAGCGTCCGCGGTGGGCGGTCGCGATGTCCAGGACGTTGTGCGTGGACACGCGCACGGTCATCCGCGAGCAGTACGCGGCGGCGCGAACGACGGGCTGACACCCGGCCGGACGAGTTCATGATCGTCCACGGGTCAGCCGCCGCGCTCCATGCCGCCTTGCCGGTGGCGACATGGAGCACGGCACCGCCCTAGCAGACGGCCTGATATTGGGCGTAGAAGACTTGACGTGTGGAGGAGCTGTCGACGTTCGCGTCGAATGCGGGCACGTTTTCGGCGATCACTCCGCCGAGGGTGTTGTAGAGGCGTCCGGTCTAGGAGAGGAACACGACGACAGACGACCCGTTGGAGGCGGCGCGGATCACGGTGACGAGGCCCACATTGCGGGCGATCTGCGTGGATGTCACCTGGTCGGCGTTGCCGTCCCAGATGGTGCCGTCCTTCTTGGAGTAGAAGATCCTGCGGGAACCGTCGTAGTTGATCCGCGGGGCGAAGGCTGCGATGTTCTCGGCCAGGCAATCGCGACCAGTCACCGGGCCATCAGAGGGCCTTCGTGCGCGTTCAGGTCGAACTCACCGCCCATGACCGCCTCGATTCGGATCGGATGCGACTCAACCAAGTCGATCAAATCCTCCAACTCCCCCGGACGCCGGTACAAGCGATCCACATGCCACACCACCACCCGCGATGGCCCCGACCCCACCCGCTCAGCCAGTCCAGCCCCTTGCTGCGGCACCGATATCGATCTGGTCAACGACACAACAACCACCTCCATAAGAATCAGGTGCGTCACACCAACCAAACCGACGAAACGGCGGCTCTCTCCTCACACGGGCACAGGATCGAACTGCCCAGCCGCACCGCCCGGTTTGCGAGAAAGAGCATCCTCCCCGAAATCCTTTGCGTCTCCCGGTGTCTTCCTCTGTGTAAGGGATCGCGCCGCCCGTTCCCAGAGGAGGGACACCATGAGCACACCGATCATCGTGGACGAGGACTACACCACAATCCCGTACCTGCGGCAGGGGCAGCGGATCAATCTGATCCACTGGCGCCGAATCGACGAACGCTGGACGTACGAGACGATGCATGGAAACTATTGCGGGCGCAACCAGTCCAGTTGGCTGCTCGAGGTCAACGGCGAGACCTGCTCCGTCTCCCGTGCGATGTGGGCGTTCTTCACCTAGACCGACCGGGGCGCTGCTCCGACGGCGCCATGACTCTGCGGCCACCGGTCTTCTTCCCGGAACGCACAGACCGGGCGCCGAGCACGATCTGCCCGGGTTCGCCGTCTTCGCCGAGCCGGTGGCGCCGGCCCTGAGCGGCGTCGGCTCGGTTACGGCGCGAGATGGACCCGGAAGCGTCCCGGGGGGATCGTCTCGGGAGAGCGGCGCCATCCGGTGGCGGATCATTGTTCGCGTGGTTTGATATCGTATTTTACGTACTGCATTCGGGTTGTGGGGGTGGTTGGTGTCGGGCGATGGTGTGCCTTTGGTGTTCGATTTCGGGGCGGCGGACGCGGTGGCGGCCGGGCGAGGGCGGCAGCGGTGGCGATCGAGGTGCGGACGCCGGTTCGTTCGGGTCTTGTCGCGGCCGCATCGGCAGAGTTCCGCGGGGGGGTCGCGCGGTCGTTCGCGCGGAACGGCGAGCATGCGGCGACCGGCGACCGGCGCCCGGCGCCCGGGCGCTGGCGACGGCGTTGCGGAGCCTGGCCGTGTTCGCGGACGAGATCGCGGAGAGCGCGCGGGCCGAGAAGGTCCGGCGTGCCCAGGTCAGGGAGTGGGAGTACCGGCGGAGGCGGTGGGAAGCGCAGGCAGTGTCGCTGGGGGGCGTGGCAGCGGTGTCCGCCGAGGTGTGGGACCCCGGCCGGCGGCGGGTCCCCCACCGTTGAGACGGGCTGTGGCCCGGGTTTCGGTGCGACGGGACACCCCGCCCACCACCGTGGCCGGGAGTGACAGCGGTGGGGTGTCATTCGGCACGGCCGGGGGATCTGCGTGCGTACGCGAGCGGCTCCAGCGCCCTCGACGCTGAGCTGGCCGGGTATCTGCACCGTGTCCGGCAGGCGGTGGACGCCTTCGACCGGGGGTGCCGGTGGGGTGACCTCGACGCTTCGGCGGTCCTGACCGGTTTCCAGCGCTGGCTGGACGGCAACCGGGCGGAGGGGACCGCTGCGGGTTTCGAGAAGGCCGGCGGTGGGGCGAACGGGACGGTGTGGGCGGTGTACGACCGGGTAAGGAAGAGGTGGGCCGCGGCCACTCCCGCTGAACTCCTCGGCCTCCTGAAATCCCGCACCGCCGCTGATCTCGCCCGGCTGCTGCGGAACAACCCCGACCTCGCCCAAAACTTCTGGAACCATCCCCCGACCCGGTCGAGGTCGCCACCTGGTGGACCAACCTGACAACGGAACAGCGGAACGCGCTTGTGAGAACCGCGCCGGTGATCGTCGGGAACCTCCCCGGCCTGCCCTACCGTGTCCGGGACACCGCGAACCGGGCCGTCGAGCATCGCGGTCGTCGCCCACTCCTACGGCACCACTATGGCCTCGTACGCGCTCACCCAGACCACCGCGAGGATCGAGTCGTTCGTGATGGTCGGCTCCGCCGGGATCGACACGACACTCGTGCCCTCGCTCTCCCGCGTCCACGCCACCACCGTCTACACCCCCCACGCCGAGGCCGACCGCCTCGCGCCCTTCGGCTCCTCCCTCTCCGGCCGCGCCGAGCCCAACCCCCAAGCCGCCAGAATCACCGACCGGGCCATCGGCGGAGCCCACGCCTTCTCCTCCGAAGGCAACGGCCGCGACCTCGACGGCGTCGACGGCCACAACCCCCTGGGCGAGCCCCACCGCACCGCCCCCGGCGGCCTCCTCAACGCCGAGCCCAGCAAAAGACACGGCTACTTCGACAAGAACACCCAATCGCTCTGGAACATGTCCGCGACCGCTCTCGGCCGACCCGATCTGATCGACGGGGACCTGACCTCGACCACCGCCGACGCCGACGCCCACAACCAGAGAGCCGAGAAGATCAAAGAATACCAGCGACAAAAGGCCCTGCCATGACCCGCACCCGCACCGCAACCCTTGCCCTCGCCGTATCGCTCGGAGCCTGCACCATGACCCCACCACCGCCACCACAACCCGGCGCCCGGAGAACCGGCCTGCAACTGCGCGACCAGCTCCTGGAACACATCCACGACTCCCTGCAAGCCTCCGGCCTCCCCGACGGCTGGCGCTACAACCCAGAACCCGACGGCAAACCGTGGGACCCCACCACCTCAGAGTTCCTCGGCGAGTCCTGCTACGTCGGCTCCGGCGACAGCCAACGACTCAGCGTGGGCCTCTTCCACGACCCTGTCGGAGCAGCCGCGGACTTCGCCACCACCATGAGCGACTACTAGACCAGCCGCGGCTACACCGTCACCGTCATCGTCGCCACCAAACCCGCCGCCTCCGGCCACCACACCGTTCTCCGCGCCGACCTCCCGGGCGGGGCACTGTTCGGCGTCACCGCCCACGACGAATTCTTCGTCCTCGACTTCTCCACCGAATGCTCCAGCAGCCCCACCCTCGACGACTTCGCCGGACCCCACGGCTACCGCACCTGGAACCCCACCAACCCCAACGACCCCTACAACACCCCCACCACCGAAACCGAAACCGGCTGAGACCCAGCGGCCGCCGAGACCGGCGCCGGTGAGGGAGGCCTCGATCTCGGCCAGGCGCTCGGCGTCACGGCGACCGAGTTTGGCGCCGTCCTGCCGCGAGCCGCCCGGACGGGGTCCGGCTACTCGGTCAGGTCGTACAGGGTGACTCCATCGACTGTCTTCGCCGTGAAGGTGTGCTCCACCCAGCTGGCGATCGCGCTCGACGCACTGCTGCCGCCGTTCGCCTGACCGATGCCGCCCGCGATGAAGTAGTGGATCTTCCGCGCGGCGACATCTTTCTTGAACTGCGCCAGCGTCGGCGACGGGTCGGACCCGTTGAAACCGCCGATCGGCATGACGCTCTCCTGCGTGGCGAGCTGGTAGCCGGCCGCAGAGGTGGAGCCGATCGCCGCCGCGACCCAGGTGTACGAGGAGGCGTCGGCCTTCAGGAGGGCCGCGAGCCTGGAGCCGACAGCGGAGGAGTTCAGGAGGCCGCCCATGCCGCCGGTCCTCGCACCGTCCGCGCCCGGGCCACCCGCCGTCGGGGCTCCGGTCGCACCCTGGCGGACGCCGCCCGGCCCCCCGCCGCCACCCGGCCCGGCCATCGACCCGGCCACCGTTGGTCCCGCAGTGACGATCGAGCCGCTGTACGCCGTCGTCACCGTCTGCAGCGTGTACGCGGTCGGCGCGAGCAGCCCGGCCACGAGCACGACCCCGATGGTCGCGCGCGGCAGCGACCGGAAGCGACCGGCCAGGCTCGGGGGAAGGAGCAGCAGCGCGCCCGCCGCGAGCGCGACGACCAGAACGAGGATCCTCAGCCAGGGCAGCCAGTCCGCCGCGCGGTCCAGCAGCGCCCAGGCCCACACACCCGTGCCGAGCGCGGTGGCCGCCGAGAGGATGCGCACCCACAGGCGGTCCCGGGCGGCCCAGGCCGCCGACGCTCCGATCGCGACGGTCCCGGCGAGCGCGGGCGCGAGGGCGACCGTGTAGTACGCGTGGAAGATGCCGGCCATGAAGCTGAACGCCAGCGCCGTGACGATCAGCCAGCCGACGAAGAGCAGCAGCGTCGCGCGTCGGTCCGGGGAGCGCGGCGTCCGAGGACCAGCGCGAGCGCGAACAGCGCGAAGGCCGCCGGGAGCAACCAGGCGATCTGGCCGCCGATCTCGTTCTCGAACAGGCGCAGGACACCGGTCGAGCCCCACATCCCGCCCCCGCCCGTGACACTGCCGGTCTCGTTGCCGGTCAGCCGCCCGAAACCATTGTAGCCGAACGTCAGCTCGAGGAAGCTGTTCGTCTGCGAGCCGCCGATGTAGGGCCGCATCGAGGCCGGGACGAGCTCGACGATCGCGACCCACCATCCGGCGGAGACGATCACGGCCCCGAGCGCCGCGAACAGGTGCCCGAACCGTCTGCCCCACGGCGCTTTTGCCGCAACGAGATACACGCCGGCAAGCACCGGGAGGATGAGGAACGCTTGCAGTTGCTTCGTCAGGAACCCGAACCCGATGGCCACGCCCGCCCCAATCACCCACCGGATGCGGCCAGACTCGATCCCGCGGAGGGTGAGGAAAGTGGCCAGGGTGAGCAGCAGGACGAGGAGGGCGTCCGGGTTGTTGAACCGGAACATCAGCGCGGCGACCGGCGTGAGAGCCAGCACGCCTCCGGCGAGCAGGGCCGTGCGTGCCGTGAAATTCCGCCGAACGATCCCGTAGACGAGGCCGACGGTCACGACTCCCATGAGCGCTTCGGGGAGGAGGATGCTCCACGGGCTCAGTCCGAAGATCCGCACCGAGAGAGCCATGATCCACAGGCTCGCCGGCGGTTTGTCGACCGTGATGGAGTTCGCGGCGTCGCTGGAACCGTAGAAGAACGCCTCTGCGTTCACCGACCCCGCCTGCACGGCGGCCGAGTAGAACGAGTTGGCCCAGCCGTTCGCCGCGAGGTCCCAGCTGTAGAGGAACGCCGTGGCAACCAGCAGGCCGAGCAGGGCCGGCCGTTCCCAGGCGGCGGCGTCCTCGCGCCCCCGCACCAGGCGACGGAGCGCCGCGCGGCACCGGCCGGACGGCTGGGCCGACGCAGGAGAAGCGCCGGACACGGGCACGGTGGTGAGGGACATGATCACTGCTCCGTTTCGGTGATGGTCAGGACGAGCGGGGTTCCGGAGGCCGGCGCCGGCGCCGGAGGCACGGCGGCGGGAAGCACAGCGGGCGCGGCCGGCGCTTCCGTGGCCCGCGCCGTCTCCTGCCGCCGCGAGGCCCGGAAGACCCACAGCCGCAGAAGCGCGAAGCGCAGCAGCGTTGCGGCGAGGTTGGCCACAGTCAGCACCAGCAGTTCGACGTGCGAGGACGCCCCCGGCGCGGGCGTGTGAAGCAGCGCGAGGGAGCAGCCGGTGAGCGCCCAGGCGATGCCGAACACGATCAGCCCCTGGAACTGATGCCGCGCCATCCCGGGACGTCCGCGCACACCGAACGTGAAGCGGCGGTTCGCCCCGGTGTTGGCGACCGCGGTGATCAGCAGCGCCGCGAAGTTCGCGGTCTGTCCACCGACCAGGCCGGAGAAAAGCAGGTAAAGCACCGCGTAGGCCGCGGTCGAAAGCGCCCCGACCACCGCGAAACGCACGACCTGCCCGAAGAAGCCCGGCTCCCGGGCCGGAGCGAACGGACGCCGCCCGAGCTCCGCGTACACGGACTCCAGCGGGATGCGGCCCCGCGCGATGTTCGTGCCGACGCGCAGCATCCCTTTGAGGTCCTCGCGGGCCGTGCGCACGATGTCGACCGAGCTGTGGGGGTCGTCGACCCAGTCCACCGGGATCTCGTGGATGCGCAAACCTGCCCTCTCGGCGAGGATGAGCAGTTCGGTGTCGAAGAACCAGCCGTCGTCCTCCACCAGCGGAAGCAGCCGCTGGGCGGCCTCCCGGCGGATCGCCTTGAAGCCGCACTGCGCGTCGCTGAACCCGACAGCCATCGTGCGGCGCAGCAGCAGATTGTAGCTGCGCGAGATGAACTCACGCTTGCCGCCGCGGGTGACCCGGGCGCTGCTGCCGAGCCGCGTCCCGATCGCGAGGTCGGAGTGCCCGGAGAGCAGCGGGGCCACCAGCGGCGGTAGGGCGGCGAGATCGGTGGAAAGATCCTCATCCAGGTAGACGTGTACCTCGGCCGGGGAGGATCCCCACACCGCCTTCAACGCGCAGCCCCGCCCTTTGAGGGGCAAATGCACCGCGGCCACCCGCGGGAGTTCGGCCGCGAGGGCGTCGGCGAGGGCGGGCTTCGCGTCGGTGCTGGCGTTGTCGGCGATCGTGATCCGCCAGCTCGCCTGGACCGCGCCGTTCAGGTAGGCGTGCAACCGGCGGATGGACGTCTGGAGCGTCGCCTCCTCGTTGTACACGGGCACGACGATGTCGAGCGCCAGGGGTGAAGTGGATGAGTTTGACATGATCGCAACCCTGCCGACAGCGCATCATCGCGACCCGTCATGGGCTGAGGTCTTCCCCCTGCGTTTCCCGCTGGGTTCCGATGCGTCTCCTGTGGTTTCCCTCTGCGACGGGCTCCCCGCCTCGCGCCTCGCGCCGGAATGCGCGCGGGTGCCCCGCCGCTGTCGAGCAAGACATCTTTTCCCCGCCCGCAAGGAGCCCTCGCCGCGTCGGCGCAGATCGCGTCCATCCCGACGTTGATTGCCTTCCGCGACGGCATCGAGTCCGGCGCCCACCGCTCCCGCCCACCGTAGACGCTCCTCCCGGGCAGGCGTCGCACACCACCCAGCGATCTCGCGATCGCACTCATTCAGACGCTGAGGCTGCCCCCGGACGCGGATGGCCGGCCGATCCCGGCTCTAGCATGACCTCGCTCGCACAGGAGCTTTCGAGGGGAATGGGGTGTGTCGATGTCGTTCAATCCGATCAGAGGCCGATCCAGCCGAGCGGTGGGCGCCCTCGCGACCCTGGCGGTCGCCGGTGCCCTCGCACTCGTGCCGCACGGTGTGCCGGGAGCCTCGCCGGCGGAACCGTCCGCAACGGAGCCGGTGAGGAACATGGCCAATGCCGTCGTCCTGTCCCCACCCGAGCCGAGGGCCGCGATATCGTATCGCCCGGCGCCCCCGGACTCCGATCCGCTCGGCTACTGGACCGCCGACAGGATGCGGTCGGCGGTGAGGGCCGGATCGCCAGTCGGCGCCCGCACCGAAGCGCCGGCCGGGAGCTCCGCGTCCGGGCATCCGATGAAGACCGTCGGGAAGCTCTTCTACGTCGACGCGAACAACCAGGACAGCTGGTGTACCGCAACCGTGATCAACGGTTCGTCGCACAACCTGGTGGAGACCGCGGGACACTACGTGTACACGTACAGGCGGGGCTGGAACACGAAGTTCGCTTTCGCTCCCGGATACGACAACGGCAGGGCGCCGTACCTGGTCTGGAACTACTCGCGGGCCTTCACCCTCAAAGCCTGGGCTCTGCACCAGGACGACGAGCAGACCAGGCGCTCGTCGCCTTCCAGAAGCGCCTGGTGTACACCCATCGTCCGTACTGGGCTTATCTCACCGACTGAGTCGGCGGCAACACACTGAGAGCGGACCTCGGCAACGATGTGAACAAGGTGACGGTGGCCGGCTATCCGAGCTACTGGCCCCTCACCGGCGAGAGCCAGGGCGCTTGCACCGGCGACGCGGAACCGTTCCCCGGGTTCACCGAGCACGCCACGGTGCTGCACGGGTGCCGGATGACCCCTGGCTCCTCCGGCGGCCCCTGGTTCAGCACGATGGCATCCGCCGATTCCGGAAAGGTGTTCGCCGTCACCACCCTGGGCAAGTCCCTCCTGACCAACCCGTACACTGTCGCGGTTCCGAACGATGCGGAGGTCTGGTGCATGTATCTCATCGCCAGCGCGCGAAGCTGAGGAGTCCGGTGCGAAGACGCCCCCGTAAGCTGACCCCGCATCTCGCCGGCGCCACCATCGCCCCTGTTCGGAAGAGCCACTTGTACCCCCACCCCGTACCCCACTACTGTCGAGGGTAGAACCCCCGTGTGGGGGGAATGCCGCACAATCGGGAGGGGGTGCTGCATGACAACTCACGAAACGCCCATCGGCAACACGCCGAAGACAGGTCAGTCCATCCATCTGGTACGCTGGATTCGCTCGGCGGACGGCTGGAGCAGCGAAACCGTGCTGTGTACCTACCTCGGCGGCACCCCTCAGCACTGGATCGTGGAGCAGCACGGCAAACGGGTCCGGCTGGAACGCGAGGAGTGGGCACAGTTCGCATTCTGAACAGAGCCGGCGGGCGACGGTTCGGGGCCCCGCACCTCGACGATCCACGTGCCGGCTGAGCAGGGATGCGGGGAGGGCCGGCCACCCACGGCAGGGAGCTAGCTAGGAGCAGTCCCGGGCCGCTAGAGCGACGCCCGCCCCAGCGCCTGCTCGACATCCGCCAGCAGGTCGGCGATGTCCTCGATTCCGACCGACAGGCGGATCACGTTACCGGGCACGTCGAGTTCCGTGCCGCGCACGGAGGCGTGGGTCATCTCGGCCGGATAGCCGATGAGGGACTCGACGCCGCCGAGCGACTCCGCGAGCTGGAAGACTTCGGTGGACTCGGCGAACCGGCGCGCCACCGCGGCTCCGCCGGCGAGGGCGACAGAGAGCATCCCGCCGAAGCCGCTCATCTGGCGGACGGCGAGGGCGCGGCCCGGATGCGTCGGCAGTCCGGGGTAATAGACCGCCTGGACGCCGGGGCGTCCGAGGAGGGCGTCTGCGATCGCCTGCGCGTTCTCGGTGTGGCGCTGCATGCGGACGGCGAGGGTCTTGATGCCACGGACGGTGAGCCAGGCATCCATCGGCACGGAGACGGCCCCGGCGGCGAACTGGATGAACCGCACCTTCTCGGCGAGCTCCTCGCCGCCGAAGACGAGCGCGCCGCCGATCACGTCGGAGTGACCGCCGAGGTATTTGGTGGTCGAGTGGACGACGACATCCGCGCCGAACGACAGCGGCTGCTGAAGCGCGGGCGAGGCGAAGGTGTTGTCCACGACGACGAGCGCACCGGCGCCGTGGCCGAGGGAGGTCAAGGCGGCCAGGTCGCTGATCTTCATCAGCGGGTTGCTCGGGGTCTCGATCCAGAGCAGACGGGTGCGGCCGGTCGCGAGGGCGACGCCCACCGCGTCCAGGTCGGTCAGGTCGACCGTGGTGTTGCGGACGTCCCAGGCGCCGTGGATGCGGTCGATCAGACGGTGCGTGCCACCATAGACATCGTTGCCGAGGACGATATGGTCGCCGGGTCTGAGCACGGCGCGCAGCAGAGCGTCTTCGGCGGCGAGGCCGGAAGCGAAGGACAGCGCGGAGACGCCGCCTTCCAGCGAGGCGAGCAGCGACTGCAGCGAATCCCGGGTGGGGTTGGCAGCGCGGCCGTACTCGTAGCCGCTGCGCAGACCGCCGATGCCGTCCTGGACGAAGGTCGAGGTCTGGTGGATCGGCGGGATGATCGCGCCCGTCGTCGGGTCGGGCTCCTGGCCGATGTGGATGGCGCGGGTGGAGAAACCGTGTGTCATCAATTTTTTCCGTGCTCTGTTCGCTGCGGCGGAGGAGGAGCCTCTGCCGTGGGAGCCCCGCCCCGCGCTGCCGCTCGCCGGCTCCACGATGGCGCCGCCACAGCAGCTGCCCGGCCCTCTCCGCCAGGTCGGTGGTCCCCGCGTGCTTCACGGGGTCCACCGTAACAGGGCCGCTGAACAAGCGGGCGAACGCTTCCAGCACCGCATTCGGGAGCCTCCCGCACACAGCGAGCCACTGGGGCGCCACAGCCGCGGAAGCCTCCGCCTAGCCTGCCAGGATGCGAATACTCGGAGTCGACCTGGCGCGCGGTGTGGCGCTGCTGGCCGTGTTCATCGCGCACACGGCGCCGCTCACGAGGGACTCGCCTTTCCCTCTCAAGCTGCTCAACTTCTCCGACCACTTCGCGATGCCGCTGTTCGCGGTGACCGTCGGCGTCTCGGCGGGTCTGGCCTCCCGACGCGCCCTCGCGGACGGCCGGGGGATGTCGCGCAGCCGGTTCCGCTACGGGTTCGCCATCCGGGGACTGCTGCTGATCGCTCTCGGCATCCTGGTCGGACTCTTCGGGGCGCAGGTGTACCCGATCCTGCACTACTGCGGCGCCGTCTGCCTGCTGCTCTTGCCGTTCCTGTTCGTCCGCGCGCGGTGGCTTGCGGTGGCGGCCGCCGTCGCAGCGGTCGCCAGTTCCACGCTGATGCCGGTCGTCGCGAACGGAACCCCGGCGTCGTGGGGCCTGCCCGGGGCGCTCCTCCCGCGCCTGACGACGATAGTCGCCGGTTTTCTCTTCTTCGATCCCGCCTTCCGGGTCACCTCGGTGCTCGCCTTCGCCCTCGTCGGACTCACAATCGCGCGCGTCGGTTTCCGCACACGCACCATGCTCGCGACCGGAGCGACCGGGATCGCCCTCCTGACGGCGGGTTACGCCGCCGCGGCCCTCCTCGACGTCGCTGTCTCCCCGCACTCGGGCACACTGCCCGAGCTCAGCGTCTCGACCGGGTGGGCACTCATCGTTCTCGCCCTCTGCGTCCTGGCCGGACAGGTCACCGCCCGGCCGGGCTCGCCCCTCGGCAGGGTCCTCTCCCCCCTCGCCACGCTCGGTTCGATGACCCTGACCTTCTACGTCGCCCATCTGGCGGTTCTGGGCGTCTGGACCCGCTTCTTCTCACCGTCCGACGACCACTGGTGGATGGTCGCGCTCCTGAGCGCCGGGTCCCTCGCCGGCGCTGCCCTCTTCCGCCGCTTCCTCGGGGGCGGCCCGCTGGAGCGGATGGTCGCCGTCATCGCCCACGGCGGTCGCCGCGCCCATCCGGCGTGAGACGTCCTCCTCGCAGAGCCTAGAATCTGACTCATGCCCGTGTCCTCCCTCTCCTCCGTGGCCCAGGACTACCTGAAGGTCATCTGGTGCGCGACCGAGTGGGAGGGCGACCCCATCACCGTCAAACAGCTGGCCGAGCGGATGGGCGTCCGGGCAGCGACGGTCTCCGACGGCATCCGCCGTCTCGCCGACCAGGGCCTGCTCGCACACGAGCCGTACGGCGGCATCGAACTCACGGACGCCGGCCGCCACGGCGCGGTCGCGATGGTCCGCCGGCACCGGCTGATCGAGACGTTCCTCGTAGAGGAGCTCGGCTACGGCTGGGACGAGGTCCACGACGAGGCCGAGGTGCTCGAGCACGCGGTCTCCGACGAACTGATCGACCGGATCGACCGCCGCCTCGGCTACCCGGCGCGCGACCCGCACGGCGACCCCATCCCGACGGCCGACGGCACGCCGCGGCGAGCGGACGCCGCCCCGCTGCTCACGGCGCAGACCGGCGTCGCGCTGACCGTGGTCCGCATCTCGGACGCCGATCCCGCGATCCTCCGCTACCTCGGCGAGCGCGGCATCGGGCTGGATGCGGAGGTCACGGTGGACGAGCATCGGGAGTTCGCGGGGGATGTGACGGTCCGCCTCCACGGCGAGCCGATGGTTCTCGGTTCGACAGCGGCGGGGGCGGTCTGGGTGGCGACCCGCTAGACCGGTCGCGCGAACTCGGGCCGGCCGGCCGTGTCTGCGCAAATTCCGTGTGGACCGTCACTGAGCGGGGGGCCTTCCCCTCTAGGGTGAACAGCGGTGCTCGATTCTCGCGTATCCGACCACCCATAAGGAGTCCCACCGTGACGTCTCAGCCTGCCCCCGGAACCCCGCAGCAGCCTGGGTCCGCCCAGCCCCAGCCGCCGCAGCCCCAGCAGGCGGCGCAGCCCCGGCCGCCGGCGACCCACCTCGCCTTCTCGATCGTCTCCACCGTGCTGTTCTGGCCGGTCGGCATCGCCGCGATCCTCAAATCGGTCGCCGCGCGGCGCGCGCTCGCGGCCCAGGACCTCCCGGCGGCGACCGCAGCCGGCAAGAGCGCCCGCACTCTGGCGATCGTCGGCACCTGCGTCGGCGCCGTGCTGGTGCTGGCCTCGGTCGTCATGACGATAGCGGCCACAGCCTTCGTCGTGAACGCCGCGTCCACGACGGCCTCCCCCTCCCTCGACGCCTCCGAGACCGAAGACGCCGTCTCGGATGCGTCGATCGCTGTCGAGGATCTCAAGGTCGGCGACTGCCTGGCGCTCCCGGCCAGCGGAATCGCGAGCACCATCGAAGTCCTCGACTGCGCCGGGCCCCACACTGCCGAGGTCTTCCACACCTTCGAGATGGCCGGCGACGCCGCGTTCCCCGGCGCCGAGGCCGTGAAAGCGGCGGCCGGCAAAGCCTGCACCGGGGAAGCGTTTGCGCAGTACATCGGAGCGGAGACCGACGCTTCCGGATACGCGATCAACTACTTCGGCCCGACGTCCGCCTCCTGGTCGATGCAGAAGCGCGGCATCACCTGCTTCCTCGTCTCCGCGGAAGAGAGCGGCGAGCTCACCGGTTCCGCGCGCGGCTAGGCGGTCGCCCCGTCGCGATCAGCGCCGCGAACGCCGGTCCAGCGCCAGGCCGGCGACGGTGGAGCCCCGGACGGACGATCGTCCGGGGGGCTCCGCTCCCCCGCTCAGCTGTCGAGCAGTGAGCCTTCGAGCTGCTCCCCGTGCAGCAGCGCGTAGACGCCCCCGGCTTCCAGCAGCTGCCGGTGGTTCCCCCGCTCCACGATCCGACCGCGGTCGACAACGAAGATGACGTCGGCCGCGACGATGGTGGAGAGGCGGTGGGCGATCGCGATGGTCGTGCGGCCGCGCGAAGCCGTGTCCAGCGCCTGCTGCACCACGCGCTCCGAGATGCTGTCGAGCGCACTGGTCGCCTCGTCCAGAATCAGAACTGCGGGGTCCTTGAGCAGGACGCGCGCGATGGCGATCCGCTGCTTCTCGCCTCCCGAGAGCCGGTAGCCCCGTTCGCCGACCACGGTCTCGTAGCCATCTGGAAAGCCGACGATCGTGTCGTGGATGTTCGCCCGCCGCGCCGCCGACTCCACTTCCTCCTGCGTCGCGTCCGGCCGTGCGTAGCGCAGATTCTCGGCGATGGTCGCGTGGAAGAGGTACGTCTCCTGGCTCACGACGCCGATGTGGGAGACCAGCGACTCCTGCCGGAGCGCTCGGAGATCCGTTCCGCCGAACAGGATGCGCCCGCTCGTCGCGTCGTAGAATCGCGGGATGAGGTACGAGACGGTGGTCTTCCCCGCCCCGCTCGGCCCCACGAAGGCGGCAAACTGACCCGGTTCGATCACGAAGAAGACGTCGTCGAGCGTGTTCCGCTCCCCCTGCCGCGCATCCGGGTAGCGGAAGGCGACGCGGTCGAACTCGATCCGCCCGAGTTCGCGCCCGGAGTCGACCGGCGCCGCATCCGGCCGGTCCACGATGGCCGGCTTGAGGTCGAGGTATTCGAAGATCCTCGCAAACAGCGCACCGGACGTCTGCAGGTCGAGCGCCACCCGCATGAGGGCGAGCAGCGGGAAGAGCAGCCGCGCCTGCACGGTCGTGAACGCCACGATCGTGCCCGCGGTGATGTCGGTCGCACCGCCGAGCACCAGCCAGCCCGAGACGAGGTAGACGATCGCGGGGATGGACGAGAGGAAGATGTTCACCATCGCGAAGAACCACTGGCCGCTCATCGCCTGCGAGACCTGCAAGCGAATCTGGGTGCGGTTCTCGTCGGAGTAGCGCTCGACTTCGGCGCGCTGCCGGTTGAAGCTCTTCGCGAGCAGGATGCCCGACACGCTCAGCGTCTCCTGTGTGATCGCGGTCATATCCGACAGCGACTCCTGCGTCTTCGTCACGATCCGCGCCCGCGCCTGCCCGACCCGCCGCTGCGCGATCACCAGAAGGGGCATGAGGATCACGGCCACAATCGTCAGCTGCCCGTTGAGGAGCAGCATCGCGACCAGCGCGGCGATCACCGTGACCGTGTTGCCCAGGACGCTCGACACCGTGTTCGTGAGGACGTTCGCGACTCCGCCGACATCGTTCTGCAACCGCGACTGGATGATGCCCGTCTTGGTCTTCGTGAAGAAGCTCAGCTCCATCGACTGCAGGTGCGAGAACAACCGCACCCGCAGCGCCCCCATCATCAGCTTGTTGCCGACCGACGCGGTCAGATAGGTCTGCCACACCCCGAGCAGAGCCGAGCTGACGAACACCACGACCATCAGCGCCACGGTCTCGATCAGCATCGGCAGGTCCGGCCTCCCCGTCTTCGGGAACAGACCATCGTCGAAGGCCCGCTGCGTCAGCAGCGGCGGGATCACCGACAGCGCGGGCCGATCAGCACCAGCGCCATCGTCAGCGCGATCGCGGCCCGGTACGGCGCGAAGAGCGCCATGATCCGCCGGAACAAATGCGGGATGCGGGGCGCTGTCGCGTTCAGCGCCTTCTGCGCTTCGGCGTCCCCACCGCTGACACGCGACCGCACCCCACCGCCGCCGACTCCGCGCATCCCGCTCATGAGTTCAGAGTAACTCTCCGGGCCGCGCATCCCCGCCGCCGCTGAAACGCGCGACAAAGCCAGCGGAGAGGGAGGGGTCAGGAGCTGTTTCGCGTTCTGGACGCGCTGCGCATCTACGACCTGCCGCAGATCCTCACCGGCGGCAGCAACGGGCACGCCACCACGACGCTGTCCATCCGAAGGCCGCCCAGGCGGCCGGCGTCTCCACGGCGACGGTCTCCCGGGCGCTGCGGGGGCTCCCGAATGTGTCCGACAAGACCCGCGACGCCGCACACCGGGCGGCGGACGAGATCGGCTCTGTCGCATCGTCGAGCGCATCGGGGCGGGCGAGCGGGCGCACGCTCGCTCTAGGCGTGCTCGTCCCCTCGGTCAGCCGATGGTTCTACACACAGGTGCTGGAGGGCCTGGACACCGTGTTCGTGAGGACGTTCGCGACTCCGCGGACATCGTTCTGCAACCGCGACTGGATGATGCCCAGAACCCGTTCGAGCAGGGTGTGACAGCCGCACGGATGCTGCTCGAGGAACTCGGCGGCGCGGAGCCGTATACACGCTCGGTGGGGGCGGCGGCGACGCTCGTCGTCCGCAGCTCCACCGCTCCCCCGCACTGACACACGGAATCTTCAGACGATCTCCGTCAAATCGGCCATCCTGAACCGCAGGACGCTCACGTTTTGGAATAATAGTTCCGTTGGCCGTTGGCCGTTGGCCGATCGCGCCTTTCGGGTAGGCACGATCGCCAGCCGGCGACCGCCCGTTGCCGAACTCTTGAGCTCCGGAACGGGAAGAGCCGCCCTGACTAGGACAGGGCGGCTCTTCGCAGTTCCGGGCGGAACGGAAGCCGATGATCGACTCCACACTCTGCGAGAGACCGGCGCTGCGGTCCTGATGGAGATCAATCCGCTCGCTCCCCGCGTTAAACACGGGAGGGCGTCGCCCCCGTGACGGGGTCGACGCCCTCCGCAACGCGGAACGCTCTCTGGTGGGAGGAGTCCGCGTCGCGTGGCCGATCAACCTGCGGTAGGAGCGCCCCGGAGGGGGCCGCGACTACTTGAGGTTGATGGTGCCGCCAGCTCCTTCGAGCTGGGTCTTGGCCTTGTCGGCGGCCTCCTTGTTGGCGCCTTCGAGAACGGTGCTCGGAGCGCCGTCGACGAGGGCCTTCGCCTCACCGAGGCCGAGGCTGGTGAGGGCGCGCACCTCCTTGATGACCTGGATCTTCTTGCTGGCGTCGACGGACTCGAGAACGATGTCGAACGAGTCCTTCTGCTCAGCATCCTCGGCGGCGGCACCGGCGCCACCGGCGGCGGGGGCCGCGGCGACGGCGACGGGGGGGGCGGCGGCGGTGACCTCGAAGGTCTCCTCGAATTTCTTCACGAACTCGCTCAGCTCGATCAGGGTCAGGTCCTTGAACGCCTCGAGCAGCTCGTCAGTCGACAGCTTTGCCATGATTTCTCTCCTTAGTGTGTGATTACTCAGCAGCGGACTCCTGCTTCTCACGCAGCGCATCGACCGTGCGAACGGCCTGCGACAGCGGTGCGTTGAACAGATATGCGGCTCCGAACAGCGAGGCCTTGAAGGCGCCGGCCAGCTTGGCCAGCAGAACCTCACGGGACTCGAGATCGGCGAGCTTGCCTACCTCTTCTGCGGTCAGCGGGTTACCGTCGAAGTAACCGCTCTTGACCACCAGCAGAGGGTTTGCCTTGGCAAAGTCACGCAGCGACTTCGCGACGGCGACCGGGTCACCATGCACGAAGGCGATCGCGGACGGACCGACGAGCTCCTCGTCGAACGACGAGATGCCCTTCTTGTTGGCCGCGATCTTGGTCAGCGTGTTCTTCACCACGGCGTACGTTGCGTGCTCACTGATGGACGTGCGCAGCGTCTTGAGCTGCGCGACAGTGAGACCGCGGTACTCGGTCAGCAGAACGGCGGTCGAGCTGTCGAACAGGTTCTCCAGCTCGGCGACCGTAGCTTCCTTGTTCGCCATGGCCTACTCCTCTAATCTTCTTCGTCGCACACCGCGGGGGCGATGTGCGCCTCGACCGCGGGCAAAAGAAAAAGCTCCGGCGCAGGGAACGGAGCTGGAGACGCAGAGAACTGCGAGACACGCTTCTTTACCTGCGCAGGCCCCCATCGAAATGAGTCTTCGGTCGTGCAGTCACGACAACCAGCGGTCTTTGGCTTCGACCAGGGTACGGGATGGGCGTGCGGATGCGCAAATCACCCCGTTGGCTGCGTCCGCCGCAGGAACGCGGCGATGTCGGCGGCGAACCTCGGATGCAGCGGGACACCGCCGTGCGCCCGGTCCCGGTAGACGATGTGCGTAGCGCGTGGCATCCTCACCGCCGTCTCGCGACCGAGTTCGGCCGGGTAGAACACGTCCCGTCCGCCGGAGAGGATGAGCGTCGGGGCGCCGACCCGCCCCAAACGGTCCCGGACATCGAATCCGTCCTCCGCACGCAGGATCGTCAAGAGGCTCTCGATGTCATCGGGCGCGGGGAGAAGCCTCGTCGCCGCTCGCACCAGCGGGTCCAGACGCCGGAACGACATCGTCGCGCTCGCCAGCTCCGCCGCAGCCCGGTGACCCCCCGCCGCGAGCATCGCCGCGTACCGGCGCTGCACGGCCCGGCCCCGCGGACTGAGGCGCCCGGCGCCCGCCGCGACGACCAGGCTGTCCACGAGCTCGGGATGGTCGGCCGCGAGCTGCAAGGCGACACTCGCGCCCGTCGACATTCCCATCAGGGAGACCGGCCCGTCGAAACGCCCCCGCACAACGTTGGCGTACACCTCCGCGAGCCGCGACATGTCCGCATCCACCGGCAGCGACATCGGGCGTCCGACCGCGTAGACGGCGCGTTCGCGCGCCGGCCCGCGCAGCACCCACCGCTCGAACGCCCGGCCGAAACCGCACGGCCGGCCGCTCTCCGCGGGCAGAGCGCGGATATAGAGGAGAGGCGGAGCGGAGGACAAACCATACTCCGTCACGGCAACGAGCGTCGGTGTCATCGCACGTCCCCCACGCCCGGACCGGTCTCCGGAGCCACCGGGGCTGCGGCTTCTGCTCCGGCTCCATCCACCGCCGCGGTCTGCTCGGCGGCGAGCGCCAGGGGCAACCGCACCGTGAACACGGTGTCACCCGGCCGGCTCTGCACAGACACCGTCCCGTCGTGCGCCACCACGACCGCCTGCACGATCGCCAGCCCCAGGCCCGTCGAGCCCGTCGTCCGGGCCCGCGAGCTATCGCCGCGCGCGAACCGCTCGAACAGCGTGGACTGCAACCCCTCCGGGATGCCGGGACCGTCGTCCGCGACCGTGACGACGGCCTGCCCGGCCTCCGCATCCACCGTCAGCGACGCCGTGACCTTCGTCGCCTCCGGCGTGTGCAGGCGCGCGTTCGCCAACAGGTTCGCCACGACCTGGTGCAGCCGCTGCGCGTCGCCCAGCACGTCGACGGGCTCCTCCGGCAGGAGGATGCTCCAGGCGTGGCCGGGCCCGGCGGCGTGGGCATCGCTCAGCGCGTCCACGAGCAGCAGCGAGAGATCGACGGGGTCCCGGTCGAGCTCGCGGCCCTCGTCCAGGCGGGCGAGGAGGAGGAGGTCCTCGACGAGCGAGGTCATCCGGGTGGCCTCCGACTCGATGCGGCCGAGCGAATGGGTGACGTCGCGCGGCAGCTCGTGCGGGGAGCGGCGGGTCAGCTCGGCGTACCCGCGGATGGACGCCAGCGGCGTGCGCAGCTCGTGGCTCGCGTCGGCGACGAACTGGCGCACCTTCAGCTCGCTCGCCTGCCGGGCGGTCAGGGCCGACGCGACATGCCCCAGCATCCGGTTGAGGGCCGCGCCGACTTTGCCCACCTCGGTGTGCGCATCGGTGTCCTCCTCGGGGACACGGACGGAGAGCGCCACATCGCCGCGGTCGAGCGGCATATGCGCCACCTGTTCGGCCGTCCCCGCGACACGCTCCAGCGGACGCATGGCCAGGCGGATCACAAAGCTCGCGAGGAAAAAGGCGGAGACGATCCCGGCGAGGGTGACCAGGACGATGACGAACGTCAGCCGGCCCACGGTCGCCTGAACGTCGCTGAGCGGCAGGCCGATGATGACGGAGTCGCCGTTCTCGAGCGGGTACGCGGCAACGCGGTAGTCGCCGTAAGCGGAGCCAAAGTCGATCGTGCGCGGATTGGCGTCCGCGGGCAGGGAGCGGAGCTGATCGCCCGGGATGAGACCGACGACCCGCGGCTCCGCCGGATGGTTGTCGGCGCTGCCGGCCGGACGGTCGGTGAGGATGACGGGGAAGAGGAACTGGTTCCCGCTGCGAATGGTGCCGAACGTCCCCGTCGGCTGACCGGGGGCGGCCACGATCCGGATGCCCTCGGGCCCGGTCGGCGACGCGCCGAACAGACTGTCGGCGGCATGCGCGCCGCGGGAAAGTGCGCTCGTGAGCTGCCCGTCGAGGCGCTGCATCAGGTAGGTACGCAGTGCGAGGACGCTGACCGTCCCGATCGCCGCACCGAGAACCGCGAGCATCGCGACGACGACGAGAACCACCCGGCTGCGGAGGGCCCACGAGCGGAACGGACGGATGTGCGCGAACCAGCCGCGCACGCGGCCGGTGGTCGGAGCGCCCGCCGAGCGGGCAGTGGTCATTGCACGGCCTTCACCATATAACCGGCTCCGCGGACGGTGTGGATCATCGGGGTGCGCCCCGCGTCGATCTTCTTGCGCAGGTACGAGATGTACAACTCGACCACACTGGAGGACCCCCCGAAGTCGTAGCTCCACACCCGGTCGAGGATCTGCGCTTTGCTCAGCACGCGCCGCGGATTCCGCATGAGGAAGCGCAGCAGTTCAAACTCGGTGGCCGTCAGCTGAATCGGCTCGCCGTCGCGATGCACCTCGTAGCTGTCCTCGTCCAGCACGAGGTCGCCCACGACGAGAACAGGGTCGTCCTGGTCGGCGACCGCGGCGCGTGACCGGCGCAGCAGGCCGCGGAGGCGGGCGACCAGCTCCTCCAGGCTGAACGGCTTCGTGACGTAATCGTCGCCTCCGGCGGTGAGACCGGCGATGCGGTCGTCCAGCGCGTCTTTCGCGGTGAGGAAGAGGACGGGAGCCTCATTGCCGTCGGCGCGCATCCGGGAAAGCACCTGCAAGCCGTCGATGTCGGGGAGCATGATGTCCAGAACCACGACATCCGGCCTAAATTCTCGGGAGAACTGGAGAGCCTGCTGCCCGTTCGAGGCGGTCTTCACCTCCCAGTCCTCGTAGTGGAGGGCCATGGCGAGCAGATCCGTGAGCGTGTGCTCGTCATCGACGACGAGCACACGAATGGAGCTGCCGTCCGCGCGGCGCAGGAGTGTTCTGGGCTGGGTGGAGGGGCCGGAGGCGGCTCGGGCATTGATGGTCACCTTCCTCATTATCAGGAGAGGTCTTGACGGTGTCTTTGAGAAAACCATGGACACCCTGAGAAGCCTCCACTCGGCAGAACCATAGGTTCGCCACAGCGTTCCGAAAACGCCCCGGCCTACTTTCCCTCCGTAGTCATTCGACCCGAGAGAAGCGGAAACCAATGTTCGGGACCTATCTGCGGCGTGAGCTGCTCAACCGCCGCAAGCAGACAGCCATCATCGCCATCGGCATGGCCCTCGCAATCGCGCTCGTCATCATCGTCGACGCCGTCTCCGCCGGGGTCAAAGAGGCGCAGGCGAGCGTCCTGCAATCCGTCTACGGTGTCGGCACCGACATCACGGTCAGCCAGCCGGCCACCGCGCAGACCGCGAACGCGCAGCGGGGCGCCGGGGGCGGACCGCGCTTCGACTTCGGCGCCGAGGCGGGCGCCGACACCGGGACCGGCCGCCAGGTCGACACCTCCCGTCTGGAGCCCGCTCGCGGCGCGACCGCGATGGACGCCAGCACGCTGGCGACCGCGAAGAAGGTCGAGAACGTCTCCGCCGCCGCGGCGGTGCTGTCGCTCACGAACACCAGTTTCAGCGGCACCCTCCCCGATTTTCAGCAGATGCCGGAACAGCGGCAGACCGGAGGGACCGGAGCCAGCCAGACCGAGACCACCCCGCCGCCGACAGGTGGCGCGGACGGGGCCGGCGGAAGTTCGTTCACCGTCGACTCCTTCTCGGTCCTCGGTCTCGACCCGGCCGGCGAGTCGGTCGGACCGCTCGCCTCGGTGTCGCTGTCGAGCGGCCGCACCTTCACCGCCGCCGACAAAGGCGCGGATGTGACGATCCTGGACGCCGCGTACGCTAAAACCGCGAGCAAGGCCGTCGGCGACACCATCGCCATCGGCGGCACCGATTTCAAAGTGATCGGGATCGTCTCCGCCACCGGCGCCGACTCGACGACCGCGGCCAACGCTTATCTCCCCCTGGATGTCGCCCAGACCCTCTCGGGCCAGTCCGGCAAGGTTTCGTCGGTCTATGTCACGGCCGCCTCCTCCAGCGACATCGATCAGATCAAAGCCGATCTGACCAAAGCACTCCCCGGAGCGACGGTCAGCACCCAGGCCGACCTGGCATCCACGGTCTCCGGCTCGCTCGGCAGCGCCGGGCAGCTGATCGCGAACCTCGGCACTTGGCTCTCGGTCATCGTGCTCGCAGCGGCTTTCCTCATCGCCATCCTGTTCACCATCTCCGGCGTCACCCGGCGCACCCGCGAGTTCGGCACCCTGAAGGCGATCGGCTGGTCCAACCGCCGCATCGTCGGGCAGGTCGCGGGCGAGTCGGTCGTGCAGGGTCTCATCGGCGGTGTGATCGGTGTGGCGGTCGGCCTCCTCGGAGTGCTCGTGGTGAATGTGATCTCCCCGACCCTGACCGGCAGCATCGGCTCCGGCTCAGCCGGGGCTGCCGGCCGGGGGGCGGGAACCACACCCGGCGGCCCCGGCCCCGGCGCGGGCGCCAGCGCCGAGGGCGGCTTCGGGGTCGGGGGCTTCGAGGGTCTCCGGGCCGCCACGCGGAACACCGCCGAAATCGCCCTCCACGCCCCGATCACCGTCTGGATCGTCGTCGGCCTCGCCCTCCTCGGCGGTCTGATCGCCGGAGCCATCGGCGGGTGGCGCGCCTCCCGTCTCCGTCCCGCGGCCGCCCTGCGCTCGGTCGCCTGAAACCTCTGGAGCGTCCTGTGTACACTCTGACGAACGTCACCAAGAAATACAACCGGTCCAAGCGGGAGGTCATCGCCTTCGACGATGTGACCCTCGAGATCCCCGACGGTCAGCTCGTCGCCATCCAGGGCCCTACCGGCGGCGGCAAGTCGACGCTGTTGCAGATGCTGGGAGCGCTCGACCGCCCCAGCTCGGGCGATATCTCGCTCGGCGCGTCGAGCCTGTCGACGCTCGGGGACCACAAGCTGACCGCCCTCCGCGCGAGCGAGATCGGCTTCGTCTTCCAGAGCTTCAACCTCATCCCGACGCTGAGCGCCCAGGAGAATGTCGAGACCGCTCTCGCCCCGCTCCGCATCAGCGCGGGGGAGCGCAAGCTCCGCGCGGCCGAGGCCCTCGCATCAGTCGGCCTCGCGGATCGCGGCAACCACCTCCCATCCGAGCTCTCCGGAGGCCAGCAGCAGCGCGTCGCCATCGCCCGGGCACTGGCGAAGAACCCGGGTGTCCTCCTCGCGGACGAGCCGACCGGGAATCTGGACGAGGAGACCCGGGACGAAATCATGGACCTCCTGGAAGGCCTGTGGCGCGACCGTGGACTGACCATGGCGATCGTGACCCACGACACCGCCGTCGCCAAACGTGCCCAGCGGCGGCTGAACATCAAACACGGTCAGGTGAAAGAGGTCGCCTGAGCGGTCGGACACGCGGGCAGAGCGGACAAGCGACAGGGCGGGGGGACGGTGCGGCGGATGGGGCTGATCGTGATGGTCTCTCTGAGGCGTTGGGCGGAGCGGGGGTGCGAGGAGACGCCCGCTCCGCGCCGCCCACCCGGATGCCATCGCCCGCAGAGCCCGGTCAGCCGGCCCCGGCGCACGGGGTCAGTCCTGGTTGCTGAACGCCGCGTCGAAGGATGCCGTCGGCAGCCTCCAGAGGAGCGAGCGAATGTAACCCACCGCTTCCTTCGCTCCGTGCAGGCGGTCCATCCCGGCGTCCTCCCACTCGATCGAGATCGGGCCGGTGTAGCCGATCGACTCGAGGGCGCGGAATGAGTCCTCCCAGGGCACATCGCCGTGCCCGGTGGAGACGAAGTCCCAGCCGCGACGGGGGTCCCCCCACGGGAGGTGCGAACCGAGCACGCCGGCGCGGCCGTTCTTCGGACGGAGGCGAGTGTCTTTGCAATCGACGTGGTAGATCCGGTCCTGGAAGTCGACAATGAAACCGACCGGGTCGATGTCTTGCCACATCATGTGCGACGGGTCCCAGTTGAATCCGAACGCCGCCCGATGCTCGATCGCTTCCAGCGAGCGGACACTGGACCAGTAATCGTAGGCGATCTCGGACGGGTGGACCTCGTGGGCGAAACGCACACCCTCGCCGCCGAAGACGTCCAGGATGGGGTTCCACCGGTCGGCGAAGTCCTGATAGCCGGCGTCGATGACCTGGGCCGGGACCGGCGGGAACTGTGCGACGTACGGTCAGATTTTGGACCCCGTGAAACCGACGACCGTGTCCACGCCGAGCTTGCGCGCGACCTTCGCGGTGAGCTTCAGCTCCTCGGCGGCGCGCTGGCGCACCCCTTCGGGTTCCCCATCGCCCCACACCGTCGAACCGACGATCGCCTGGTGCCGGAAGTCGATCGGGTCATCGCAGACCGCCTGGCCTTTCAGATGGTTGGATATGGCCCACACCCTGAGCCCGTACCTGTCGAGAATATCGAGCCGCCCCCGGAGATAGGCCTCGTCTTCCGCGGCCCGCCAGACGTCCAGGTGTTCGCCCGAACAGGCGATCTCGAGTCCGTCGTAGCCCCACTCGCTGGCGTGCTTCGCTACCTCTTCGAGAGTGAGGTCGGCCCACTGCCCGGTGAAGAGCGTGACGGGGTGCGTCCGCCCGGATTCGGCGGATGCCGGGCTGTCGGTCGTGTACTCAGTCATGGGTTCGTTCCTGTCTCGATCCAGGTACCCGCCTCAGCCGAGTCGAGCACCGCCTCTGTGAACCGGACGGCGCGCAGTCCGTCCTCGAAGCGAGGCAGCCCGTCGGGGCTCTCCCCCGCGACGGCTGCGTAGCTATCGGCCACGAACGCGGTGAACGCGTCCTGATAGCCCTGTGGGTGCCCGGGCGGGACGACGCAGAGCCGCGCCGCGTCCTCGCTGAGCTGGCCGGCGTCCCGGGGGAACAGCAGGGTCCCCGCCCGCCGGCCCACCCAGAGCGTCTCGGGCTGCTCCTGGTCGAACGCGACGCTCTCCCTGCTGCCAGCGATCTCGAGCCACAACCGGTTCTTCCGCCCCGGCGCGACCTGCGACACCAGCAGTGTTCCGATGGCGCCGGACGCTGTCTCGATGACGATCGCCGCGGCGTCCTCGGTGGTGATCGCGGAGTGCGCAGCACGTTCGGCGAACACGGTCTTCGCGGTCGACGAGATGCGAGCCGATGTCGGCAAAGGCTCGCGAGCGTCCGCCCTGCGCCACGTCGACACGCCAGTTGTCGTCCGCCGGAGCCAGCAACCAGTCCTGCAAGTAGGACGCGTTGACGCTGAGGACCGCTCCCGCGTCTCCCGAGGCGAACCGCGCCCGCGCCTCCCGCACGAGCGGGTGGAAGCGGTAGACGAACGGAACGGTGGCCGTCGTTCCGGCGGACGCCGCCGCCGCGACGATGGCCTCCGCATCCGCGACGGTGGTCGCGAGGGGCTTCTCGCACACGACGTTCTTGCCGGCCGCGAGCACCGCCGCCGCCTGCTCGGCGTGCAGAGCGTTCGGAGTGGTGACATGCACGACGTCGATCGTGTCGTCGGTGAGAACCTGCTCGAGGGAGTCGAACCCCCGCCCGATCCCGAGTCGTTCGGCCGCGGCGACCGAGCGACTCGGGCTGGAGGAGACGATCCCGACAAGCTCAGCCCGCGCCGCCCGCGCCGCCCGGGAGCGGACCTCAGCCATGAAGCCGCCCCCCACGATCGCCGCCCGCACCCGTTCGCCCTCTCGTCTCCCGTCGCGCCGCAGCACTCCGCCGACGACGCTCCGCGTCTGAGAGGTGGCTTCCGTGGCGGCGGCGTGCTGAGGGGTCGTGCCTCGCGCGCCCGAGCTTGCTCCGGCCAGGCTCATCGGGTACACCCCAATCCGGTGAACTCCGTTCGTGCGAGCGCCGCTTCCGCACAGACCGCGTTCACCACACCGGTCATCGCCACTCTCCTCTCGGCCGGGGTTCTCACCGAGCGCTCATACTTGACTGTCCCGCCCATCCTTCTGCGCACATCCATCCTTCTCAGCCTGTTCGTCCTTCGGTCCGGCCACGGCGCCGGTCAGCCCGCGACCGTGCCTCTGCTAAACCAGTGTCGCCTCGCACGGGTCCCATCCCTCGGGGAGAGCCGGAGCCACCTTGACGATACTCTCAATCTCGACGGGGACACCGGACTCGCCCGCCTCGATGGTCGCCGCCATCACGTCGAGGACGTGGTATGCCTGCTCGCCGGAAGCGCGCTCAGGCACCTCCGCCCGAATGGCACGAGCGAGTTCGACGACGCCGATTCCACGCGAAGCAGTGGAGCCGGTCGCGGGAACGGTCTCGACACCGTCAGCACCGTGGACGAGGAGGTCGCCCTCGAACGTGTTGGGGTCGGGAACGGCCACCGTGGCATCGACACCGGCAACCTCGAAGAGGGTCCGGCCGAGCTTAGAGTCGAAGGAGAAAATGGCTTGCGCCGTCTGTCCGCTGACGAACTCGTACAGCGCACTGACGTGCGTCGGCACGGTGACCTCGAACGACTCGCCGGCGCGCGGGCCGGAGCCGATCACGCGCGAGGGTTTGGCCCGGGAAGCCGCGGCGCTCACTCGACGAATCGGTCCGAACAACTGGACGAGAGCCGTCAGGTAGTAGGGTCCAATGTCGAAGAGCGGGCCCGCCCCCTCCTGGAACAGGAAGTCGGGGTTCGGGTGCCACGACTCCGGCCCCGGGCTCTGCATGAGCGTCAGCGCGGTGAGCGGCACGCCGATCGCCCCGCTCTCCACCAGGCGGCGGGCCGACTGGATGCCGGCGCCGAGGAAGGTGTCCGGAGCGGTCGCGACGCGCAAGCCCTTGGCGTTCGACGCAGCGAGCAGCTGTTTTCCGCTCACGCGGTCGAGGGCGAACGGCTTTTCGCTCCACACATGTTTGCCAGCCTCAAGCGCCTGCAGGGCGACGGCGACATGGACCTTCGGAATGGTGAGGTTCACGACGATCTCGATGCTGTCGTCCACCAGCAGCTCGGCGACCGAACCGGCTCCCGGGACGCCGTTCTTCTCGGCCTGGACATGGGCACGCTCCTCATCGATGTCCGCGACGAAGCGCACATCAAGATCCGGAAAGGAGGTGAGGTTCTCCAGGTACTGGTCGCTGATGACGCCCGCGCCGATGACGCCGACGCCAACCACGCCGCCGCTCACGCGAGGCCCTTTTCGGTGAGGAAGGCGTAGCTGTCTGCGACAGCCTGGAAGCGGTCGCCCCGGGAATCGTCGAGCTCGATGACCCGCAGGGCGCCGGGAGCGGCGGCGATGATCTGCTCGATCGGGAGGGAGCCGTGGCCGACCGCGACCTGATCTTTGGTCTCCGTGGTGCCGGGGCCATCTTTGACGTGCAGCGCGACCACACGGTCGCCGAGCGCGGGGAGCAGAGTCACGGGATCGTGGCCACCGACGGTGACCCAGTAGGTGTCGACCTCGAGCACAACCTCCGGGGCGAGCAGACCGGCGAAGTACTCGAGGGCACTGACGCCCTCAATGGTGCTCTCCAGTTCGTGGGCATGGTTGTGGTAACCGACGCGGACACCGTGACGGGCAGCGATCTCGACCGCGGCGTTGAGCTGGTCGGCCGTCGCGGCGACCTGGGCCGCGGTCTGCCAGCGCTCAGCCGGGACATACGGGTCGATGACGGTCTGGATGCCGAGCTCCGCGGCGGCCGCGAACACCTCGTCCACATCACCGCCGATGAAACCCTGGTGGGCGGTGGGGGCGGCGAGCCCGGCCCCGATGAGGCCCTGCCGCAGCTTCTCCCCGAAAGAAAGGAACGCGAAGGGCTCGACCTGGGTGAAGCCGATCTCGGTGATGCGGCCCAGCGTTGCGACCATGTCCTCGGTCAGAAGCTCACGGACCGTATAGAGCTGCACGGAGAGTTTTGACGTCGACACTTTTCTCCTCGTCGAGTTTTGTTGTGGTGATATAGCGCGTGATGCGCTGAGATCCATTCAAGCCGGACTTTTGCCGGATGTCAATCAAAAGTCACCGGAATTCTGACATTCTTTGGATCGCCCGGCAGCGGTGTGGTTCAATACCTGTCATGACCGACAGCCCTCGCGAGCCCGGCATCGTCGCTACGGACGCCGCGGACCTGCTGGCGATCCTGCGCGACGGCATCCCGCGCACCCGGGCACAGCTCGCCGAACTCACCGGTCTCGCCCGCTCGACCATCGCGGTGCGCATCGACAGCCTCACCGCCGCGGGCCTGGTCGCACCGGCCGGCGACGACGTCTCGACCGGTGGCCGGCCGCCGGCGCGCATCCGGTTCAACCCCGGATCGCGCGTGGCCATCGCCATCGATCTGGGCGCGACCCACGGCGTCGTCGCTCTGGCAGACCTAGCCGGCAACATCATGACGAGCGAGTCGCAGCGGCTGCTGATCTCTGACGGGCCGGAGGCGGTGCTCGACTGGGCGATCGCGAGCGCGAAGCGTCTGTACGCGGCGACCGGACGGCCGCCGGACGACCTCATCGGCATAGGGATCGGCGTGCCCGGGCCGGTCGAGCACTCCACGGGCCTGCCTGTCAACCCGCCGATCATGGCCGGCTGGGACCGTTTCGGCATCCCGGCCTACGTCCGCCGCGTCTTCGATGTGCCGGTGCTGGTCGACAACGATGTGAACCTGCTCGCGCTCGGCGAACACGCGCTGATCTGGCCGGACCAGACGGACATCCTGTTCGTCAAGGTGGCGACGGGCATCGGCGCCGGGATCATCAGCGGCGGACGCCTGCAGCGGGGAGCGCAGGGCTCCGCGGGCGACCTCAGCCATGTGCGGGTGCCGTTCGGCATCGAGACCCCGAGCCACGGTGCGCAGGAAGCCGACCTCGAGGCGCTCGCCAGCGGTCCAGCGATCGCGCGTACGCTGACGGCGGCGGGCGTCCCCGCCGACTCCAGCGACGACGTCGTCGCACTCGCGCGCACCGGCAGCCCCGCCGTTCTTCAGGCGATCCGCCAGGCCGGCCGCGACCTCGGCGAGGTCATCGCGACCTGCGTCAACCTTCTGAACCCCTCCCTCGTCATCGTCGGCGGCAGCCTGTCTCGCGTCGGCGAGCAGTTGCTCGCCGGAGTTCGCGAAGTCGTCTACCACCGCTCCACTCCGCTCGCCACGCAGCACCTCACGATCACGCAGTCCCGCTCCGGCGAGACCGGCGGAGCGATCGGCGCCGCGATCATGGTGATCCAGCACGCGCTGGACCCGGAGACCGCCAGCGCGCGGTCTTTCTCCTCCCGCTGACCGCTTTCGCACCGGCGGCGAGGAGCGCCGGGCGTCGAAGGAATCGACCCACCGCCCACCCGGACCCACCCCACACCGTCACCCCCTGAAAGGACAGCCGTGACCACCGCATCCCACCCCCTCCGCGCCGGCGTCGTCGGCCTCGGCTGGGCCGGCCAGCAGCACATGGACGCCTACGCGGCCCTGCCGGGCGCCAAACTCGTCGCCATCGCCGGCATGGAGGACGGCCCGCGCGCCGAACTCGGCGACAAATACGGCATCGCCCGCCGGTACAGCGACTGGCGCGAGCTCGTCGCGGACGGGAACCTCGATGTCGTGAGCGTCGCCGTCCCGACCTTCCTGCACGCCCCGATCGCGATCGGGGCGCTGGACGCCGGCATCCACGTCCTCAGCGAGAAGCCGATCGCCCGCACGGCCACCGAAGCGCAGGGGATGGTGGACGCCGCCCACCGCTCCGGTCGCGTGCTCGAGGTCGCCTTCAACCACCGCCGGCGCGGCGACATCGAAGCGCTCAAGGCCGCGATCGACGACGGGAGGATCGGCCGGCCGTATCACGCGCGCGCGAGCTGGCTGCGGCGCTCTGGCATCCCGGCACTCGGAAGCTGGTTCACCAATCGCGAGATGGCCGGCGGAGGTCCGCTGATCGACATCGGCGTACACGTGCTCGACTACGCGCTGTATCTCTTCGGCGAGCCGCGAGTGACCGCGGTCTCGGCGGTCACCCACTCCGAACTCGGCGTGCGCGGCCGTGGCGGCTCGGCCTCCGACCGTCGGAACGTGGGTTCGGCCTACGAGGTCGAAGACCTGGCGAGCCTGCTGCTGCGCCTGGAGGGCGGCGGCTCGATCATCGTGGAGACAAGCTGGGCGGCCTACCGTCCCGCCGGCGACGAGTTCGGGATCACGCTGTACGGCACCGAGGGCGGCGCCGACCTGCGGGTCAAGGACTACGCGCCTACGGGTGAGCTGACCCTCTTCTCCGGCGAGGGCGAGGAGTCCGAGGACGTCTCGATCACCGCCGACGCGGGCCGCGGGCACCTGGCCGTCGTGGAGACTTTCCTCGAGCACGTCGCCGACCGGGCCAACTGGTCGCAGTGGGACGGTTCGCTCGCGCTGGAGCGCGCCCGCGTCATCGACGCCGCCTACGAGTCCGCCCGCCTCAGCACCGAGGTGAGGCTGACACCCGCAAGCCCGGGACGCGAGGATCCCGCCACCGCCACCGCCACCGCCACCGCCACCAAGGGAGCCTGAGCGATGACGCTGCGTGTCACCGTCTGGAACGAGGGCGTCCACGAGACCACCCAGCCCGAGATCGCCGCCATCTACCCCGACGGCATCCACAGGGCTATCGCCACCGGCCTGAGCGAACTGCTGGGCGATGCGGTCCTGGTGCGCACCGCGACGCTCGCCGACCCCGAGCACGGCCTGAGCGAACAAGTGCTCGCTGAGACCGATGTGCTGCTCTGGTGGGGGCACATCGCGCACGACCAGGTCACCGACGCGGTGGTCGAACGGGTGCGCGAGCATGTCCTCGGCGGGATGGGCCTGATCGTGCTGCATTCCGGCCACTTCTCGAAGATCTTCACCCGGATGCTCGGCACGACCTGCTCGCTGCGCTGGCGCAACCTGGAGGGCGGCGAGCGCGAGCTGGTGTGGAATGTGAACCCGGCGCACCCGATCGCCGAGGGCGTCGAGCAGCCGATCGTGATCGAGGCTCAGGAGATGTACGGGGAGTTCTTCGACATCCCCGCGCCCGATGACCTGGTGTTCATCAGCTCGTTCACCGGCGGAGAGGTGTTCCGCTCCGGAGTGACCTTCACACGCGGTCGCGGGAAGATCTTCTATTTCTCCCCGGGGGATCAGGAGTACCCGGTGTACTTCCACCCGCAGGTTCGCCGTGTGCTCGCCAACGGCGTGCGCTGGGCCGCACCCTCGCCGGGAGCCCGCCGTGCGCCGGCGGTCTCGAACCCGCAACCGGTCTGAAGGCGTGGCCGGCCGGCTGTTCATCCGGCCGGCCACGCGTCTCATTTGACCGCACCAGCGGTCAGCCCGGCCACGAAATTCCGCTGGAGAAGCAGGAACGCCACGACGACCGGGATGCTGACGACGAGCGATGCCGCCATGATCTGGTTCCAGTAGACGTTCGTCTGGGTGGAATAGAATTGCAGGCCGACCGCGAGCGTGCGGTTCTCGGCGCTGGTCATGACCGAGGCGAACAGCACCTCTCCCCACGCGGTCATGAAGCTGTAGATGGCGACCGCGACCACCCCCGGGCGGGCGGCGGGGAGGACGACGCCGAAAAGTGTGCGCAGCGGACCGCAGCCTTCCATCGTCGCCGCTTCGTCGAGGTCGCGCGGGATACCGTCGAAGTAGCCCGCCAGCATCCAGATCGCGAAGGGCAGCGAGAATGTGAGGTACGTGATCACAAGTCCCCAGTGCGTCCCGACGAGCTGAATCCCGACCGCCTGGTTGAGGTTCACGAAGATGAGGAACAGCGGCAGCAGGAACAGGACCCCGGGGAACATCTGTGTCGAGAGCACCGTCGTCGTGAACAGCGTGCGCCCGCGGAAGCGGTAGCGCGACACGGCGTACGCGGCGAAGATCGCGATCAGCACGCTGAAGAACGTGGCCGCGCTCGACACGATGAGGCTGTTGACGAAGTACGACGCGAGCGGCACGGTCGACCACATAATCGACGAACGGCTGGACGGTGATGGTCGTCGGCCACCAGGCGAAGGCGCTCTGTACACCTTCGAGCGGCTTGAGAGCAGACGTCACCATGACGTAGACCGGCACGATCGTGAAGAGTGCGAGCAGGGTGAGGGTCGCGACGCGGAAGACGCGCGACCCGACGGTGTCATGCATCCGGGGACCTCCGATTCGTGCGGGCGAAGTAGACGCCGCTGACCGCAAGGAGGAATAGCAGCAGGAGCACGCTCATCGCCGCGCCCGAGCCGAAGTTCCAGGTCAGGAACGACGAGTTGTAGATGTGGAACGAGATCAGGTCGCCCGCGGGCGGCTGCGCCGAGCCGAACAGGATGAACGGTGTGTTGAAGTCGTTGAACGTCCAGAGGAACATCACCAGCACCAGCACCAGGTTCACCGGGCGCAGCATGGGCAGCGTGATCGAGCGCCACTGCCGGAACGGTGAGGCGCCGTCGACCGCTGACGCCTCGTACACATCGGCCGGGACCGACTGGATGCCCGCCATGAGCATGAGGAAGGCGAACGGCCACAGCTTCCAGATCGCCGTGACGACGACCGCGAGGAAGGCGTTGTCGCCGATGAGCCAGAACGGCTTGTCGGACATCCAGCCGAGCGTGTCCACGAGGATGTGGTTGACCGCGCCGCTCTAGCGCTGGAACATGAACTTCCACGCGATCACAGCCGCGTAGGCCGGCAATGCTTACGGGATGAGGAAGAGCGTGCGCAGGACGGCGCGCCCGCGGAAGGAGCGCTGCAACGCGACGGCCGCAGCCGTCCCGAACCCCCAGGACAGCCCGACCACGAGCACCGTGAAGGCACAGGTGATCGCGAACGAGCGGAGCAGTCCGGCGCCGACCGCGCCGTTCACGTCGAGCGCGACAGCGTAATTGGCGAATCCGACGAACGGCGCCTCACCCCAGTTGGCGACGAAGAACTTGGTGAGTTTGAGCAGGCTGATCCAGACGCCGGTGAGCATCGGGACGAGGTGGATGCCGAACTCGAAGACGAGCGCGGGAGCGAGGAGCGCGAGCGGCAGCCAGCGGTGCGCGAAGACGCCGCCGGGACGGGCCTGTCGAGCGGGCCTCGCGGGGCGCAGCGGCGCCGGGGCGGGAAGCAGTGGTCATGACAAGACTCCTGTGACGATCGGCGGACGCGCGGGGAGGAAGGATGGTGGCTCCCCGCGCGTCCTGTCGGTCAGCCCAGCGACGCGGCGACGTCGTCCTGGGCGGTCTGAAGGGCCTTCTTCACGTCATCCCGCCTCACCGTGGAACCGGTGGCGATGCGCGCGAAGAGGTCGTTCATGGCTTTGCCGACGGTGGCCTCGTACTGGTCCTCGGCGGGGACGAGCGGCAGCGGTTTCGCCATCGTTTCGTAGACCCGCTGGAACACCGCCGCCTGCGCCGGATCGCCTTTGAAGGCCGGCTCCATGCCCGTGAGCACCGGAAGCGTGGAGTACTCGGCGCCGAGACGGGCCTGCACTTTCTCGCTGGTAAGGTAGTCGACCAGCTTGAGCGCGGCGTCCTTGTGCTTGGTGTTCTTGAACACCGAGACGTTGATCCCAGCGACATGGCTGGCGATCGGCTTAGCGCCGGCGGGCGCCGGGAACGGGACGACGCCGAACGCGTCGGCCGCCACCCCGTTGGCGAGGACGGTCGAGCTGGCGTTGTTCTGCATGATCATCATCGCCGCTTCGCCGCGCGCGAAGACGCTGACGGACTCGGCCGTGTTGGCTTTCTGGGCATCCGCGGGGTCGACGATCCGCGCCGACTGCATGAGATCGAGGTAGCGCAGCACGCCGTCGACCACCGCGTCGTCCGCGAACGTGGGCCGACCGGACTTGTCGAACAGGTCGGCGCCGTTCTGGGCGGCGTCGATGAACGCGAAATGCGAATTGGTGGTGTATGCGCCGGCCGTGAGCACAAGGCCGTGGACGCCACCCGCCGTGAGCTTCTTTCCGGCGGCGATCAGCTCCTCCCAGCTCGCCGGCGGCTCGAGTCCCGCGTCGGCGAACATCTTCTTGTTGTAGTAGAGGCCGTATGCCAAGCCGTACAGGGGGACGCTCGTGGGGGGTCTCGCCCGCGGCCCCACCGGTCTGAAACGCGGTCGGGACGAATTTCTCAGCGCCCCCGATCGCTTTCAGCTCAGCGTCGCCGAGAGGGAGGAAAGCGCCGGTCGCTTGGAGGGAAGCCGCCCAGGTGTTGCCGATGTTGGTGACATCCGGCCCCTGACCGGAGGTGACGGCGGTCTGCAGACGGGTCTGCATGTCGTTCCAGCCGATCACTTCCAATGTGACCGCGATGCCGGTCTCCTTCTCGAAATCGGCGAGCACCGGCGCGAGGGTCTCCTTGTCGCTGTCGAGGCTCGTGCCCTGGTTCGTGGCCCAGTAGCTGAGGATGGTGCCGGACCCGGAGTCCGAGCCTGATCCGCCGGGGGAGCAGGCACTCGCTCCGAGCGCCAGAGCCGTCGCCAGTGCGACCGCCATCCCGATCCGAGCGGGCCGGGAACTGCGTGGGGGTCTCATGAACAGGGTCCTTTCGTCGTCATCGGCCGTCGGGGCGCACGAGCGGAGCGGGGAGTCGCCCGTGCGCCCCTGGACCCCAGGCTTGAATGCCTGAGGTTATTTAACCTTAGAGATACTTATGCCTAATGTCAAGCAAAAGTCACCTGATGGGCGACGGTATACATGTGTGCTGGGAACGGCGGCCGGCGAAACGCCCCGCCAGCTCGGCGCCGCAGGCGTGGGCTGAAGGCGGAGCCCGCCCGGTCGCGGCAGAATGGTCGGATGTTCGACCGCTCCACCGCATCCGCCACAGCGGACCTCTACCGTCCGCTCGTCCTGGCGGGCAGCGACCGGCGGGCCTCCGCCCCCGCTCCCCGCGCGGTCGTCCCGGCCGTTCCCGGAGCGGAAGGCCACCTCGCCCGCATCGTCGCCTCCTCGAGCGACCACGTCGGCTGGCTGCGCGCGCGCAGCCGCGGAATCACGGCGACCGACGTGGCCAAACTGTCGACCCCCCGCTCGCTCCGCGCGGCTGCACGCGAGAAGCTCAACGGCTCCGGGTTCTCGGGCAACGTGTTCACCCAGCAAGGCCGGGTGCGGGAGCCGGAGATCGCGGCGTGGGTGGCCGCGACACACGGCATCCAGCCCTCTGACCTGCTGTTCCACGCCGAGCGCGACCGCCGGCACCTGGCGACGCCGGACGAGGTCGCGCTCCGCGAAGGGGGCCGGATCGAGCTGGCCAAGATCAAGACGACGAACAAGCCGTTCCGCAGCGTCCCGCGCCACTACCTGCGGCAGATCTGGTGGCAGCAGTACGTGCTGGGCGCCGAGCGCACGCTGTTCGTCTGGGAGCAGCACGACGGGTTCGTGCCGGTACACGACGAGCCGACCTGCCGGTGGGTGGATCGCGACGATGCGGAGATCGCGCGCCTGCTCGCGCTGGCCGGCGATCTCATCGAACTGCTGCGGCAGGCGACCGCACCAGCCGCCGCTCCGGTGGCAGCCGCCCCCGCGATGGCCTGGAGCCGCACCGGCGACAGCGAATAGACGGCACAAGGTCTGGATCGGCCGGTGGTTCTGCCGCAACGCTCTCCGGTGGATGAGGCCACGGCAGGGTTCTGCCCCGGGGTATCCGAAACAGACTGTTCACACCGGGTGGCACCGGCGTAACACCGGCGAAGCATTGCCGGGTTTGACTAGAAACAGCCGGCCCAGGAAACGCGGTGGCCGACGAACGAGGGGATGACGAATGCCGAACACCATGCGAGCCGCACTGCTCGACGCAGCGGGCGGCCCCGGCTCGCTCCGCATCGGCGAGACACCTGCCCCCGATCGCGTCAACGCGGAGTTCCTGATCAAGGTCGTCGCCGCCGGGGTCAACCCCATCGACGTCAAGACACGGGCAGGAACCGGTGTCTTCGGCGCCATCCGGAGTTTTCCCGCCGTGCTGGGCTACGACTTCAGCGGCATCGTCGTCGAATCGCCGTTCGACGCGCATCCCCTCCGCCCGGGCGACGAGGTGTTCGGGATGGCGATGGTTCCACGCTTCGGCGGCAGCTACGCCGAATACGTGTCGGCGCCGAGCCTGAGCGTCGTCCGCAAGCCCGCCACCCTCTCCCACATCGAGGCCGCAGCCGCGCCACTCGCTGCCCTCACCGCGTGGGGCATGGTGATCGAGGTCGCCCGGGCGCACGAGGGACAGCGGATGCTCATCCACGCCGGCAGCGACGGGGTCGGCCATTTCGCCGTCCAGTTCGCCGCCTACTTCGGCGCGACCGTCATCGCGACCGCCTCCGGCGCGAACACGGCCTGGCTGCGCAGCCTCGGCGCCGCCCAGGTCATCGACTACACCACGATGCGGTTCGAGGAGGTGGTCTCCGACGTGGATGTCGTAATCGACCTGGTCGGCAACGTCCTCGACGACACCGGCGCCCGCTCCCTCGGCGTTCTGCGCCCAGGCGGCCTCATCGTGAACGCGCCGACCGGCAGCTGGCCCGGTATCGCCGAGGATGCCGCGGCGGCCGGCGTGCGCGGAACCGGCTACCGCGTCGCACCGGACGGAAGCACGCTGGCGGTCATCGCGCGGCTTCTGGAGTCGGGGAGCGTGCGGGTACACGTCGACGCGATCTACCCCTTGGAGCAGATCGCGGAGGCGCACCGCGCGGTGGAGAGCGGGCACACGCGTGGAAAGGTCGTCGTGAAGGTGGCGGAGGGGTAGGCGTCGCAAGCCCGTTCGACACGAACGGCCGGCCGCAGCGTTTCGCGGACAGACTCAGTGGAAGTGCGCCAGCTGCTTGAACAGCTCGAATGAGACGCCGCCAAGACCGGTGACGAGGTCGTAGCCCTTCTCTGTCTTCAGCCCCTGGTCCTGATCGAACGACACCAAGTACGTGTAGCCGTTCGCCGAATCCGTGTGTACCAGAGCCTGCGGCGGGTTCTGCGGGAGGACATCCTGGAAGACGCTGGGTAGGACGCGGTTGAGGGCGTAGAGCGCCGGGTTCGCGAACCCGATGGTGGCGCCGATCGCCTGCTGCGCGAGGGCGACGTGGGCAGCGACGAGCGGGGTGGCCACCGAGGTTCCACCCCGGGACTCGGTCTTGTAGGGGCCGGTCTCGAGGGTGTCATCGTTGATGATCGGGCGGTAGCCGATCTGGAACCCCATGAACGGGTCGGCCAGCCCAGAGATGTCCGGAGAGGCGCGGTGGCCCTTGCTCAGCGACAGCGGAACAATGCCGCGCTGGTAATCCGGCGCTGTGAAAATCGTGGAGGCGCCCCCGCCGGCGCCGCCATAGAAGTACGGCCCGGGCGGCGTCTGATCGAGCACGAGGCTTCCATCGGTGTTCTTCATGATCAGGTCTTCCCTATTGCCCCAGCCGGTCTCCCACATGCGGCGGCCGTCCTTGTCGATTGCAAGGCTCGTCCCGCCCACCGCAATGGCCAACGGCGAGGAAGTGGGGAATCCCACCGATGGCGCCTCAGAAGGGGAGGAGTTGTCGCCGTAGTCGCCGCTCGCGTAGTAAAGGCCGATGCCCTCGCCAGCCGCCTGCAGCTCCAGGTTGACCTGGCGCTGGAAGCTGCCAGACGAATAGGTCTTCTCGTCAAAGCCGTAGGAGTTGCTGACGATGTTCGCGAGCTTGTTGTCCAGGATCTTGGACATCGCGAGATCCACGCCGGCAGAGCAGTTCGTGGCGCCGACATAGAGGATGCGCGCACCCGGGGCGATGGCATGCACCGTCTCGATATCGACCGTCTGCTCAGTCTGCGGTACGCTCGGCGATCCGCACTTACCCTCACCCACATCGGTGAACTCGCTCAGTTTCGGAACGATCTGGTGGTAGGTGGCGGCGGTCAGGCCGGGCTCGCCGTTCCGCAGCGAGTAGCTGTTGGCATCCCGCACGAGCATTGGGCTGGCATACACGCTGAGGACCACGACTGTCTGGCCGCTGCCGTTGATGCCGCGGGCGGACAGGCTGGACAGATCGTACGCACTCCGCAGCTGCTTCGGCGTATACCCGAAGAGGTCGGTGCTGTACTTCGTCTGGCCGTTGTAGGCGGCCGGTGCCGTCACAATGTGCTCGCCGAAGTAGCGCGAGCACGGCGTGTCGATGACGGGGGCGTCCTGAGCGGGGCCCTCTGAGTAGCCTCGGTGCGCAGCTGGGACTCGTTCGACGACCGGGGCCCGTCCGGACTGAGCAGGTTGGGGCGCGTGAGCATGCGCGACTGGTCCAGACTCACACCGGCGACCTCCGCCCCGATGCGCGACGGCAGCGACGGCGCCGAAGCGGGCGCGACGACCTGCATACCCTTGAGCTTAAACGCATGCAGCGACGTCTTGAAGGTCGAGTTGAACTGGGAGGGGGCGCCGCGGAAGACCACGTACTCACGGCTCGCCGGAACCCCGGTTATGGTGAGCCCCGAAGCCTTCAGATAGCCGACCACCGTGTCCCACAACCGCCTGGGGCGCTGAAAAGCGCTGGATCCACTGCGTGGGCGTCAGCGGCTTCCGATAACCGGGAAGGCCGGGAGTCGACACTTGCTTGGCGAGCTCTTCCGCGCCCTTCTGATCGCGCAGCGGAAAGGAGATCTCCCCTTCTAACGTCTGATCTGCCGGTGCGGCTCCGGGCATCGTTCCGGGTGCTGGCCCAGGACGGCACGGAATTGGCGTAGGCCACCCAGTCGGTGGCGTTCGCCGCGGAGGTGCCTGTCAAAGAAAAAGCTGCCACGGCGACCGTGGCAGCGATGATACTGAGTGCCCTCGTGCGAGGGGCGGGGGTAATGCGAGGTGTCATAAAAACATTCCTTCGCTCGGACGGACCCGATTGCGACCCGGCGTGCGGTGCGCGCCGGGTCGATGGTAAACCAGTCCCCGCCACCTCCACAAGTGGGGTAGACAGGTTGTTCCAATCACCCCGTGAACGTGCGCAGCGTCCGCCGATGCCGAAGGGGCCGGCCCGGCGTGTGCCGGTCCGGCCCCTTCCATGACTCCGAAGCGCCGATGAGCGCCGCGGGAAAATCAGATCGCGTTGACGTCCAGCGGGATGCCCGGGCCGAACGTGGTCGACACAGCGCCCTTCTGGATGTAGCGGCCCTTCGCGGCGGACGGCTTGAGCCGGACGACCTCGTCGAGAGCCACTTTGATATTGTCGTTCAGCTGGTCGGCGGTGAAACCCGCCTTCCCGACGACGAAGTGTACGTTGGCGTGCTTGTCGACGCGGAACTCGATCTTGCCGCCCTTGATGTCGAAGACAGCCTTCGCGACGTCCGGGGTCACGGTTCCGGTCTTCGGGTTCGGCATGAGGCCGCGCGGGCCGAGCACCTTGCCGAGACGACCGACCTGGCCCATGAGCTCCGGGGTGGAGACGGCCGAGTCGAAGTCGGTGTAGCCGCCGGCAACCTTCTCGATCAGGTCGGACCCGCCGACCTCGTCCGCACCCGCGGCGATGGCGGCCTCGGCGGCCGGACCCGTCGCGAACACGATGACGCGGGCGGTCTTACCGGTGCCGTGCGGGAGGATGACCGTGCCGCGCACCATCTGGTCCGCCTTGCGCGGGTCGACGCCGAGCTTCAGCGCGACCTCGACGGTCGAGTTGAACTTGGCGGAACCAGTCTCCTTCGCCAGGGCGACGGCCTCGGTCGGGGTGTAGTACTTTCCGGCCTCGATCTTCTCGGCCGCGGCCCGGTAGGCCTTGGACTTCTGTGCCATGTTTTTCTCCTTAACGAGAATGTGGTGCGAGCCTGGCCGGCTCTTCCACGAAAGTGTGCTGAGTGATCGGGGCCTTACGCCTCGACGGTGATGCCCATCGAGCGGGCGGTTCCGGCGATGATCTTGGAGGCCGCGTCGATGTCGTTGGCGTTCAGGTCGACCATCTTCTGCTCGGCGATGGCGCGCACCTGCTCCTGGGTCAGCTTGCCAACCTTGGTGGTGTGCGGCACGCCGGAGCCCTTGGCGACGCCGGCCGCCTTCTTGATGAGCTCGGCCGCGGGCGGGGTCTTCAGGACGAACGTGAACGAACGGTCCTCGTAGACGGTGATCTCGACCGGGATGACGTTGCCGCGCTGCGACTCGGTCGCCGCGTTGTACGCCTTGCAGAACTCCATGATGTTCACGCCGTGCTGACCCAGGGCCGGGCCGATCGGCGGGGCAGGGTTCGCGGCGCCGGCGTTGATCTGAAGCTTGATCAGACCGGTGACCTTCTTCTTCGGTGCCATGTCTCTTCCTTCTTTGTGTGTTCGAGCCGGTGGGCCGGGGCCCGCGTCGCTCTCCCGGTTTCTCGGCCCTTCCGAGACCCGGTGTTCTGTAAGTCTGTGGTGGTCAGCGCGCTGAGCGAGTCAGAGCTTGGTGACCTGGTCGAAGCTCAGCTCGACCGGGGTCTCGCGCTCGAAGAGCGAGACGAGGACGGTGAGCTTGCCGCTCTCCGGCTTGATCTCGCTGATCGAACCGGGCAGGCCCGCGAAGGAGCCTTCCTTGATCGTAATGGTCTCGCCGATCTCGAAGTCGACCTCGGCCGGGATGACGCGCGCGGCGGCCTTCTGACCCTTGGCAGCGCCCTTGGCCGGGGCCGCGTCCACCTGAACGAGGCTCTTCAGCATCGAAAAGGCCTCCTCGAAGCGCAACGGGGTCGGGTTGTGCGCGTTGCCCACGAAGCCGGTGACGCCGGGCGTGTGGCGCACGACCGACCAGCTGTCCTCGTTGAGGTCCATGCGCACGAGCACGTAGCCCGGGATGCGCACGCGGTTGACCATCTTGCGCTGGCCGTTCTTGATCTCGACCACGTCCTCCATCGGGACCTGGACCTCGTAGATGTAGTCCTCCATGTTCATCGAAACCATGCGGTTCTCGATGTTGGACTTCACTCGGCGCTCGAATCCGGCGTAGGAGTGGATGACGTACCACTTACCGATCTTGCCGCGGAGCTCGGCGCGGAACTCCTCGTAAGGGTCGGTGGCGAGTTCGTCCTCGTCCGGGACGGCCTCCTGAGCGACTTCGGCCTCTTCTGCGACTTCGACCTCTTGGGCGGAGTCGACCTCGAGCGCCTCGTCGACAGCGCGGTCGGCCTCGGGATCGACGGCCTCGGCCATTGCGTCCAGAACCGCGTCCAGGTCAACCTCGCTACCGTCCTCGGCGACGATGTGGAGAGCCTCACGTTCGGCGGCGTCGACCGACTGCTCATCGCCGGCCAGGACATTGCCGGTCTGCGCCTCGTCGTCTTCGGAGGACTGCTCGGCAGCGGTCGCCCAGTCCACGTCATCGCGATTCGTCTCAGACACTGAATTCATTCCATTTCTTTCGGGGAGGGCGGAGCCCGTTCCGGCAGGCGGTCTAGGCCGGGTTGCCGAAGACCCAGACCAAGCCCAGACCGAAGATCCAGTCCAGGAGCGACACCAGGGCCATCATGATCACCACGAAGACGAGCACGACTCCCGTGTAGCTCACGAGTTCCTTGCGCGTCGGAGTGACGACCTTCTTCAGCTCGCCGATGACCTGCCGGATGAACAGGGCGATCCGCGCGAAAGGATTGCGCCGCGCGGCGCGATCCCTCTTCGCGTTGGCGACGATTTCCTCGCTCGGTTCGTCGATTACCTTTCGGACCACCTCGTTACACCTTTCGTGGACCGGCATCAGGATGCCGGCTTGCAGGGCGGACAGGAATCGAACCTGCAACCTGCGGTTTTGGAGACCGCTGCTCTGCCAATTGAGCTACCGCCCTAGGGAGTCGCCCGCGGCTTCTCCGCGAACTCCTCGAGCAAGGCTAGCAGGGTGGTACTGCCCTCGTCTGCATTCCAAAAAAGGGCGCGGAAAAGCTTAGCGGATTCAACCACTTCCTCCAGTGTACGGGACGGTCTCGGCCCCGCAAAATGGGCCGGACGGCCGTGGACCGCCCCTTTCGCGCCCTGACGTTGCGGTGGATACGGGAAAGACGCGTAAAGCTCCTCCACAAGCCGGTGCGTTCCCCGAGTCCTCCACAGATCCGGGCGCAGGGGGACGGGAGCCGGAGGCCTCTGGAACGATAGCTCCATGAGCACCACCGGCACAGCCTTCCCCGCCGCATCGACCCACGCCCGTGCGCTGGAACACCTGCGCGACCTCGTGGGCCGGCCAGACGCGACTTCCACGACGGGCAGTACGAGGCTGTCTCGGCGCTGGTGGACGAGCGGCGGCGCGCTCTCGTCGTCCAGCGCACGGGATGGGGGAAGTCGGCGGTCTACTTCGTCGCGACACTGCTGCTGCGCGAGCGCGGAGCCGGGCCGACCATCCTGGTCTCCCCCGCTGCTGGCACTGATGCGAGACCAGGTCTCCGCGGCCGGGCGGGCCGGAGTGCTGGCGCTCACGATCAACTCGGCGAACCGGCACGAGTGGGAGGACGTGATCGCACGGCTTCGCGAAGACACAGTGGATGTGCTGCTCGTCTCCCCCGAGCGGCTCAACAATCCGGAGTTCCGTGACCGGCACCTGCCCACGCTCGTCTCGCGGGCGGGTCTGGTGGTCATCGACGAGGCTCATTGCATCTCGGACTGGGGGCACGACTTCCGTCCCTACTACCGGCGGCTACGGGAAATCGTGACAGCGCTCCCCACGGAGGTCCCGGTGCTGGCGACCACCGCGACCGCCAACGAGCGGGTCATGGCGGATGTCGCCGAACAGCTCGGCGGGGCGGCGTCGGGGCGGGACGAGGTGATGACCATCCGCGGTCCGCTCGCCCGGCGATCCCTGCGGCTGGGGGTTCTCACCCTGCCCGATGCGACCGCTCGGCTGGCCTGGCTGGTGAGCAATCTGAACGCACTGCCCGGGAGCGGCATCGTGTACACGCTGACGGTGTCGGCCGCGGAAGACACCGCGCGCGTCCTCCGTCAGGCCGGGCACGAGGTACACGCGTACACCGGGCAGACCGACACCGCCGAGCGCGAAGAGTTAGAGGACCGGCTCAAACGCAACGACGTGAAAGCGCTCGTGGCGACCAGCGCGCTCGGGATGGGCTTCGACAAGCCGGACCTCGGGTTCGTCGTCCACCTCGGGGCGCCCTCCTCGCCGGTGGCCTACTATCAGCAGGTGGGGCGCGCGGGGCGCGCGACGGAGAACGCCGATGTGCTGCTGCTGCCGGGCCCGGAGGACAGAGCGATCTGGCAGTACTTCGCCACCGCCTCCATGCCGTTGGAGGAGAAAGCGGTCACCCTGCTGGCGGCGCTGACCGAAGCGGCCCAGTCGACGCGGGCGCTCGAGACCCGGGTCGACCTGAAGACATCCACAACTCGAACTGCTGCTGAAGGTCCTGGACGTGGACGGAACGGTCCGCCGCGTCTCCGGCGGCTGGGTGTCCACCGGCCGGCCGTGGGCCTAAGCCCGCGAACGCTACGAACGCATCGCGGCGGCACGCGAGGCGGAGCAGCGCGCGATGATCGACTACGAGCGCACGGACGGCTGCCGCATGCAGTTCCTCCAGCTGGCGCTGGACGATCCCGGGGCCGAGCCCTGCGAATGCTGCGATTCCTGCGCCGGAGCCTGGTATCCGGCGGCGATCGCGGACGAGGCCACCGGATCGGTCTCAGCGGCTCTGAACCGGGCGGGATTCGCCGTGGAACCACGGCAGCTCTGGCCGACGGGCGCAGACCGTCTCAGCGTCCCAGTGAAGGGCCGCATCCCAGCCGGCGAACAGGTGGCGCCGGGCCGCGCGCTCGCCCGTCTGACCGATCTGGGATGGGGCGGACGTCTGCGGGAGCTCCTGGCTCCCGATGCCCCGGACGCGCCGTGTCCGCCAGATGTCGTGGAGGCGTGCGTCTCCGTCCTGAGCGAGTGGGGATGGGAACGCCGGCCGGACACGGTCGTCTCTGCGCCATCGCGGCGGCGGCCGGTGTTCACGGCGTCCCTGGCACAGGCGCTGGCCGAGATCGGGCGTCTGCCCTCTCTCGGGGCTCTCGGGATGCGCAGGGCCGCCACCGCCAGCGGCCCGGCGGGAACAGCGCTTTCCGGCTCTCCGGCGTGTGGGAGGCCTTCGACGCGCGCGAGCTGGCGCTTCCGGCTGGTGGGGTGGTGCTGCTCGTGGACGACATGATCGACAGCCGATGGACGATCACGGTGGCCGGCCGCGAACTACACCGGGCCGGGGCGAGCGTAGTGCTGCCGTTTTCTGCGGCGTTGCGGGAATGAGGTGACGTGCTCGCGCCAGGAAAGTGAGACCCATGTGAGCATGACGGCCTCAGAGCACCGGGAACGCCCGGCTTCCTCCCGTGCGGGGGCGCTACAGGAAGTCGCCGCCGAAGCCACCGCCATCCCAGCCACCGCCGCCGCCACCGCCCCAGTCACCGGAGTCACCGCCCCAGCCGGCGTCGGCGCTGGCGGTCTCAACGCCGGCATCGCCCGAGCCCGTGTCCGTAGCGGTGCCGTCTCCCCCCGAACCGTCTCCCCCAGAGCCGTCTTCCGCGGTCCCGTCCGCAGCCTGATCTGCACCCGGGGTGGGCAGGAAGGTGCTCACCAGAGCCGACCCGATGACATATCCGGCGACGCTTCCGAGGAGCGATGTGGCGAGCATGCCGCCGAAGCCCATCCCGCTGGCGGCGCCGACGCCGCCGCCCGATCCGCCGAGCGAGCGTTCAAGGGTGCCCGGCTGGCGCAGTTCGGAGCGGGTCGCCGCCTGAGCGAGGGAGCGGGGGTCGTCTCCGCGCGGCCGCTCGCCGGCGGGAGCGCCCTCGCTGAGCTGCTGGAAGAGAAGCCGGCGCTGGTCGGCGGTCAGCCGGGCGAAGGCTTCCTCGTGGACCTGCTCGATGGTCTCGGGCGGAGCCGTTCGGAGAAGATAGCGGTAGCGCTCGACCGCGATCTCATCGTCGCTGCGGGCGGGCGGCTGAGGGGCGTTCCGGGCGTACGCATTCGAGCCGTGTGTACTCTGGCTGTCTGCGTTCCAGCCCTCTGCGCTCTGCGGGGCGTCACGGCGCGGTTCCTCGCGCCCGAGAAGTCGATCGAGGAATCCCATGAATCGAGCGTAGAGAGCGCGTGTGAGAGTTGTCTCAAAGCGCGCCCGGCATCCCCTTAGAGGGTGAGGCCGACCAACACCGGCTCGGGGTGGAGCACGACACCGAAGTCCGCCTGCACGCGGCCCCGGACGAACGAGGCGAGCTGGGCGACGTCGGCGGCGGTGGCGGCGCCGCGGTTGACGATCGCGAGCGTGTGCTTGGACGAGATCGCGGCTCCCGAGCCGGGGAGCGCGAAACCGCTGCGGATGCCGGCGTTCTCGATGAGCCAGGCGGCGGAGAGCTTGGCCTCGTAGGGGCCAGCGGCGAACGGGGGCACGTCCAGCGGATGGACGCCCTCGGGGCCGAGGCTGAGGATGGTGTCCGGCTCGGGCGGGCCGAGAGACCAGCGGGGAGCGTCCGAAGGGAGAGCGCGCGCGACGTTCTCCGAGACGATCGGGTTGGTGAAGAAGCTGCCCGCGCTCACGGAGTCCGGGTCAGCGGGGTCGAGCACCATGCCCTTGGACGCGCGCAGCGCGAGAACAGCACGCCGCAGCTCGTCGACGGAGACACGCGAGCCGAGCGGGACGGCGAGGGCGTCCGCGAGCTGAGCGTAAGCGATCGGGGCGCTCAGCGAGGCGCCGACACCGCCGGGGACGGAATGGTCGGCGAGTTCGAGGTCCACCGAGAGAACCACGCCGGCCATCCCTCGCTTCAGCGCAGATGTCCGGTAGCCGAGGCCGAGCTCCGCGCGCGCAAGCGTGTACACCTCGCCGGTGAGGTAGTCGAGGAACTCGACACCGATCAGCGCCGACTCGATCTCCTGGCCGTACGCGCCGATGTTCTGCACGGGCGCGGCCCCGGTGGAGCCCGGGATGCCGGAGAGCGCCTCGATGCCCGCCCAGCCGTTGCGGACCGTCAGGGCGACCAACGCATCCCACGGCTCACCGGCCTGCACCCGGAGACGGATGCGGCCCTTCTCGGCGGCGAGCCGCTCGACACCGCGGGTGACGATGCGCAGAACAGTCCCCTCGAAACCGTCGTCCGCGGCGATGGTGTTCGAGCCGCCGCCGAGTAGGAGCCACTCGTCGCCGGTGCTCCAGACTTCCCGGGCGGTGGCGACCAGAGCATCTCGATCGGCCGGCTCGAGCAGGCGCTCGGGCGTCCCGCCGACACGCATCGTGGTGAGGGCGGAGAGAGCGGGCGGGTCGGTCACATCGGGTCCTGATCTGGGTCGGCGGCGAGCGGGCTCAGGCGAGGCAGACCCGGACCTGCGCCTTGCCCAGCACGGTCTCCCCGTTGAAGGTGGTGGTCAGGTCGACGCGGACGACACGCGCCTCCGCCTCCAGCTGCCCGATCTTGGCGGTCACCGAGACGGTCGCACCCTCGGCGGGATCGACGACGATCGGGCGAGTGAACCGCACCTGATAGTCGGCGACGCGGGCGGGGTCGCCGGCCCAGTCCACAACCGGCTGAACCGAGAGGCCCATCGTCAGCATCCCGTGAGCGATCACGCCCGGCAGGCCGACCGCCGCGGCGATGTCGTCACGGTAGTGGATGGGGTTGAAGTCGCCGGATGCGCCCGCGTAGCGCACCAGCGAGTCGCGGGAGAGGTCGACGGCGCGCTCGGCGACGACATCGCCGACGGCCAAGGTGTCGAAATCGGGGGTGGCCATCACTCGTCTCCTCGCACGACCAGGGTGGAGATCGCGGTGACGACGTGCTCGCCGCCCGCATCCACGATCATGGACTCGGCGGTCACCATCGAGTGAGCACCGAGAGACTTCACGGAGGTGACGGTCATCGTCGCGGTCAGCTGGTCTCCGGCGACGACGGCGCGCGTGTAGGTGAAGCGCTGATCGCCGTGGACCACCCGGCTGAAGTCGATGCCAGCCTCCGGGTCGGCGAGGAGCTGCTGAAGGGTGTACTCCTGCACAACGATCGGGAAGGTGGGCGGTCCGACGAGGTCGGCGTGGCCCGCGGCGCGGGCCGCCTCCACATCGAAGCTGATCGGATTCGTCGCGAAGACGGCGCTCGCGAACTCGCGGATTTTCTCGCGGGCCACGAGATACGGCGGGGTGGGCGGATAGCTGCGCCCCGGGAGCGCTGGATTCACTGGCACCATCCGATTCTATGGGGAGCCGGGCCGGAATCGAAGGGGCGACGGGCGGATGCCCCGAACGCGGAGAGCCCCCGACTGCCTGTGGCGGCCGGAGGCTCTCGAAGCTTTGGTGAGCGGACTACTGGCAGCTGTCGCACTGCAGCATGTCCATCGGGTCCACGGGAACCGAGTAGCCGCCAACGCTGTCGTTTTCCTCACCCATGATGGCCTCCCCTTGCTGTCTCGGTGTCGCCGCTGTTTGCGATACTTGCCCACTATATAACCCGAATGACACGAATGTCATTCCACTACATGTAGTGGTTGGGGACTTTTGCGCGGGATGTCCCGAGAGGCCCGGGATTACGCGGGACCACCGGCGCCCGCGAAACCTCCGGAGGGAGCAGCGCGGCGTGTCGCGCGGCGTGTCACATCCAGAGCGCCGGAGGGAGGAGCGGAGCGGACACGCCCGGCGCGCCGTCTCCGGATAACCCCGGGATCGCAAGCATCGAGAGCCACGGCGACACCCGGCGCGACCGCGTCACCGCCACGGCCACCACCACGGCTGCCGCGGCGGCCAGCGACCGTCTGAGGACACGCTGACGGCTCCCTTTCCGTAGGCTGGACGGATGGAACTCGGTGTCTACGCGGTGATCGCCGTCGCGGTGATCGTCGGCGTCGCCGCCTTCGCCCGCAAACTCGGTGTCGCCGCGCCCATCATCCTCGCGGTCGTCGGCGTGACGCTCTCCTGGCTGCCGGGAGTGCCCGAGATCGTGGTGCCGCCGGAGGTCATCCTGGACGGCCTCCTGCCGCCCATCCTCTACGCGGCGGCGATCAGCGTGCCGCTCACCGATTTCCGCCGCAACCTGGCGCCGATCGCCGGGCTCTCGATCGTGCTCGTCATCATCACGGCCTTCGCGGTCGGGTTCGTGCTGTACGCGCTGCTGCCGGACCTCAACCTGGCCGCCGCGATCGCCCTCGGCGCCATCATCAGCCCGCCCGATGCCGTCGCCGCGACCTCGATCGGCCGCAAGCTGGGCCTCCCTCCGCGCCTGCTGACCGTGCTCGAAGGCGAAGGTCTCGTCAATGACGCGACAGCGCTGGTACTGCTGCGCACGGCGCTGGCCGCCGCGGTCGGCGCGCTCGCGACTCCCCTGGACGGCGTGCTCGACTTCCTCTCCGCCGTACTGATCGCGCTCGTGATCGGTCTCGTCGTCGGCTTCCTGTCGGTGTGGGTGCGCTCGAAGCTCAACGACACCGCGCTCGACACCGCGCTCTCCGTCATCGTGCCGTTCGCCGCGTTCGCGCCCACCGAAGCGCTGCACGGCTCCGGCGTGCTCGCCGTCGTCATCACGGGCCTGTACACCGGTCACGCGTCGTCGAAGCACTTCACCGCGCAGGCGCGCATCTCCGACCAGATCAACTGGCGCACCATCCAGTTCCTGCTGGAGAACGGCGTCTTCCTGCTCATCGGCCTGGAGCTGCGCACACTCATAGCGGATGTCGAGCACCCGGAGGTCCTGAGCGTGTGGGATGCCGTGGGCATCGGACTGGTCGGGCTTCTCTGCCTCGTCGCCATCCGCTCGCTGCTCATCGTCCCGCTCATCTACTTCTTGAAGCACCGCGGCGAACGGGCAGAGAAGAGCGTTTTGCGGGAATGGCTGATGATCAGCTACTTCCGCGACCATCCCGTTCGCTTCCGCTGGCAGGCGATCCGCAAGCAGCGGGCCGAACTCCGCTACGAACGCCACCGGAGCGACCTCGAGGAGTTCCGCCAGGAGGCGATCGACTGGCGCGGCGGCATCGTCCTCGGCTGGTCGGGGATGCGCGGCGTCGTCACCCTCGCAGCCGCGCAGTCGCTGCCCGCGGACATCCCCTACCGCCCGCAGCTCATCCTCATCGCCTTCACCGTCGCGTTCGTCAGCCTCGTGCTTCAGGGTGGGACGCTCCCCGGGCTCATCCGCGCCCTCGGCGTGCAGGGCATCGACGCGAAGGACGACCGGCGTCTGCTCGCCCAGCTCCTCGACGACCTCAGCGAGACCGGCCTCGCCGTGCTGGACGATCCCGAGGCCACCTCTGGAAGCGCGAAGCCCGTCGACCCCGAGGTGGTCGAACGGGTGCGCCAGACCACCTACCTCGGCGCCGAGGCCGCCTGGGAGCGCATCATCCTCTACGACGAGCCGGCGGAGTCCCGCCCGCACCATGTCTACCGCACGCTCCGGCTCGCCGTCGTCGACGCCGAGCGCGATCGCCTGCTGCTCGAACGCTCGCGCGGCGCCTACCCGTCGCGCATCCTGAGCGAGGCGCAGGCGATGCTGGACATCGAGGAGACCCGCCTGCGTTCGCGCGCACGGTAGCGCCCGAGCAGCTGCCTCGAAGACGATCCAGAGCGCTTTGCATCCTCCGTTGCAGACGCCGATGTGACGCCCTTGCGGGTGCTGAGCCGCAGGCGGACCTTTTCTTTTTTATGAACTCAAACCAAGTTTTTTTGATGGGCTCAAAACAAGCCGATAGGCTCGGCGCATGGACACGGCACAGCTGGAGGACACGCTGCGCTCCGCCGGCCTGCGGGTGACCCGGGGACGGCTCGCCGTCCTCAGCGCACTGAGCGACCGCCCCCACTCCGACGCGGAGACCGTGCTTGCGGCGGTGCAGCCCGCACTGCCCGGCACGTCGATCCAGAACATCCACAACGTTCTCGGCGACCTCACCCTCACCAGGATGGTGCGGAGGATCGAACCCGCCCACTCACCCGCGCTCTACGAGCGGCGGATCGGCGACAACCACCACGTCGTCTGCACCCTGTGCAGCACCGTGGCGGATGTCGACTGCGTTGTGGGGCACGCGCCCTGTCTGCGTCTCTCGGAGGCGGCGGGGTTCGCGGTGGACACGGCCGAGGTGACGTTCTGGAGGCTGTGCCCGTCCTGTCAGGAGAGCACGGCGGCAACCCCGTCGCGCTCCGAATGAGATGAGGAAAACTATGTCGGAGAACCACACGACCACGCAGACCGGGACACCGGTCGCCAGCGACGCCCACTCGCTCACGGCGGGCCAGGACGGCGCGACCGCCCTGCACGACCGCTACCTGGTGGAGAAGCTCGCCCAGTTCAACCGCGAACGGATCCCCGAGCGGATCGTACACGCGAAGGGCGGCGGCGCGTTCGGCACGTTCGCTGTCACCGGCGACGTAACGGCGTACACGAAGGCGGCGGTCTTCCAGCCGGGCGCGAAGACGGAGACCGTGCAGCGGTTCTCCTCCGTCGCGGGCGAGCAGGGCTCGCCCGACACCTGGCGCGACGTCCGCGGCTTCTCAGTGAAGTTCTACACGTCCGAGGGCAACTACGACATCGTCGGCAACAACACCCCGGTCTTCTTCATCCGCGACGGCATGAAGTTCCCCGATTTCATCCACTCGCAGAAGCGCCTCCCGGGCTCCGGACTGCGGGATGCGGACATGCAGTGGGATTTCTGGACGCTCTCCCCCGAGTCCGCCCACCAGGTCACCTACCTCATGGGCGACCGCGGCCTCCCCCGCTCCTGGCGCACCATGCCGGGCTACGGCTCGCACACGTACCAGTGGATCAACGCGGCAGGCGAGCGCTTCTGGGTCAAGTACCACTTCCACGCGCTTCACGGCAACGAGGAGATGCACGGGGCCGAAGCCGAGAAGATCGCGGGCGAGGACGCGGACTACTACCGTCGCGACCTGTACGAGGCGATCGAACGCGGCGACTTCCCGGCGTGGAAGCTCTCCGTGCAGGTCATGCCCTACGAGGACGCCAAGACCTACCGGCTCAACCCGTTCGACCTCACCAAGGTGTGGCCGCACAGCGACTACCCGCTGATCGAGGTCGGCGTCCACACGCTGAACCGCAACCCGGAGAACTTCTTCGCCCAGATCGAGCAGGCGGCGTTCTCGCCGGCGAACACGGTCCCCGGCATCGATATCTCCCCCGACAAGATGCTCACGGCCCGGGTCTTCTCCTACCCGGACGCCCAGCGCTACCGCGTCGGCACGAACTACAACGAACTGCCGGTGAATGCGCCGGTCGCGCCGGTACACAACTACTCGCAGGACGGCGCGGCGCGCCACGGCTTCAAGGCCGCGGAGGCGCCGGTCTACGCGCCGAACTCGTTCGGCGGCCCGGTGGCCGACCCGGCCCTGGCCGGCGAAGGCTCCTGGGAGTCGGACGGCGCGCTGGTCCGCGCCGCCGCCACTCTGCACGCCGAGGATGACGACTTCGGCCAGGCCGGTTCCCTCTACCGCGACGTCTTCGACGCCAAGGCCAAAGAGCGCTTCCTCGACACGATCGCCGGGGCGGTCGGCGGGGTGCAGCGCGACGACATCCGCGAGCGCGCCATCCAGTACTGGACGAGTGTGGACGCCGGCCTCGGCGGCCTGCTCCGTACACGGCTCGCGTCGGGGGTCACCGACGCCGACGAGGCGGCCGAGTTCGTGGGGGTCGCGGGCTGAGTCCGTTCCGGCGAGCGTTCCGGGCGAAGGGCGTCCCGCTTCGGCGAGGCGCCCTTCGCCGTTCCTCTGCGAGACGGCGGGGCAGACCGTGCGCGCGCCCGCTGCCGTCGCGGGCAGCAGCGCGCCCTCCGGTCAGCTTCGATGCGTCCCATTCCCCAACCCGGCAGCAGGGCGGATAATCGCGTCATGATCGATGAGGACCCGACCACCGCTCCACCCGCCCCCTCCCCGGCTGACGAAGAGGTCGCCATCGGCCACGCCGTCGATCGTCTGGCCGAGCGCTTCCCCGGAGTCGACCGCGAGCGCATCGTCGAACTCGTCCACGAGCACCACGACGATTTCTCCGGTGCCTCCGTGCGAGACTTCATCCCCGTACTGATCGAGCACGACGTGAGACGAAGGCTCACCGCCGAGGCGGACTGACACGCGAAAGAAGACCGGAGATGCGCGCGTAGCGCATCTCCGGTCTGCCGCGCCGTGGCCGCCAGCTCACCGCGCGGCGAAGGCGCACTGCCACCGTCAGCCCGACGCCCAGAAGGAGGAGGGCGAAGCCGGCCCCCAGGAGCGGAAGGGCGCCGGTCGATCCCGTCCGGGCGAGCGCGCCCGTCTCCGCGGTCGTGTCGATCGTGGCTGGTGCGCCGGCCACCGGGTCGCTCCCGATCGGGACTGTCTTTCCATCATCATCACCGTCAGAAGACACGGCGCTGACGATGGAGAAGGAGACCTCATCCGAGGCGTCGCTCACCGAACCGGAGTCGCTCGCGGCGGTGGCACGGACCGTGTGTACCCCCTCGGCCAGCGCGGCGGAGGGCACGAACGACCAGAGACCGGCACTGTCGGCGCGGGTAGTCCCCGCGGTCACGCCATCGATGGTCACGGCGATGGTCGGCGTCCCGGTCGGCACCACGGCGCCAGCGGCAGGAGTGGAGATGACGGGAGCCACGGGCGCCGGCGCATCGACGGTGAGGGAGAGCACACGGGGGAGGGAGACGTTGCCCGCTGCATCCCGCGCGACCACCTGGATCGTGTGCGGGCCGTTCGCCAGAGCCGCCGCCGGGACGAACGTCCAAGCACCGGTGCTCTCGATCGGCGCTTCGCCGGCAGCCACTCCGTCGATGTGGACGACGAGCGTGGCGTTCGGCTCCGCCGTCCCGGTCAGGACGGGACGGGCGTCGGCGACGGTCGAACCGTTCGCCGGGCTCGCGATGAGCGGGCGCGCGGGTGCGGCGGAGTCGACCGTGAAGGCGACGGGAGCGGAGGCCGGGCCGGTCTCACCGCCGAGAGTCGCCGTCGCCTGGACGGTGTGCGCTCCGTCCGAGAAGGGGGCGTCGGGGATGAGGGACCATTCTCCCGCGGGCGATGCGATGGTCGATTCGGTCGACTCCGCCGCCGTTCCCGCGTCGAACGTAACGGCGATCACGGCGTCCGGCACGGCGGTTCCCTCGATGGTGGGCTGCGGGTGCGAAATCGTCGAACCCTCGGCCGGCGACGCGATCGCGGGAGCGGCCGCCGGGGCCGCGACGGCGGCTCCGGCAACGGTCAGTCCGAGGGTGAGGGCGGCGGCGGTCAGAATGGAGAGATGTCTTCTCCCGGGGAACTCCAGACGAGGGTCGGGATGCGATGTTAGTAACATTCTAACACATACAAATTCCGTTTGGAATATGAGTTGGGTAGCCCCCGGAACGGTCAGACCGGAATCAGCGTGTACTTCGTATCGAGGTACTCGTGGATGCCCTCCTCCGCCCCACCCTCACGGCCCAGACCCGACTGCTTCACACCCCCGAACGCCGCCGCCGCGTTGGACACCAAACCCGTGTTCAGCCCCATCATCCCCGTCTGCAAAGCCTCGATCATCCGCTGACCACGAGCAAGATCCCGCGTGAACACATAGGAGACAAGCCCGTACTCTGTGTCGTTCGCCCGCGCGACAGCCTCCTCCTCGGACGAGAACGACGCGATCGCGAGGACCGGTCCGAAAATCTCCTCGCGCAGAATCTCGCTGCCGGGCGTCACCTCCACCAGCACCGTCGGCTCGAAGAACGTCCCCGCACCGGCCATCCGCGAACCCCCGGTCAGAACGCGAGCCCCCCCCCGCCCGACAGCGTCCCCGACGAGCGCGGCCAAAGAGTCCACCGCCCGATCGTCGATCACCGGACCGATGCTCACCCCTTCCTCCGTGCCCCGGCCGACCCGCATCGCGCGCACCCGCTCCGTGATCCGGCGGGCGAATTCGCCGACGACGGACTCATGCACGAGGAACCGATTGGCGGCGGTGCAGGCCTGACCGATGTTGCGGAACTTCGCCACCATCGCGCCCTCCACCACCGCCTCCAGATCGGCGTCCTCGAAGACGACGAAGGAGCGTTCCCGCCGAGTTCCATCGAGGTGCGCAGCACGTTCTGCGCCGCCTGGGCAAGCAGGGTGCGGCCGGCCGGGGTGGAGCCGGTGAAGGAGAGCTTGCGCAACCGCGGGTCCGCGATGATAGGGGCGGAGAGGGCTCCGGAGGCGCTGGTCTGCACGACATTGACCACCCCGTCCGGCAGGCTCGCGTCGGCGAGGAGCTGCGCGAAGGCGAGCGTCGTGAGCGGAGTGAGCTCAGCGGGCTTGACGACGACGGTGCAGCCGGCGGCGAGAGCGGGGGCGATCTTCCGCGTCGCCATCGCGAGCGGGAAGTTCCACGGCGTAATGAAGAAGCACGGTCCGACCGGTCGCTGCGAGACGACCATCGTGCCGGTGCCTTCGGGGGTCGAGCCGTAGAGGCCGGCGGAGAGGACGGCCTCCTCGGAGAACCAGCGCAGGAACTCACCTCCGTAGGCGACCTCGCCGTTCGCCTCGGCCAACGGTTTGCCCATCTCGAGCGTCATCAGCAGCGCGAAGTCCTGACGGCGCTCCTGCAGCAGATCGAAGGCATGGCGCAGGATCTCGGCGCGGACCCGCGGCGCCGTGGCCGCCCACTCGCCGGCGGCGACGACAGCGGCGTCCAGGGCACGGAGGCCATCGTCCGGAGTCGCGTCGGCGATGCGCTTGATCACACGTCCGGTGGCGGGGTCCTGCACCTCGATCGGGTCGCGGGAGCCGTCCTCCCACACGCCACCGATGAACAGGCCGGACGGGACACGGTCAAGGAGATCGGCCTCGCGGGCGGTCGGGTCGAGTTCGGGGAGAGTCATACCGGAATCGTAAGGAGCCCGCCCTCACCGCCGTCTGGACGCCGCGTACAATTCTCGAGACAGGATTCTCCACCCTGTCAGATGGAACCGCCGATGCCCGCCACCCTCAGCCAGTTGCTCGCGCACCCCGAGTTCGGGCTGAGCGCGCTCACTCCCGCCACGGTCGGAGACCGGGACGCTCCGGTGTCGTGGGCACACAGCTCCGAGCTCGCCGATCCGACGCCATTCCTCTCCCCCGGTCAGGTCCTGCTGGTCACCCGTGTGCCGGAGGACGTGGAGCCCTACGTCGCGCGGCTCGTGACAAGCGGCGTCGCCGGGCTCGGCTTCGGCACGGAGGTGGTTTGCGCCGGGACGCCGGAGGCGCTCGTGGAAGCATGCACGCGACGAGGTCTGGCGCTGTTCGCGGTGCTGTATCGCACGCCGTTCATCGCGATCGCACGGTTCGTCGCCGACCGTGTCGCCGCCGACGTGTACGCGCGGAACATCTGGGCGCTGCGCGCCTCCCGGGCCATCTCGCTCGCCGCGCTGAGGCCGGATGCGCTCGGCGCCGTCCTCGCGGAGCTCGCCCGGCAGATCGAGCGGCCGGTCGCGCTGTTCGACGCCGATGGAGCCCTCGACCACGTGGCTCCGGCCGACTCGCTCGGCGTGCCGTCGCGCTCGACGCTCGCCGACGCCGCCGAGGCCCTGCTGCGCAGCCATCAGCGCGCCGCAGGGACAACCGAGACGGATGCCGGGCCGTTCGCTTTGCAGACGCTCGGCACGTCCGGTCGCCTGAGAGGCGTCCTCGCGGTCGGCTCCGACGGGCTCGACCAGGCCGCGCAGCAGATCGTCACCGGCGTCGTCGCCCTTGCCGGGCTCGCGCTCGAACGGGGCCGCGCGACGGACGCCGCCCGGTCCCGCCTGCGCACCTCGGTCTGGCGGGCCCTTCTCGCCGGTGAGGCCGGCCTCGCCGCCGCCGAGCCGGTTCTGGGCGAACTGCCCGGAGGACCGCTGCGCGTGGCCGTCCTCAGCGGTTCCGCCCTCGCAGCGGCGGCCGACTGGCTGGAGCGGCGTCCGCCATCCCGAACAGCTTCTGCAACGGAACCAGCGTCGTCAGCGGGTCTGCGGAGAACGCCTCGGCCACCGCCGGGTCCCGGCTGAGCCACTCGGCGCCGGTGGCGCCGAGATGCGCGTGCCGCTTGTTGAGGTCACCCGAGTTTATCGAACCGACGACGCGGTAGGCGGTGCCGCAGAGCACGGCCGCGTCGTACTCGTCGCTGTGCCCGTTGAGCACCATCTGCCCCATGAGCGAGCCCCAGCTGTGGCCGATGAGGACGAGCGGCAGGCCCGGGTTCTCGGCGCGGATGCGGTGGCCGAAATCGCGCAGGTCGCGAACGGCCGCCCGCAATCCACCGGAGCCGAGGCGACCGAGGCGGGCGGCGTCGCCGTTCCACTGCGGCATCCCTGTGCGGCCGTGGCCGCGGTGATCGTCCGCGTAGACGGTGTAACCGCGAGCCGCGAGGCGCCCGGCCAGCGCGGCGTACCGGTCGACGTGCTCCCCCACGCGCCAGCTGGACGACGGCTCGCGCATCCGCGGCCGGGTAGACATCGTAGAAGATCCGCAGGCCGTCGTCAGCCGTGTAGTCGCACTGCATCAGCCCATTCTGCCGTCAGCGGCCCGCGGACAGGGTTTATTTAGCACGTCTAATTTGATAGGCTAACTACCTATGAGCGCCCGCCTCTCCACCCACGACCTCAGCAGCGCTCTGCGCGTGGCCGTCGCGCGCCTCTCCCGCCGCCTCCGCGCCGAGAGGACGACGAGCTGAGCGACACGCAAACCTCCACGCTCGCCTTCCTCGTGCGCGAAGGCTCGGGCACGATCGGCCGGCTGAGCGAGCGCGTCAAGCCGCCGTCGATGAACCGCACGGTCAACCACCTGGAACGCGCCGGCTACGTCGAGCGCACCGCCGATGCCGACGACGGCCGCAAAGCGGTCGTCATCCCGACCGTGGACGGCCGCCGCCTCGTCGACGAGACCCGCCGCCGCGACGCCTGGCTGCACCAACGGCTGAACGCCCTCAGCGCCGGCCAGCGCGCGACCCTGGCCGAGGCCGCCGCGATCCTGCGAGAGCTCGCCGACTCGTGAGAGCGATGTTCCGCTCCCTCGCCGGGACGAACTACCTCATCTGGGCCGCCGGAGCACTCGTCTCCAACATCGGAACCTGGATGCAGCGCACGGCCCAGGACTGGATCGTTCTCACCCAGCTCACCCAGAACAACGCCACCGCCGTCGGCTTCGTCATGGCCCTCCAGTTCGGGCCGCAGTTGCTCCTGCTCCCCGTCACGGGATGGGCAGCCGATCACCTCGATCGGCGCAGGCTGCTCCTGGCGACGCAGGGGGCGATGGGGGCGCTCGGCCTCGGGCTCGGCCTCCTCACCGTCACCAGCGCCGTCCAGCTCTGGCACGTCTACGCCTTCGCCCTCGCGCTCGGCGTGGCCGCCGCCTTCGACGCCCCCGCCCGTCAGACCTTCGTCTCCGAGCTGGTGGCCGGGCCGAACCTGTCGAACGCGGTGGCGCTCAACTCGGCGTCGTTCAACGCCGCCCGGCTCATCGGACCAGCCATCGCCGGTCTCCTCACCGCCGCCATCGGCGCGGGCTGGGTCTTCCTCATCAACGCGGGGACCTTCGGCGCTGTGCTGCTCTCGCTGACCCTGCTGCGCCGCGAGCAGCTGTATCGCACCGAGCGGGCCAAGCGTTCCCCAGGAAGCCTCATCGGCGGGTTCCGCTACGTGCGACGGCGGCCCGACATCCTCGTCATCCTGATCATGGTGTTCCTGATCGGGACCTTCGGCCTCAACTTCCCGATCTTCATCTCGACCATGTCGGTGAGCGTTTTCCACCAGGGCGCGGGCGAGTACGGCGTCCTCTCCTCGATCATGGCGATCGGCTCCGTCGCCGGCGCCCTGCTGTCCGCCCGGCGCGAGCGGCCGCGGGTGGCGCTGCTATTCGCCGGCGCAGCCCTGTTCGGAGTGGGATGCGCGATAACAGCGGTCATGCCCGTCTACGGGCTCTTCGCCCTCGCCCTGATCCTCATCGGCATCTCCGCGCAGACACTCATGACCACCGCAAACGGCGCCATCCAGCTGACGACGGACCCGGCGCTCCGCGGTCGCGTCATGGCGATCTACATGGCGATCTTCATGGGCGGAACCCCCATCGGAGCCCCCATCGTCGGCTGGGTCGCCGACACCTTCGACCCGCGCTGGGCACTGGGCGTCGGCGCGGCCAGCGGCTTCGCGGCGGCACTCGTGGGCGAGCTCTACCTCGTAAGGCACCGCGGGATGCGCATGCGGTTCAGCGGCATCCGGCCGCACGTGACGATGAAGCCGCGCGAGCGGCTGCGCGAGGGACTGGAGGAGACCGAAGCGACGGCCACGCAGGCATCATGACCGCGGGCTTACCCATAGCCGCATCCCCGCCCCGTCAAATCTCACCGACACGGAAATCACTGTCTCTTCTCACTATCTTCCCGATGAGAGAACGACGCCCAAACGTCGGTGGCCCCTGGTCTACTTGAGCAAGAACCGAGGAGGAAGTGAGGTATAGATCGTGTCGCAGGTAGCAGTCCGACCCCTATCTCCACGGGTAACTTACGTTCGGAACCATCACGTTCCCGAACCCAATGGTTGCCGTCTCTGCGGAAAGCCGAAGGGCGCATTCCATAAGGTCCTCTGGTCTGACCCGTCGATAGACCCGCACATCTGGATCGAGCCCACAAATAGTCAGCGCAAGGCGCGCATGATCGCTCGGCGAAACGAACGACAGAATTCCTAGTAGTTCGCTTTCTCCACTAGCCGCTCGAAGATCTTGACGAGCTTGGGCGGCACATCGGCATTATTCTCTTTCAGGTCTAGCGCCATTCGATTCGACATCACAGGCTTACCGGCCGGGCCGTCGTAGCTTCCGCTCTTGAACAGTCCCAGGAGGGCGTCGCTGAACTTTTTCTGGGAGCGGAGTTCGGCGATATGCGCCGCTTGCCAGTTCTCCCCGTCCACACGTCGCCAGTGCCTGTTGGCAACGTCGGTCCATTCTTGATCGCTAAAGACATCCTCGAACTCCTGATCGCCGATATATAGCGCATCGTTCTCGGGGCAGAACCCTCTGGCCTTCATATTCTCGTCTGAGAAGATGTGCTTGGCAGCGGTCCGGGAGTCTTGGTCGACGAGGAAGACCACGCTTCTATCGTGGGTCTTCAGGAAAGAAGCGAAATCGGCCGCACCTTCGTTGTTGCGACACGCCCACAGGGCGATCCCGTGTGATTGAAGGTGCGACTTCATTGCGTGATGAAAGAGGATTGGGATGGCCGCTGCTTCAGTCGCCCCTTCGACCCCCCACGAAGAGACGTTCATGCAACAGGACCGTGTTCCTGAGGCCCAGTGAGGCCGCAATTGCTCCGAGATGCTTTCCCACAGCGGATTCGTCTGAGAGGCGGTCTACTGCCGTGCGGTGGTCTTCGTGGCGAATGTGTACCACGTCGGCAATGTCCACACCGTCGATCAGGTTCATCGAGTGGGTGGCGATGACCATCCGCACATTCGGGTTCTCGCACTGCTCGCGAACGAGCGTCATGAAGGCTCTCTGACGCACGTAGTCCAGGTGCGTGTCTGGCTCGTCGTAGAGAATGACGACGTCATCGTCCGAGCGTCCAACCAGGTCTGTTACGAACTCCCACACCGCGAGAGCGACGCGTCGAGATTTCCCGGCCCCGGTTTCTCTGAGATGCACGTTTTCGCCTTCGCGCGTGGCGAGACTCACCTCGACCTCTCGGAAGCTGGACCTGAGGTTGACCGACGGCAAGATTCGCACCTCACCCACATCGGGGCACCGCTCCCTGATGTGTCTCACTATGTGCTCAGCGTCTTTCGAGAGACGCTTCTCTAGTTCTATTTCCAGTTCCCGGACGCTGCCACTCAAAGAGTCGTCATTGATATGGGCGTCATACGCCGATTTCAAGGCCGACTGGATGACTGTCTCTGCCGCGGAGGCACCCCCGAGATCGAAACTAGCCACTCGCGGTAAGGCTCTAACAATCGCAGGACTCGCCACAGCCCACCCAAGAGTGCTGGGCGCGTTCGCCGCCGCCTCAGTCAGGGCGGAGATCATATCGTCCTTGACCCTCCTAGCAACGGTGATCCCCAACTCGTCAATGAGGTTCTTGAGGTACTCCGCCGATTGGGTTTCAAAGTCCTGAAGACGAGTGTCATCCGGGATAGCGCGAAGAACCTCGTACTTGGCGTCGCCCTGGTTCCGCTTGATTCGGCGGAGCTTCAGATCTCGATCGCACCCAAGTTCTGCTGCCTCCGCGGCGCTGAGGAGAAAGGCGCCTTCAACCAGGGTTTCCGCAACACGTGGCCGAGCGTGGTCCTCATCGTTTCCTTCGGGGACCCCGTTGGTCGAGAAGGTTGGATAGCGGTCTGTCAGGTCATAGCTGCGCAAGAGGAACTGGATCGCCGCGAGGATCGCCGACTTGCCAGCATTATTGTGCCCAGTCAACAAAGTAGGCGAGCCGATCGTCAAGTCCTCAAGGGCTTCAACGGAACGAAAGCCTCGGATCGAAACGGAGATCAGCTTCACAAGTTCCCCAATCATCATCGACGGATAGCAACCGTGTTATTCCCAATGTTATTTGCTAACACTCGCTTCGGGGAAGCGAATGCGTTTTCATTACGGGTGAGCTGATTGGATCGGCTTGAGATCGACCCGTGGCACTTCAGGGGCGCCTGCTGCACATCGGGGTGACAGCGTCACCTCTCCACACAGCAGACCCAAAAGCCACAAACAGGAGCGCCGCCAGCCACGTGCCGCGTTGTCGACAGAAGCAGCAGGGTTGCGGCAATCGCCGGCAACTCTCCGGTGTGCGGCTTGCCGATTGCGTCGACGCTCAGACTGCCGGGGCGTGAACGGGTGCGGAGGACGCTGTCGAATCCGTGTCCCCCACGCCATACACCCGCGCAGAACGGACTCGAACAGAGCCGTGCGCAGGCCCAGGGTGTATCGCTCACGCTCCAGGGAACCATCCAGCGCCACTGTGTTGACGAGGGAAATCACGAGAGTGGCGATCACTTCAGAACGGCGCACCTCGCCTGACTCCTCCTCAGGATCAAGCAGGGCCGCAAACGCCTCCTGAATCTGTGCGCGAACGATGTCACGGCTTCATCTATACAGAGCCGCAGACGTCTCATCTCGTGTCGCAAGGAGGGCGAGCTCCATAATCAGCAAATGCCACGCTTCGTCTCGTTCTGTGAGTTGAGCCAGACCACAAGCCAGCGATTGGACACTGAGCGACGACGTAGAACCGACCGATGTCGATGCTAGAACAGTCGTCATCTGATTCGTGAGCACGCGCGAGAATCGCTGTTCAATAAGGTCGAGCAGAAGAGCGGACTTCGAATCGAAGTTCGAGTAGAGCGCTCCCTTGTGAAGCCCGCCCGTTCGGCCACGTCGTCGAGTTTCGTCGACGCGTACCCGCTTCGAGTGAACTCCTCCTCCGCAGCCGCGAGGATCTTCGCTCTCACCGTCTCCCGAGTGGGACGCTTACGCGGCGATTTTGGCACAGTCCTCCTCTCCATACGCAGCACCCTGACGCGGGCACATCGCAACACTCGGTCCAGTCCGGAATTCGGTTCAGTCCGCAACTCGGATCGGCCGCTTCGCCGCTTCGATCACGCGCGCCCAGGCCTGCGAGCGTCCCCCATACTTTACCCCGATGGGGGCCGGGGGCAGCGAGAAGCCGTCCCAGCAACCACAGACGGGTCACACCGAGGTGAGCGGGCGCACCATGCACATCGTCATGTACGAGCACGTGTGCGTTCGAAACGAGTTCGCGGAGGTGGTTGACCTCTGTGACCGGAACAATCTCATCTTGCACGCTCGCAACGTAAGCGATCGGGATCCGCAGTGCCTGCCAGACATCGGGCGGCGGGGCGGTCGCCCGCAGAATCTTCCCCGCCTGTTCTGACGATGTGCCCAGTATCGAGGCCCAGGTGTCCGCCGTCGTCCGCGGAACGCGATCCCACAGTGTATCGTCGTCGAAGAACGCGCGGACCGGCCCGCCCACGGTTACGATCGCGCGCAGCCTCGGATCGGTCGCAGCAGCATGCACCGCGAGCGACAGCGAAAAACTGAGCGCCAGCACGCGCACATCGGCATCGGAGCCAACGCCGATGGCGTCCAGAACATCGCTGACGAACGATCGGTGCGATTCCAGGTAGGGCAGTGTGTTCTCGCCAACGCCCGGGGCCTCCGCGACCGCGATCGTGACGCCCAAGCGGCGCGCGATCGGAAGCATCTGCCCCCACTGCTCCTTGACGCTGACGATGCCGCCGATGATGAGGAGCACCGGACCCACCTGCGAACGGTTCGGCAACCACACCGCCGTGCGCCGCACCAGCGCATCATAGGTAGCGCTGGTGACTTTCCCGTTCTCGTCCGTGACCGACAACTCCGAACCCCACGCCGGGTCCAGCACCGTGCTCGAGGTCCACCCGACCGGATTCATGGTCTCCACCTTCGTCGTCGGCCCCGTCATCGCAGGCGGTCCGGACCCCAGCCGACCTGCGTCTCGGTCCACCACGCACCCACGCCGGTGAGCCGCGGTAGCGCTCGATCTGCATCCGCCAGCCCTGATCGTCGGTGAGGTGCAGGTGCAGGATGTTGAACCGGTGCAGGGCGATCAAGTCGACGTAGCGAAGGAGTTCACGTTTCGGCAGGAAGTGCCGCACAACATCCAGCATCACCCCGCGCCAGCGGAACGCGGCCGCGTCCCGGACCTCGCACGCCGGCGCCGCCCAGTACACGCCGGGCAGGGCAGCCGCGCGGTAGACGGCGGCGGGGAACAAGCTGGAGCAGCGTCTGGGCGCCGTGAGCGAGACCGGCCGCCCCTCCCGCGCGGACCCGCACACCGCCGGGAGCGACGGACAGACAGTACTCTTCGTCGCCGAGGGAGCCATCCCAGTCGAGCCGGATGCCGGGATCGTCCCCGTCGAGCCCGTAGCCCGTCGCCGCCAAGAGCTGCCCGCGCAGCCAGCCGGCCACACCCGCCGCCCCCGCCGACGCATGGATGCGCGCCCCCGGTCGCAGAACGTACTCGCCCGGCCGCTCTTCGAGGCTCAGCGGTCGCGGCAGCAGCCGCTCGGCGGCGCTCACGAGCGCTCCGGACGCTGACTGCGGACGGCCTCGTAGGTCAGCCGGAGCGAATCGGTCATCTGGTCGTACAGCCGCTGCGCGACGCGCACGAACAGGAAGTCCACCAGCGCCAGCTGCGCGGTGCGGCTGGCCATCGCCCCAGACCGGTAGAAGTTTTCCCGCGCCTGCGTCATGAGCAGCAGATCGCTGACGGCGGCGATGCTCGACTCGGGAACGTTCGTGATCGCGACGGTGGTCGCACCGGCGGCCCGCGCCACGGCGAGCGCGTGATTCGTCTCCCGTGTCTCGCCCGAGTGGGAGAAAGCGATGGCCACATTGCCCGGCTTCTGCAACGCGGCGGAGGAGAGCGCGAGGTGGGAGTCGACCGAGCAGAAGGCGGTGAGGCCGATGCGGGAGAGCTTCTGCTGGAGGTCCTGAGCGGTCAGGATGCTCGATCCGATGCCGTAGAGATCGACGCGCGACGCGGCGATGATCGCGGCGACGACGGCGTCCAGCGCCTCCGCATCGAGTTCGCGCGCGGTCCGCTCGATGGCGAGGGTCTCCTGGTAGGCGATCTTCGCGACCACCTCCTGCAAACTGTCGGAGGGGTCGATTTCGCTCTCGGTGAGTTCGAACCGCTCGCGGGTCGCCTGTTCCCGGCTGGTCGCGGCCGCGACAGCGAGCCGGAACTCACGGTAGCCGCTGTAGCGGAGCGCCTGGCAGAATCGGGCGATGCTGGCCTGCGAGGCGTCGCACACAGCGGCCAGCTCCGCGATGGTCAGATCGACGACACGCTGGGGATGCTCGATGACCGTCTGCGCGATGCGCGCCTCGGTCGCGCTCAAGCGTGGGACGGCTTGGCGGACGGCGGAGAGGACGTCAGACATCCCGCCCCGCCTCCGCGCCGGCAGCCAGCAGAGCGCCCCACCGGTGTGTACCGTTCTCTTCCGGCAGGCGCGCAGGGACGGCCGCGCCGGGAATCGTCTCGCACACCGGAGTGCGGCGAAGCTGGGCGGCGTTCTGCGGGTCAGCAACAGCCGGTCCTTTCGCCATATTGCTCGTTTGCATATTTTTCATGGTGTCGCCAGAGTGGATCGCTCGGCCAGTTCCAGACCGGTGATTCCGGTGAGCCGCCGGCCGGGCACGGTCCCCGGCGTCAGAGTCAGCTGCCCGAGCACGCGCGCGCGACCGATAGGGGTGCCCGGGAGGCCCACCGGGATGCCGTGCCACGAGAGGTAGCCGACCAGCGCGAACAGCAGCGATTCCTTGTGGTCCGCGTCGATCCCGAGCTCGTCGCTTGTCACGACCGGGATGCCGTGGAGCCCGAGCACCGCGCCGAGCGCCCGCAGCAGGGCCGGGTTCCGCACGCCTCCACCCGAGACGACCACCCGCGCCGGTGCTTGCGGGACGGCGAAGCGCACCGCGTCCGCGACCGTCCGCGCGGTCAGCGCCGTGAGCGTCGCGACCAGGTCGGCGAGAGGCGGCTCACTGCCGGCGATCGCCAGTACACGATCGACGACGGCGAGATCGAACATCTCCAGCCCGGTGCTCTTGGGCGGCGGCGCGGCGAAGTAGGGGTGCGCGAGCAGTTCCGAGAGCATCGCCTCGTCGGCCGTGCCCGCAGCAGCCAGGAGGCCGTCTGTGTCCTGTGTCTGCGCATCTCCGGTCGCCCGGGCCACGACGGCGGAGATCAGCGCGTTGGCCGGTCCGCTGTCGAAGGCGACCAGGCCGCCGTCTGGAGAGACGACCTGGACGTTGGCGATGCCGCCGAGGTTCACCGTCGCCACCGGACGGCCGGCGCGGACGGCCTCCCCCGCCAGCCACGCGCGGTCGAAGAGGCCCATCAGCGGGGCTCCCTCTCCCCCGGCTGCGATGTCGGCGGCGCGGACGTTCGAGAGCACCGGGACGCCGAGCCGTTCGGCAATCCATGCGGGCTGACCGATCTGCAGGGTCCCGCGGGCATGCCCGTCCTCGACCCAGTGGTGCAGCGTCTGCCCGTGCGAGACGGCCAGCTCGACGCCGCGCGACGAACGCGCCGCGGTCGCCGAACGAACGTGTCCCGATCACCGGATTGCGCGGGTTCGAGTTGACGTCGGCGACCGGTGCGAGAGCGACATTGGCTCCGGAGGCGCGCACCCGGCGGCCGAGCTCAGTCCCCGCGGCGCGGGTCACGGCCGCATCGTCGACCCGTCCGAGCTGCGCGAGGCCCGGCAGGGTCGAGCCGTGTGCGGCTTCGAGGCGCGTGACAGCGCCGCCCTCCTCGTCGATGCCGAGCAGAACGCCGCCGCCCACGGCCGATAGCCTCGCCGACAGCGTGGGGAGCTGAGCGGCATCGTCCGGGTCGATGTTGTTCCCGAAGTAGACCGCTCCGGCCAAAGCCCCCTCGAGCGCGCGCAACAGCCAGTCCGGGGCCGTCCGCCCGAGGAAGCCCGGCCAGAGCACGCTCGCGACGAGACGCCGCAGCGTGGGGTCGGCGGCGGCGCTCATCCCTTGACGGCTCCGGCGACCAGGCCGTTGGAGAGCCGGCGCTGCACCACGACGAAGAAGATCATGACCGGGAGGGTGATGATCGTGGAGGCCGCCATCACATAGCCCCACTCGTTCGCGTTCTCGCCGAAGAACTGCTTGAGACCGATCGCGACCGTGTAGTTGTCGCTCGCCCCGCCGAGCAGCGTCATCGCGAAGACGAACTCGTTCCACGCGGTGATGAAGGAGAACACACTCGTTGCGACCAGACCCGGCATGACCAGCGGGAACAGCACCGAGCGGAACATCCGCCACCAGCTCGCGCCATCGAGGTACGCGGCCTCCTCCAGTTCGACCGGAACCGCGGCGACGAAGCCGCGCAGCATCCAGATGCCGAACGGCAGCGAGAGGGCCATGTAGACGATGATGAGGCCGAGCAGCTGGTTCAGCAGTCCGAGATCGCGCACCTGCACGAACAGCGGGATCACCAGCGCCTCCAGCGGCACCATCTGCACGGTCAGCACGATGAACAGGATGGCCGTGCGGAACTGGAACTTGAAGCGCGCCACCGCGACCGACGCCAGAAGCGCGAACGCCGCCGACAGCAGCACCACGGAGACCGCGACAATGGCCGAGTTGCGCAGGAAGACATCGAAGCCGCCCTTGGTGAGCACATAGGCGAAATTGTCGAAGGTGAACTCCTGCGGCACAAGCGACTGGCCGCCGCTCGACGCCTGCTTGTCGAACGCGCTCGACAGCATCCAGTAGACCGGGAAGAGCGTGAAGATCAACAGCAGCGTGACGAAGACCGCTTTGGCGATGTTCCCGCGAAGTTTGCGCGTCACAGCTTCTCCTCCTTCAGCATCGTGCGGACGTAGATCACGGTGATCGCCAGCAGCACCAGTGTCAGCAGCACCGCGATGGCGGAGCCGAATCCGTAGCGGTTCTGGCCGAACGACTCCACGTACGACCAAACGCCGAGGTTCAGCACCGGGCGGTTCGAGCCCGAGCCCCCCGGCATGAGGTAGACCTGCGCGAACACTTTGAAGTCCCAGATGGTCGACAGGATGATGACCACTGCGAACACCTGCTTGAGCGAGGGGACGACGATCGAGAAGAATCGGCGGACAAGTCCCGCGCCGTCCATCTCCGCTGCCTCCAGCGTCTCTTTCGGCACACCGAGAAGTCCCGCGAGAACGATGATCGCCACGAAGGGGAACCCGTGATGGACGATGTTCAGCAGCACGATCGCGTAGAAGCTGATCGGGTTGGTGAACCAGTTGAAGGACTCGTCCATGAGCCCCAGGTTCTTGAGCGTCTGGTTGACGATGCCGTTTTCGGCGTCGAAGATCCAGATCCAGACATAGATGCCCGTCACAGCGGGCATCGCCCAGGCCACCATGATGGCGCTGCCCACGACGGTGCGCCAGACCGGGCCGAGGTTGGCCATGAGCACGGCGACGAGGGTGCCGAGCGCCACGGTCCCCACGACCGAGAGGATCGCCAAAACGACGGTGTTCGGCAGTGCGACCGTCCACAGTGTGGCGTTTCCGAAGACCTCGGCATAGTTGGCGAAGCCGACGAAGTTCGTCTTGCCGCTGACGATCTCGCGAAGGCCGTAGTCCTGCAACGAGATCAGAACCACACGGGCGAGCGGCCACAGGAGCAGCACCGCCAGCACGGCGAGGGCGGGAGCGAGCAGGAGCCACGGCCGGCTCACGCTCAGGAAGCTGCGGCTCCGCTTCGGACCGGGGGCGACCGACACACCGGCCGCGCGCTGTGCGCACGGCCGGTGTGTCGGGACGAACGTCGACGGTCATCGTCCTACTTGCTGTTCAGCAGGTCGGTCATCTCCTTGGCGGCGTCCGACGTGGCCTGCTCGACCGTCTTCTGCCCGGAGAGGATCGCTGGGATCATCGTGTTGGTGGTCTGCTTGGCCTGGACCTTCCCGAAATTCGGCGTGACCGGCAGCGAGGCGCCACCGTCGACCATCTGGGTCGCGAAGGGCTTCACCATCGGGTCGTCCAACTTCATGGTGTCCTTAACCAGCGAGTTGAGGCCGGCGAAGTAGCCGATCTGCTCGGTCCACTTCTTCTCGAACGTGCCCGTGGTCATCATCTCGATGAACTTCCAGGCGAGGTCCTTGTTCTTGGCCGTCTCGAACATCGAGAGGTGGGAGCCGCCGAGCACGGACGGGCTGATCCCGCTGCTCTTGCCGGGGATGGGCGTCGCACCGATCTTGTCCACCAGGTCGGGCGCATTCTTCGCCACGGTCGCAGGCGTCCAGGAGCCCTGCAGCGACATGGCGACCTTGCCCTTGTTGAAGTTGTCGATGACGTCGGTCTCCTTCCAGGTGGTCGCCCCGGCGCTGGAGAAGCCGTACTTGGTCTGGAGGTCGGTGTAGAACTGGATGCCCTCGCGCGACTTGGCGGAGTCGAGCTGCGACGTCCACTTGCCGTCCTTCTCGGTCGCGACCTGGCCGCCCGCTCCCCACACCCACGGGCACACGCCGAACTCGGCGTTGCCCGGCACGACGAACGGCATCATGTCGGGCTTCGCGGCCTTGATCTTCTCGGCGGCCGCGACGATCTCGTCCCAGGTCTTCGGGACCTCGATGCCGAGCTCCTGGAAGACATCCGCGCGATAGACCAGCGAGCGCACGCCCGCGTACCACGGCATGCCGTAGAGGTCGCCGTCATAGGTGCCGGCCTCCTCAAGACCCTTCACGAGGTCCTTCTCGAGGTCGGCCTTCTTCACGTAGTCGCCGATCGGGGCGAGGGCGCCGACGTCGGCCAACTCGGCCGTCCAGGTTGTTCCGGTCTCGGCAACGTCCGGGGTGGTGCCACCGGCGATGGAGGTGACGAAGCGGTCGTGCGCATCGGCCCACTGGACGAACTGCACATCGAGCGTAGCGCCGGTCTCCTTCTTGAACTCGTCGCCGACCTCCTTGAAGAAAGAGGTCGATTCAGGGTTGGTCCCCTGCATGATCCACACGGTGAGCTTCTGGCCCTTCGCGTCGATCGGGCCCCATCGCCGCTGTCGCTGGAGCAGGCGGTGAGCCCGAACACGGCGACGGTGAGTGCGGCGATGGAGAGATAGCGCTTCTTCATGGTGCTGTCTCCTCCTTGAAACGGAAATAGTGATCGCAGAATGCGTCCGCTGATGAAACTATCCTTCATAAGGGGTGTCGATTTTGCAAGTTTGTTCCACCGTCATGCATGCATTTACGGGCGCTCGAAAAGAAACGCATTCAGTAGGTGATGAGCGCCCGGTGCGGCTGCGCCCGCTTGCCGCTGCCACAGGGACGTCTCTGCCGCCCGACTCGCCTCCTCAGCGGCAGCGATCCCGGCCCGGCCGCCCGCACCGGAACGACACCGGGGAATGGTGTCGCCCGCCGGCCCCCGTCCTGTCGCCGCCCTGGCAAAAGTGCGCACCGAATCGACGATCAGTTCTTGCCTCGTTGCGGTCGGCCCACCCTGGCCCACCGGGCCCAAACCGATAGGGAAGGGCCGCTGCCCGGCAGGTCAGCGGACCCCGCTCATCATCCGCAGCACCCACGGGCTCAGCACCGCGAGCGCGATTCCGACCACGATGGCGGCACCGCCGAGGATGCCGAAGTAGATCCCCTCCGGCAGCTCCTTGTACAGCTCCGCCAGCTGCCCCGCCATGGCGGTTCCGAGCGACACGGAGAGGAAGTACAGCGCCACCATCTGCGCCTGGAACGAACGCGGCGCGAGCTTCGTCGCGGCCGAGAGCCCGACCGGCGAGATCAGCAGCTCCGCGACCGTGAACACAAGCAGGATGCCGACCAGCGCGAGCAGCGGCGTGCTGTTCTCCCCACCGCCGGCCCAGATGATGAACAGCCAGAACGCGAGGCCCATGACCACCGTCCCGGCCGCGAACTTGATCGGCGTCGACGGCTGTTTGGCCCCCCACTTCGTCCAGATCGCCGCGAACACCCCGGACAGGACGACGACGAAGATCGGGTTGATCGACTGCACCCAGGAGACCGGGAAGACCCAGCCGAAGAGGTTACGGTCCAGCCGCTCGTCCGAGTAGAACGTCACCACGGTGAACTGCTGCTGGTACAGCGACCAGAACGCCGCGTTCGTGACGAAGAGCGGGATTAAGGCCACGATCCGGCTGCGCTCCTCGCCGCTCAGCGCCCTCGAGCCCAGGATCACGGCGCAGTACGCGATCGCGGCGACGATCACAACGCCGATCACGCACAGCGCGAGGTTCTCTGCGGTGATGACCCCGGTCAGCACCAGCGCCAGGATGAGGATCGCACCCGCGACGCCGACCCCGGCCACGAGAGGGTAGAGCTTCGCGGGCAGCGGGTTCGGCACTTCGCGCACCCGGTCCGGAAGCCGCTTCCGGCCGAGCGAGTACTGGACGAGCCCGATCGCCATACCGACCGCCGCCAGGCCGAAGCCCCAGTGGAACCCAAGCTTCGACTGCAACAGCCCGGTCAGCAGCGGCCCGAGCAGAGCGCCCAGGTTGATGCCGAGGTAGAAGATCGAGAAGCCCGCGTCGCGCCGCGAATCGCCCTCGTCGTAGAGGGACCCGACGATCCGCGTCGCGTTCGCCTTCAGGCCGCCGCTTCCGATCGAGACGAACACCAGACCGGCGATCACGCCTGCGACGCCCGGCAGCACCGCGAGCGCGAGGTGCCCGGCCATGATGACGACGGCGCTCCAGAACAGCACCCGCTCCGAACCGAACACCCGGTCCGCGAGCCACGCCCCCAGGATGGTCGAGAGGTAGACGACCCCACCGTAGGACCCCACCACGCCCGCCGCCGTCCGCTGGTCGACTCCGAGCCCGCCGAGCTCGACCGAGTAGTAGAGGTAGATGAGCAGGATGCCCTGCATCCCGTAGAACGAGAACCGCTCCCACAGTTCCACCCCGAAGACGTTGGCAAGCGCCCGAGGCTGCCCGAAGAACCCGTGGCCGAGGGGCTCCCGGGTCTTCGCCAGAGAACTGTCACTATTGCTGATATTACTGGTATTACCCATGCCGCAATACTCCCACACCGGGCACCCGACGTGAATCACTGAAGCCGCGCGCGACCGTGGCGTTCTCCGCGAAGAGCTGCGGACGGCCTGACCGGCCCCGACACGATCGCCGCGTACATGTTCGGGACGCGAGTGGAGACGAACTGGGCCGTCGGCAGCCCGACCGTCTACCGCGGGGAGTGGGACGGCAAACCCTATGAGGACAGGGGCACCATCCTGGAGTCCGTACACGGCCACCGCCTGGTCACGAGCTACTACAGCCCGCTCAACGGCAAGCCGGACGCACCCGAGAGCTACCCGACCATGTCCTACCTCCTCGCCGACGACGGCGACGGGACGCTCCTGACCATCGCCCAAGACGGCTGCGCCGACGACGCCGAGGCCGAGGATAAACGACAACTGGGCGATGACACTCGGCTCCCTGAAGTCGGTCGTCGAGGAAGCCTGACACTCGTTCTGCGAGAACGTTCAGCCGACACCCAGCACCGGAACGCGAGAACCGAGCGCCGGCACGGCGAACAGTGGCACGATGGGCGCATGAAGCTGCTGGTTGTGGAAGACGATCCGGACATGAGGGGCCTCGTTCAGCGCGGTCTCGCCGCCGAAGGCTACGATGTCACGCTGATGACCAACGGCGTGGACGCGCTCATCGCGCTGCGCGACGACACCTACTCGGCCGCCGCCATCGACGTAATGCTCCCCGGTATGAGCGGGTTCGAGCTGTGCCGGCACATCCGCGATTCCGGCACAGCCATGCCCATCCTTCTGCTCACCGCCCGAGACGCGATCGAAGACCGTGTTCACGGCCTGGACTCGGGAGCGGACGACTACCTCACCAAACCCTTCGCGTTCGCCGAACTCGCTGCCCGAGTCCGCGCGCTGCTGCGCCGGGAGCCCACCGGGATGAGGCCCCAGATCATCGTCGGCCGTCTCACGATCGACTCCCACGAGCACCAGACGCTCGTCTCCGGCCACGAGATGCCGCTCAGCCGCCGCGAGTTCACCTTGCTGCGCCTCTTCGCGACCAACCCGGACAAGACACTCTCCCGCGCGGACATCCTGGAGTCGGTGTGGGGCACCACCGAGAACATCGGCACCAACGTCATCGACCAGTACGTCTCATACCTGCGGAAGAAGCTGGATGTCGCAGGCGCGGGCCTGTCGATCGTCACAGAGCGGGGACGCGGCTATCGCCTGGACGCGAAGAACGCGCTGGAACCGAAACCGTCTGGCGGGGCCGCGGAGGCCGCGGCACCATGACCTGGCTGCGGAGGCTGTCGATCACCTCCCGGATCACGATCGGCAGCCTCATCGTCTCCGCCCTGTTCGGCCTGGCGGCGGTCCTCGTGATCCGGGTGGGCGTCTCCTCCATCCTGCACAACGCGACCGTCACCCTTCTCACCAACGACATCAGCGGGCCCGAGGCGTCCGTGCAGAAGAATCCCGACGGACCGTTCGACCTGCCCGGCGGCGGCCAGGAGCTCGCGGTGGTCGGCGCCGACGGCCAGTTGCTCGAGACGACGCTCCCCTCCGCAATGGCGGCCCGCGTCCCGCAGTTGCTGGGTCTCGGAGACGACCCGACCACGGTGCAGATCAGAGACGACCAATACCTCGTCCTCGTCCGGAGCGTCCAGACAACGGCCGGGGCGATGCACATCATCGCCGCGCGCAACGACGAGACGACAGCCCTCATCCTGGACCGCCTCACCCTGGCGCTGCTCGTCGGCGCGGGCATCGTGGTCCTCAGCTTCGGGGCCGCCTCCTGTCTGCTCACCCGCACTGCGCTCCGGCCGGTGAGCAGGATGCGCGAACAGGCCGAGCGCATCGCCGGCTCCGAACGCGCGGGCCGGGACGAGTCGGCCGGCCTCCTCAGCGTCGGCCCCGCACGCGACGAGCTCTCTGAGCTCGCCACGACGCTAAACGATCTCATCCGCCGGCTGCGCGCCTCTGCCGAACGCGAGCGCCAGATGGTCTCCGATGCCAGCCACGAACTCCGAACCCCCCTGGCCGTCCTCCGCGGACGTCTGGAACTCGCGGAGCTGAATGCCGGCGACCCGGACGCTCTGTTGGCAGACATCCGCTCCTCCCACGCCACCACGATCCGTCTCGGCCAGCTCGCCAACAACCTGCTGGAGCTTTCTCGCATCGAAGCGGGCCCGGCAGACGGCCGCATCGGCTGGCGCACCCTCGTGGACGAGCTGACCGATGCGATCGACCGCGCACGCCTCCTCGTCAGCAGCGACGAGGACTCCGGCGACATCTCCGTGGACTTCTCCTACGACCCCCAGCGCCGACCCGGCCCTTCGGCCCGCATCGCCCTCTCCCCCACGGACTTCGGCCGCATCCTCGACAATCTGCTCGGCAACGCCATCACCGCCATCCGCGCCATGCCTGCCGACCGCCGCCACGGTGAGGCCATCGTCACCGCCGACCTCACCGTGGCCGAGGATTTCGCCCTCCTCACCGTCCGCGACACGGGCCCCGGCATGCCCGAGGAGTTCATTCCGGTCGCCCTCGACCGCTTCACCCGCGCCGACGACGCCCGCACCTCCCAGTCCGGGACGGGCGGTGGACTCGGGCTCGCCATCGTCTCCGCCCTCGCCGGCGCGGCCGAAGGCTCGGTGCGCCTCACGAACGCGGATGACGGGGGCCTGGTGGTCGTCGTGCGGCTGCCGCTGGTGACGGAATAGGGTCCCCGCCGGTCAGATCGCCTCCTCTGTCGACCGCGTCGGATTCCCGAACCGGTGGTTGGTTATCGAGATGGCCTGCTCGTGCAGGAACGGCAGCACCTCGACTCGCCCCGAGGGTGTGACCAAGCCGGAATAGACCGCGACATCCGGGATGCCGCCGAGCGCCGCAGCCAGTTCCGCCGGGTCGCCGCCGATCAACCGGATGCGATGGTCCGGAATGCGCTGCGCACGCACCCGTGAGAGCCAGTGGGCGTCGGACTCGACAACGACCTCCACCTCGCGTTCACGGAGCAGGTGGGCGGTCCCCCTCGGCAGTTTCACGCTCGTGCTGACCGAGAACCGTGAGCGCGCCACCGTCGCGGACGCCATCACGCGAAGCAGTTCCGGCAGGGACGCGCCCTCCGACAGCCGAATCGTCACCGGGACCGGGAGGTAGCGGAAGAGATTTCTCTCGGCTCCGAGCCCGGAGACATCTCTCACCTGGTGATACTCCGTCGCCATCGCGATCGCATCGCTCAGGGCGGACCGGCGCACGAGGTCGAACGCGGGATAGCCCATCGACGACTGGCCTGATTCGATCAGGTCGGTCACCCGCTGTTCCAGGCCGCGCAGGTGCAGGCTGGAACTCGACTGGCCGAGGTCCGGTTCACAGCTTCCGAGCCCGATCAGGTAGTTCGGCCCTCCCGCTTTCGCCCCCGCACCGACCGCGGAACGCTTCCACCCGCCGAACGGCTGTCGCCGGACGATCGCCCCGGTGATCCCGCGGTTGACGTACAGGTTGCCCGCCTCGACGGTGTCGAGCCACTGCGCGAGTTCCTCGGAGTCGAGCGAGTGCAGACCGGCCGTGAGCCCGTACTCGATCGCGTTCTGATAGCGCACCGCCTCCTCGAGAGTCCTGGCCGTCATGATCCCGAGCACCGGCCCGAAGAACTCGGTGAGGTGGAAGTACGACCCCGGCTGGACGCCGGTCCGGATGCCGGGCGACCACAGCCTGCCGCTGCCGTCCAGCTGTTTCGGCTGAACGAGCCAGTCCTCGTCCGCACCGAGCGTGGTGAGCGCGTGCAGGAGTTTGCCGCTCGCGGGTTCGATCAGCGGACCCATCTGACTCATTGGGTCTTGCGGATAGCCGACCCGCAGGCTGGTGGCCGCATCCACGAGCTGGTTCCGGAACCGCTCGGACTTCGCGACCGAGCCCACCAGGATGACGAGGCTCGCGGCCGAGCACTTCTGCCCGGCGTGCCCGAAGGCGCTCTTCACGATGTCCGACACGGCGAGGTCGTAGTCCGCGCTCGGCGTGACGATGATCGCGTTCTTCCCGCTCGTCTCAGCCAGCAGCGGGAGGTCCGGACGCCAGGAACGGAACAGCTTGGCCGTCTCGTACGATCCGGTGAGGATGACCCGATCGACCCGGGCGTCGGCCACGAGCTGCTGCCCGAGCTCATCTTCCCCGATGTCCACAAGGACCAGCAGTTCCCGGGGGATGCCCGCCTCCCACAGCGCCTCGACCATCACCGCGCCACTGCGCTTCGCCTGCGGCGCTGGTTTGACGATCACCCCGCTGCCTGCGGCGAGCGCCGCGAGGACTCCGCCCGCCGGGATGGCGACCGGGAAGTTCCAGGGCGGAACGACCACCGTGAGCTGCGACGGAACGAACCGCGCCCCCTGGATGCTGTCGAGCTCACGCGCGAGGGTCGCGTAGTAGTGGGCGAAGTCCACCGCCTCGCTCACCTCGGGATCGGCCTCCGCGATGGTCTTGCCGGTCTCGGCCGCCATCACTTCGATCAGGCGGTCCCGATTGGCTTCCAGCGCGTGCCCGGCCCGATCGAGGAGGCCGGCGCGCTCCTTGCCGCTGCGCGCCCCCCACGCGGCCCCTGCCGCGCGCACGCTTTCGAGAAGGCCGTCCAGCGTCGCCGGTTCGCTGACAGCCGCACTCGCAATCGCCGCGGCCCCGAGCTCACTCGCCCCCGACCGGCTCAGGATGCGGCGGCCCCACGCCCGGTTGGCTGCGAGCGAGGGATCGGTGTCAGCGGCGTTCTCGAACCCCGAGCGCCCCTCATCTCGGCTCGTCCGCTCCCCGACGGCGCCGTCAGCCTCCAGGCCGCCGCTCGACCCGCGGGTGAGGCCGAGCACCACGCTCGTCAGGCCCTCGTCCGCAGCTCCCGCCACCGGGTCGTCCGCCGGTGGCCGTGTGAAGGCGTCCGCCGTCGATTCCTCCCACTCCCGGGTGCGATCCTGTGTGCGGTTCGGAAGCGGTGCTGCTTCATGCGACAAGGCATCCGCCTCGAACTCCGCCACCGAGGCGAGGAAGCGCTGCCGCTCACGCTCGAACAGCTCGGGGTCCGACCCGAGCTCGAACACCGCCGACATGAAGTTCTCCGGGCTCGCGTTCTCCTCCAGCCGGCGGATGAGGTACGAGATCGCGACATCGAACTCGGCCGGATTGACCACCGGCGTGTACAGCAGCAGCTCTCCGACCGTCCGCTTCACGGCCTCCGCCTGAGCCGTCGCCATCCCGAGCAGCATCTCGACGTCGATCCGCTCGGCGACCCCGCGCCGAGAGGCGAGGAGCCACGCGAAGGCGACGTCGAACAGGTTGTGTCCCGCGACGCCGATCTTCACAGCATCGGTGTGCTCCGGCCTCAGCGCCCAGTCCAGCACACGCTTGTAGTTCGCGTCGGTCGCCTGCTTGCTGCTGTAGGTGGCCAGCGGCCAGCCGTGGATCGCGGCATCCACCCGCTCCATCGCCAGGTTCGCGCCCTTCACGACCCGCACCTTGATCGGAGCGCCGCCCGCGATCCGTCGTTCGGTCGCCCATTCTGTGAGCCGCTGAAGCGCGTCGAGCGCGTCCGGGAGGTAAGTCTGGAGCACGATCCCCGCCTCCAAACGGAGGAACTCCGGCTTGCTCAGGACGCCAGTGAACACCGCCATCGTGAGGTCGAGATCGCGATATTCCTCCATATCGAGGTTGATGAACGTCGGCGTCGGCGACGACGCGGCCAGCTGGTAGAGCGGCGTCAGCCGCTCGACGACACGTGCGACCGTCTCATCGAATGACCACATCGACAGCTGGGAGGCGATCGACGACACCTTGATCGAGACATAGTCGACGTCGTCCCGGGCCAGCAGCGCACGAGTGCCTTTCAGCCGCCGCGCCGCCTCCCTCTCCCCGAGAACCGCCTCGCCGAGCAGGTTGAGGTTCAGGCGCGCGCCATGGCCGGCCGGGTCGTGGGGTGCGCGCAGGTGCGCGATGGCGGGCCCGAGCTTCTCGGGCGTCGCGTCCACGACGAGATGGCCGACCATCCGCCGAAGCACGCGGCGCGCGATCGGAATGACCACCCACGGCAGCACCGGGCCGAAGACACCGCCCAGCCAGATCGCGAACCGCATGTACCAGGGCAGGAACGCCGGAATCTTCTTCGCGACGCGCTGCAGGTTGTACCCCGCGACGAAGAGGTCCTGAGGCCGGGCCACCCCGTCTACGAACCCGACCGCGAATTCCAGGCCGTCCGGATCGCGCAGCACACCCGCCAGACGCTCGGCCGCCGGGTCCTCGTGGACCGTCTCCCCACCGCGCCCCGCGCTCTGCGCGAGCCACGAGCGCACGAGCTCGACCGCCTCATCGGCCAATCGGCTCGCGGCCACGTCCCTGCTCTCAACCATGTCCACGACTGTATTCCTCACTGCCTGGGCGGGATGCCGACCGTCCGAATCTGTGGACAATTCGCAGCCGCGCGGAACCTGTGGAGTACATTCTCGGGTCTGGCTATGATCGGAAAAAGCGAATGTTTCCGAACCATAGTGTGAAGCTGAACCGAATGGATGCGCGATGCTCGACACTCGTAAGCTCCGCCTCCTCCACGAGCTGAGAATCCGCGGCACCGTCTCCGGCGTGGCCAAAGCCCTGTCGTACAGCCCGTCCTCCGTCTCCCAGCAACTCGCCGCCCTGGAACGGGAGGTCGGCACGGTCCTCCTCGTCAAATCCGGGCGCCGGCTTCGGTTCACCCCGCAGGGCGAACTCCTCGCCGAGCGCACGACCGGCATTCTGGACGCTCTCGACGCCGCCGAGTCGGCGGTCGCGACCTCCGGCACAACCGTCAGCGGCGTCGTGCGGATCGCCGTCTTCCAGTCCGCCGCGCACGCCATCCTGCCCACCGCCCTCGACTCCCTCGCACGCGACTTCCCCGAACTCCGCGTCGAAATCGCCGAGCGCGAACCGGACCAGGGGCTGTTCGAGGTGTCCGCGCGCGACGTCGACCTCGCCATCGCCGAGCAGTACCCCGGCAGCGCCCGGGGGATGCGCAGCGACCTGGACCGCGCCGAGCTCGCGACCGACAGCATCCACCTCGCCACCGCCAAACGACGGGATGCCCGCATCCGAACCACCTCCCTCACCGCCGCCGCCGGCCTGCCGTGGGTCCTCGAACCCGAGGGGACCGCCGCCCGCACCTGGGCCGTCCAGCTCTGCCGCACAGCCGGCTTCGAACCCGATGTCCGGTTCGAGACCGCCGACCTGGTCGCGCACATCCGGCTCATCGCTTCGGGGAACGCGGTCGAACTGCTGCCCGGCCTCGTCTGGTCCGGCGACGAGCCGAGCATTTGCCTCCTCCCCCTGCCGGGTTCTCCACGCCGCACGATCTTCACCTCCGCCCGCCGCTCCGTCGCCGCCAGCCCGGGTGTGGTGGCGTGCCGCCGGGCTCTCGCCGCGGCGATCCCGTGACCGCCGGCCGGCCTCGCCGCCCGGGTCCCGTCCCCTAGGCTCGTCTCCATGAGCGACCCCGAAGCCCATCGAGGCACCGCAAGTCACGATGTGGTGATCGTCGGCGGCGGTCACAACGGACTCACCGCCGCCGCCTACCTGGCGAGCGCCGGCAAGAGCGTCATCGTGCTGGAACGCCTGGACGATGTGGGCGGCGCTGCCGTAAGTACACAAGCTTTCCCCGGTGTCGAGGCGCGCCTCTCCCGGTACTCCTCCCTCGTCAGCCTGCTTCCCCAGCGCATCGTCGACGACCTGGGCCTCGACATCCGCCTCGCCCGCCGCCGCCACTCCTCGTACGTTCCCGTCCCGGGCGACCCGGACAGCGCAGGACTGCTGATCGACGGCGACGACGATGCGGCGACGGCGTCCTCCTTCTCGCTCATCGGCGCCGCGGGCGACGCCGCCGCCCTCACCGCGTTCTCCGCAGCGACCGGGAAAGCGGCCCGCGCGCTCTGGCCAACTGTCACCGAACCTCTCCTCACCCGGTCGGAAGCCCGGGCCCTCGTCGCGGACGACGAACTGTGGGAGGCGCTGATCGAGCGCCCGATCGGCGGTTTCATCGAGACCCGCCTGCGCAACGACCTCGTTCGCGGCGTTGTGGCGACCGCCGGCCTGATCGGCACCTTCGCGAGCACCGACGATCCCGAACTCGCCCAGAACCGCTGCTTCCTGTACCACGTCATCGGCCAGGGGACCGGCCACTGGGATGTTCCGGTCGGCGGCATGGGCGCTGTCACCGACGAGCTCCTGCGCGTCGCCCGCGAAGCCGGCGCGCGCATCGTCACCGGAGCGGAGGTAACCGGCATCGCTCCCGGTGGCAGCGTCAGGTACACCCGCAACGGCCACGAACGCCGCGTCGACGGCACGCACATCCTCGTCAATGCCGCCCCCGCTGTCCTGGACCGCCTGCTCGGCGAAGAACCCACCACCCCGCGACCGCAGGCCGAGGGCGCGCAGGTCGCCGTCAACCTCCTCCTCAAACGCCTCCCGCACCTGCGCGACCAGTCGATCGACCCGAAAGCGGCCTTCGGCGGGACCATCCACATCAACGAGAGCTACACGCAGCTGGAACAGGCCCACTCCGGGATGCTCCGCGGCGTCATGCCCGACCTCCTCCCGTGCCAGATCTCCTGCCACACCCTCACCGACCCCAGTGTCCTAGACCCGGATCTGGCGGCATCGGGCGCGCAGACGATCGCCGTCTTCGGCCTGCACACCCCTGACCGCTGGCTCACCGACGAGAACAACGAAGCGACCCGGCAACGCCTCCAGACTGCCGCGCTCGCCTCACTGAACTCCGTCCTCGCCGAGCCGATCGAAGACCTCCTCCTCACCGATGCGAACGGCGATCCCTGCATCGAGACGAAGACCACACGCGACCTCGAACGCGACCTCAACCTGCCCGGCGGCAACATCTTCCACGGCCCACTCACCTGGCCATTCGCTGAAGACGGCGACCCGCTGGACACACCGGCCGAGCGCTGGGGCGTCGCCACCGAGCACCCCCGCATCCTGCTCTGCGGCTCGGGCGCTCGCCGTGGGGGCGCGGTCAGCGGACTCGGGGGGCACAACGCGGCGATGGCCGTGCTGGAGGGCTGAGAGCACTCGAACCCGATGCCCAGAAACCTCCCTCTGCGCTGCGCGAAGACGTGGCTAAGGTGGGGAACACCAGCAATTCGGACTCCCGGGAGGTCACCATGATGCGGCAGCCGACAGGACGGCTCCTCCGCAAGGACGACGGAGTGTATGTGGTCCTCGACCGGATCTTCCGAGCCCCGATCGAAGAGGTCTGGTCCTACTTCTCCCGATCCTCACGCCTCGCCCAGTGGATCGGAGAGTACACCGGCACACCCTCGACGGGGGCGGTCCGGTTCCGGATGAACCAGGAGGGCGACGACGCCGAGTGGGAGAACGTCGCCATTCTTCTGTGCGACGCGCCACACCGCCTCCATGTCGATGTCGGCAGGTCCCCGAGTACGCTCGTGATGTACGCACACCTCACCGAGGCCAGCGGCTACAGTCGCTCTCCGGAGACGAAGCGAACGTGGGCGTCGGCCGGGACTTCCGCCTCGACCGTCTCGTCGCCGCACACGATGGCAAGACGCCACCGGACTGGGACGACTATTACCCATCGATGCTTGAGCACTACGAGACGCTCTGCCGCGAACTCGACCACGACCTCCGGACCGAGCGCCTCTCCGCTCAGCAGAGAAGGTGAGCGGTTCAGTTCCCTTTATTGGCAAGGAATTAATGGGTATGGTCCCCACATTACTACCCACATAGCTCAGTAAAGCTCTCCCCGAGGTGGCGGCCTTTTTCGAGTGTGGGCAGAGTGTGGGCGGGGGTGTGGGCTGCGTGGGAGGACTGTGACAGGTGGGTGCCGGCTGTGGATCCACGATGATCCCCGTGTGTCGTCTTTGCCGAGCGTATCTGTTATATTTGCTCTATGACGGGGCGGGGTTCGTCACGTTGTACTTCCTAGGGCCTCGCTTCGCGGGGCTCTAGTGCTATCTAGGGTCGCCAGGTGAGGTAGTGCTTGGTGCTGCGGCGCATTGTGTTCCATAGGCGCTGTGTAGACTCCTGCTGGAACGTGTTCAACTCGTGGTGGGAGTCCCAGCGTCGGAACAGGAACGTGGCCATGTCTACCGCCTGAAGGTTGCGGTCGATCTGATCTTGATCAGAGTCATGGCTTCCGGGCGGTGACGTCGTACTCGAAAAGCGCCTTGTTCGAGTTGCGCTTGCGGATCGTTTCGACATGCACGTCAGTGAACCCGAGAGCGCGAAGCATCTCCGCGTACCAGCGTTGCACCGGCACCTCGTGTCCCGAGAACGTCGAGTTGCCGACGATGTACGATACCGACCCGCCGCTCTTGACGTGCGGAGCGATCGCTTGGAAGTGAAGCCACATGTCGTAGTGGTACTTGTGTACATAGGCGGCGAGCAGTCTCCCGCTCTTGCCCCCGTCTTGTTCGATGGCCGAGGCCACCTTTAGCAGTTCGTCATCGACCGGCGTGGGGTAGTCCGCCGCCCAGGTCGCCAGCTTTGATGTTGCCGTGCCCCACGTGCCACCGATGGCCTTCCAGTCGAGCGCCCCTGCGTCGCTGGCCTCGTCCAGGAACCGCATCCAGTACATGTAGGGGCGGAGCTCCCGGATGTACGACATGCGGTTGCAGTAGGGTGGCGAGGTCAGCACGAGGTCCGCCGGTTCGAGCGTGGTCACGCCGGTTCTTGAGTCACCGCGGCGGATCACAGCGGAGCCTGGGAGGTCGATGGACGCTGACACCGCGAGATAGCGTGCCTCTGTGAGGAACACTTCGCGTGTCTGTTCCGCGTCGGCTATGTCGAAGCGTGTACGTGGAGCCGCGTCCTTGAATGACATCGACTGGTGGTTGAAAGCGGCCCCCGACACGTCGATCAGGGTCCGGCAGAACGCGATATCGAGCAGATCGCGGACCTCGCCGTCGTACTCATCGATGCTGGCGCGTAGGGTTCGCAGAGCGTGTAGGGCTCCCCGGCTCCACCAGCGCTCGATCTTGAAGATGCGCGGTTGCCAGAGTCGGTCGCGCACCGGGTAGGACCGGGACGCTTCCACCACGACCACCGCCAACTCGGAGAACTGACGCGGTGTCTCTGCGGCATAGTGGCGGATCTTCACGCCACCGAGCCAGATGAGGAACGGATTGACATCCACCGACTGCCCGAGGTGCCCGAGTTCCGCCACTGCGAGCGGCGTTGTCCCCGTGCCACTGAACGGGTCTGTGACCACCGACCCAGGCTCCAGCGCCTCCAGTCGTTCGCGAACTAGCCGGATGCCATAGGACGGGGTGAGTCGGAGCCACCCATGACGGCCAACTCCGGCGTTGGCCTTGAACGTCATGTGCTCATTGCGAGCGAGGATGTCGGTCACTTCGGCTCCAGGAGTTGGGTCAGGATGTCGTTCACTCCTGCACGGAGATCGTCGGCGTTCCTCTCGAAGAAGCCCGCCAGGTCGTAACCCACCGTGTCCTTCATGAACGCGAACGTTGATGTAAGTGGGTCGTTGATCGTCGTGCCCGTTAACACCGCCCATCGCCCGGTGGTGTAGCGCAACCGAACTGTCGAGTTCATCTGTGTGCTCATGATCGTGAGCACCGGAAGATATCCGTGGCTGATCGCTTGCGTCGATGAGAGGAGGTCGGCGTTCTGTCGCTTCGAGTCGGCGGATTTATAGCCCTGCCGCACTTCGAGTACGACGCCTCGGAGTGGAACCTTGATCTTCGCCGCGCGCTTCTGGGTCTCGATCCACGCCGCGAGACGGTCCCGCTGGGTGCGGTCCTTGACTACATCAAGCTCGACGCGACCGTCGAGCGTGAGCAGTCGAACTTGACCGCCGGAGGGGTACTCGTAGCTCCAGCGGACCTGCTCGTCTGTGAGGTCGAGTTCGTCTCTGAGCACGGCCCGCACGAGGCGCTCGGAGCCGATGCCGAGCTGGCGGTACAGGCTCGTCATGCCGCCCGCCGCTTTGTGTGCGGCGAACATGAGTGGGCTATCCAGTCCGAGCCAGTGATAGAGCGGGTCGGCGCCGTAGAGCGCGGTGAACCCGTCGAGGTCAACCGGGTCCCCTCCGCCCATCTTGGGGAGGTAGCTGGCGCTGGTGCGAAGCGACGCAAGGATGATCTCGCGATACGTCGCGTCGCGCTCAGCTTGGGTCATTCCTCCACTCTAGGGGGCTCTGGCCCAGGCCGAAACGCCGAAACAGCCCCGCCCCACCCGTGTGAGGGGTGGGCCGGGGCGGTTGGGCATCCAGCGCTATCCGGTAAATGTTCCGGAGAGGTCTTCAAAGAGTCGGTTTCCGTACTTGTATTCGAGCATGCGTTTGCGGTGCATCTGGTGAACCGCGACACCAGGAGCAATCCCGAGGTCTCGCGCTGTCGAAGCGATCTCGCGGTCTCGTGTGAGTCCTCGGAAGTGCGCGAGTCCGTCCTTGCCGAAGAGCACTTCCATAGCGAAGGCGTTGGCCTTCTGCTCGGCTGCGCTGTTACGTTTCTTCTCGGTGCTGTACTCCAAATGCATCTCGCCACGTGGATCGCCAAGGACATGGCCCAGTTCGTGGAAGAGCGTCCAGATTACGAAGCCATCGCGACCCCAACGCCCTGTCTGTTGAATGACCGGTACTCTTTTATCGATCCAGCGAGTCATTCCGAGGAGAAGGAACCGCTTGGGTGGCTCTACGACCATGAACACCACCCCGACATCCGCGAGCATGTTGGCGATGTCTCGGAGCATCGTCGAGTCCGGAGAAGCAGCTCGGGACCGTAGTCCTGGAATCGCATCACGCAGACGGTTGGCATCGTAGTCGTAGCTACGGCCGCGCTCGAACGGTTCGGCGAGCTCTCTGCCGCGCGCAGCCAGGTTGTCAGCACAGTCGTGGCGATCGTCGCGCCGGAGTCTTTCAATGCCGCCAGCGCATAGTCGCAGGTTGACGCGGTTTTGTGGAGGTTTTCATATGCCTCCCACGTCCCACATCGATGGAAGCTGAGGAAGTCCGAGACGAGCGCACCTGGTGAGCGGCGGGTGGCTTTTGTGGCACCAAGGTCTCGGAGATAGAGGTCGCTGAGCTTCGCCACTTCCCGCGTTGGTCGCTGATGGGCGTTCTGGACGAACCTCTTGCGGAGGTAGACGTAGGTGAGCATGTCGACTGCTTGGAGCGCCCGGTGTGCCCGCGAGTCCTCCCATCTGAAGTTGGGCAGTATCGTTGAGAGATACCGATGGTTGTAGCCGGGCGTGCGCCCCTGGCCTGGAACTGGTTGATTCGAGTCTGAAAGTACCACCACCAACAAGCTCAAGACACTCTCAGCAGCTTAACACCCGTCGAGTTCGAAACCAAACTAACCCAACCGCTTACACACACAGCCCAGAACGAGCCTGCCACCAATCCATTCAGCACACCCTCACAGGTAAGTCAGAGTGGATTTTGTTATCCATTCGTGGGGCAGATCGTTATACTAACGGCCGTGAGCTCCTGGTCGGAATTCAGATAGATGTGAGCATCAATCAAACTAGGATATCACATAAATTATTTATTTTAAGGATGTGTATACAGTGGATTTTAAGCTTGGAAAGCTCCCCCCGAAGGAAATTGCTTTTAAATTCAGAGACTATGCCGTTTCTATCCCTACTCCTCCAACGAGGATGGGTCATCAGGAGTTGTCGGATTCAAATATGTTCGCGAACGACAGGATAGGGGACTGTGTTTGCGCTGGTGCCGGCCATGAGACACTGCTGTGGAATCGTGAATCCGGAAGAAAAGTGGAGATTACTGATAAACAGGTGATCAGTATGTACTCAGATATAACCGGCTATGACCCGAAGGACCCGAGCACGGACCAGGGAACCACTGTGGCCGATGCTGCCTCTTGGCGGAGAAAGAAGGGTTTGGAAGATGCCACAGGGAAGCGCCATAGAATTGCTGCTTATACCTCCATATCGCCTTCAAATAAAACAGAGCATATGCAGTCTATTTGGCTTTTTTCCGCTGTTGGGATTGGCTTTGATGTCCCACGTTCGGCGATGGTTCAGTTCCAAAATAACGAGCCATGGGAAGTTGTCCAAGGATCTCAGCCGGAAATAGTGGGCGGGCACTATGTTGCCGCCGTCGGCTATGACACCAAATATCTCTACGTGATCACTTGGGGGAAAATTCAAAAAATGTCTTGGGATTTTCTTGAAAAATATAATGATGAATCATTTACCTACCTGTCAAAAGAGTTTCTTGACAAAAAAGGCAAGAATCCTGAAGGCTTCGATCTAGAAGCCCTTAAACTGGACCTTTCACGTTTGTAAGAGGTGGGTTTCCGGAACGTTGCGATCCTAAGGCCCCGCGGCGGTTGGGATCTTAAGTGTTTTAGGGCAGCCACACGCAGAATCTACTGTAGCGATCGCGCGTTAATATTACGCGCCGTTCCGTCACAGTTCAGACCCGGCAACACCACCACGCCCCGGCTCACCCGTGAGGGGTGAGCCGGGGCGTGGTGGTGTTTGTTGACTGTCAGGTGGTTGTGGGTGGGATGGTGGCGGGGTTCTGTGTCGGGTTGGCGGGTGTGGTGGCGGGGGTTTGGGTGTTGGTTTTTTCATGGTGCCGAGGCCGATGGTTGTCAGCCACCGGTTGATGGTGGGGATGGCCATGATGCGGGTGAGAGCGGCGGCAATCCCGGTGATGGCGGCGGCGAGGCCGACCAGCCACAGGTAGACCTTCGAGGTGACGGGGAGGCCGAGGGCGTCGATGACCTGCGGGAGGATCACCGCGAAGGTCAGGAAGGCGGGGATCCCTGCCTGGATGATCGTGCGGAGGACCCGTTGGCCGGTGTGAATAATGTCCGGGATCTCGGCGGTGAGGTGCTTGCTCATGATTCTCCTTCGGGAAGGCGGGGGTGTTCGAGGTTGTCGATGTGTTGGTCGGTGTGGGAGAGGTCGGATCGGAGTTGGCGGATGTCGTGGCGGATGCCGCCGATGTCGCGCATGATCGTGCGCACGGTGACGGCGACGGTGTTGATGCCACGGATGACCGCGCCGTGTTTCTCGTCCATGTCGTCGCGGAGGGGCTGGTCATGGTCGTTAGTGACCTCGTAACGGATCGCGTCGGTGCTTCTGGCCTGTCGGCGGCCCATCACGTAGATGAGCGCGACCGCGACCGCCTGCATCGACCCGATCGCCCCGAGAAGGACGGCATCGCTCATCGCGCGGTCATCCCTGGGATGCGTGGGCGAACACGTCTTTGATCGCGGTCTCGCACGCGGCCTGGACTTGTTCAGGGGTGAGGGAGAGGCCACTGTTGGCCTGGATGCCGGCCAGTACGGCGGGGACGAGAAGGGCGGACACGGACTTCGCGAGGGCCACGGGGTCGCCGCCCTGTTGTGCGCGGAGGCGTGCGGTGCGGGATGCGAGGATGCCCCACACCGTCCCGTCGCCTTCCGCATGGACGGGCTCGACCAGGCCCGTGCGGGTCAGGGCCTGGAACTCGTCCGCGGTCAGCCAGTCGAGGGTCCCGTCCGGGTTCAACGTGCCGATCGCGCCGGAGGCATCACCCGTCTTGATCATCTGGATCCTCATGTCATCCTCCAAAAGGGTTGGGGTTGTGAAAGCCGTGATCAGCGACGTTTGGGCTTTGTTACGGTCGATGGGGGTAGAGGTGTACTGCCATACCGTCCAGGTGGGCCACCACCGGATGGGTGGTGGGGGCGGGTTGTAGGACGCGATCCACAAGGGCGCGCCGACGGCGACGACGGCGGACCAGTCCATGCCGTCCATGAGCGACTTGTTCAGATACACGCCCGGGACCACCCCGAGACGGGTCTTCACCTGGTTCAGGAAGGCGAGCGCCTGCGCCGGATCCCAGGCTGCCGTGTTCGTTGACGGTTCCGCCTCGACATCCAGCCACAGCGAATCCCCCACCTCATAGGCCAGGTTCGCAATAAAGAAGTCCGCACACACCACTGGGTCGAGGTTCCCGTTGAAGAAGTAATGCCCAACATGCTTCCCAGCTTCACGGGCGCCTGCGACCTGTGCCCGGTAGCAGGACCCCACGGTGAGTCCGATGTTGGCGCGGGAAGCGTTGATGATCACGAAATCCTCACCCGCAGGGGTGTAGTCACCCTGCATATAGGAGATATCAACACCCTCAAGCAGGGTCATGGTCGTATTTCCATGACTGTTATCAGCGCCCCCTGGTGGCGGGGGTGATCAATGATCAACATGGGGACCTTCCAATCCGGGTGTTCTTATTCATTCAGGATGATCGGGAGTACCTTTTGTGGTATGAGGAAGCAAGAGCTGGTTCTTGGTGGTGTCGCGATCGCTGTGGCGGCTGCGTTGTTCGGCACCGCGTCGTGGGCTGCTATCACCCGCACGGGCACCGTTCCGGCCCCCGTGACGGCTCTTGCTCCTGTCGCGGATGCGGGGAGGCCGAAGGCGCAATCCGCTCCCCCGGTCGCGGTCGCCCCGCAGGCTGCCGCCCCGCTGCCGTACCGCTGTCGGCTTCGAAGCCAGTCTCCAAAGCGTCCGCGCCCACAGCGTCGGCCACTCGGGCTCAGGATGATGCTGGCCCCGATCCGGCACCAGACCCGCAACCCGCGCCGGAGGAGAACCTCAGCCCGACGGCGTGGTTCCATTACGTGCCGGCGAACCCTGTCCCGATCATTCCCTCGTCGGTGACGCCGCCGAGGGAGCCGGGGTTCCAGATCTCGCTCGCGAATCCGAATGTGCCGTATGACCCGGTGACGAACCCGCACCCGGTCTATGTGTTCTACAAGGGCTGCGAGACCCGGACTGCGGTCTGCGATGTCTCTGAATTTTGGGGTGCAGCTGGGTATTGAGTTCGTCCAGGTGACGGGTTGATCGCGATCAGTATTGGAAGATGGCGAGGGCGTCGATGCTGAGGTAGTTGTCGGCGTTGGTGCCGGTGTTGTAGGCGTCGCCGCGCGCGGTGACGGTGAAGGTGTCCCCTGCGGTGACCGGTAGTTCGGCCCAGGTGCCGGCGCGGGCGCGTTGGGTTTGCTGGTCGGAGGGGACGAACACGTTAGGGCCGTCGGTTTGGGTGATCCCGAGTTCTGGGATGGTGATGGTGAGGTAGGAGAACGCGGAGACGTTCGCGGCTTTGTTGGAGCACACCACTGAGGGTGCTAGGGCGTGATGTCCAGGGGGGTTGTTTCGGCGATACGGTCGTGAGGAGTTGAGGGGCGAGGGCCTCCGGTTGTGAAGTGGAGCTGTTCAGTTCAACCGCTTCACGATCCAGGAGGCCTTCGTGTCCCACGTTAACGCTGCTCTCACACCGCGCGCTCGTCTGCGCCTTGCCAGGCTCATCGTCGAGGACCATTGGCTGGTCTCCGTCGCAGCGAAGATGTTTATGGTCTCGCCCGTTACCGCGCGGAAATGGGCGGCGAGGTTCCGCGCCGAAGGCACGGGAGGGATGACCGACCGGTCTAGCCGCCCACGATCGATGCCAACGCGGACGCCGTTGCCCGTGCTCAAGCGGATCGTGCGGGCGAGGTGGCGACGACGCCTGGGGCCGGTGCAGATCGCCGGCGAGCTTGGCCTTCCCGCCTCGACCGTCCACGCCGTCCTGGTGTGCTGCCGCATCAACCGGCTCTGCACCATTGATCGGGTCACGGGCGAGCCGATCCGTCGCTACGAGCACGACCACCCTGGATCGCTGATCCATGTCGACGTGACGAAGTTCGGCAACATCCCCAACGGCGGCGGCTGACGATTCGTCGGCCGCGTCCAGGGCGAACGCAACCGGGAAGCGACCGCCACCCGCACGAAGAGCAGGAACCACCGCTACGAGCCACGGTTGGGCACCGTGTTCGTCTACACGATCATCGACGACCACTCCCGCGTCGCCTACGCCGAGATCTGCTCCGACGAGAAGGCGGACACCGCGATCGGTGTCCTGCGGCGTGCTGTCGCCTGGTTCGCCGACCGGGATGTCAGCGTCGAACTCGTCCTCTCGGACAACGGCTCCGCCTACAAGTCCTACGCCTGGCGAGACGCCTGCACAGAGCTCGGGATCAGGGCGAAGAAGACCCGACCATACCGACCACAGACCAACGGGAAGATCGAACGCTTCCACCGCACACTCGCCGACGGCTGGGCCTACGCCCGGTTCTATGGTTCAGAGGCCGAACGACGAGAAGCACTCCCCGGCTGGCCCCACTTCTACAATCATCACCAGCACCACTCCGCCATCAGAGCCCCACCCATTAGCAGAATCGACAACAACCTCCCTGGACATCACACCTAGTAACACTCTGTTCGCCAAGAGCGAACAGAGTGTTACTGCCTTTATTTTCGGGCTATGTCTGGGATGAGCGACACTGCTCCCCATCGTGCCGGTGGTGCGCAAAGCTTGTCGGGGTAGCGTTGTTTGTGCCGACTCGAACACCTCCGAAACTCTCCTAAGGTCGAATGAGCTCTCTCCACCGCACACGAATCTTCCTCGCCTCGGCCGTCGCAATGGTGGCCGCGCTCGCCTTCACCGGTTGCGCCGGCGAGCCGTCTTCTCTGGCGAAGGCCGTCGCCAAAGCGGCTGTGGTCCACACTGCCGCCTCCGTGACAGTCTCGGCGATCGAGCCGACGGCGGGCAGTGTCTCCGGCGGCACGGTGACGATCACCGGCGCCAACCTGGGGAAGGTGGCCCGAATCGAGATCGGTGGTCAGCAGGCCACCGTCACGAAGGGCTCCGGGAACAAGATGATCGTGGCCGTGCCGGCCGCGCAGGGGTTCGCCCCCGGCGCCGTGCCGATCGCGATCACGGACAAGACCGGCAAAGCGATCTCGACCGGTTCGAAGACGTACGACTACCGGGTGCAGACGCCTGTGGATAAGCAGCTCTCCTACGCGATGACGTACTGGAAGGAGTACAACACCGCCGAGTACGGCGACCTCAACCCGGTCGGCGGAGACTGCGCCAATTTCGTCAGCCAGACCCTCATCGCCCGCGGCTGGACGATGAACTCCGAGTGGTACAACAAAGACGCCGGAGACGACTGGAGCCCTTCCTGGGGATACGTGCTGGCTATGGACGACTACCTCCGCGACAACGCCGCGAAGCTCGGCCTGACGGAGTACTCGTTCGATCAGCGCGACAAGATCAAGCTCGGTGACATCGTCATGTTCGACTGGAGCGGCGACGACTCGCTCGACCATGTCCAGATCGTCTCCGGCGTGCAGCGTGAGAACAGCCAGATCAAGATCCTGATGGCCGGTCACAACGAGGACAGCGACTATCGCGACCTCGACCAGACCATCACCGTCGACCACCCGGGCGGCTCCGGCTTCTTCTGGAGCCTGCCGAGGTGACCTGCCACAAGGTGGCAGCGGCTAAACTCGTTCTGTGAAGATGGGCGATGTCCGGAAACGCGCGCTGCTCGGCAGCGCCGTCGCGCTCGTCATGGCCGTGTCCGGCTGCGCCGGCAGCGGAGCTGCGACCCGCGGCGGAAAGGGCGCGAACGGCGGGCACCGCCCCTCCGGAGTGGAAACCGCATCCCCGCGCCCGCTGCCGCCCACCTCCCCGACCCCGGCAGCCGTCGGTTTCGACAAGAAAGCGCAGTCCACCGACGACCCTGCCAGCAGCTGGGTCGTCGTCAACAAGCCGCGTCCGCTGAACCCGATCGCCTACGAGCCGCCGGATCTCGTGTACCCGGATGTGACCTTCGTCAACCGGCAGCCCCTGCGGGCGGAAGCCGCCACGGCCCTGGTCGCACTGTTCCAGGCAGGCAAGGCGGAGGCCGGTCTCGACTTCTCCGTGCAGAGCGCCTACCGCCCGTACGACTCCCAGGTGCGAGTCTATGGTTACGAAGCCGCCCGCAACGGTGTGGCCTTCGCGGACACCGGCACGGCCCGGCCACAGCGAGCACCAGACCGGCTTCGCTGTAGACATCAGTGCGGTGCCCGCCCAATGCTCCCTGTCCGCCTGTTTCGCCCAGACGCCCCAGGGCGAGTGGCTGGCCGCAAACGCCTGGCGCTTCGGCTTCCTGCTCCGCTACCCCGAGGACAAGGTGGCCGTAACGGGGTTCATGTTCGAGCCGTGGCACTACCGGTACATCGGCGTTCCCCTCGCGACGCACCTGCACGCGACCGGTGTCACGACACTCGAGGAGTTCTTCGGTCTGCCGAGCGGGACAGGGTTCTAGGGTGTGTTTGACAATGTCTTCGTCCAGGCGATGATGGCGTTGAGGACGACGGCTGCGCGGTAGGTGACGGCGTGCTTGTCGTAGCGGGTCGCGAATCCTCGCCACTGCTTGATGTGGCAGTAGCGGCGCTCGATCACGTTCCGGTTCTTGTAGTCCGCGACGTCGAGCCCGACCGGGCGTCCCCCACGTGATCCGCGGCGTTTGCGGTGGCTTTTCTGGTCGTCGGGTTCCGGGATCACGGCCTTGATCCCACGAGAACGCAGATGTCCGCGGATCGCGCGGGACGAGTACGCCTTGTCGGCCCGGACCGCGTTGGTCGGGTGCGGGGCCGGCCGGTATCGCGGCCGACCCGCAACTGCGCCATGGCAGGAACATCGACGAGTCCCCTGCCTGCCCCGGTGTGACCAGCGTCACCAAAGGCAGCCCGTTACCGTCCACGAGCTGGTGGATCTTCGTCGACAAGCCGCCACGGGAGCGGCCGATGCCGTGATCAGGCGGCTCGAGCGTCAGATCCTTGTAATTCGATCCAGCCCCCCGTGAGGCGCTTCATGTTCGTCGCGTGCTGATGCACACGAGCGATCGTGGAGTCCACCGACAACGACCAATCGACCATCCCCGCCGTGTCCGCAACCGCGGTGACCTTCGCGAGCACCCGATCCCACATCCCGTCAAACGCCATCCGGCGATGCCAGGTCCACACCGTCTGCCACAACCCGAACACCTCCGGCAGATCACGCCACGCGATCCCCGTCCGGTACCGGTAGACGATCCCCTCGACCATGAGCCGGGCGACGGAGAACTTCCGGCCCGGCCGACCCGTCGGACGTTGCAGCATCCCCTCGATCAACACCCACTGACTATCAGAAAGCATCTGAAACCGCGACACCCATTAAGACTCTCAGCCGTGACCCCAAACCATTGTCAGACACACCCTAGGCGGGACCGGCTACGAGCCGCCGGGCCTCCCCGCCCAGCGCCTCCCCGACGATCCGCTTGGCCTGCTCCTGCACCTCGCGCAGGCTCTCCTCGCCCGCGAATGACTCCGCGTAGATCTTGTACACATTCTCGGTGCCGCTCGGGCGGGCCGCGAACCAGGCTGTCGCCGTCTCGACCTTCACGCCGCCGAGCGGGGCGTCGTTGCCGGGGGCGTGGCTGAGCTTCGCGGCGATCGGCTCCCCGGCGAGTTCGGTCGCGGCGATGGCGTCGCTGTCGAGCTTCGACATCGCGGCCTTCTGCTCCGGACTGGCCGGCGCGTCCACCCGCCGATAGACGGGGTCGCCGAAGCGCTCGGTCAGCTCGCGGTAGAGCTGCGAGGGCGATTTGCCGGTCACCGCGCGGATCTCGCTGGCGAGGAGGGAGAGCAGAATGCCGTCTTTGTCCGTCGTCCACGCGCTGCCGTCGAAGCGCAGGAAGCTCGCGCCCGCGCTCTCCTCTCCGCCGAAGCCGACCGTTCCGTCGATGAGGCCCGGAACGAACCACTTGAAGCCGACCGGTACCTCCCAGAGGCGGCGGCCCAGCGATTCGGCCACGCGGTCGATGATCGAGGAGGAGACCAGGGTCTTGCCGACCGCGGCGTCCTTCCGCCACCCGGTGCGAGTGCGGAACAGGTAGTCGATCGCCACCGCGAGGTAGTGGTTGGGGTTCATCAGGCCACCGTCGGGTGTGACGATGCCGTGCCGGTCGGCGTCGGCGTCGTTCCCGGTCAGGATGTCGAAGTCGCGGCTACGCGCGACCACCGAGGCCATCGCGGAGGGGCTGGACGGGTCCATCCGGATCTTGCCGTCCCAGTCCAGCGTCATGAAGCCCCAGGCCGGATCGACCGCCGGGTTCACGACCTCCAGGTTCAGGTCGTAGGTCTCCGCGATGGCCTGCCAGTAGCTGACGCTCGCCCCGCCCAGCGGGTCGGCGCCGATTCGGATGCCGCTGTCGCGGATGGCCGCGATGTCGATGACGCTTTCGAGGTCGTCGACGTACTTCCTGCGGAAGTCGTAGGTCTCGACGCCGCTCGGCTCCGCCATCCGCACCTCCCTCATCCCGTTCGCGATGATCTCGTTGGCGCGCTTCGCGATCCAGCCGGTCGCGTCGGTGTCCGCCGGGCCGCCGTGCGGCGGGTTGTACTTGAAGCCGCCGTCTGCGGGCGGGTTGTGGCTGGGTGTGACGACGATGCCGTCCGCCCGGTCGGGATGGCCCGCGCGGTTGTAGGCGACGATCGCGTGCGAGAGGGCCGGGGTCGGCACCCAGTCTCCGAATTCGTCCACCAGTGCGCGCACCTCGTTCCCGGCGAGCACGGCCAGCGCGGTCGTGGTCGCGAACTCGCTGAGCAGGTGGGTGTCCGCCCCGATGAAGAGCGGCCCGGCGATGCCCTGCGAGGTGCGGTACTCCACGATCGCCTGGGTGGTCGCCGCGATGTGGTCCTCGTTGAACGCCGTGTTCAGTGAGGAGCCGCGGTGGCCGGAGGTGCCGAACACCACCCGCTGCCCGGGGACGCTCACATCCGGCTTGAGCTCGTAGTACGCGCGCCGCAGGGCGTCGACGTCGATCAGATCGGAGGGCTGTGCGGGGATGCCTGCTCGGGGGTCCATGCCTTCTATGCTTCCACGGTGTGCGGGCCGCCGGGAGAGGCAGGCGCCGCTCTCGGTAAGCTGAGCGCCATGTCGAGTGCCGCCCCCGAACCCTCTGCCGAGCTTCCCGCCTCCATCGACGAGGTCTACAGCTTCCTCGGACCGTCGGGCACTTTCACCGAAGCGGCGCTCGCGCAGGTTCCGGAGGCCCGCGGGAAGCGCTGGCGGGCCGTCGGCAATGTGGGGGAGGCGCTGGCGGATGTGGTCGCCAGGCGCAGTGTCGCGGCCATGATCGCGATCGAGAACTCCATCGAGGGGGGCGTGTCGGTGGCGCAGGATGCGCTGGCCACGGTCCCGGGTCTGCGGATCGTCGGCGAATACCTCGTCCCGGTGGATTTCATCCTCGTCGCCCGGCCCGGAACGACGCTCGGCGATGTGCGGACGATCAACGCGCATCCCGTCGCCTACGCCCAGTGCCACCGGTGGCTCGACGCGAACCTGCCCGAGCACGGGCATCTGCCCGCCGCCAGCAACGTCGCGGCCGCGGCCGCTCTCTTCGGGGGCGGAGCCGGCGGCAGCGCCGACGCCGCGATCGCCCCGCCCGGGATCGTGGACCACCACGACGTCGTCGTGCTCGCCGAGAGCATCGGCGACGACCCGAACGCTGTCACCCGGTTCGTGCTCGTCAGCACCTCGCACTCCGTCCCGGCGCCGACCGGCGCCGACAAGACGAGTCTCATCGCCGAGCTGCCGGACGACCGTCCCGGCGCGCTGCTCGAACTCCTCGAACAGTTCTCCACCCGCGGCATCAACCTGAGCCTGATCGAGTCCCGCCCGATCGGCGACGCCCTCGGACGGTACCGCTTCGTCATCGACGCCGACGGCCACATCCGCGACGAGCGCGTGGCCGAAGCCCTGCTCGGTCTGCGCCGATTCAGCCCGGGTGTCCTCTTCCTCGGTTCCTACCCGCGCGCTGACGGCGTGGGCGTCGACTTCGACCAGCGCTACCGGAACGGCGTGTTCACGGAGGCGCGGGAGTGGCTGGCCTCCCTCGTCGACGATGCCGGCCGCTAGCCTCGCACCCGCAGCCCGCCCTTGTCCACCCGCCGGCGGCGAGCACGAGCCGGGCGCCGCGTTCCATCGCGTGCCGGGTCTGAGCCTGGCCGCCCTCCTCCGCCGTGGTCGGCAGCCACAGCAGCTCCACATCGCCCGCACGCTCGGCGGCAGACTCGACCGCCGCGCGGACGCGGGTCACGTCGATGCGCACCGGGTTGTAGACCACGGCGACGATTCTGCCCTCCACCCCCGCAGCGTCCGCCATGAGATCACGCTATCCGACGGCGATAGGCTGGGCTCCGTGATCGATCCAGTCCTGCTCCGTGAGCATCCCGATGTCCTCCGTCGTTCGCAGGAAGCGCGCGGCGACTCCGTGCAGCTGGTGGACGAAGCCCTGCAGGTGGACATCGAACGCCGTGCCGCGATTACAGCTTTCGAGGAGCTCCGCGCCGAGCAGAACGCCTTCGGCAAGCGGGTCGCGCAGGCGCCCAAGCAGGAGAAGAAGGAGCTGGTCGCGCAGGCCCAGCAGCTCGCGGGCCGTGTCAAGGAGGCCCAGCAGGTCGCCGCCGCCGCCGAGGCGCGTTTCGAGAGCGTGCTGAGGAAGATCGGCAACCCGGTAGTTGCGGGCGTCCCGAGCGGCGGAGAGGACGACTACGCGGTGCTCAAGGAGGTCGGCGGCATTCCGGCGTTCGGCTTCGAGCCGCGTGACCACCTGGCCCTCGGCGAACTGCTCGGTGCGATCGACATGGCGCGCGGGGCGAAGGTCTCCGGCGCGCGTTTCTCGTTTCTGCGCGGCCTCGGCGCGCGGCTCGAGATCGCGCTCATGAACCTGGCGCTCGACAAGGCGCTCGCCAACGGGTTCGTGCCCCTGATCACCCCGACGCTGGTCAAACCGGAGGTCATGCAGGGCACGGGCTTCCTGGGCGAGCACTCCGACGAGGTGTACCACCTCGAGACCGACGACCTGTACCTGACCGGAACCAGCGAGGTCGCGCTCGCCGGGTACCACGCCGACGAGATCCTGGATGTGACGGAGCCGCTGCGCTACGCCGGCTGGTCGACCTGCTATCGGCGGGAGGCGGGCTCGGCGGGCAAGGACACCCGGGGCATCATCCGCGTCCACCAGTTCACCAAGCTGGAGATGTTCGTCTACACGCTTCCGGAGCACGCTGAGGCGGAGCACGCCCGGCTGCTCGCCTGGCAGGAGGAGATGATGCAGGCCCTCGGCCTCAGCTATCGCGTCATCGACACCGCCGCCGGCGACCTGGGCTCCAGCGCGGCGCGCAAGTACGACGTGGAGGCGTGGATACCGACCCAGGGCCGCTACCGCGAGCTCACCTCGACTTCCAACTGCGGCACGTTCCAGGCCCGGCGGCTCGAGACCCGCTACCGGACCGAAAGCGGCAAGACCGCGCCGGTCGCGACCCTCAACGGGACACTCGCCACCACACGCTGGATCGTCGCCATCCTCGAGACCCACCAGCGGGAAGACGGCTCGGTGCTCGTGCCGGAGACGCTGCGACCCTACCTGGGCGGGCTCGAGATCCTGGAGCCGATCGGAAAATGACGCGCACAGCCGGGAGCGACCGCCTTCTGATCGCGCTCGACGTGGACGGGACGCTCATCCACGAGGACGGGACTGTCGGGCGGGCCGTGCGGGAGGCTGTCGCCCGCGTCCGCGACGCCGGAAACGAGGTCATGCTCGCCACGGGCCGCAGCTGGGAGACCGCGCGGCCCATCCACGAGGAGTTCGGGCTGGTCAGCGAGTTCGTCGTGTGCGCGAACGGCGCTCTGACGATGAGGGCAGATGAAACCGTCGAAGAGGGTTATCGACGTGAGTTCATCCAGACTTTCGATCCGTCCCAGGTGCTGCGCACCATCCGGCCGCACCTGCCTTCGGGCAGATTCATGGTCGAGGACCCGACCGGCCACCGCCGCTACACCGAGGGAATGACCGACTGGGAGCTGGTGAACGCTGAGCAGGTCTCCTTCGAGGAGCTGACCCGGCATCCCGCGACCCGCGTCGTCGTCGTGTCGCCGCAGCACGACGAGGAGGAGTTCCTCGCGATCGTGGAACAGATGGGCCTGCACCGCGTCAGCTACTCGATCGGCTGGGCCGCGTGGCTCGACATCTCGCCGGACGGCGTGAACAAGGCCACAGCGATGGAGCGCGTGCGCCGTGCGCTGGACATCCCGCTCGCGAACGTCGTGGCGGTCGGCGACGGCCGCAACGACCTGGAACTGCTGCGGTGGGCGGGCACCGAGGGACGGAGCGTGGCGATGGGGCAGGCGCCCGCCGAGGTGAAGGCGGCGGCGCGCACTGTCACCGGCGCCGTCGTGGAGGATGGCGTGGCAACCCTCCTCGACAGGCTCTGACCAGGACGTCCTCTCGTCCAGAGCATTGCCAGGTCGATATGTCAGACTGGCAGGTGGTGTGCGCCTTGTTGTCTCACCCGTCCCCGGAACCCGATGAGAGGGAGTGAATGAACGAGACCCCCACCCCCACCCGTGCCCAGGCGCGGGCGCAGGAGAAAGCGCCCGGTCCCTCGATGGCCCGGCACGGTCGTCTGAAGCGGCGCAGTCCGTTCAAGACCGTCGCGGCGCTGTTGGCGGCCGTGCTCGCCGTCGGCGCGGCCAGCGGTGTCGGCGTTGCGGCGTACGCGGCGATGGACATCGTCGGCGGCATCAAGCCTTCGGTCAAACTCGTCGATGCGAAGGGCAATGAGGTCACTCCGCAGCTCGGCGCGATGGACGGCTCGTTCAACGTGCTCCTCGCCGGCAGCGACTCCGGCGGCGGCAACCAAACCTACGGCGAACGGGGGGAGAACCTCAACGATGTGACGATGCTGCTGCACGTCTCCGCGGACCACAAGAATGCGACCGTCGTCAGCTTCCCCCGCGACATGTTCGTCGCCATCCCGTCGTGCCCCGACCCCAGGGGCGGCAGCTTCGACGCCATGAGCCGGCAGAAGATCAACAACACGCTCAGCTACGGCGGCCTGGCCTGCACCGTGCTCACCGTCGAGAAGCTCACGGGCCTGCAGATCCGCTACGCGGGCGTTATCGAATTCGACGGCGTGATCGAGATGTCGAACGCGGTCGGCGGTGTGAACGTCTGTGTCGCCGGCGATATCGTCGACCCCTACACGGGTCTGAACGTCAAGGCGGGCGACAATACGCTCCAGGGCGCTCAGGCGCTCGCGTTCCTGCGCACCCGGCACGGCGTCGGCGACGGTTCCGACCTCGGCCGCATCAGCAATCAGCAGGTGTTCCTCTCGGCCCTGGTCCGCCAGATCAAGAGCGCGGACACCCTCGTCAACCCGGTGAAGGTCTACACCCTGGCGAAAGCGGCGACGAGCAACATCACGCTCTCCGACAGCCTCAACAACGTGACCACCATCGCCTCCATGGCGATGGCGCTGAAGAGCATCGACATCTCGAAGGTCGTGTTCGTGCAGTACCCGAATCACTATGTGGAGGGCGGTGTCGCCCCGACGACCGACGCGGCCCAAACCCTCATGACCGCGATGCAAAACGACCGGCCGGTCTCTCTCACCGGCGACACCGGCGTCGGCTCGGAGGCCGCCCCCAACACGCAGACGCCGACGGCCGAGACCCCCACACAAGCCCCGACCGACGATTCGACCGCTGCGGCCGACGCCTCCGTGCAGCTCCCGTCCGATGTCCACGGACAGACTGCTGCGCAGGTCACCTGCTCCAAGCCCTTCCAGGACTAGCCTCCTCCTGCACGAGGGGGAGGACGGCTCTCCGGGCCTCCCCCTCCGCACCTTTCGGGTGTCTCCTCGCGCCGCTTCGCCCGGCGGGCGGCGCGAGACACTCCCGGCTCGCCGGGGAAGAAAGAGCCGAGATGACGAGAATCGAGACGGAGGAGCGCTCCGCGGCCCTTGTCCGGGCCGCCGGCCTGTCGTACTTCCCGGTCGCCCTGCTGGCCCGGCTGCCGTACGCGATGATAGTCGTCGGCGTGCTTACCCTGGTCGTCACCGCGCGCGGTGAGCTCGCTCTCGGCGGCCTGACCTCGGCGATGGCCGGCATCGGAACCGCCCTATTCGGGCCACTCATCGGCGCGCTGGCCGACCGGATCGGGCAGCGGCGCGTGGTGCTGGTCTCCGGGGTCCTGAACAGTCTGGCGCTGCTCGGGATGGCGTGGGCTGCCTTCATCCCCGCGCCGGACGTCGCGCTGCTGGCCGTGGCGTTCGCCATCGGTGCGACCGCCCCGCAGGTCTCCCCGATGTCGCGGAGCCGTCTGGTCGGCATCATCGAGCGCATGCTCCCGGCCGATCGGCACGCGCCGGTGCTGAACGGCACGATAGCGTACGAATCGGCGGCCGACGAGAGTGTGTTCGTGTTCGGCCCGTTCATCGTCGGCCTGCTCGCCACGACCCTGAACCCGGCCGCGCCCGTGATCGCTGCCGCAGTGCTGGCACTCGTGTTCGTGACTGCCTTCGCCCTCCACCCCAGCGGAGCGACACGCCCCCTTGCGCCAGAGGGTCTCGCGGTGCGCCAGGCCCCGGTCTCCCGGCTGTTCTGTCCGGCACTCCTCGTCGTCGTCGTCGCCGGTGTTCTCGGGATGGGCTTCTTCGGCTCGACTCTCACCGCCCTCACTGCTTTTCTCACCCGCTTCGGGCATCCCGAGCAGGCCGGCCTGATCTACGGCGTCATGGGCGTTGGCTCCGCCGTCCTCGCTCTCGGCGTCGCTTGGGCCCCGCTGCGGTTCAGCCTGCGTGCTCGCTGGCTGACCTTCGCCGGTCTCCTGGCCGCCGCCACGATCGCGCTTCCATTCGCAGCGACCGTGCCGGGAATGCTGGTCCTGCTCCTCCTCGCCGGCTTCGGCGTCGGTCCCACCCTCGTCACCCAGTACGCCTTCGCCGCCGAACGCAGCCCCCTCGGCCGCTCGGCAACCGTCATGAACATGCTCGGCTCGGCCCTGGTCGTCGGCCAAGCAGCGGCCTCCGCCCTGGTCGGAGCCCTCGCCCCGGCCGCCGTAACCGAGGCTGCCCTGCTGGCTCCCACGGTCTCCGCCCTGGTCGTCTTCGCTGCGGCCGCCGCCAACTGGTTCCTCACCGGACGCCGAAGCCCCAGCCAGGTTCGCTAGACTTGCGCGAGGACGCCGGAACCCCGGCGGCCGGGAGGGCTGTCCGAGCGGCCGATGGAGCCAGTCTTGAAAACTGGTGGGCAGAAATGTCTCGTGGGTTCGAATCCCACGCCCTCCGCCAGGTGGTGATCGGACGCTCCACGCCGCACCGTTTCGGGCGTTCCGCCGAGAGCCCACCGGGCACGATCGCGGCGTCCGGATCGGAGACGATGGGATCGAAAGGCTCCCTGACGGGCCGGAGCGGCCGGCTCGCCGTCGATGATCTGCGGCACGGCGGCTCCTGCGGCCTCCCATCAGGACCGCGACGCGGCCGAGCGGGAGGCGGTGCATCCGGGAGGGAACGAGCCGCGGGCGGTGGCCGGGCCTCGCGCGACGAGGAAACCCGTGTCCGAACCGAGTGGAAACGTCCGATAAGATGGCTCACGTGTATCTGCCCCGGCAGGGATACAAGGAGACGTCGCATAGTCAGGCCTAGTGCACCACCCTGCTAAGGTGGAGTCCCCGTAAGGGGACCGAGGGTTCAAATCCCTCCGTCTCCGCACTGTAAAAGCCCTCGGAATCCTTGAAAACACAGGAAAGCCGGGGGCCTCTCTCGTTGAGTCAGACAGTCTTTGCCCACACTTGATTTAGCTGCTTGATGCAGTCGGGCACCCCCGACCCCAACGACGCCCCGATCCTCGCCGTCGCGAAAGGCGTTTCACGGGCCGGAGTGGCTGGAGACATGTGGGCACGTGGATCGCTGTTGCTGCTTACACGCAACTGGTCAACATCTATTCCGCTGCCTGTGGTCTGCTCATCGTGAGGCAGGGGCGGTATCTGCTCTCCGATTCCAGCCAGCCGGGGCTTCGTCGAGCGGGGACTGCCGTGCTGATGGCCGGTTTCGCGCTCGCCTTCGTAGGGCATCGCGCGGTGCGCAAAACGGAGGATGAATCGCTAAGTTTTGCTAATAATTCGTTCTTAATTATGGACAATAGCGGTTGTTTCGGACAGTATTGGCTAAACACGTCAGGTCTCACACCTGTGCATGCTCATAGGAATCGATGACACGATCGCTCCGCCTCGGCGGGTAGCAGACACCAGTCAACGGCCCTTCGCACCCACTGGGAGTAATGTCCTGTGAAATCCACACGTCCCCGCTGGATCGATGGCGCTGGAATGGGCCTCGCGCTCACCCTCGCCTGAGCCAGCGCCGTACCTGCCGGCGCAGCCACATCTGCCGACAACGGCGCCCTCGCCACCGTGGCCGCAGCCACTCCTGACACTGTTGCCGCCGCCGCGTCCGTCGCCACCGCCGCAACAGGTGAAAACGCCATTGACGCCACCATCGCCGGTGTGGACATCACCATCCCCACCGACCCCACGGATCCGATCGCTCTCGACGGCGGCACCAGCAGCGTGAGAATCGCTCTCCCATACACTGGGCGCGCCGACAATGCGGCCATCGAGAAGGCTGGAGTGGTCTCCTTCGACAACAACAACAACAACGGTTCCACCATCGTCCCAGTCGTCCAGAAAGACGGCAGCGTCCAGATCAACACCATCATCGAGACGGCCAAGGCTCCCATCGAGTATGCCTATCCGGTGTCGGTGCCTGCCGGGGGGAAGCTTCAAGCCGAACCCCGGGAACTGTCTGTCCTGGATGCGACCGGTGGATGGGTTGCGGGCTTCCTCCCCGCCTGGGCGAAGGATGCCAATGGTGCCGCAGTATACACTCATTACGAGATTCGAGGCGATACGCTCGTGCAGGTAGTTGAGCACGATCGCCCGAACGTGACGTATCCGGTCGTTGCCGATCCCTGGCTTGGGGTGAACCTCATCAACCACTGGTGGTGGACCGGCTCAGGCAACTCGCGCGCCGTGCATATTGACGTCACCCCGATGATGGGTGTGGTCACCGAGGCAATTGCTATTTGGGTGGGACGAAGCTTCCAGCCGAATCGGGTCTGAGATCCGTAAAGCGACCTACGAACAGCAGTTCAAATGTCACACGCTCGGGAAGGTCGCGATCTTCTTCGATCCAGGTAACTGGGGTCTCGAAGTCAAGCGCGGCACCGTATCCGATTTTGCGCGGATGATCTCCTCGCATTGTAATTGGTGATGAGCAAAAAACGTTTCCCGCATGGACTGGCCGCAATCGGGTGCATTGTCGTGGGGGCGATTCTCTTCGCCACGACCTTCTTATACAGCTCCCGAGCATTCATGAAACGGATGTGACTGCTGGAGTCGGCTATACCTCACCCGTGCAGGTCACATGATATTTCCTCGGGGCGGGGCTCGTTGTAGCTGGGCTGATCTATGGGTTGGTAGCACTGATTCGCTGGTCATCTCGAACGGACAAGAAGGAGCCGTGAAAGACGAAAGGCGGGTTGTGGGCGGATGCTTGCAACCCGCCTTTCCTCGCGTCCTCATGTTTCGGCAGGGTGCAGAACTGTCAGAGACATCTTGAGACGTGCCCACATTCTGCCCACATCCGACACCACGAGATTGCTCGGGATCGCGCGGGAGTTCACATGCCGAGAAGGGCGGAAAATCAACGAAGTCGGTGGCCGGCCGCACCGTTGCTAGGCTTGGACGAGGCTTCAAATCCCTCCGTCTCCGCACTGACAGAAGCCTTCGCCACTGTGCTGCATAGTGCAGTCAGGCAGCAGCGATTCGTCCACGCCAATTCCTCTCCCTCCCCGGGCATCAGATCTCGGTTGCCTGCTCGCCGTCCTGCCGGGTCTTCTCCGTGTGGAGGTGAGGTGTCTCATCCCTGCCGCAGCGAAACGACCGGCTCGGGGGAGGAACTGGCGGCAGGTCGGACCGTCACCCACACTTGTAGCAGTCCCCTCAGCCGGCAGAGCGCGGTGCTACGATTCGGACAACTTTGAGGACAGCGGAAGCGGTGGTCGCGGGTGGCCGTGTTCGGATACATCTTCGTGGGGCCGTTGGAGCACAGTGCCGAGTTCCAGCTGGACCTGCTGCGCCAGCAGGGCACGGGGACGATCTTCGAGGACATCAGTCTGAACACCGCGAGCCCCCGGCGACCGGAGCTCGCTCGATGCGCTCGGACGCGGTGACCGGCTGGTGGTGTGGCGTCTGGATCGCCTCGGCGGAACCTCCCCGTCCGTGCTGTTAACGCCAAAGTAGAATGGACCCCGTAGCGCCGACTTGGAATGGACCCCCTGGCTCCAGGCTAGGAGGGTGATTTCAGTGGATACGTGGGCAGAGATCCGGCGGTTGCATCGGGCGGAGAAGATCCCGATCAAGCAGATCGCGCGTGATCTTGGTGTCGGGCGGAACACGGTTCGGCGGGCGTTGCGGGGCGAGGATCCTCCGGACCGGTCGCGGGGTCCACGGGGCTCGAAATTTGATCCATTCGTGCCGCAGATCAGAGCGCTGCTGGTGGAGTATCCGCGGATGCCGGCGTCGGTGATCGCGGAGCGGGTGGGATGGTCGTTCTCGTCGTCGTTGTTCCGTGACCGTGTCGCGGAACTGCGGCTGGACTATCTGGGTCTGGACCCGGCGGATCGGCTCTCTTATGCGGCGGGCGAGGTGATCCAGTGCGATCTCTGGTTCCCCGAGACGCGGGTGGCGGTCGGCGACGGGCAGGACCGGATCTTGCCTGTGCTCGTGATGTGTCCGGGTTCTCCCGTCGGATCGAGGCGGTCATGCTCCCGTCCAAGCAGGGCGACGACCTGACCTCGGGCATGTGGTCGCTGTTGCAGCGATTCGGTGGGGTTCCGCGCTCGTTGCTCTGGGACAGGGAAGCCGCGATCGGTGGTCTCGGGAAGCCCACCATCCTCGCGGCGACGTTCGCGGGAACGCTCGCGACGAGGATCAAGCTCGCGCCCGCACGAGATCCGGAGACCAAAGGTGTTGTCGAGCGCGCGAACAGATGACTTGGAGACCTCGTTCCTGCCGGGACGGATCTTTCAGAGCGTCGATGACTTCAACGAGCAGCTGACCGGATGGTTGGATACCCGCGCGAATCAGCGGAAGGTCCGCTCGATCGCGGCCCGCCCGACAGAGCTCGCGAACGTTGACACGGCGGGGATGCTGGCGCTGCCGGCGAAGCCATCCGCCGTTGGGCTCACCCACCGGGTCCGCCTCGCCCGCGACTATTACGTCCTCCTCGATGGGAACGACTACTCCGTCCCCGGTTCATTGGCCGGTTCGTCGATATTCGGGCGTCGCTGGACGAGGTCGAGATCACCAGCAACGGGCAACCCGCCGGCAGGCATCTCCGGTCGTTGCGGACAGGGCAAACGATCACGGCTCCCGAGCATGTCACACAGGCCGCGAAGCTCCGCGCTCACTACCAACGCCCGAAACCTTCCGGGGTCAGAGAACATCCAGATGGGCACCGCGTCCAGATTCGGGCGCTGTCGGACTACGACGCCCTGTTCGGCATCGACTTCACGACCACGACCACGACCGAATACGAGAAAGAAGCACGATGACCATCAAGAACAGCACGAGCGACGTTCCGATCCCGAAGACCAGCAAGCAGGTCTCCTCGAAGCTTGCCTATCTCGCCCGGGCGTTGAAGACGCCAACGATCGGGAGGGTTTGGGAAGACCTCGCCGGCCGAGCCAGAGACGAGAACTGGGCGCATGAGGAATACCTCGCCGCGGTCCTGGAACGCCAGCTCGCGGACCGGGAATCAGCGGGCACCACGATGCGAATCCGGACCGCGCACTTCCCCGCGATCAAAACCTTGGAGGACTTCAACCTCGACCACCTCCCGTCGCTGCGCAAGGATCTTCTCGCACACCTGGCGACATCGACGTTCGTCGTGAAAGCGGAGAACGTGATCCTCCTCGGCCCTCCCGGGATCGGGAAGACCCACCTCGCGATCGGTCTTGGCGTCAAGGCCACTCACTCCGGGCACAGTGTCTTGTTCGACACCGCGAACAACTGGATCGCCCGCCTCGCGGCCGCTCACCACCAGGGACAGCTCGAAGCCGAACTGAAGAAGATCCGCCGTTACAAGCTCATCATCATCGACGAGATCGGCTACATCCCCTTCGACACCGACTCCGCGAACCTGTTCTTCCAACTCGTCGCGTCCCGTTACGAACAGGGCTCGATCATGGTCACCAGCAACCTGCCGTTCAGCCGCTGGGGCGAGATCTTCGGAGACGACGTCGTCGCTTCAGCGATGATCGACCGCCTCGTCCACCACTCCGAAGTCCTCACCCTCAACGGAGACTCCTACCGCACCCACGGACGCCGCGACCTCATCAAACAGACCGACAAGAACTAAGCTCAACCAACGAAGAAGGGGTCCACCCCAAATCGGCGCAAAAGGGTCCATTCCAACTCGGCATCAACAAGTGCTCTCGCTGCTCGAACTGCTCGCCCAGCGCGGCGTCGCTGTGCTGACCCTCGCCGATTAACTGGACACCGGGGGGCCGGAGGGGGCGGCGCTCACCCGCACGATCTCGGCCCTCAACGATCTCGAGCGCAACCTGATCCGCGAGCGGACACTGGTGCGGGTCTATGCCGCGAGGGCGCGGGGCCGCAGCGGCGGCCGTCTGCGCGCCCTGTCCGATATGAACGTCGAGCGGGCTCTTGCGCTGCGCGATCAGGGCGCTTCCGTCCGCGAGATCGCGGAGGAACTCGGCACCTCGCGGGCCACGCGTTCGAGTCCGCGGCCGGCGATGGGACGACGTCGCCGGACGAGGACCGAGCGATCGCGGCGACCTTCGCGAACCCGGTTTCGCGCGAGATCGGCGGCACCTGAACCGAACGGACACGAGCGTTTCTGGGCAGGGAGGTTGCGGGGCTTTCTCACGTGGCGATCCGTATCGCTGAGGTGTGCGGGGCGTCTCGCCGCTCCTGAGGATCTGGTCGACACGACCGAGATGGACCTCAAGGCGGTGCTGGAGCTCGAGGAGGAGGGCGCCGTCGCGATGCGGGCCCGGCTCGCCGAGTGCTTCGGGCATTCCAGACCCATCGTGCAGCAGACGGTGTCCCGGATGCAGCGCGACGATCTGCTCGTGATCGAGGCTGACCGGCGCCTACGGTTCACCGACCGCGGACGCGCGCGGGCGATGTCTGTCATGCGCAAGCACCGGCTCGCGGAAGTCTTCTTTGACCGCGTTGTCCGCAGGAATTAGCATCTGGAGGCCATCCGTGCGCGATTCGATGAGCGTTCGGCCGAATACGATCGCAGCTCGATGCACACCGTCCTCGCCGAGCGGGTCGCCGCTTTCGCGGAGTTGAGCGGCATCCACGATGTGCTGGACGTTGCGACAGGGACGGGCCTCGTCCTCCGCGCACTGCACAGCCGGTCGCCGTCGCTGCGGCTGACCGGTGTCGACCTGTCGCCGGGGATGCTCGCCGTCGCGCGGTCCGTCCTGCCGTCGGCGGAGCTGATCGAAGCGGACGCGACTGTGCTGCCGTTCCCCGATGCCAGCGCGGACCTCGTCACCTGTGTGACCGGTCTCCACCTCTTCTCGCGACCCGGGGCGGCGCTCGCCGAGTGGGTGCGCGTGCTGCGGCCCGGAGGCCGGGCGGTGACCGCGACCTTCGCCGCGATGGATGCCCGGAAACACGGCGGCGGATGCCGACAGCCCTTTCCGATCCATCACGAACGGTTCGATTCTCCGGAGGGCTGGCGGAGATGGCGGGGCCGTCCGGTCTGGCGGTCGACCGGTTCGAGTTCTGGGAGTCTGGTGGCGACCGGGTGCTGCTGGCGGAACTGTCCGTCTGCTGACGGCCGCGACCGCTCCGCTGTTACTGCTCCGCTGCTGAGCGCGGCTGCCGCCGTCCGAACGGGAGGTTCCAGAGCCCGGCGGACAGCAGCACCCCGGCGATCCCGTTGAGGAAGCCGCCGACGATATCGGTCGGGTAGTGGACACCCGCATACAGGCGTGCCCAGCCCACCACGAGTGCGATCGCGCCGCCGATCACCCCGACCATGACCGCTGGGACGGTGCGACGGCACGCGAGCATGAGCCCGGTGACCACCGCGACCGCGAACACGACGTGACCGCTCGGGTAGCTGAGGGTCGCCGGGCTGATGTGCAGCGGGTGTGTCAGCTCCGCTGTGCTCGGCCGGGGCTCGGCCACGACCGCCTTCACCAAGAGCGTTGTCAGCCAGCCGAATCCGGTCGCTACGCAGGTTCCCATCGCGCGTCGCCAGCCGGTGGCGACGAAAAGGACGACGAAGACCGCCACGAGGATCCCCACCGCCACCGCCGGCCGGTCGAGAAGGTCGGCCAGGAGCGCCACCCGGTCGAGGACCGGTGAAGAGACGGCGTTCACGGCGACGACCACATCGCCGAACCGCAGGGAGGGAACGGCTTTTGCGGCGAATCCGAGCGCGAATGTGACGGCGAACAGGACGGCTGTCCACACAATCCAGTGCGCGGGCGTGCGGAGGCGGGCGGACTCAACGGAAGGCCTGGGCACCCGGAGACGCTATCGGACGGGTCCCGCCGGGTGATTGGAAAACACTCGGTGAGTATGTGAAAATCCTCAGCCAGGCTGTCCCCGTCGCAAAACACTCGCCGCTGGCGTCAGGGTTGCGGCGTTCGTGGGTTGGGGGCGGACGAAACCGGCGGCGGCGATGGCTTTGCGACCAGGGCCAGCCGGCCGGGTCCCGGTGCGAGGGAAGGGGCGAGCGCCGCGCACCGCGTGTGGCAGCGCGGCTCCGTGGTCGTTGTCGCGCTTCCGGTGTGTTTCCGGCCGAGGCGGCGGTTCCCTGCCGGGCTCCTTGCCCTCACGGTTTTGGTATCCTCAGTCGGGTATGCAACTCGCATCCGCCCCCCCACGGAGACGCGGCCGCCGCGTGGCGGGCCGTCCTGTCGCCCTGCACGCACAGCCGTCCCGGTTCCCGCTGCGGCACAGGATCGGTGTCACGCTCGCCGTGATCGGGCTCATCTGCGGTTTCTCGATCGTCCCGACAGAATCCGCTTTGCAGACCAAACCAGCCACGACGGTGGCTCTGGGCGAGTCCGTGACGCAGGGCCAGGACAAGGACCAATACCAGTACCTTTTCACCGCCGCGACGTTTGCTGCGCCGATCGCGCGCCGGGAGTCGTTCGGGGCGACGGACAGCGTTCAGAGTCTCGTCCAGATCGGCACGAATGAATCGTGGGCGAAGCTGGTGCTCGTCTTCGGTGGCTGGCCGATGACCGACGCCAATGTGACCGTGATGCTGCGCTGGATGCGGCAGGAGAACGGGCCGCCGGACTGGTGGAACCGTAACAACCCTCTGAACAACGGCTACGGTTCCGGCGGCGGTGCTGGCCTCGGCAGTTATCCCAGCCTTGTGAGCGCCGCTGAGTACTGTGCGAAGAACCTGCAACGCGGTTACCCGGGCATCGCCGCGGGTTTGCGGGCCGGGACGAGCGCGGATGCGACGGCTGCCGCTATTTGGGCGTCGCCCTGGGCTTCGAGTCATTATGCGAACGGTGCGCACTGGAGCACTCGTCCGGTCGAGATCGTCAAGGCTCCTGCATTGTCTTGGGGCCGCTGACTCCGTCCCTGGTCCCGTTGCCTGGTTTCTCCGTCCTGTTGTGTTCTGTCGGAAACGGAGGACACCCCCATCCGGATCGCCCCCGACGCCCTCCGTCTTCTGCCGCTCCCCGAGGTGGCGCGTCAGAGTCCCTCCCTCAGCGCCGAGCGGAGGAGGGCGAACGAGATCTCGCCGGCGATGACGCTCTCGCCGTCGCCCAGCTCCAGCCCAGGGTCGCTGGAGAGTTCGAGCGACCAGGGCCCGTCGACGGTCGCCGGAAGCGTGAACTCCACACCGTTCGCGGCGGCGTTGAGCAGCAGCAGGAAGGTGTCGGCGCCCTCATGACGCAGCTCGAAGGCGATCGAGCGGGCGTCGGGCTCCTCCCAGTCTTCGGCGGCGAACGGTTCGCCGTCGGCGCGCAGGATGCGCACGACATCCCGCCCGCCCGCTTCCGGCGCCCGCCGATACCACTCCGGCCGGAGTGCGGGCTCGGCGCGGCGGAGGCGGATGAGGCGCTCGGTGAAGGCGCGCAGCTCCTCGTCGGCCGCCGCCCAGTCGAACCAGGAGATTTCGCCGTCCTGGCAGTAGGCGTTGTTGTTGCCCCGCTGCGTGCGCCCAATCTCGTCGCCGCCGAGGATCATGGGCACACCGGCCGAAAGGAGCACGGTAGCGAGGAAGTTCTTGCGCTGCCGCAGCCTGACCGCCAGGATGCCGGGGGCGTCCGTCGGCCCCTCGGCGCCGTAGTTGGCTGAGCGGTTGTCGGATTCGCCGTCCTGGTTGTCTTCGCCGTTGTCCTCGTTGCGCTTCTGCTCGTAGGAGGTGAGGTCGGCGAGCGTGAAGCCGTCGTGCGCGGTGACGAAGTTGACGCTGGACAGCGGGGTGCGGCGGGAGTCCTCATAGATGTCGGGGCTGCCGAGCACGCGCTGCGAGAGCGTGGCCAGCATCCCCTCCGTCCCGCGCCAGAAATCGCGGACGTCGTCGCGGAACCGGCCGTTCCATTCCGACCAGTCCGCCGGGAAACCGCCCAGCTGGTAGCCGGCGACATCCCACGGCTCGGCGATGAGCTTGACGGGCTTGAGCGTCGGGTCCTGTTGCACCAGCGTCAGGAACGCGCTGTGCAGGCTGGCGTCGCCGCCCTGCCGGGTGAGCGCGGTGGCGAGGTCGAAGCGGAAGCCGTCGATATGCACCTCCTCCACCCAGTAGCGGAGGGAGTCCAAGATGAGCTGAAGGGCGGCGGGATGGCTCACATTGACACTGTTTCCGGTGCCGGTGGTGTCGAAGTAGTGCCGCTCGTCGCCCTCGACCAGCCGGTAGTAGGAGGGGTTGTCGATGCCTTTGAAGCTCAGTGTCGGGCCGAGGTGGTTGCCCTCCGCGGTGTGGTTGTACACGACATCCAGGATCACTTCGATGCCCGCGGCGTGCAGGGCTTTCACCATTCCTTTGAACTCGTCGACCTGCTGCCCGATCGCGCCTGTCGCCGCGTACTCGTTGTGGGGGGCGAAGAAGCCGATCGAGTTGTAGCCCCAGTAGTTGCGGAGCCCCTTCTCGAGCAGGTGCAAGTCTTGCACGAACTGGTGGACGGGCAGGAGTTCGACAGCGGTGACGCCGAGCCCCTTGAGGTAGTCGATCGCGGCCTCGTTGGCCAGTCCCGCGTACGTGCCGCGGAGTTCCTCGGGAACGCCGGGCATCCGCTGGGTGAAGCCTTTGACGTGCATTTCGTAGATGACCGTCTCTCCCAGCGGGATGCGCGGGGGCCTGTCATCGCCCCAATCGAAACCCGGGCCGGTGGCGACGCCGAGCGCAACGTGACCCGAACCGTCCGTGTCATCGCGGCGGTGGGGATGCCGAAGCTGGTGCCCGAAGTCGGCCTGGCTCAGGTCCCATGCGCCCACGACCGCGCGCGCGTGCGGGTCCAGCAGCACCTTGGCGGGGGAGAAGCGCTGACCACCGGTGGGGTCCCACGGACCGTCGACGCGCAACCCGTAGCGCGCGCCGGTGGCCATACCGGGCACAACGCCGTGGAAGACGTGCCCGGTGCGGTCGGTGAGCTCGGTTCTCGTCTCAGCGCCGTCCTCTCCGAACACGCACACGGTGACGCGGTCGGCGCGCTCGCTGTAGACGGCGACATTCGCGCCGCCGGAGAGAAGGGTGACGCCGAGCGGGTACGGCGACGATACGGGGTCGGTCACAGGGCTCCGTTCGGTAGAGCGACAGATTACGGTGCCGGTCGTCTCCCCGTGAAGTCGTTGACACGGTCGTTGGTGGCCGCTATGCCGGGTGGGCGGGTGTGCGCGTCACCAGCACCGCGTCCCCGAAGCTCGCCAGCACGGCGTCTGTCCCGTCCGAGTGCGAGAGACCGCCCCCGCTGAGGCTGGCGGTCACCCGCGTCCGGTCGCGCACGAAGGAGAACGCTCCGTCCGCGAACCACACGTCCCGCGCCCTCGCGTCCGCCGGTATCGCCCGCCGCAGCCGCGTCAGAGCGCGATACCAGTCCAGCATCAGGGCTCCGCGCTCGCTGTCGCGCTCGCTCCAGTCGAGCATCGCCGCGTGGAAGGTCGCCGGATCCATCGGGTCGGCCACCGCGGTCGGGTCCCAGCCCATCCGGGCGAACTCGGCGATCCGTCCGCTGCGGGTCGCCTCCGCGAGGTCCGGCTCGGGATGCGAGGCGAAGAATGGCCACGGCGTCCCGGCCGCCCATTCCTCGCCCATGAACAGCATCGGTGTGAACGGGCCGAGCAGCGTCAGCGCCGCCGCGACGGCGAGCCGTCCGTCGTCGAGGGTCGCGCTGAGCCGGTCGCCCGCGGCGCGGTTGCCGATCTGGTCGTGGTTCTGGCTGAAGGCGACCAGCTGCGAGTGCGGTTGATCGGCGTCCAGCGGCCGGCCGTGGTGGCGTTCGCGGAAAGCCGAGTACGTCCCGTCGTGGAAGAACCCGCCCTCGAAGACTTTCACGAGCGCGTCCGGCTCCCCGAAATCGACGTAGTAGCCGGAGGTTTCGCCGGTGAGGTTCGCATGGACGCTGTGGTGCGCATCGTCGTTCCACTGCGCGTCGAGTCCGTACCCGTGCCGGGCCCGCGAGCGGATCAGCCGGGGGTCGTTGAGGTCGCTCTCGGCGATGAGCGTCAGCGGGCGGCCGGTCTCCTCGCGCAACTCCGCGGTCTGCCGGGCGAGCGCTTCCAGGATGTGCTCGGCGCGGGAATCCTGGAAGGCATGCACCGCATCCAGCCGCAACCCGTCCGCGCCCAGGTCGCGCAGCCAGTAGGCCGCGTTGTCCAGGATGTGACGCCGGACCTCGTCGGAGAGCGCCCCGTCGAGATTGACCGACGATCCCCAGGCGGTGCGGCCCTCGCTGAGGTAGGGGCCGAAGACGGGCAGGCAGTTGCCGCTTGGGCCCAGATGATTGTAGACGACGTCCTGGATCACGGCGATCCTGTGGCGGTGGCAGGCTGCGACGAAGCGCTGGTACGCCTCCGGTCCGCCGTACGGCTCGTGGACTGCGTACCAGAACACACCGTCGTAGCCCCAGCCGTACGGCCCGTTGTACGCATTGACCGGGAGGAGTTCGACCGCTTCCACGCCGAGATCGACGAGGTGGCCGAGCCGTCCGGCGGCCGCGTCCAGGGTGCCCTCGGGCGTGAAGGTCCCGATGTGCAGTTCGTAGAGGACGGCGCCGGTCAGCTCGCGTCCGGGCCAGGGCTCGACCGGGTCGGGGTCGAACTCGCGGCCGAGTGCGTGTACTCCATTCGGCTGGCGCCGGGAGCGCGGGTCAGGGTACGGGCCGCCCCCGTCCACGACGAATCCGTAGTCGAGCGGCTCGGGGCCCGCGTCGAGCGGCTCCGGAAGCCGCCACCAGCCGTCGGGGGCGGCGGTGAGCGCGAACGTCCCGAGCGCCGGCGCCACGACCGCCACGTCGTTCGCCCTCGGCGCCCACACCGGGAACCGGCGGTCGCTCATCGCGGCACCGCCAGCAGAGCGACCGGATACCGCGACAGGATCGCCGCGACCCTGACCCGTCCACAATGCTCGCGGCCGGTCAGTTCGTCGCGCAGCAGTTCGTCTCCGAGCTCGACGGTCGTCTCCCCCCAGCCGCCGGCGCGTTCGAGACCGGCCGGGAGGCGCGTCGCCAGGGTCGTCGCCCCGCCGCGGTCGAACCCGAGCAGGTGCCCTGCTTGTGGTCCCTCGGCGGCCACCGGCCAGTATTCCGCGAACAGTTCGGGCCGGTCGCGGCGCAGCCGCAGCGCGCGCGAGGTGACCAGCACCTTCGTCGCCCCCGAGGAGTCGACCTCCGGCAGCCAGCCAGCGTCCAGGCGTGCGAGCAGCCCGGCGGAGACCTCGAACTCGACCGGCCGCCGATTGTCCGGATCGACCAGCGAGCGTTCCCAGCGCTCCGAGCCCTGGTAGACATCCGGGATGCCGGGCATCGTCAGCTGCACGAGCTTCGCTCCGAGTCCGTTGATCGCACCCGGTCCCTCCACCCGGGAGGTCATCGCGAGCACCTCGTGGCGGACCCCCTCGTCGTCGAACGCGGCATCCACCAGCCCGGCGAGCGCCGTCTCGACGTCCGCGTCTGGATCGGCCCAAGATGTGCTCGCTCCCGCCTCGCGCGCTGCTTTCAGTGCGTAGGCGTGCATCCGCTCCCGGGAGGCCGGCCACGCCCCGACGATCGACTGCCACAGCAGGTTCTCCAGCGAGCCGTCGCCGATCGCGACTCGCTCGCGGACCGCGATCAGGAAGCGCTTCCACTGCTCCGGCAGCTCCGCGAGCACCGCGATGCGCGCCCGGGTGTCCTCGCCGCGCTTGGTGTCGTGCGTGCTCAGCGCCGTCAGCGAGTGCGGGAGGCGCACGAGCCGTTCGGCCTGGAGACGGTGGAACGCCTCCACGGTCAGCGCGAACGCGGAGGGGTCGGCCCCGACTTCGGTGAGCGAGGCCAGCCGGGAGACCCGGTAGAACGCGCTGTCCTCGACGCCTTTCGCCATGATCGACCCGGTCGTCTGCTGGAAGCGCTCGGCCGGGCCGGAGCGAGCGCGGCTCAGGAGCCCGGTGGCTTCGTCCAGCGCCTCAGCGAGGTCCGGTCGTGCAGCGGTCGCGGCCTCCCGCGCCGCCGTCAGATGGCCGAGTCCGAAGGGCAGGTAGCTGCGGTAGACGGGGAAAGCCGCGGCCAGTTCGGCCACCGCATCCGCCAGCGTCCCGGGATCGGCCGTCGCCCCGGCCGTCGTGAGCTCGCGCGTCACCCGCAGCACCTCCGAACGCAGGATGCCGTCGGCCGCGGACCGCTTGCGGCGGTGGACGAGCGCGGACCAGTCGCGACTCTCCTCCCGGTCGTCCACCTCCTCCGCGAGCGCGGTCAGCGGCTCCTCGCCGGACGGGTCGATGAACACCCGGTCGACCGCCCCGAGCGCATCGTACCCGGTGGTCCCGCTGATCGGCCAGGCCGGAATGCGTTCGTCGCCTTCCAGGATCTTCTCGACCCAGACCGGCTTCCCGTCTGCGAGTTCCGCCAGCCGTTTCAGGTACGCGCCGGGGTCGCGCAGCCCGTCGGGGTGGTCGACGCGCAGCCCGTCCACCAGGCCCTCGCGCAGCCACCGGCCGATCTCACGGTGAGTCTCCTCGAACACGCGCGGGTCTTCCACGCGCACACCGGCAAACGTGTTCACGGCGAAGAAGCGCCGGTAGTTCAGTTCCGCGTCCGCCCGTCTCCAGGAGACGAGTTCGTAGTGCTGCCGCTCATGCACCTCGCGCGGCGAACCGCCTTCGGTTCCGGTCGCGATCGGGAAGCGGTGCTCGCCGTACCGCAGTTCGCCGCCTTGCACCCTCACTGTGCCCAGCTCGTCCGCTCCCTCGCCCAGCACCGGGATGCGCACACGTCCACCGCCGAACGCCCAATCGATGTCGAAGAAGCCCGCGTGCCTGGCTTCCGGACCGCCCGCCAGGACGTCCCACCACCAAGCTGTGTTCGCCGGCGTCGCGACGCCGAGATGGTTGGGGACGATGTCCACGATCACGCGGATCCCGCGCGCGTGCGCGGCGTCTGCGAACTCGTGGAGCCCGTCCGGTCCGCCGCGTTCCGCGTCCACCCGGGTCGGATCGGTCACGTCGTAGCCGTGAGCGGAGCCCGGTTCGGCTTGCAGCAGCGGCGACAGATAGACCCCGTCCACCCCGAGCCGCGCCAGCTGGCCGAGCACCTGGGCGGCGTCCCGGAGCGTGAACTCGGGGGCGATCTGGAGGCGGTAGGTGTTCCGGGGGAGGTCGGTGCTCACAGTGCTCCATTCTCTTCGTCCCGTCCGCGGGCCGGAAGAGGAGGCTGTGGGGGGTTGAAAATCAGCCCAGAGTGTGCAGGCTGGAAGAGCGCCCGCCCGCGTGGGAGCGTCCCAGGGGAAGAACGATCACCGAGCAAGAGAGAGGATGAGGTCATGGGACTCGACGACAAAATCAAGAACGCGGTCGAAGATGCCGGCGGCAAGGCGAAAGAAGCCGCGGGCAAGGTCACCGGCGACGAGCAGCTTGAGGGGGAGTGCAAACTCGACCAGGTGAAGGCCGACCTCAAGAACGCCGCTGAGAAAGTCAAGGACGCGTTCAAGCGCTGAACCACCGCGTCGCAGAGGGCCACTGGGCCAGCCGGTCCAGTGGCCCTCTGCGACCGGCCGCGCCGGCCGTGAGGCCGGAGTGCGTTCGTTGGGCTTCCCGCCGCGATGGATGCCCGCTCGGCCGGAGGCTGACCATCCCGTTCACGCGCGCCCTCTACGCTGGGGGCATGCAGCAGCTGACCGCGGCCGGATTCCTCTTCGATATGGACGGCACTCTCGTCGACTCCACCCCCGTCGTGGAGGCGGTGTGGACCGAGTTCAGCCGGGCGAACGGCCTCGACCCCGCCGAGGTTCTCGGGTACGCGCACGGCCGTCAGGCGATCGACACCCTGGCACGCTTCCTCCCGCAGCGTTCCCCTGCCGAGCGCGGCGAACTCCTCTCCGCCCTTGTCGCCGAGGAGGTCGCCCGCACCGAGGGCATCGTGGAGGTGCCCGGGGCCGGGGCGCTCCTGACCGCGCTGATCGGCGCCGGCGCCCCCGTCGCCGTGGTCACCAGCGCACCGCGCGAGCTGGCCGTTGCCCGGATGACGGCGGCGGGTGTCCCGGTCCCGCCTGTCCTGGTGGCGGCGGAGGACGTCGAGCGCGGCAAGCCCGACCCGCAGGCCTACCTGCTGGCTGCCGAGAGACTGGGCGTTCCCGCTGCGTCCTGCTTCGCCTTCGAGGACGCGCCGGCCGGGCTGGCCGCCGCTGTCGCCTCCGGTGCGTGTGTGGTCGTCGTCGGCGTGTACGAGTCCGCCGTGAGCGAGGGGCTCGGACGGGTCCTCGACTACGTGGGTGAGCTCTCGGTCACCGAGGCCGGAGGAGAGTGGAGCACCGGCCTTGTCGCCGCATCCACGACACCGGCTGCGCGCACGGCGGCAGGCCAGCCCTCGGCGCGGTAGTCCGCGATCGGGAGGGCGGAGCTGTCGGTTCGGGATGCCCTCCGGCCGCTGTCCGTGCGATGACATCGTCGCTCCCGGGTGCGCGCACAGGCTCAGACCGGCTCGCGAACGCGTCCGCGCGCCCGAAGCGCCCGGCTCGCGCCGTGCGTCTCCCCCATCGCCCCGACCTAACGCCGCAGCAGCCCCGACGGGATGCGCATCGAACCACTTGGCGATGTACAGGCAGATCGGCGTCACCCGCAGCTCTCCGCTCCTCTCGATGTCGTCCACGGCGTACTCGACCAGCTTCGCCGCGAGGCCCTTCCCACGGAACGCCGGGACGGTGAATGTGCGCGTGAGCGAGATCTCACCGTCCAGGATGCGGTAGTCCACGACCCCGGCCAACTCCCCGTCGACCCGCATCTCGTACCGCCCCGCGTCCGTCTCGTTGCTGAACTCGGTGACCATGCCTTCATGGTACGGCTGTCGTGTCGCAAAGGCTCGCCGGATTCGGCCGGCGTCAGACGCATCCCGCCATCCCTCCCGCGCCAATTGGCGGTCTCGGATGCGGTCATGTAGGCTCTAATCCGTTCCGCGGGAGCACGCCCGGAACATGCGCCACTAGCTCAACGGATAGAGCATCTGACTACGGATCAGAAGGTTGGGGGTTCGAATCCCTCGTGGCGCACATCAGCCCCGGCTTCGGCCGGGGTGTTTGCGTTTCGGGTGCTTCACTCTCGTCCGTGCGCGGCACGCCCGGTGTCCCCCGATTGTCCGCTCGGCCGGTCGGCGCGGCGAAGAACGCGAGTTCGTGGGCGGCGGAGGTCCGGAACGCGGTTTGCATCGCCGTGCGTTCGGCGGCGGTCGCGCTTGCGGCGGCGGCGACGATGCTGACAGCCCGGCGGCTCGACTCGGCGAAGCCTGCGTCGGCGTACGAGTCGATCCAGGAACGGTACGGATGCTCCGGGTGCGAGAGCGGGCGCAGACGCGCCCCGATGTCTTCGTACAGCCAGAAGCAGGGCAGGAGCGCTGCGATGAGGGCTCGGTAGTCTCCGCGGGTGGACACCGCGAGCAAATGATTCAGGTACGCTGTCGTCGTTGGGCTGGGCTGCAACCGATCCAGCGTGTCTGCGGGAATCCAGCTCTGGTGGAGCTGGATTTCGGCGGCGACTGCTTCGTGTGCGCTCTCCGCCCAGAACGCCTGCTCGTCGCCGGTCGGCGCGATTCGGCTGGCCTCGGCAAGGACCCGGGCGTAGTCGCGGAGGTAGAGCGCGTCTTGTGCGAGGTACCAGGCGAACGCCTCACGGTCGAGAGTGCCATCGCCCAGCCCGCGCACGAAGGGCAGCGCGTCGATGCTGTCGCGGATCTGGCGGATGTCCCCCCACCAAGCGGTCTCCACCTCGGTGAGGGTGGGACGGGGAGAGATGCCGCCCACGATCGATGCCAACGCGGACGCCGTTGCCCGTGCTCAAGCGGATCGTGCGGGCGAGGTGGCGACGACGCCTGGGGCCGGTGCAGATCGCCGGCGAGCTTGGCCTTCCCGCCTCGACCGTCCACGCCGTCCTGGTGTGCTGCCGCATCAACCGGCTCTGCACCATTGATCGGGTCACGGGCGAGCCGATCCGTCGCTACGAGCACGACCACCCTGGATCGCTGATCCATGTCGACGTGACGAAGTTCGGCAACATCCCCGACGGCGGCGGCTGACGATTCGTCGGCCGCGTCCAGGGCGAACGCAACCGGGAAGCGACCGCCACCCGCACGAAGAGCAGGAACCACCGCTACGAGCCACGGTTGGGCACCGTGTTCGTCTACACGATCATCGACGACCACTCCCGCGTCGCCTACGCCGAGATCTGCTCCGACGAGAAGGCGGACACCGCGATCGGTGTCCTGCGGCGTGCTGTCGCCTGGTTCGCCGACCGGGATGTCAGCGTCGAACTCGTCCTCTCGGACAACGGCTCCGCCTACAAGTCCTACGCCTGGCGAGACGCCTGCACAGAGCTCGGGATCAGGGCGAAGAAGACCCGACCATACCGACCACAGACCAACGGGAAGATCGAACGCTTCCACCGCACACTCGCCGACGGCTGGGCCTACGCCCGGTTCTATGGTTCAGAGGCCGAACGACGAGAAGCACTCCCCGGCTGGCCCCACTTCTACAATCATCACCAGCACCACTCCGCCATCAGAGCCCCACCCATTAGCAGAATCGACAACAACCTCCCTGGACATCACACCTAGATCAGGTTCGACGGGTGTGATCTCAGCCCCGCAGGGCACCCCGTGTCACTGAGGACAGTATGAACGATGACGTTCGCGAACCGCTACAGGCACGACCATCCCGCTTCGCCGGGAGGACGGCCGCAGGCCGAGCTACCCGTCGCCTCCCCACCTCCTCAGCTGAGACGCATGGGAACGATCACGGTGCATGAGTTTGTCTCCCTCGACGGTGTCTTCGAGGACCCGGGCTGGACTGCCGAGCACGGCTTCGACCCGGCGATGGGGGAAGACCTGGCGCGCATCACCGGCTCGTCGGACGCCATCCTGTTGGGGCGGCGCACCTTCGAGGTGTTCGCGCCGGTGTGGTCGGCCCGGACAGCCGAGGACGATCCCGGAGCGCCGAGTCGAAGCTGCGGCTGCGTTCCAGTGAGGTCTACGGCAACGGCGTCGTCCACCTCAGCTACATCCCCGGCTGATCGCCGACTCGTCCTGCTGAGAGCGCGCCGGTCCTGGGGCGCGGCACGAGGGCGGGATTCCGGCCGTGCCGCCCCTGTCCGCATCGGCACCTCAACGCTGTCCCGGCCTGACGGCCGATCGTGCCCGTCTTTTCGTGCCCACGGCACGTAAAAGCGCACTCTGACTGTCCGCAATCGGCGTTAGCGTGGGTCTGGGCTCCTGGAACAGCGAGAATGTCTGAGGCTCGCGTTACGGTGAGCTTTCCGGGTTCGCCGGACCCTTCCCAGAACTCGAAACCAGGAACGACCATGACACTTCTTCGCTTGGCGCTGCGTTTCGCGCGCCCCTACGGGGGCGCTGTGGCGGCCGTCGTGATCCTGCAGCTGATTGCGACGCTCGCAGCGCTCTACCTGCCCACGCTCAACAAAGACATCATCGACAAGGGCATCATCCCCCGCGACATCGGTTTCATCTGGTCGACCGGCGGGACGATGCTGATCGTCTGCTTCGTGCAGGTCGTCGCAGCGATCACGGCCACCTACTTCGGCGCGCGAGCGTCGATGTCGGTCGGCCGCGACATGCGCCGCGCCTTCTACCGCAAGGTGGACTCGCTCCCCGCCCTCGACCTCGCGCGCTGGGGGACGCCCACCCTCATCACCCGCAACACGAACGATGTCCAGCAGGTGCAGATGCTGGTCCTGATGACGCTCAACTTCATGGTTTCGACGCCGATCATGTGCATCGCTGGCATCGTTCTGGCCGTGCAGGTGGATGCGGGGCTCTCCTGGCTGATCTGGGTCTCGGTGGTCGTGCTGTTCCTGGTCGTCGGCGTCCTGGTCTGGCTGCTGCTGCCGTTGTTCCGTGAGATGCAGGAGAGGATCGACGGTGTCAACGGTGTCATCCGGGAGCAGATCGTCGGCATCCGCGTGATCCGCGCCTTCGTCCGCGAGCGGTTTGAGACCGCACGCTACGATGACGCGAACGCCGCACTCACCCGCGTTTCGGTCAGGGTCGGCAACATCTTCGTGCTGATGTTCCCGCTCATCATGCTCATCCTGAACGGTGCGACGGCCGCGGTGCTGTGGTTCGGCGGCGCGAGCGTCAACGCCGGCGAGATCCAGATCGGCGCGTTGACGGCCTTCCTTCAGTACCTGTTGCAGATCCTGACGGCCGTGATGATGGGCGTGTTCATGGCGATGATGATCCCGCGAGCGATGGTCTGCGCTGAGCGCATCCAGGAGGTGCTCGCGGTGGAGCCGTCGGGAGCGGCCGCCGGCGCGGGCGCTCCCGAGCCCGCCGACGGCCGCGTCGAGATCGACGCCGTGACGTTCGGGTATCCGGGCGCGGAGCGGCCGGTGCTGAACCGGGTGAGCTTCACCGCCGAGCCGGGCCGGATCACCGCGATCGTCGGCTCCACGGGCTCCGGCAAGTCGACCCTTGTCTCGGTGATCGCGAACCTGTTCACTCCGCAGAGCGGACACATCCGCATCGGCGGGGTGGAGGTGGACTCGCTCAGCCGCAAGCAACTCTCCGGTGTACTGGGACTGGTCCCCCAGAAGCCCTATCTCTTCTCCGGCACCATCGCGTCGAACCTGTGCTTCGGGCGGCCGGACGCCACCGATGAGGAGCTGTGGGCGGCGCTGCGCGTTGCGCAGGCCGAGGATTTCGTGCGAGCGAAGGAGCACGACCTCCAGGAGCGGATCGCGCAGGGCGGCACCAACGTCTCCGGCGGCCAGCGGCAGCGGCTCTGCATCGCGCGCGCCCTGGTCGCGAACCCGAAAGTGTTCCTGTTCGACGATTCGTTCTCCGCTCTCGACGTCGCGACCGACGCTCGACTGCGGCGTGCGCTCGCCGAGTCGACCGGGGACGCCACGGTCATCGTGGTCGCACAGCGCGTGTCCACCATCCGCGAGGCCGACACGATCGTCGTCCTGGACGGCGGCACGGTGGCCGGCAGCGGAACCCACGACGAACTGCTGGAGACCAGCGAGACGTATCGCGAGATCGTCGAGTCCCAGCTGAGCCAGGAGGTGGCCTGAGATGGCCCGGCGGAAAGACAAGAAGGCCAGCACGGGCGGCGCGATCGCCGAAGCCGGTGCGGACACCGGCATCGACGAGCGGGAGGTCGAGTACGAGTACGAGCCCACCGAGGCCGACGGGGATATGTTCGGCGGCACACCGGCGAAGAAGGCGGAGCACTTCTGGCCGTCGTTCAACCGGCTGATCGGGTTGCTGCGCACGGAACGGCTCGCGATGGTCTGGGTCACCCTGCTCGTGGTGGTCTCGGTCGCGCTCACCGTGATCGCGCCGAAGATCCTCGGGAACGCCACCGATGTGATCGTCAACGGCGTCACCGGCGCTCGGCAGGCGAACGGCCAGCCCGCTCCCGGTCCCGGGGTCGACTTCACGGATCTCGGCCGGCTGCTGATGATCGTGCTCGCCATGTACATCGCCGCGTCGCTGCTGCAATGGTGGCAGGGCTACATTCTGAACGCGCTCGTGATGCGAGTGGTCTACCGCTTGCGCGCCGAGATCGAGGACAAACTCAACCGTCTGCCGCTCAGCTACTTCGACACCCGTCAGCGCGGTGATCTGATGTCGCGCGTCACGAACGATGTCGACAACATCCAGACCGCTCTGCAGCAGGCCTTCTCACAGCTGATCCAGTCGGTTCTGATGGTCATCGGGATCGGCGTCATGATGTTCATCGTGTCGTGGCAGCTCGCGCTCATCGCGCTTATCAGCATCCCGCTCTCCGGCATCATCGCCGGGGTGATCGGCACGCGCTCACAGAAGCTGTTCAAACAGCAGTGGAACTCCACCGGCGCCCTCAACGGGCACATCGAGGAGTCCTACTCCGGGCTCGACCTGGTGCGCGCCTTCGGCCGCGATGAGGTCATGCTGGAACGGTTCGACGAGCGCAACGGCAAGCTCTGGTCGTCGATGGTCGGTGCGCAGTTCGTCTCCGGCATGATCATGCCGGCGATGAACTTCGTCTCCTACCTCTCCTACGTGCTGATCGCCGTCGTCGGTGCGCTGCGGGTGACCGCAGGCCAGCTGAGCATTGGCGATGTGACGGCGTTCATCCAGTACTCGCGCGAGTTCTCCCAGCCCATCGGCCAGATCGCGGGCATGGCGAACATGTTGCAGTCCGGCGTCGCGTCGGCGGAGCGCACCTTCGAGTTCCTCGACTCGGACGAGCAGACGCCCGAACACGAGACCGAGCACCTCCCCGAGCGGGCGAACGGCCGCGTCGAGCTGGACAGCGTCGACTTCTCCTACGATCCCGAGACCGAGCTCATCCGCGATCTCTCGCTCTCCGTCGAGCCCGGCCACACGGTCGCGATCGTCGGCCCGACCGGAGCCGGAAAGACGACGCTGGTCAACCTCATCATGCGGTTCTACGAGCTGAACGGCGGTGCCATCCGCCTCGATGGCATCGACACCACCGACCTCTCGCGCTCCGAGTTGCGCGGTCAGGTCGGGATGGTGCTGCAGGATGCGTGGCTCTTCTCCGGGACCATTCGTGAGAACATCCGCTATGGCCGCCTCGAAGCATCCGACGAGGAGGTGGTCGCTGCCGCGAAGGCGACGATGGTCGACCGTTTCGTCCGCCAGCTGCCGGACGGCTACGACACGGTCATCGAGGCGGACGGCGGCAACGTCTCCGCGGGCGAGCGCCAGTTGCTCACCATCGCCCGGGCTTTCATCGCCAACCCGTCGCTGCTCATCCTGGACGAAGCCACGTCCTCGGTGGACACCCGCACCGAGTTGCTGGTGCAGCACGCGATGGCGGCGTTGCGCAGCGACCGGACTTCGTTCGTGATCGCCCACCGCCTGTCCACCATCCGGGACGCGCACACCATCCTCGTGATGGAGAAGGGCCGGATCGTGGAGCAGGGCGATCACAAGACCCTCCTCGCGAAGAAGGGCGCCTACTACGACCTGTACATGACGCAGTTCCGCGGCGCGGCTGAGGAATCGGGCCAGGAAGAGCCCGAGGGCGTCGCCGCGAGATGATGCCGGCCGAAGCGGTCGCCGTCGGGGTGCGCTGAGCTGACGCCCCGGCGGTAACCGCGGGGCAGGCTCGCCTGCGGGACCGGCTCGCACCGTTGGACTCGACCACCTGATCGGCCTCGAGCTGCACCCGTGGCTTCTCCAGCCGGATGTCTGGGCCTAAGACGCCGCACCGGCCCAGGTCGTCCTGCGCGGGCAGCTGCAGTTCGGCGTTGTGGTCGTCCCGAAGTCGTCCACCCCGGAACGCATTCGCGAGAACCGGGATGTCTTCGGCTTCGAGCTGGACGCCGACGACCTCGCCGCGATCGCGACCCTGGAGTCGGGGGAGCGCACCGGGAAGGACCCGGACGACCTCGACTGAGGGGCCGTGCCGGCGCCCGCAGCGCTTCGCGGCGCCGAACGGTGCGGAGAGGAGCCCGCCGGGCGGACCTCCTCACGCTCCGCTCGGGTGTACCCCCACCACATCCAGCAGCCACGCCAGTGCGAACGCCCGTTCGCGCCAGGCCGCGTACCGGCCGGAGACGCCGCCGTGCCCGGCCGTCATCTCCGTCTTCAGCAGCGCGTCCGCCCCCGCCTCTCGCAGTGTGGCCACCCATTTCGTCGGCTCCACGTACAGCACCCGCGTGTCGTTCAGGCTGGTGATCGCCAGGATGCGCGGGTAGCGCGTCGCGTGGATGTTCTCCACCGGCGCGTACGACTTCATGTAGTAGTACACGTCCTCGTCGTGCAGTGGGTCGCCCCACTCGTCCCACTCGATCACGGTCAGCGGGAGCGACGGGTCCAGGATGCTTGTCAGCGGGTCCACGAACGGCACCTCCGCGAGGATGCCCGCGAGGGCCCGCGGCGCCAGGTTCGCCACGGCCCCCATGAGCAGTCCACCCGCGCTTCCCCCCTGTGCGGCCAGCCGGTCCGGCGATGTCCAGCCCTGGGTGGTGAGGTGCTCGGCGGCGGCCACGAAGTCGGTGAAGGTGTTCTTCTTGTGCAGCTTCTTCCCGTTCTCGTACCAGAGCCGGCCCAGTTCGCCGCCGCCGCGCACATGCGCGATCGCGAACACCACGCCGCGGTCGAGAAGGCTCAGCCGCGGGATGCCGAACGACGGGTCGATGCTCGCCTCGTAGGATCCGTAACCGTAGAGCACCAGTGGCGCCGGCTCGCCGGGTGTGACCAGGTCGCGGCGGTAGACCAGCGAGAGCGGGATGCGAGTCCCATCGTCTGCCGTCGCCCATTCGCGCTTCTGCTCGAACAGCTCCGGATCGAACGCGCCGAGCACGGCTTGCTTCTTGCGCAGCACCCGTTCGTGGCTGCGGATGTCGTAGTCGTACACGCTCGGCGGCGTCACGAAACTGGTGTACCCCAAGCGCAGATGCGGCTGGGTCCACTCCGGGTTGCTGCCCACACCGACGGTGAACAGCTCTTCGTCGAAGCGCAGTTCGTGCAGCATGTCGTCCGGCGCTGAGTCCGGGTGGGCTGCGAACTCCGCGGGGTCGGGGACGCGGCCGATAGCGATCCGGGTCAGTCCGTCGCGGCGGTACTCGAGGGCCACGAAGTCGCGGAAGGCGTCGACGCTCTCGAGGCGGACCGCGGGGTTGTGCGGCAGCAGCATTCTGCGCTTCCCCTGAGGGGCTTCGGCGGCGACGCTGACGAGCTCGAAGTTCACCGCCCCGTCGTTATGCACGAGCAGCAGCCGGTCGTGGGCGCCGAAGATCGAGTGCTCGACGTCGTACTCCACTCCCTCCTTGCGTGGCCACACCACGGAGAACTCACCGGTCGGGTCGTCGGAGCGCAGCAGCCACGTCTCGCTGGTGATGTTCGATCTTGCCTCGATGACAAGGAAGCGCCGGCTCCGGGTCATCCCGACGCCGATCCAGTAGCGTTCGTCCGGCTCGTGGAACACGGTCGCGTCGGCCTGCTCGTCCGGCCCCTCACCGACCCGGTGCCGCCAGACGGTGGACGGACGCCAGGCGTCATCCACTGTCGTGTAGAAGATGTACTCGCCGCTCTGGTCGAACAGCGCTCCCGCACCGGTTCCCGCGATCAGGTCGGGGAAGCCGTCACCGTCGCCGTTCAGCGACCGCACCCGGATCGTGTACCGCTCGTCGCCCTCCGTGTCGATGGCGTACAGCAGCCGGCTCCCGTCGGCGCTCACATCGAAGCTGCCGAGCGCGTAGAACGCGTGCCCCTCCGCCTCCGCGTTGTCATCCAGCAGCACCTGTTCGCCGGGCAGCCTCGACCGCTGTGCCGTCTCGTCCAGAGCCGGGGGCTCCCAGTCGTCCGGGCCTGCGATTGGCGCGCGGCAGTGGATGCCGTACTGCTTCCCCTCCACCGTGCGCGTGTAGTACCACCAGTCGCCCTCGCGCGTCGGCACGCTCAGATCGGATTCACGCGTGCGTCCCTTGATCTCGTCGAAGATCTGCTCGCGCAGCACGGCCAGGTGCTCGGTGCGGGCGTTCGTGTAGGCGTTCTCTTCGTGCAGGTGCGCGCTGACGGCAGGGTCGTCCCTGTCGCGCAGCCACTCGTACTCATCGACCACCACATCCCCGTGGTGTCTGCGCTCGGTCGGTCTCTTCGGGGTGGCGGGGGGAGTGAGCATAGGCCCAGGCTACCGGTCGGGGCGCGTCTGCGGGGCGCGGTCACACCCGCCGATCGGGCAGGGTCCGATTGGCGACGAGCAGCACGGGGACGGCCTCCCTCTCCACCCCGACCCGGACGCGAGTTCGGCGGGGACGTGGATCGCACTCGGCCGGCACGGCACTCCGGCTGCGGAGGCCGCGCAGCATGGGCGGATCAGTGGGCCGCCATGCTGCGCGGCGTCGCGGCGGTCGCTGAGCGCGACTCGCGCTCAGCGACCCTCTTCGCCGAGCGCTTCGCGGAAGAACGCGTTCAAGAACAGATCGAACCCCTGCACGGTCGCCGTGCGGTCGCCGCTCAGGAGAAATCCGAAGTGGAATCCGGCGGCGGAGTCGACCATCCAGTGCGCGAGCACACCGGCGCGGCGGGTCTCGATGCCCTGATTCTTCAGCCAGGCCTTGATGGCGTTGCGCCAGGCGGTGAACGAGGTGGTGATGCGTCTACCGATGTCCGGGTCGATCTGCTCCAGCGTGCCGGCCTCGAACTGGAGCCGCAGGCCGGTGCGGTTCTGCTCTTTGAGGGAGGCGCGGAATGCCTCTTTATACCAGCCGTGGAACTGATCGCGGTCGAACGCGGAGAGATCGACGCTTTGCTGTGGCGTGGTCTGCTGGCGCACACCCTCCTCGAGGATGGCGTCGATCATCTCCTGGCGGGAGCCAAAATGATAGACGAATGAATAGGTGCTGACTCCCAGGGCGCTTGCGAGACTTCGGAAAGTCATTCTCGAGAGCGCCTCGGTCGCGACATGGTCCATGATGCGAGCGAGAAGTTCGGGCTTTCGGTTCGGGTCAGGTTTTCTCCCCATGCGATAACAATAATCGAGATATCGACAACGATGCTTGCATTTGAGGGTGAAAACGCTTGATTTCAGCGTAATCGCTGCTCCGGGGTCATCTGCGCTCGCCGTCGTTTCCGCCGGTGCCGGTGCTGTCCCCGCCGCTGTCACCGGCGCCGGCCCCTGCCCCGGGTGCGACTTGCGTCGGAGCTCCCACGGCCGGCGGCGTGGGCGTGGACGGGGCAGCTGGGGCGAAGAGGTATTTCGCAGGCGGCGCCGAGAAGGCGGAACCACCGTAGGCGGCGTCGAGCGCGGCCTGTATCCGCTTGACGATGGCGAACTTCACGTTGCCGCCGCCGATGCCCTGGAAGGACTGGCTGCGCAACGCCACCTTGCCCTCTACGTTTCCCACCCAGGTGGCCTGCGCAACCTTCGAGGTGGAGGTGACGAGCCAGTTCTGGAGCGAGTCGTCGGTCGTGCCAGTCTTGCCGAAGAGGGGCACTCCGTCGCCCGGGTTCGCGCTCGTCGCTGTGCCGCCGCGCAGCACACCCTGTAGGGCATAGATAGCTGCGGCAGCAACTCCTGGGTCAATTGGAGTGGTAGAACATTGGGTCTTCGGTACACCGTGGGCGGTGTCGTCCGCACCGATTATCTTGTCGATGGCGACCGGGCTGCACGCGACGCCGTTGTTCGCGATCCCGGCGTAGGCGGTTGCCATCGTGATCGGGGCGATGTAGTTCGTTCCGAGCACCGAGGACGGATTCGCCATGAACGGGTTGGCCTCCTCGTCCGCGCCATGCACCAGGAGATCCTTCGCCCGCTGCTTGATTCCGCAGAGGTCCAGCTGGGTCGCCATCTTGGCGAAAATCGAGTTGATGGAGGCTGCGGTCGCGTTCATCACGGTGCTCGATCCAACCGTCTCGCCCTCGTCGTTCGAGACATTCCAGGGCGCGCCGCCGATGTCGTTGCAGGGGTTGTTGGAGTGGAAGGAGCTCTGGGAGAAGCTGTGCTGCGTCCCGCTGACGGTCTGATACAGGGAGTGGCCTTCGTGCAGCCACTCGAGGAGGTCGAACGCCTTATAGGACGAGCCCGTCTGGAAGCCCTCCGATCCTCCGTAGGCGTAGTCCGCGTTGTAGTTGACCGCTGTTGTGCCCGCCGCCGGTGAAGAGGTGTTGTCGTACGGTCTGTTCTGCACCATCGTGACCACGCGCCCGGTTCCGACCTCCACCGAGACCTGCGACGACCCCAGGTCGAGACGCGGGCTGGTCGACGGGATGTAAGAGGAGACGGCCGATTGCGCTGCGCTCTGCAGATCGAGGTTCAGTGTCGTGTAGATCTTGAGGCCGCCGCGGGTGAGGTAGCTCAGCCTTTCGTCGTCTGTCTTGCCGAAGATCGGGTCCCGCTCGATGATCCGTTCGACGTAGTCGCAGAAGAACGCCGCGTTGTGCTGCTGGGCGGTCATGCATCCGTTCTGCACCGGTGTGATCTTGGGCTCGACAGGAGACTTGATGGACGTGTCGTGTTCCTTCTGGGTGATCCTGCCGTTGGCCAGCATGCGGTTGAGCACGTAGTTGCGCCGGTCCAGCGTCTCCTTGTAACCGTTCGCCGCGCCGTTCTCCTCGTTGCCCGGCCGGTCGATGCGCAGATTGTCGGGATTGTTCAGGATGGCGATCAGCGTCGCCGCCTGCTGCAGGTTGACGTCCTTGGCCGGCACCCCGAAGTAGTACGCCGCGGCCGACTGCACACCGTAGGTCCGGCCGCCGAAGAGCGCGATGTTCAGATAACTCTGGAGGATGTCGTCTTTGGAGTATTGCTTCTCCAGCCCGATCGCATAGCGCATCTCCTTGAGCTTGCGCACCGGGTCCACTTCGGTCGCGTCGTTGTAGCAGCTCTCGTACGCCGTGAGCTGCTTCTTCTGCACGGCTGCCGTCGCCGTCGGGTCGGGCTGTTTGTTCTCGCAGCGCTGGACGAGGATGTTCTTGACGTACTGCTGCGTGATGGACGAGCCCCCCTGCACGGATTTGTGCAGTGCGGTCAGCAGGGCGCCGCGGATGGTGCCGGTGACGTCCACGCCGCCGTGCTCGTAGAAGCGTGGGTCCTCGGTCGCGATGGCTGCGTCCTTGAGGTTCTGCGAAATCGATTCCCAGCCGACCTCCACGCGGTTCTGCGAGTAGAACGTCGCAATCGGGACGGATTGGCCGTTGGAGGTCGCGTACATCGTGGAGGCTTGGGCCAGCGGTTCCACTTTGATGTATTCGGGCAATCCGTCGAAGACACTGATCGTCGAGTTCGCCGCGGAGCCCGTTAGAGCCACTGCCGGGGTGACCGCCACCGCCGCCAGCACGCCGGCGAGACCGCTGAGCGCCACGAACCCGACGAGCGCGGGTGCCCACTTCCCTCTCCTGAGTTCGTCCGTCATGCGCGTCATGATACGCGCGCCGGATTGCCGCAGTTCCTATTTGGCCTCCGGATGTGGAGAACTTGCTCAGGAACCTCCGCGCAGTTTGTCGCACAGCGCGGCGAGCGTCTCCAGCTCCTGCGCGTCGAGGCGTCCGCCGACTCGTTCGGTGATCGTCTTCATATGTTCGACGGCCACGCGCCGGAACAGCTCGAACCCGGTGCCGGTCATCCGGATGACCGTTCCGCGGGCGTCGGTGGGTTCGGGACCTTTGGCGACCAGTCCGCGGGCGGCGAGCCGGTCGACGAGCCGGCTGACGCTCGGCTGCGTGAGCAGGACGTGTTTGTTGAGGTCCCGCAGGCGCAGTTCGCGGTTCGGCTGCCGCGAGAGGGTGAAGAGCACGTCGTATTCGTTGAGCGAGATGTCGCGGGTCGGGAATTCGGCGGTGAGTGTCCGCATCACAGCCACCTGCGCACGGAACAGCGACTCCCAGGTGGCGACCGCAGTCGCCCTTGTTTGTTTGGCCGTGCCCACCGTGGGCGCGCTGTTGCTCATGACGACTCCCCTCGTCCTATCGATCGCGCCCGATCGGGTCTGCGGGCTGGTCGATGCACTGCATCATCTCACCATCCGCTGACGTCGCCATCGGCTCCAGCGCGGAAACGGGACGCGGCCCTGTTCCGGGAGGACCGGAGGAGGGCCGGCGACCGGCCCTCCTCCTTTCACCAAGAGTGTCCTGCAATCCCATTCGCGATGGCTGCCACAGCAAACAACCACTGCCCTTGAATTCTATAACGAAAAGGTAACGAGGGCTAGTTATCGGGTCGTTATTCTTGCTGCGAGTCCGCTCTGCACCGGCGCTTCGCTGGTGGTTCGACAGTGGAAACGATTTCAGGTATTCTAAAGTTACAATGTCACATTCACCCTCGACGGCGTCTCGGCTTCTGCTCCGCCAGCTGGTGCGCTTCCTCTCCACCACCGTGGCCGGCGTCACCGTCGATGTGGGGGGCTATGCCGCCCTAACCGCCGCCGGCGTCGCGGCGGGACCCGCCAATCTCGTGAGCGCCAGCAGCTCGGTCTTCGTTGTCTATCTGCTGAGCCGTGGCATGGTGTTCCCCGGTCGGCACACCGTTGCGGGCCTCATCGCGTTCTTCGGCTGGTACGGCTTCTCGATCGCCCTCTTCTCGCTCCTCCTCCAGGGAGGCGTGGATGCCTTCGCGCTCGCGCCGCTGGCCGCCAAGCTGATCTCGCTCCCGTTCTCCTTCGCGGTGAACTTCTTCGCGGTTCGGGCCATTTTCGCCGTTGTGGATCGCCTGGCAACGCGCAAAGAACCAACAATACCCTGAAATCAGCGGCCGTTCGCCCCCAAGCCGCGCCGAAACGGGCTGAGGCAGTATTTCTGTCGCTTAGCGTTGACCGCATGATGGCGATCGTGCGAGGGGTCTTCTGCGACCTCGATGGGACGCTCGTCGCTACGGAGAAAGCCAACTTCGCCGCCTACCGAGCCGCTCTGGGGGAGTTCGGCATCGAGTTCACCTGGCCGGTCTTCCTGACCACCTGGGGTGAGGACTCCCGCGATTTCCTGCCGCGGATCGCTCCCGAACTCTCCGCCGGCGAGGTCGCGGGCGTCCGCGCGGCCAAGGCCCGGCACTATCCCGCTTTCCTCGGTGAGACCGAACTCAATCGCCCGCTGGCGCGCACACTTCAGACCTGGTCGGGCACTGCGCGAGTCGCGCTGGTCACGACCGCGAAGGCGGGCGCTGTGGCCGCCGTCCTCAAGCATCACGATCTGACCCAGCTGTTCTCCTTCGTCGTGACCGGCGACGACACCGAACGGTCGAAGCCCGCGCCCGATCCCTACCTCCTCGCCCTTGCGACGGCCGGACTCCGGCCCGAGGACTGCATCACGTTCGAGGACTCGGAATCCGACATCCGGTCCGCCGAAGGCGCCGGTGTCGATGTCGGCCGCATCGAGTGGAGTGCCGATGTCGCTTAGACGCCCCCGCCTTCGCTCCGTTCTCCTCCTCGCGGCGCTGGGGGGAGCCGGCCTGTTCGCCGTCACCAACATCCCGGCCATCGCAGCGTTCATCGACCACTGGCCCGGACCGGTCGACCTCTCTCGCTCCTGATCGCCGCCATGCTCGTCATGATGGGCAACCTCGCCCGGGCGCTGCGGACTCAGACGGTGCTGGACCAGGCCCGGCCCGGTGGCCTGGTCCAGCACGTCGACGCGCTTTCTGCCGGCGTGCTGTTCACGCTCCTCCTCCCGCTCAGCGCTGGCGAAGTCGTGCGCACTCTCGTACTCAGCCGGCGCCTGCGGATCGGCCTTCTCTACACCGGAACCGCGATCGCGCTCGAACGCCTGCTCGATGTGATCGTCGTCGCGGGAGCCCTCCTTATCTTCGGGAGCGTCGTCGGGCTGTCCGTCGCCGTCGTCGGACCGGCCATCCTGATCCTCGCGGTCACCGGGTCGATCCTGCTCCTCTTCGTGCTGCTCGTCCGGGAGAACCGGCTGCTGATGCGGATGGTCGTGGCTGTGACATCGGTGCTCGCCGACCGGCCGCGCGCCCGCGTGCGGATGTCCGTGTGGTCGACGGTGCATGGCTATCAGAGCTTCCTGCGCTCGCCGCGCAAGCTCGGAGCGTACGTGGCCGCGTTCGGCCTCTCCTGGCTCGGATATCTGACGGCGGTCTACGTCGTCCTCGCCGGTGCGCTGCCGGACTCGGCGGCCGGGAACGCGTCCGCCGGTGTGCTCGCGCCCTTTCTCTTCCCCGAAACCCTGCTGGGCCTCCCCTCGGTCGGGGAATACTCGCGCTCCATCAGCGGGTTCCTGAACTCGTCGGGGGCGTTCGAGGGCCTCGGCTGGACGCTCGCGCCGGGCTTCCTCATCTGGATCGTCCTCACCCTCCCGACCGCCCTCTACGGCGCCTTCCGGCTGTGCCTCCCGTCGTTCTTCGCGCGTGTGGACGCGACTGCGACCGGTGGCGACATCGGCGGGCTCGACCACACGCAGCGCCGCGACGCCGAACTCGCGACCTTCGTGGACTCCTTCCTCCGCCGGGACGATCTCGCCCTCGCCCTGCACCGGCTCGAAGTGCGCGGCGACCTGGAGGTGGTCCGCTTTTTCAAAGGCGGCTCCGACGCCGTCACCGCGCTCGTCCGCGAGGACGGAGTCGCCCGGGTGCGCAAGGTGGTTCCGGAGCAGCACCGCGAGAAGCTCGCACAGCAGTACCGATGGCTTCGGCGTCACTCTGCCACGCCGAACGTGGTGCGCGCCCTCGGCGAAACGGACGGACCGGGGTACTACTCGTTCGACATCGAGTTCGATCCGGCCACCACGACCATGTTCGGCTACCTCCACTCGGCCTCGCCCGAAGACGGTCAGCGTGCCCTCCGCCGTGTCTGGGACACGATGTTCGACCACGTCTACGACCTCCGGACGGAGGCGCGGCATCCCGAGACCGTGGCGCAGTATCTGCAAGAGCGGCTGGCCGACCGGCTGGATCAGGCCGCGGCTCTCCACCCCGAACTCGCCGCGGTGCTCGCCTGCGAGACGGTCGGCATCGCCGGGCAGGAGCACCCTGGGCTCCGTCAGCTCTTGAGCGCGATCGTCGCCGACGAACGGGCGTGGGAAGACCTCATCACGTATCGCGAGTCCGCGGCCATCCACGGCGACCTCACCATCGACAATCTGCTCATCGACCCGGACAGCGGGGACATCCTCATCATCGACCCCTCGGACGATAACCAGGTCCGCGGGCCGGTGCTCGACTTCGCGCGGCACTTTCAGTCGCTCTGGGGAGGCTATGAGTTCCTGAATGAGAGCGACCGGAGCCCCCGGATTCGGATCGACCCGGCCGGGGGCCGTGCCGAGATCGGGTTCGAGTCCTACCGATCCGCCCGCTACCAGGAGCTCGCGGAGTGGACGGAGGCGCTCGCCGGGGAACGCCTCACCCCCACCGAGCGGCGGAGCCTGCCCTTCCACGTCGGCCTGCTGTATGGCCGGATGCTCAGCCACCGCGTCGTCATCGACCCGGCCACCGTGCTGGTTTACTACGCTCGCTCGGTGCAGATCCTCGACCGATTCCTCGCGCAGTACGCGCACCGCCCGCTGACCTCTGGACGTCCGTGAAGACCATCATCGCGATACCCGCCTACAACTGCGCCCCTCAGCTGCCGCGCGTCCTCGCGGCCCTCGACGCCGGCCGTGCGGCCAGCGTGCAGGAGGTCTGGGTCGTCGACAACGGCAGCACCGATGGAACGGCGGAGGTTGCTGTCGAGCACGCAGCGAACTGGGGCAACCTCCGGGTTTTCCGCAACCGCCGCAACGTGAACCTCGGCGGCACGTACAAAACCGTCTTCCTCAAAGCACGGGAGGCCAGGGCCACGCATGTCGTCATCCTGCACGGCGACGACCAGGCGCGGGCAGAAGAGGCGTACGACCTCATCGCGTACGCCGCCGCCGGGGGTCCGCAGACCGTGCTCGGCTCCCGCTTCGGCCGCGGCTCCCGCCTTCACGGGTACGACCTCAAACGCATCTTCGGCAATCGCGTCCTCAACGCGATCTACTCCGTGTGTACCTTCCGGGCGCTGACCGACCTCGGCTCGGGGCTCAACCTCTTCGCGCTCGCCGACCTCGACCCGCGCAGCTACCTCCGCTTCGGCGACCGGCTCAGTTTCAACTACGAACTCATCCTCGACCTGATCCGCCGGCGCGTCGACTTCCGCTACGAGCCGATCACCTGGCGCGAAGAAGACCAGGTCTCCAACGCCCGCAATGTGCGGGTGTTCAGCGAGGGACTGGGGATTCTGGCCCGCTGGCGTTTCCGGCACGACCCGTGGGGGCCGGTCGCTCCCGCCTCCGACTACGAATTGGGATCGACTGGCATGACCGAGCCGCTTCAGATCGTCCTCCCGATGGCCGAGCTCGGCCAGCGCTTCCGCGCGACGAGCGAGACACAGCCGAAACCTCTCATCGAGGTGGACGGCGGGCCGATGTTCCGCAAGGCGCTCGACTCGCTCACGGCCGCGGGCATCCGTGGCGACGTGACGGCGATCATCCGTGCCGAACTCCAGCGGGATCACGGCCTGGGCACCGCCTTGCGGGCGGCGTCCCCGGATCTGCGGGTCGTCGAACTCGCCGCGCCGACAGGCGGAGCAGCCGAGACGGTGCTCGCCGCGCCGCTGGACCCCGAGCGGCCGCTGCTCATTATGGACTGCGACATCGCTTTCGAAAGCCCCGGCTACGCCTCCGAGCTTGCACGCGCGACGGCGGGCGGCGCCGATGGAGTGCTGCTGTCCTTTCCCTCCTCGGACCCGCGCTACAGCTTCGCCGCGACGGACGACAACGGCCGTGTCGTGCGTACGGCGGAGAAGGTCGCGATCTCGCGCAATGCCCTCATGGGCGTCTACTTCTTCCGCCGCGCCGGGGAGTTCCAGGAGTGCGCCCGCGAGGTCGTCGAGGCGGCCCAGGCTGGTGACGTCACCGAGTCCTACCTGTCGCTCGTGTACAACCGGATGCTGTCCCGCGGATCGACGGTCAGGCTCGCCCGGGGCACCTTCTACTGCTTCGGAACCCCGGAAGAGCTCGCGTCCTACCGCGAGACGGGCCTTCCGGTTGGCTAGCCCGACCTAGGTGTGATGTCCAGGGAGGTTGTTGTCGATTCTGCTAATGGGTGGGGCTCTGATGGCGGAGTGGTGCTGGTGATGATTGTAGAAGTGGGGCCAGCCGGGGAGTGCTTCTCGTCGTTCGGCCTCTGAACCATAGAACTGGGCGTAGGCCCAGCCGTCGGCGAGTGTGCGGTGGAAGCGTTTGATCTTCCCGTTGGTCTGTGGTCGGTATGGTCGGGTCTTCTTCGCCCTGATCCCGAGCTCTGTGCAGGCGTCTCGCCAGGCGTAGGACTTGTAGGCGGAGCCGTTGTCCGAGAGGACGAGTTCGACGCTGACATCCCGGTCGGCGAACCAGGCGACAGCACGCCGCAGGACACCGATCGCGGTGTCCGCCTTCTCGTCGGAGCAGATCTCGGCGTAGGCGACGCGGGAGTGGTCGTCGATGATCGTGTAGACGAACGCGGTGCCCAACCGTGGCTCGTAGCGGTGGTTCCTGCTCTTCGTGCGGGTGGCGGTCGCTTCCCGGTTGCGTTCGCCCTGGACGCGGCCGACGAATCGTCAGCCGCCGCCGTTGGGGATGTTGCCGAACTTCGTCACGTCGACATGGATCAGCGATCCAGGGTGGTCGTGCTCGTAGCGACGGATCGGCTCGCCCGTGACCCGATCAATGGTGCAGAGCCGGTTGATGCGGCAGCACACCAGGACGGCGTGGACGGTCGAGGCGGGAAGGCCAAGCTCGCCGGCGATCTGCACCGGCCCCAGGCGTCCGCTCTCGCGCACGATCGGCGTCCCGGCGTCCAGCGTCACCTGGTCGAGCGCCTGCTGCTCTCCCCCGGTCTCCGAGCGGCTGGAGAAGTGGGCGGCGGCGCTCGTTCGCACCTGCTCCTCGGTCAGCAGCGACATCGCCGGAACGGACGTGGCGACCCCGATGCCGAGTGCGGAGGTCATCGCCAACAGGGTCACCCCGCGGCTGAATGTCCGCGCGGGTTCACGGGGGACAGCCTCTTCGATGACCCGTCGTTCCCGGCGGGTGAAGTGCGTTTTCAGGTCAGATCGGGGGCACACCCAATCTAATATAACAAATTGGTAACTGATACTCTCATCTGAGCCGCTCTCACTCCCACCCCGCGTAAAAGCGCTGGACCAGCGGGTCCAGCTGCTCGTACAGCCCGGGGGCCGCCGCGATCAGGAGCTCTCGGCCCTCTGCGCCGCCCGCCCTGCCGCCGACCCGCGCCCCCGCTTCGCGGGCGATGAGCGCCCCGGCCGCATGATCCCACGGGTTCAGCCACCGCTCGAAATACGCATCCAGCCGTCCGGCCGCAAGTCCGCACAGATCCAGCGACGCCGCCCCGATGCGACGGACATCCCGCACCCGCCCGACCAGCTCAGCGACGAACTGCGCCTGACGCGTGCGCATCGCCGCGTCGTAGCCGAACCCCGTCCCGACCAGTGCCAGCGGAAGCTCGACACCCCCATTCACCCGCAGCGCCGTGCCGTTGAGCCGAGCCCCGGCCCCCGCGGCAGCGGTGAACACCTCCCGCGACTCCAGGTTCGCCACCGCCCTCGCCAGCGTCACCCAGCTCGCCGGGTCCGGGTCGCCCTCCACCACCGCGACACTCACCGCGTAGGCGGGGATGCCATAGAAGTAGTTGACAGTCCCGTCGATCGGGTCCACCACCCAGGTGAGCCCGCTGCTCCCCCGGTCCGCCCCCGTCTCCTCCCCGAGGAACCCATCCCGGGGCCGCGCCGCCGCCAGCGCATCCCGGATGGATGAGCGACTCCGCCTCGCGGTCAGCATTCGTAACGATATCGGTCAGCGTGGACTTGGACGCCGCGACCTCGACACCGTCGCGACGCTGCTGCTGCGCGAGGGCGGCGGCACGGCGGGCGACAGCGACGGCGATTTCGAGAAGCTCGGCAGTGGAAGGCATAGCTCCAGCATCCCAGAGACACTGCGCTGACCCGTGCGGGTGAAGCGGCGGGTGATTATCCGATCCGCAGTCCGCCCAGCCGACGCTCCGGTCAGGCTGAATGTGGCCGCGATGACCAAGATCTCGGCGACAAGGCACAGAGAAAGGTCACGACGGACGATTACAAGCAACAAGGCGAGGCTTGCCAAGCGGGGCGCCTCCTTCGGAATGGCGGCAACGATCATCGCACTGGGAACCGCGCTGCTGAACGGTCTCTCCGTCCTCGGGCTCGGTGTCGGGTGGCACCCAGACCAATCATCTCGGTCCCGATGCTGAGCGGCGACATCTACTCGACGGACTCCGCGCTCGGTATGGTGTACCTGAGGGAGGACGGCAACGTCTACCTGGAGAACGTCACCATGATCAACGCGCCGGCGGGCGTGACCTTCAAGCAGGTTTCGGGAGGCTTGGACACCGGAAACGGCGCGGTGATGGTCGGCGCAATCGCGACCGACGGCACACCGTACTTCTCATACGGCTCTTCGACGTTCGCGCACAGTTCGAATGTTCCCGCCTCGACCTCGACGGTCAACGGAATCTGGTTCCTCGGAGACGAGGGCCAGGTGTACGGTGGCGGCGGCGCGCATATCGCCGCCCCGGCCGACGTCTCGTTCACCAGCATCAGCGCCAGCCAGAACCCGGTCACGGGCACATGGATGGTCGCCGGTGTCACAGCCGACGGCAGCGCTTACGTGTCCGAGAGCATGGGCGACTTCTCGAAGGCTCCTGTCACCGACGTCGAGGAGTCGGCTATCGGTATGGCGTTCCTCAGCTCCGACGGCGACGTCTACACGCGCACCGGCACGAAGATCGCTGCTCCCGCGGGCGTCAAGTTCAAGGAGCTCACCGGAACGATCAACTCCGGCAACCAGGCTTGGATGCTCGGCGCAATCGCGACCGACGGCACGCCGTACTCCTCGTACAACTCCGCGGCGTTCGCGAAGAACAACACGCTGGCATCAGCCGAGTCCAGCGCCAACGGAATGTTCTTCCTGGGCGCTGACGGCCAAGTGTACAGTGGCAGCGGCGTGAAAGTCGCGGCACCGGCCGGCGTCTCGTTCAAGAGCATCTCGGCCAGCGTCCACCCGCTCTCCGGCGCCTGGGAGGTCGGCGGCACCGCGACCGATGGCAAATCGTACACGTAGCGCGCCCTCGGCGCCTTTGCCCAGGTCTCGACGGGACAGGCTGAGACCGTTGCCGGCGTGACATTCGGCGGAACGGCAGCACCATCCACCTCGCAGAACGGCGCCAGTGTGACCGCGGTCACCCCGAGCCACGCCGAGGGCCAGGTCGACGTGGTCGTCACCACCGCGTCGGGCAAGTCGTTCACGCTGGACGATGCCTTCACCTTCACCGCCGACGAGACCCCCGGCAAGCCGGACGCCGTTACGGACCTGCAGATCGCCGGCCCCGATGAGTCGGGCGCCTACATCCTGTCCGGCATGGGCTCCGCGGACGGTGAGGTCACCGTCAAGGACGCTGACGGAAACATCGTCGGCACCGCCACTCCGGCTGCCGACGGCACCTGGTCGGTCACGATCCCGGAGGGCACGAAGGCACCGCTGAGCATCACTCAGACCGTGAATGGCGTCACTTCGGACGCCGTCACGTTCAACGAGGCGCCTCTGCCGGTCGTCTCGCTCGGTGTGGCAGCGCTCGCGCTCGGCACCGCGGGCGGGGACGCTGCCTGGGGAATCCGCCGGCGCCGTAACGCCTGATCGAACGGGTCGCAGATAAGGCTTCCAAAGCCCTGCTGCCTCACAGGGCCAGCTCTCTCGTTTGCCTCGACCACAGCGCGAGCGCTGGAACACTCGCCTGTCGCTCACACAAGATCGCTGGCGCTCGCGCACGCACCGCCTCAGGATCGTGATAGACCGTTCGAGCCGGTGATGGCGCCCAAGCGCAAGCGGCGGCTGGACAGGGTCGATCGGATCGTGCCGTCGCTGACGGTGCGTGGGCTGACCGCTGGAGAGAGCGCTGCGCACGTCGATGAGGTCCGGGTGCGCGGTCACTTCCCGAACGAGGCCGCCGCGATCACATGCTTGTCCTTGCTAACGAGGTCGCTTGACCCAACACGATCTGATCGATCCCACCCAAGCGACTTTTCCGTTTCGGGACGATCACCGGCTCGAACGGTCCATCACGATCCCTCGGGACCTCGATCTCGCCTGGGCCGACCTCGGTCAGCACCGTCTTCGCCCGAGTCCCCTTCCACATATTCGCAGCCATCGGCACTCCCCCCGCGTTCGCGCCCGAGATGCTCTGTCAGCTCCGCCTCCAGCGCGGTCTCGAGCACGTTCCTGGTGAGCTGGTTCAACAACCCTCCCGGGCCAACCAGACTCACGCCCCGCTCCTTGGCCTAAGCGAGCAACCGCTGCGCAAGGTCCTTCTGATCGATGATCTCCCCCGCCACGGGATCAATCACCGCGTCCTCCAATACTCCGGTCACGTCAATCACGACCGTCTCCTTCCCGATCAGACCAGACCCCACACACCGTTATTCAGACAGTCCCGAGGGTCAGTTCAAGACCCTGGGGACCTGCGAGTGACTCAAGGTTGAAACAAGTCGGTGCCGAGGAGTGTGTGGCAGATCTTCTGGTAGAGGAGGGAGTCCTCGTTGGCCTTTTCTGAGTCGGCTTCGACTTGTGGGTCATCCAGGTTCACGACTATGTCGGGGGCTTTCCGGTATTGAAGGTAGTCCGCGATGGCGGTCGCGAGGGGTTCCCAAGCGGGGTCAGCGGCCGCAGCGGCCGCGGCCTCCTCGGAGGCTTTTTCATACTCGGGGATGCCGGGGGCGTTCCTGGGACAATCATGCAGAGTGCGACAAGCCTGTCGTGCTTGATCCTGTCCGTCAGCGAGAACCTCGGCGCCGCCGCGGTCGGGGGTTGGGGTTGGGGTGGGCTTCTCCGACGAAGTTAGTGCGTGGCTCGGTGCGACCGGGGTGGGCGGCTTCGGTGTGCTCTGTTGCGCAGCCGCTGAGCACGAGTGTGGCGAGTGTCGCCGCGGCGACGGTTAGACGCAGATATCTCATGGGTTGCTTATTTCTGTTCGCATGGTCGCTAGGGCGACGATCGCTGCGGAACACACCCAGGCCGGAAGCCGACGAGGCATGGACAGCGCTGAGCCGGTGGCGTGATCACATTGCCCGTTTAAGGCAATGAAAGGAGCCTATCGAACCGAGTGTCTCTGACGTCCGGGACGACGGCGGCGTCAGCGGTACCTCTCCTGCGGACGACGGGGGCGGAGCTGCTTGACCCGTCGGATTCCGAGCGGGCTCCATCCTCGGGCGACGAGACAGAGGAGGGGAAGATGCGAGAGAACGAGCAACGCGAAGCTCAACGATGTGATGCGTCAGGCTTCCGAAGGTGTCTCGGGCGGGAACGCAAGTCCGGCAAGAGCGGCAGGGACCTCAGCCGCGAGGAGCGCTCCGCCCGCTAAGACGAGGAGGTCGCCGAGAACGCCGTTGCTCCCCCAGACGTGGGAGGTGAAAGCGAGCACGACAAGAGCGGCGACCAGTTGCACAAGACCTGCGACGACGGGGCCACGGCCAAGCCGGAAGAGAACTATCAGGACGGCCTGGATGATCGCGTTCATCAGCATGTAGCCGCCGGCGAATGCGGCGATCCAGCACAGGCGGTAGCTGCTGTTCGCTACGCCCAGATACAGGCAGGACAAGGCGAGCACGGATTCCAGAACCCCGACCGCGCTCCACAGCAAACGGGAGTCTCGCAGGCGAACGCTGCGTCGCACGGTCACGATTCGGGCGGCGGCACACAAGGTACACGTGATGAAGGCGGCCGTGAGAACGAACTCCGACCCACGCCGCACCGTGTGGCCGCCGCTCATCCACAACAGCTGGGACGTGAACGCGATCGCGAGAGCATCGAATGCCACCACCGTCAGCAGCAGCGCCCACCCAGCGAGATGGCGTGGTTTCCGCTGTCGGCTGTCGGCTCGCGAGGTCCCGGGTGGTGATGACCGGGCACGATTTCTCCGTGTGCTGCGAGTGTTCATCACGCCTCCCTCGCGACCGCGCCAAGCCCGAGGTTTTCGCCATTCCGCCGCGTCTTCGCCCATCCCTGCTTGCCACGGACAGCGCGATAGAAGGCTCGCGGCGTGGTGATCATGATGTACAGGTTGTAGAAGTAGACCAGGACGCCCCACCACACGCCGGACGCCACCGATCGCTCCGGCGCGGCAAGTCGCCGATAGATCGGACCCCAGATGGCGAACGGAGCGATTCCGACCACCAAGACCAAGATCGTGAGGATCCAGTTCTGCTGCACCCATTCAAGAGGACCGTACGGGCTGCGAATGATGGTGGTGACGAGCAGCGCGTCGACGACGATCCACGTGAACATGGCGATCATCTGAACGTACGGCAGAAACAGATAGTACGCCGATTCCAGGATTGCGGCGGTACTGAAGTTGGGCGACTTCAGAATCTTCTTGAAGTATCCGACGCACTGAATGTTGCCCTGCGCCTATCGGGTGCGCTGCGTGAGCAAACGCGGGAGGTCTTCTACGGCTTCCTGCTCGACGAACGTGTCATGCAGGTGCCGGATCTTGTGCCCGGCGAGCAGGACGTGGACTCCGAGCTCATAGTCTTCGAGGAGAGAACCGTGCCACGGCTCGCCGTAGTGCTCGCGAATCTCATCAAGAACGCTCAGTCGCGTGAACTACCCGTTGCCTCCCAGCCCCACCGTCTCGGTCTGCGTGCGCAGCGATTGCATCGCGGCGACGATCGTTCGGAACTCTACGTCCTGCATGCGGACGAGGAAACGGCGGAAGCGATACTTCAGCCATCCCTCGCGACGGGTGTAGTCGTCACGGTTCTTCATGCGCACGGTGACCTGCGCCGAACCGACCTCGGGATTCGCGAAGGCGGCATCCCCTGCGGCCTGCTCGAGCGCGTTCGCAGCGAGTTCGCCGTCGGCGTCCATGACGCAGACGATCACGCGGGACCGGTCCATGTGCGGCTGGGTGTCAGCCCATGCATTGAACTCGTCGTACGCGGAGTTCAGCGCCGCACCCTTTCCGACACGTGCGTTCGGGCGGCGCCGCTGCACAAGATGCACCATCGGGTCGATGTGCGAACGCTCCTGAACGAGGCGGGAGGTGTCGTCGTCGCTGTCATCGTCGATGACCCATACGTGCGAGTCGGGGAACGTCGCACGCAGGCGAGTCATGGTGTTCTCGATGACGGCTTCTTCGTCACGGCACGGCACGAAGAAGTGCTACGTGAACTGGCTCGGGTCGCCGGCTGCGAAGGGCTTTCGGCGCAGGAAAGGAATGGCGATGAACGCGACGTAGCTGATGAAGGAAATGGTGAGTCCCATGGCGAGGACATAGAGCAACATCATGCGCTCGGGGTCCTCTCTGCACGGTTACGAATCTTGCCGTTGACGATCTTGAGCATCACCGTCACGGTGACACTTGCTCCGAAGATGGCGAGAACGCTGCCGGAGACGACATGCGTCCACCAGAATCCGGCCTCGCTCCAGGTCCGGGTGGCGAGAATGATCAGCCAAATCCGGGCGACGTTGATGATCTCGATCAGCACGAGGCCGACGACCGTTGCGGTCAGCCAGCTTCCCCAGTGCGCTTTAGCGGGAAGAACAATCAAGGCGCTGAACAGCAGAAGCGGAATGATCATCACGAGCGACGTACACTCCATGGTGATCCGGAACGCCGTCCACACAAGATCGCTGGTCTGGACCAGCACCGCGTCTCCCATGTGTGAAGAGATCCGCCCCTCGAAGAAGTTGCCGACCGCTGACACCAGAGTTGCCTCGTAAGCCCGGAACTTCTCCTGTGTGAGGAGGAGGACTCCGACGAGCTCGAGGCATACGACGGCGCTGAGAACGCGCAGCGCAGGCATCCATCGGTTGGTGGTCGAGACGGGTGTGGCCCCGACCCGGCTCTCGACTGCGCTCATCTGCCGGTCTCCTCAATCTTGCGCAGCTTGTACGTACGGAGCATGAGCAGTCCGCCCACACAGGCAGCACAGCCGATGATGGCGAGACCGAGGACCTGGATTCCATCGGAACCCGTTGCCGCGAGAAGCCCTCCCGTTGCACCAATACCGCCGATTCCACCTGCAGGACTGTACATAGCTTTTCCCTTGATCTGAGATTTGTTTGGTTGTGTCAACGGTAGGTTCACGGCCGCTGGGCCATTCGGGGAGGCGAGGGTCTTCACCCGGCGAATCACCCGCGATGCGGTAGGTGCGCACCCGTAGCGTTCCGAGAGCTGAGTGGCACCTGCAGGGCCGCCCGCTCCGAGCTTTGGCGCGCCCGGCACGCGCTGAGGACGTTCGGCGCGTGCCAAAACCTCCTCAGCGTCGCCTCTAGCCCTCGGTGAGCCCGCGGGCGATCTGCTCCACGAGCCACGGAGCCATCGCGGTGAGGCCCTGCGAGGCGAAGTGTGCCCCGTCGCGGTAGACGGGCTCCCCGTTGCTGAAGGTGTACGCACAAGTTCCGTCGGGGCAGACTCCGCCCCTGAAGTCGAGCCGCTTCACGTTAGGATGCTCGGCTATGATCTCATCAGCGACCGCGTCGACTGCTCCGAGACGGGTGGGCGAAAGGGAACCGCCGGGGTCGCGGTGCCTGTCGTTCGACAGCAGGATCAGCGGCTCGTTCCCTGACTCGTGACCGATCTCGACGAGCCGCTCCAACTGTGCCCGGTAGCGGTCTGCCCACGCGGGATCTCCTGGGTCGACCCACTCGCCGGCGATGAGCTGATCGTTCGCATCCCACAAGTTGTGGAGGATGTAGACGTCCGGGCTCTGTTCGGCATTCGCGTCTTGCAGCTTCTCTTGCCAGGGCCAGCAGAGCTTGACGGTGTCCATGACAAAGCCTTCGCCCGACCGTGCGCTGTCTGCGTCGAAGATTCCGCAGCCGCCAGTGGTGACGTTCACGGCCGAGAGCGAGCCCTGGGAGCCGTCGTAGTAATCGGCGAGCGACTCGTACATGTTACCGGCCACCGAGTCACCGATCACCGCGACAGTGACGGGTGTCCCATCGCTCTTCACCGGAAGAGCGATGTTTCCGTCAACGGGGAAGATCGACGCGGTGCTGGAATTCGCGCCCGCTCGGGCAGCGGCATGGTCAACCCGCGGCAGGCTCACTGTCGGGAGGGAGACGGTGAGTGCGACGACGGTGGCTGCCCCGATGGTCGAGGCCACAAGTCCGCGCTTCAGGTTCCATCTCGCTGTGCGCAGGGGCTCAGCCCACAGATAGTGCAAGACCCATGCGACAGCCCAGCTCACGACGAGTCCTATGCCGAACAGCGGCAGCGGTGGAAGTTCCGGGTTGAAGGTCTTCAGCATCCACAGGACCGGCATGTGAACGAGGAAAATCGCGTAGGAGATCACCCCGATGCGCTGGAAAGGCTTCCAGGAGAAGAAGGATCGCAGACCGTTCGCGGGAAAACACAACGTCGACACGAAGACGTCGACGATCAGTGCGACGATCGCAAACCCGCCTTGGTACAACCACGGCTCGTGGTAGCTGGACACCATGACACTGGCGGTTACGGTCGCCGTCAGCGAGACGACGCTGAGGGCGGTGATGACGAACTTGGCTAGTCCACCGGCTTCGGGTCCGGCCCACCGCGGTGCGTACCGGAGCGCCCCCGCGACGAAACACGCGCAGACCGCGCCCGCGATGAATGCCACGGCGCGCGCATCCGTGCCGAGGTACAGCCGATCCGTGTTCGTGCCGTCGTAGAGGAGCGGCGCGACCAGGCTCGCAGCAACGAAGACGACGCCGATGTACAGGCCGAACTTCGTGATGCTCTTTCGTGCGACGAACCACAGCAGAGCGAAAAGCAGCGGCCACACCAGGTAGAACTGCCCCGTTGCCGACAGCGACCACATCTGGCCGAGGGGGATGATGGCGCCGGAAGCTTCCCAATACGCGTTGTCGTTGCCGATCTGATGCCAGTTCGCTACCTGCAGGAGCGAAAAGACCGCGGTCTCTCCCGCTTGTTTCAGTTCACTGACCGTCCCGTAGGTCCACACCAGCAGAAGCACCGCTGTGAGTGTGAAGACGACCGGTGTGAGCAAGCGCCGTGCGCGGCGTGCGTAGAAACCGCGGATGCTGATCCTTCCGCGGTTCACCGCCTCCCGAATCAGCAAGAGCGTGATCAGGAAGCCCGATATGACAAAGAAGGCATCGACACCGAACAGGCCCCGCTCTGACCATCCGGATTGGTACAGAACCACCGAGATGATGGCCAGTCCGCGCGCCCCGTCAAGGGCAGACAAGTGCAGGAACTCTAGTTTGGCACCGCGCAAATTCGATGGCGAGGTGCGGTCGCGGCGGAGTACGCCCTGTGCGGGTGCGGGCGTGCGGTCTCCTGCACGGGAACTGGTCGGCGCCTGCACGTGTGACTCTACGACAGTGCTCATGATGTCCTCCCTCAAAACTTTCCCTCAGGAGAAGGGTGCCGAGCGCGCCGGGGTGAGCGCAGGCCGCGCGCACACGCTCACCCGCTGCTTCACCCATCAAACGAGGTGCGTTTCGCGCGGACGAGATCTGATTGGCGCGCGCCCCATCGCACCTCGGGCCGGTGGTCGTTCGCCGGCGAAGCGACTGTCGCCGGGTCGTTACGCGCTCTCTGGGGCGATCAGTCCCAACTCTGCCGCGCGAACGACCGCATCCTCTCGCGTGTTGACGCCGAGCTTCGTGTAGATCGACTTGAGCTGGGACTTCACCGTGTTCTCGGAAACATGCAGCCTCTGCGCGATCTCAGACCGGTTCTTGCAGGTGACGGCCGCTCTGATCACTGCCTGCTCTCGATCGGTGAGCACAACTTGGGTTCGCTCTTCTAAGGGGAACAGTGACCGATCGCCCTTAAGAGGCGAAACATCGATCACCTCGGCGAGCCATTCAATCGACGCGGCGGGCAGCCACTGCAGCGGTGACCGGTACTCGTTCTCCTCCGAGACGCTCACTGCCAGCCGGCGGTATTCAACAACGGCGTCGGTGGCGCCCAATTGCCTCGATGCCGCACTGGCCACAGCCGCGGAGAGCAGCTGGTCTGTGACGGTGGTGTCGTCTCGGTGGAGTTGGGCGCTGGCCCGAACGAGTGCTTCTTCCGTGCTCCCGCTAACGAAGCTGTACAACGCCCCGAAACCTGACTCTGTGCGTCCATGGTGACGGATCTCACGCAACGCCTCGCCGTGACGGCCGTCTGCCAGGAACAGCAATGCTCGCACAGAGGCCAAATACCGGGCGGCCGCGGGCGCGATCGCGGGCCGGCCGGCGTTCTCAACCTGCCGGCCGAGAACGGTCAGTCCGTCTTGAGGGTCCCCGTCCACAAGCGCACGTAGAGCTCCTACGGCGGCAAGAAGCGGCCAATGCGGGGTTCTTGCGGCGACATCGTGGATGTCGTCGATGATGCGCTGGGCGGTGTTGGTGTCGCCCTGCTCGAGGCTAATCAGCGCGCGGGCGACCTCAGCCGCGTAACCGCGCAGTCCGTTCTTGACCGTCGCGGGCACTCCCATAGCATCGAGTGAGCCAAGCAGGCGGTTCGCTTCACGAATTCGTCCGGCTCTTGCAGCGACAAGCGCTATGACTGCGACGGCGGAGTAGAACAGTTCGCTGTGGTCCTGCGCAACGCTGCTGAGCCTTGCCGCGAGCTTCCCGGCGCCGTCGTAGTCGCCGGCAGACAGAAGACTGCCGGCGGCGCGGAGCATGGCCGCGTGAACGCTGACTCCGGCGTCCATGAGGACGTGACTCTCCAGCGTGTCCACCGACTCCATCAGGCGTTCGGCCATCTTCCGATAACGCCGGAAGTTTCCAAGAACTTGATAGGTGTTGGCGAGGCGTCCCAGATCGATGATGTGAGCCGTCGGACGAGAGCGGTCCACATTTCGAAGGATCTGTCGTGTCGCTCGTTGATACAACGCTGTCGACCGGGAGCGGAGCCCTTCGAAGCGGTACGCGAGCGTGAGCGCGAGCCCGAGTTTGAGGGCCGGGTGCTCCCGCAGCACTTGCGTGCCCACCCCCTCCAGGAGATCGATCACGGTCCGGTGATGCACCCGTGTAGGCTCGTCTGAGAATGCGTCCAACAGCTGTGCCGCGAATGCGTAGTCTCTGGCCAGGATGGCCATCTCAAATGCCCCGAAGTGGTAACCGTGCTGCGCGTGGGCGCGAGCTGTGACCGCGTGCAGGGCGCGCGAACGGAGCGGATCCGCTTGCGTAAGCCAGGAGAGAAGGAGCGAACGCGCCGGGTCGGCGATTGACCAGACCGGGCGGCCTTGATCGTAGTCCCAGTGCAGTAGTCCTAGCGCTTCTGCGTTTCCGAGTGCCGCGTCGACATCGCGACACAACACTGCGAGAGTCTCGCGTATGGCGTAGGTGGGGATGGTGAGTGCATCGAGATCCGCACGCTCCTCGGTCGTCAAACGGCTGAGAAGAGTGTCGAGGTGCATGGCCGACAGCGAATCGACGTCGAGGTGCGTCAGTCCGTTCCTGATAGCGATGGCTGTGGTCGCGGTCTGCCCGCCGAACATGGCCGGCATCTGCGGCGCAGCGTCGCCCGCGAGGCGCCGGCTGACGCTCCGGGTCGCCTCTTCCGCGGTGAGGCGCAGGTCGTCCGCGCCGATGACGATGCCGGTCGGGACGGCGGCGACGACAGCATCGTGTCGACGTTGGCGACGGGTTGACATCAGAATTCGAATCCGGGGATTGCATTCAAGCAGACGGATCACATCGTTCATGACGTGCGCCCACTCTGCGATGGGCACGTCATCGAAGTGAAGATTCAGTGGTCCGTCGACCCGGGGGGATTAGGTTGATGGTGTCGTCGGGATGCGATCGGTTCGCATCCTCTGCGAGCAGATCGGGCAGCACTCCTTCAATTCGCATTCGAGCTGCGACCTGATCCCAGAACTCTTCGCGCGAGTACTCCGAGCTTCTCGGGAGGAAAGTGAGACTCGGCTCGCCTTCCGCATAGACGCTCAGGAACTCGGCGGCCAGCGCAGACTTCCCCGATCCGACAGGTCCTTCAATCGAAATGAACTGCGCCGACCGCATCCGCTCGAGCAAGTGGGGCCTGAATATGTAATCAGCGAAGAGGGGAGATCGGCGTGAGAGCGCCCTTCCATGGTGTGTCCTCACATTTAGGCCCACTGTCGCGTCCAGGACGCTGAGATGTCATGAGGGTACTACCAGAAGCGCTCAGGTCGAGTACTTGGTCACGGCGTATCGGCGGTCGTGTGGTCCTTCGTACTGGGGCCAGGCTGTGAGAGCGCGGAGACGCCCCTCCACACACCGCCCTGCCGGACACAACCCGTTGCTCATACGCTCAAAGATTCTCCAAGTGCCGGCACGAACTCGTCTTCGCGCGTCCCCACACCGAAAAGCTCCGCGATCGCGGCCACTGCCCGACGAGACGCCTGACCGTCGCCAAACGGGTTCGCGGCCACCGTCGACACCTTCTCGAAGGGGCGCGCCAGCATTTCGGTGATGCGATTGTGAATCGCGAACTCCTTGTTTCCGATCAGCTCGGCACAACCGGCGGCGACAGCCTCCGGACGCTCGGTGGTGTCGCGCGCGACCAGCACAGGAACGCCGAAGGTGGGGGCTTCCTCCTGAATTCCACCCGAGTCCGTCACCACGAGCGAGGAGTGGCGCAGGACACGCACCATCGTCAGGTAGTCGAACGGTTCGGTGAGCAGCACGTTCTTCAGAGCGGACAGCTGCGCCTGCGCGGCGCGGCGAAATCGAAGGTTGAGGTGCATCGGAAAGACGACGAGGAGCTCCCGGTACTGACGAGCGAGCGCAGCCAGTTCCTTGCACACACGCTCGATGCTCCCGTCGAGGTTGTCTCTCCGGTGCAGCGTAACGAGCACCACCTTCGTCGAGGCGGATCAAGAAGCGAGCGCGGAAAGTTCAGCCGGCCAGGGCCGCGAAGAGGTGATCTCTTCCGCCCACAGAAGCGCGTCGATCACAGTGTTTCCTGTGACGACGACATCGCCAGGGTCGGCCACGGAGGAGATCAGATTGCTCTTCGCCCGCATGGTCGGAGCAAGGTGCAACGCAGCAACCTGCCCGATCAACTTGCGATTGCCCTCCTCCGGGAAGGGGGATGCGAGGTCACCGCTGCGGAGCCCCGCCTCCAGATGAACGACCGGGACCTGACGGTGAAAGGCAGCCAGAGCGGCAGCCGCCGCGGTGGACGTGTCACCATGAACGACAACGGCAGCGGGTCGCTCGTTTGCAATCACAGAGTCCATACCGGTCGCAACTGTGGAAAACAGCGACGTGAGATCCTGGCCAGGCCTCATCGAGTCAAGTGTCACATCTGGCTTCAAACCGAACGCGGCCTCAACAGGTCGCAGCATGTCGCGGTGCTGACCCGTCGATGTCACCTGCACATCGAGAAATTCGTGAGACGCGAGCTCGCGGATCAAAGGCGCAACCTTGATTGCTTCAGGTCTCGTGCCGTACACAACCATAACCTTGGGCATCTGTTGCTCCTTTTCTCCGAGTCGATACCCTCAGATCACCAGAGCCGTTCCTGCGCCGAGCCGCGGCCCAGCCATATTCACCCGGCCTCTCACCCACCCGAACGTCGCCGAATCCGGCGGCGCGCTGAGGCCTGTTCGACACGACGACCAGACGGGTGAACGGGCGGGTGAGCTTTCCCGGCAAAACCCCGGCCTGCCCGTCTGTGGGGCGATGCTCCAGGGGTGGCAACCGGCTGGGCCCGCCCGGATTGCCACACAACGCGCGGGCAGTTTTCCTTCCATTCTCCCGCGCGGCTCGGGCATTCCCTGCTCGAGCACCGGGACCGCTACGGCGGTCTCAGCGGGGCGGTGTTGATCCCCCAATCATCACCGCCCCGCCTCTTAGCAGTTCTGCCCGGCCAAGAGGTCGGCTGCATCGGGTTGGGTCCGTCCTCGAATGCGGACTCAACCCGGTTCCCGGGCATCTTGACGCCAATCTTGGCCACATTTTCGCTGGGACTTCACGCCGGACATTCAGTGGACGCCGATGCTTCTGGCGACCGAATGCAAAGCGCGTGAAGCAGAGCCGACGGCGCCAGCCAGAACACCTGAAAGAAGCCTGGAAAAGAGAAACGCCCCCGAACCGGAGGCGTTTCTCTATCGCTTTGCGAGTTTCCTGGATCACTTTTGCGAGATCCACGAAAACTTCTCGGTGGCGAGTGAGGGATTCGAACCCCCGAAGTCGTAGACAGCTGATTTACAGTCAGATCCCTTTGGCCGCTTGGGTAACTCGCCGTTCGCTCCCGGTCACCAGTCCACTGCTGACCGAAGGAGCCACATCAGGATACTTGCCGCGCGGCTTCCTGCGAAATCGGCGGCGGACGTCTGCCGGCCGTGGATTCGCACGGGACAGAATCGGGCGGCGGACGCTTCCTCAGTCCCACTTCGCGACACTCCCAGTCTCGTTCCAGCGATGTCGGTGGCCGGGCGCAGAATCGTCGGCATGAAGACATTGGAGATTTGCGAACGGTGCGACGGGACAGGAGCCGACCCGTACCAGCACGGTGAGGAGATCGCCCTGTGCGCCGAGTGCTCCGGCGACGGCTGCCACATCACGTACTTCGCCGAACTGGAACAAACGGCCTGAGCCGCTCCCCCGCCGCCCGGCTACACTGGGATGCTGAGCAATCGAAGGGAGCCGGATCATGGCAGACTCCTCGTTCGACATCGTCAGCAAGGTCGACAAGATGGAGGCCGACAACGCGGTCAAACAGGCCCGCAAGGAGGTCGACCAGCGCTACGACTTCAAGAACGTCGGCGCGTCGGTCGAATGGAGCGGCGAGAAGATCCTCCTCAAAGCCAGCACCGAGGAGCGCGTGAAAGCGGTGCTCGAAGTGGTCGAATCGAAGATGATCAAGCGCGGCATCACACTCAAGTCCCTCGACACGGGCGCCGCCTACCCGTCTGGCAAGGAATTCCGCCTTGAGATCAGCCTCAAGAACGGCATCGAGCAAGACGCCGCCAAGAAGATCGGCAAGCTCATCCGCGATGAGGCGCCCAAAAGCGTCAAGTCCCAGATCCAGGGCGATGAGCTCCGGGTCAGCTCCAAGAGCCGGGACGACCTCCAAGCGACGATGGCGCTGCTGAAGAGCGCGGATCTGGATGTCGCGCTGCAGTTCGTGAATTTCCGCTAGACGCACCCGCGCAGCCACCCCGCGACCGGCGCGTATCCCGCCTGCCGGTGCGGCCGGTGCGGCCGAAACACAACAGGTCGCGCAACGCCCCGCCCACGGCCTTCGTCGTCGGCGCCAGCCGGAGGTTTCGCACTCGGCGGCGCCCTGAACGGCGACCCCTCCGAGTCGCGGATCTCCGGCGTCCGAGGAGTCGGCGGCGCTGAGTGCGCGGAGAACGATCTGAGCACCGGCGCTTCGACCGTCGGCCTGGGCGGCAGCACGATGTTCAGCCGCGGGACGGATGGGGAGTCAGCGGACCGGCCCCAGCAAACCGCCCGAGACCACACCACACCCCCAAATGGGTCACGGAAATCGCGTGGTGAAATTGAGATTTCGGAAGCCCGTATCCGCAAAACCCCACACCCGAGGAGCAATCTTGCCCCAAGCACGCTCACTTGCCAAACCCGGCGTCAAAAGGCAGGACATCCAAGGACTGCGTACACTCGCCGTTCTACTGGTCGTGGCCAACCACACGTTCGAGTGGCCGGCCGGCGGCTTCATCGGTGTGGACGTCTTCTTCGTCCTCTCCGGTTTCCTAATGACCTCAATCCTCTACCGCGAGGTCGACTCCACCGGCAGGATCAAGTTCTTCGCGTTCTACCGGCGGCGCATTCGGCGTCTCATCCCGGCCGCGGCTACAGTGATCGGTGCGACGATCGTGGCGTCGTACTTCCTCCTCGGGTCCGGCCGGTTCCAATCGGTGCTCTGGGACGGGCTGAGCGCCCTCGGATTCGTCTCCAACTGACGATTCGCGATCCAGCAGACGGACTACTTCAACCAGAGCGCGGCGACCTCGCCGCTTCAGCATTTCTGTTCGCTCTCCGTCGAGGAGCAGTTCTACCTCGTCTGGCCGCTCACGCTGCTCGCGCTCTTCGTGATCTGCTACAACTCGCGGTTCCGCCGCGCCGCCGTCACTCTGATCGCGCTGGCGGTGACCGTGCTGCTTTTCGCTGCCGCGCTCTCGCCTGACGAGCAGCGACCCGGGAAGCGCCTAATTCATCACGCCCGCCCGGCTGTGGGAGCTCCTGCTCGACGGTGTGATCGCCCTCTCCATGCCGCTCTTCTCCCGGTTCGGCGCCTGGTTCCGTCCGCTCGCCATGTGCGTCGGCTTCGCGGGAATCCTGGTCGCAGCGTTCGTCACCCCGGCCACGTCCGGTTTCCCCGCGCCGTGGTCCGCTCTCGCTGTACTCTCGACAGCGCTGATCCTCGCCTTCCCGTGGCAGCCCCGCCGCTTCGCTGCGCTGAACCCGCTGACGAACCCGGTCTCCGGTTACATCGGCGACATCTCCTACTCGCTGTATCTCTGGCACTTCCCCGCGATCATCCTCGTGACCGAAGGCTTCCGCGGTCTCCCCGGGCAGGGGACGCCGATCCCCGCGATCGTCGCCATCGCGGTCTCCTTCGTTCTCGCGGCTCTGAGCTACCGATTCGTCGAGGAACCGGTGCGGAAGTCGAGCTGGCTGGAACCCGGCAAGCGCCGCTCGGCCAGCAGCGTGCAGCGCCTCCGGGTGGTTGGACTCGGCGCGCTCACGATCGTGAGCTGTTTCGCCGTTGTGGCTGCTTTCGCGGTCAACCGCGCCGGCTCCGCCCAGGCCGTCGACAACACACCGTCCGCAGGTGCGACGGCGACAGCCCCCGACACGACAGCGAATCAGGGCGGAGAGACAGGCGCCGCGAAGACGGAGCTCCAGTCCAAGCTGAGCGCCGCCCTTCAGGCGACCAGCTGGCCCCAGCTGGACACAGATCCAGGAGACCCCCAAAGGCCCGCAGCTCGATCCGCGCTTCGACGAGTGCTCCTCCTTCAAATACAAGCGGGAATCCTGCACCTTCGGAGACCCCTCCGCCCCGAAAACGGCGGTGCTCGTCGGAGACTCGATCGGGGCAGCCTATCTTCCCGCGCTCGCCGAGGTCTTCGGTCAGGGCGAGTGGAAGCTCGAAACCGCTGCGTTCTACGCCTGCCCGTTCATCGACCTGCGTCTGGGCGACAGAGCTGCGGCAGCCGACGTCTGCGAGAAGCGGAGGAATGCCGAAGTCGAGCTTGTCACATCGACCAATCCCGACCTCGTCATCGTTGCGAACACCTACCTCCGCAATAAGACGCTCGGCACCGGCAAGTCCGCGACCCTCACGGAGTGGCAGACGGCGTTCGACGCACAGCTTACGAAGCTGGACGGCTCCTACAAGAGCATCACAGTCCTCCCTTCGCCCCCGTACGGTGCGAACATCGAGACCTGCTACTCGCCCCGCACCGGGCCGAAGGAGTGCGAGACGAAGGTGTCGGGCTCCGACTACACGCGGACGTTGAAGATGCTCTCCACCGTCATGGAGAAGCACAACGGAACGGTCGTGCAGAACCAGGACTGGTTCTGCGTCAAGGGCCGGTGCCCGGCCTTCGAGGGCACCAAGCTCATCAAGTTCGACGCGTGGCACCCCAGCGCGGAGTTCGTGCTGGACATCGTCCCGGTGATCCGGGAGGACTTCACCCCCGCTGATGACGGGAACCCCGGCCGCAGAGACGCCCGCGGACGCAACAGCCGAGTAACCCAGGAATCCCCGTGGCGGTCGCGGCTCTCCGCCGATGACCGCCACGGCCCCGGCCGGGATGGTCAGCTCTCGACGGCCGCCCCGTTAGACACCCGCACCATCTCCTCACGCGGGACGACCTTGATCCGGGCGCGCCCCTGCTCAGCGCCCAGCGCCTGTTCGTGGGTGTCGAGGCTGTGCCAGCCGTCGAGGTTCGTGTACTCCACACCGCGCTCGCGAAGCAGGTTCTCCACAGCTTCCTCGGCGGGGTCGATGGGCGACCACCAATTGCCCTGATCGTTGATCACATGTTTGATCGTCTCCATCGCATCCGACTTCGTGTGACCGATGAGCCCGACGGGGCCGCGCTTGATCCACCCGGTCGCATACACGCCGTACATGCGCTCGTTGTCGCCCTTGCGAAGCACCTGGCCCTCGTGGTTGGGGATCACACCATGCTTCTTGTCGAAGGGGATTCCGGGCAGCGGCGAGCCGAAGTAGCCCACCGCACGATAGAGAGCCTGGATGTCGAGCTCGCGCACCTCGCCGGTGCCGCGGGTCCCGCCCTCGCCGTCTGGCTCCGTGCGCTCGTATCGGAGAGCACGGACCTTCCCCGCCTCGTCGCCGACGACCTCGAGCGGCTTGGCGTAGAAATGGAGGTGCAGCCGTCGGGAGGCCCGGCCGACCTCGCGCTGACGCCACTGCTGAAGCACGCGATCGATCACCATCACCTGCTTGTTGCTGGCGATGGCGGCACGGGATTGCTCGTCATAGTCGAAGTCCTCGTCGTAGACGATCATGTCCACATCCCGCAGCTCACCCAGCTCACGCAGTTCCAGGGGAGTGAATTTCACCTGCGCAGGTCCCCGCCGGCCGAAGACATGTACGTCGGTGACGGGCGAATCGCGGAGGACCCGGTAAACATTGTCCGGAATCTCGGTCGGCAGCAGATCGTCGGCGTGTTTGGCCAGGATGCGCGACACATCGAGCGCGACGTTGCCGTTGCCGATCACGGCGACCGACTTCGCAGCCAGAGGCCAGGTGCGCGGCACATCGGGGTGGCCGTCGAACCAGCTCACGAAGTCCGCGGCGCCGTACGAGCCGCCGAAGCCGATGCCCGGGATTTCGAGATCGGCATCGTGGACAGCCCCGGTCGCGAAGATGACGGCGTTGTAGTGCCGTTTGAGGTCATCCAGGGTGATGTCGACGCCATAAGTCACGTTTCCGAAAATGCGGATGTCACCCCGGTCAAGCACGTCACGCAGGGCCGTGATGATGCCCTTGATGCGCGGGTGGTCCGGCGCGACGCCGTAACGGACGAGTCCGTAGGGAGCGGGGAGCGTTTCGAAGAGGTCGATCGAGACGTCGAATCCGCGTTCGGCCTTGAGCAAGATGTCAGCAGCGTAGATCCCTGCGGGGCCGGCCCCGACGATGGCCAGTCGGAGTTTGGTCATGCGTTATTTCCTTCTCGCTCAGCTCGAACGTTCGACGATCGTGTCGGCGAACCTCACCAGTGCTTTCTTGACGGGGCCTTCTGGCAGGGGCTCCAGCGCCTCGAAGGCCTCGCGCGCCCAGCGGTGCGCCTCCTCCAGCGTCTGGCGCGTCACCTCGTGCTCGCGCAGTGCCGAGATCGCCGCCGTCGCCTCGGGCGTGACCTCGCCGTCGTCAGCGGTGCTGCCCATCACATCCCGATCCAACCGGTCCAGCAGAGCGGCGGCCTCGGGATCGCGCAGCGCGCGCTCCCGCAAGCGCAGCACCGGCAACGTCGCCACACCGGCACGCAGATCGTTGCCCGGGGTCTTGCCGGTCTCGGCCACACCCTCCGACGAGAGATCGATCACATCGTCGATGAGCTGGAACGCGACGCCGATCTTCTCGCCGAAAGTAACGACCGGCTCCTCATAGGAAGAGTCGGCGCCCGAGAACACGATGCCCATCTGAGCCGCGACCGCGATCAGGGAACCGGTCTTGTCCTCCAGCACACGGATGTAGTGGGCGACCGCGTCTTCTCCGTCCTGCGGCCCGATGGTCTCGTGCAACTGCCCGAGACAGAGTCGCTCGAACGTATCGGCCTGCAACTGGATGGCCCGCTCGCCGAGCGAGGAGACTAGTTTGCTGGCGCGCGCGAACAGCAGGTCACCGGTGAGCACGGCCACCGAGTTTCCCCACACGAACTGCGCGGTCGGGACCCCCCGGCGCATCTGCGAGTCATCCATCACGTCATCGTGGTAGAGCGAGGCGAGGTGGGTGATCTCGACGGCCTGTGCCGCCTGAAGCACCTCAGGCGTGTTCCCTTTCCCGAGCTGGGCCGTCAGCAGCGTCAGCATCGGCCGTACGCGCTTCCCACCCGCCTCGAGCAGATAGCGTGTGGTGACATCGGCCAGGTTGTCGGCAAACCGCACCTCCCGGTGCAGCGCCTCCTCGACCAGCGCGAGCCCGTCGTCGACGGCGGTCGCGACCTGCCTGGCCTCCCCGCGCGCGAAAATCCGCTCGGTGAAGCCCAGCTGACCGGTCAGAGTCACGGGACGCCTCAAGGCCGGAACACTTCGTGTCACTGCTCCCCCTCGGGTGGGATGGCGGACGATGAGTATTCGGAACCAGCGCCTCCCCCGGATGCCGCCCCGCGACCGGAGGACCTTCCCGCCGAGCCGGAAGGTTTTCCTGCCGAGTCTGTTGATTTGTCGATGGCGGGCTTCGCGGTCGCGGGCTTCGGGGACGCAGGTTTCGCGGCGACGGATTTCTCCGGCGCGGACTTCCGGGGGGAGGGTGCCACGCTCTCAGATTTCGCGGGCGCGGACTTGCGGGTGGCGGGCTTCGCCGTCGCAGACGTCGCCGTGGCCGAGCTGTCGGGTCCTGGCTTTCCCCGTTCGGGCTCACCCGGCGCAGAGTCCTCCGGCGCAGACTGCTTCAGCACAGACTCCGCTGCGGGGGCCGCCTTCGCGGTGAGCGGCTTCCAGCCCCTGTGCAGTGCCACGATCCCCGCCGTCAGGTTGCGCCAGGCCACATCCTGATATCCAGCCTCCCGCAACCACGCCGCAAGCTCCGGCTGCTCCGGCCAGGCCTGAATCGAGTCCATCAGATACTCGTACGCGGCCGGGTTGGAACTCGCCGCACGCGCCAGCACGGGCATCCCCCAGCGGAGATACACGTTGTACCCGCTGCGGATGAGAGCCACGGGAGGGTGGGAGAACTCGCAGATCACGACACGACCGCCCGGCTTGGTGACGCGGTAGAACTCCGCGAGCGCCCGGCGCGGTTCGACGATGTTGCGCAGGCCGAACGCGATGGTGACCGCGTCGAAGGTGTCGTCGGGGAACGGGAGGTCAGTGGCATCGGCCTGCTGGAAAGTAACGAACGGGTTGCCGGATTGCCGCCGCCGGCCGACCTCGATCATGCCCGGAGAGAAGTCGGCCGCGACGACGCGGGCGCCGTTGCGGGCGAGGGAGGCGCTAGATGTTCCCGTGCCCGCGGCGATGTCGAGAATGGTCTCGCCGGCGAGAGGGCCGACGGCTCGGGTCGTCGCCGCTCGCCAGAGGCTCGCATTGCCCATCGAGAGGACGGCGTTGGTCCGGTCGTAGTGGGTGGAGACCTCATCGAACATGGCGACGACCTGCACGGGCTGCTTACTGAGGTCGGCCTTACTCACCACACCAGCTTAGGCTGCGCCGTGAGTACGTGCATTCCGGGGCTCTCGAACGCGGGGAACCGTCAGCCAACGCGCGTCCGGCACCCAGCGTCTCCGGCGTAGGCTTGCCGGGTGAATGCACACGGGACCCCCCGACGGGCGACGGGCGTGACGGTTCTCTCGGTCGAGACCACACCGCTCGACGACGTCCACCAGCTGATCCCGTTCCTCGACTCCCGCCGGCCGCTGGTCTGGCTCCGCAACGGTGAAGGGATGGCGGGGATCGGTGAGGCGCTACGGCTCGAATTCTCGGGCGCGGACCGCATCCGGGAAGCATCGGCGACGTGGCGCGCGACGGTGGACGCCGCCATCGTGACCGACAGCGTGCGGACTCCGGGCACCGGTCTGGTCGCTTTCGGGGCGTTCGCGTTCGCCGACGACAGCGCGGCCACAAGCACCCTGATCGTGCCAGATTTCATCGTCGGACGCCGCGACGGCCGCAGCTGGGTGACACGCATCAGCCCGATCCGCGCCGAAAAGGCCGCCGAAGCGGGAAGAACCGCCGAACCCGGGAAAGGGAACCCCGCCGCGACCGCGATACCCCGGCCCACCGCCTTCGGCGACAAGTGTCGCGTGAACTTCCTCCCCGGCTCGCTCAGCGAAGACGGCTACCGCGAGGCCGTGGCGACCGCCGTGGACCGTATCCGGAAGCACGGGCTCGCGAAGGCCGTCCTCGCCCGCGATCTCTCGGCACACCTGCCGCTCGGATCCGATGCCAGACGGGCGTTGGCCGAACTCGCGCTCGGATACCCCGACTGCTGGACGTTCGCGGTGGACGGATTGATCGGCTCCTCTCCGGAGACACTGGTGCGCGTCCACCACGGCACGGTGACCGCTCGCGTCCTCGCAGGCACGATGTCCCGGGGCCAGGATGCCGCAGCCGACCGGGAGGCGGCCGACGCACTCGCGGCCTCCGCGAAGGATCAGGACGAGCACCGCTTCGCCGTCGCGAGCGTCATCGGGGCACTCCGCCCGCACAGCGCCGACCTTGCGGCCAGCGACCGCCCCTTCACGCTCAAACTACCGAACCTCTGGCATCTCGCCACCGACGTGGCCGGGACCCTCAGCGACGGTTCTAGCTCCCTCGGCCTCGCCGACGCTCTGCACCCGACCGCTGCGGTGGCGGGGACGCCGACGAGGGATGCCGTGGCGCTCATCCGCGAGCTCGAACCGTTCGACCGAGGCCGCTACGCCGGCCCGGTCGGCTGGGTCGGCGGAGACGGCGACGGCGAGTGGGCCATCGCCCTGCGCTGCGCCCAGCTCGGGGAGAACGGCGACCTGACAGCCTACGCCGGCGCCGGGATCGTCGCCGACTCCGACCCCGATCGCGAACTGGCGGAGACGGCCATCAAATTCCGGCCGATCGTGGAGGCATTCGGCTGAGCCCGGCCCAGCCCGCGGGCGCCGATCGACGCGGCCTCCGGTTGCGGCCAACCGAGCCTTCTCCGTGGCCACACAGCAGGCCGCCAGCCGGGTCAGATCCAGCTTCTCCAGGGCGTCGATGAGCAGGTGCCGCACGGCGAGGCGCGCGTACCGCTTCCGGTTCGCCGGGACGACGAACCCCCGGCGCGTACACGGTCGAGGTGAGCTCGAACACGAGCTGGTACGCCTCTTTCTCCCCCGCGGTGGCAGCGGCGAAAAAGCCGCTCCTGCCGACCAGCGAGGATGGCCGAGCCTTCCGCCAGCGCCCGCTCGCCGTCCACCTTTCCGGCCTCGCCGCAGCCGCGGCGGCAGATTCGGCACCATGCGGCCAACTGAGCCGCGACCGCCCACAGCGCCACCCGGGACCGGGCCCGGATCGGGCTCGGGATCCCGCTCAAGCGATTTCGACACGCTTAAGGATTCAGGATTGGAATCCCGAGCAGGTGGATGTAATATTCATGTATGCCTGTACCCATTACCGAAGCCGTCAGTCCCCGACGGCTCATCAGAGACGAAGTCTTCGAACGGCTTCTTGACGCCATCGTCGGTGGGGACCTCACGCCCGGCGAACAACTGTACGACGCTGAGATCGAAAAGTGGGTGGGTGTCTCCCGAACACCCGTCCGCGAAGCGCTCAACCAGCTCGCCGCTATGGGCCTCGTGGAGATCCTGCCGCAGAAACGAACCAGAGTCACCCCGATCAACCCGGCACGCCTGCGCGGCCTGATTGAGACTACCGGAACTCTGCTGAGCGGTGTGGCGCGGGATGCGACCGCCTTCCTGACCGACGCCGACAAACAGAAGCTGCGCGATTTTCAGGAGCGCATCTCCGGCGGCACGGACAGACTCGACCGCGACCGGGCGCTCACGGAGTCGTTCATCAACGTCTTCGTCCGGCGCCTGGACAACAAGACGATCGCCCGCCTGGCCAATCGCCACCTCCCCGAGGTCCGCCGAGCGCTCATCGTCGCGCCGTCGTCCGAGGCGTTCGAGAAGGCGCAGCCCTTCGTGGAACCGATCGTGGACGCGGCCATCGCCGGCGACGGAAAGACGGTCGCGCAGGGCGTAGCCGATTACTGGAACAAGGGGCTCATCACCGTCGTGGACGAATTCGAAGCAGTGGAGAGGAACAGCTGATGCCGCTTCCCGTGAAGGACAGCGCGCCCGTCGAGCGTCAGCTCCTGCGCGACGTCGTCTACAACCGCCTCTACGAGGGCATCCTGGATGGCACGCTCGAGCCGGGTGAGACCCTGCTCGACGAGAAGCTCACCACCTGGCTGGGCGTCTCACGCACCCCCATCCGCGAAGCCCTGATGAAACTCGCCGACATCGGCCTGGTGGAGATGGCGCCGAACCGGTACACCCGGGTCGCCCCGATCGACCTGCGCGCGATCGACGAGGCCGTCTACACGTCCGGACTGCTGCACGAATACGCCGCCCGAACGGCGGTGTCCACGCTCGACAACGCCGCGATCGGCCGCCTCGAGAAGGCGCTGAAACAGGTCAAGAAGACGGCGAAATCCGGGCAGGCCCCCGCGCTCGGTCAGGCGCTCAACGACTTCTTCCTGGAGTTCGGGCGCGACAGCCACAACCAGGCGCTGCTTGCGATCAGCGAAGGTCTGGGCCCGCAGCTGCTGCGCTATGTGTCGGTGTGGCATCTTCCGTTCGCCACGGAGGACATCGCGGAGCGGGTCGCCGAGATCTTCGACGCGGCCAAAGCCAAAGACGCCGACAGGACCGGCGAACTCATCAAAACGCTCTTCGAGCCCACGTATGACCAGTTCGTCGCCGACTACCGGCGAACGCACGCGGAAATCGACGAGGCGCCGATCATCTGACACCACGACAATCGGGAGAAAGCGCCCGGTGCCACACGGCACCGGGCGCTTTCCGTGTCGCCGGACCGGCTCAGAGCTCGAAATCGACCGCCGAACGCCCACGGACGACCGTGCGGATGTATCCGGCGATCTCCCTGTGCGCGGGGGCGTCGACATAGCGCTGCAATGCCTCCGCGTCCGCGAAGTCGCCGATGAGGACGACATCGTGATTCTCCCCGGAGAACAGGGCGTTGATCCCGACCTCGAAGCTCAGGATCTCCGGCACCACCGCAGGCAGCGACTCGATGCCCGCCTTGATTCGCGCGACCTGCTCGGCCCGCTCGGACGGGTCCTCGGTCGCGAGCTTCAACATGACGACGTGGCGGATGGTCATCGGTCCTCCAGGAGTGCGGTGCGCAGGCGCGCGGGATCGACGCGCCAGAAAGTGTGCATCCGGCCGTCGATCAGAACGACCGGGATCTCCTCGACGTACTTCTCGTGCAGAACGGGGTCCCGCAGGATGTCGTGTTCTTCGACCGTGACGGCCGGAGCGTCCTCCGGCAGGCCCGCCACCACCGCTGCGACGACACGGCGGGCATCATCGCAGAGGTGGCACCCGGGTTTGCCGATGAGGGCGAGGAGGCGGTAAGCGGGAGGCACGGCAGCTAGCCTAGCGACGACGGTAGCCGCTGCGCTGGCCGGGGCCGGCACGCAGCGGTCACAGCAAAAAGCGCCGGGCCGTGAGAACCGACGCTTGAGCCTCAGACGCTGTGGTCTACTTCTTGTTGCGACGCTGGTGGCGCGTCTTGCGCAGAAGCTTGCGGTGCTTCTTCTTCGCCATACGCTTGCGACGCTTCTTGATAACGGAACCCACGGAGACCTCACAAAATTTGGGGAGTTTGCCGCGGGATACGCGGCTACACAAGCAACCAGTCTACCGGACGTCACGCGGTGACGGCGACACCCTGCTTGAGGGCCTGCGTGACAGCAGACTCCGGCACCCGGAACGAACGCCCGAACCGGATGGCCGGCAGCTGCCCGGAATGCACGAGCCGATACACGGTCATCCGCGAGACGCGCATCATCTCGGCGACCTCGGCGACCGTCAGGAAGCGCACATCGCTCAACGCGCTCGAAGCGGCATCGTGACCCATCGACCGTCCTCTCTCGCCCACCACGCTACTCGGGTCGAGCCGACGGGCGCTAAGGAACTCTAGAACCGCTTCGCCCCGACGGCAAGCGGTGACGGTCAGCGCTCGTCGCGACGCCAGATCTTGGGCGTGACCCGTTCGACGCGGTGGCGGGTGTCGGCGAGCACCTTCCCGACCGTGCTGGCGAACTCGCGGGTCTCCTGCGCGAGCTGCGCGGAAAGGGCGGACACATCCATATCGGCGGCAGTGAACGGGATGACCCAGTCCTCCACAGCCTCCAGCGGCGTCGGGTCGATGCGGTAGTAGCGGTGCTGGCCCTCCTCTCGCACAACGACGAGCGCGGCTTCCCGCAGCACCTTCAGATGCTTGGACACTGTCGGCTGGCTGAGTTCCAGCCGCGCCACGATCTCCGAGACCGAAATTTCGCCTGCGGGCGACGACTGATCCGAGTTGCGGTCGAGCAGCACTCTCAGGATGTCCCGCCGCGTCGGGTCGGCGATCACGTCGAAGATGTCGGCCATTCCACCAGGCTAGTCGCCTCGCAGTCGGAGTACCATGTCGGAAGCTATCGGTGGGAAGGAACGTTCGATGCGCACCACGCGGGCGGTCCGGCTAGGAACCATCACGCCCGTGGGGCGGGTGCGCGCGGCAGTCAACGGGTTCGCACAGCGCAGCCCGTCCCGCTTCGCCATCCTGGTGTTCGCCGCGCTCATCCTGGTGTTCACACTGCTCTTCTCGCTGCCGATCTCCTCGGCGAGCGGGCACGTCACCGGACTGGCCGACTCGCTGTTCACAGCGATCTCGGTCATCTGCGTCACGGGGCTCTCCACCGTGGACATGGCGACGCACTGGTCGGTGTTCGGGCATCTGCTGGTCTATCTCGGCGTGCAGATCGGCGCGGTCGGCGTGCTGACGATGGCGAGCATTCTGGGGCTCGTCATCTCACGTCGGCTGGGGCTGCGCGCCAAGCTGATAGCAGCGAGCGACAGCAACCCTCTGCGTATGCACTCCGGGCCGGTGGCCGAGGGGCAGGCGGTGCTGCTCGGCGACGTCGGCAAGCTCCTTCGGACCGTCGCGATCAGCATGATCGTCATCGAGGGGCTCGTCGCCGTACTGCTCTTCCCGCGGATGCTGATCGCGGGAGTGAACGTCGGCACAGCCCTCTGGGAGAGCGTCTACTACTCGGCGATGGCGTTCACGAACACCGGCTTCGCACCGAACGCCGAGGGGCTGACGCCGTTCGTGAACGACTTCTGGTTCCTCGGCGCTCTGATGATCGGCGTGTTCCTCGGAGCCATCGGGTTCCCCGTCATCCTGGCCATCGCGTCCAATCTGCGACGCAGGCGGCGGCGGTGGTCCATCCATGTCAAGCTGACGCTGCTCATGTCGGTCATCCTGCTGGTCGTGGGCGCGGTGCTGTACATCGTGCTCGAACACGACAACGCTAAGACGTTCGGCGGCTTGGATGCCGGGCACACGGTTTTCCAGTCCTTCTTCCTGTCCACGATGGCGCGATCGGGTGGGTTCTCGACCATCGACATCGACGACCTGCACGGCTCCAGCCTGCTGGTGACCGACATGCTGATGTTCATCGGCGGCGGATCGGCCTCCACCGCCGGCGGCATCAAGGTGACGACGCTCGCGGTGCTCTTCCTCGCGGCCGTCGCGGAAGCGCGCGGGGTGGAGCCGATGGATGCGTTCCGACGACGCATCCCCGTGGACGTGCTGCGACTGGCGGTGGCGGTGGCGCTCTGGGGGGCGACGATCGTGGCGGTGTCCGCCGTCCTGATCTTGCAGATCACCAAAGCGCCGCTCGACCATGTGCTCTTCGACGTCATCTCGGCGTTCGCGACCTGCGGCCTGTCCACCGGCCTCACCGAGAAGCTGCCCGACGCGGGCGTCTACGTCATGGCCGCCACGATGTTCTGCGGTCGCGTTGGTACAGTGACACTCGCCGCGGCGCTGGCCCAGAGCCAGCGCAAGCAGCTCTACCAGAACCCCGAGGAGAGGACGCTCGTTGGTTGACCGTATCAAGCACAACGCCCCCGTCCTGGTGATCGGGCTCGGCCGCTTCGGGGCGGCCACAGCCGGTCAGCTGGACCGGCTGAACCGCGAAGTCCTCGCGATCGACACCGATCCCAGCCTCGTGCAGAAGTGGGCGGACCGCGTGACGCACACCGTCCAGGCGGATGCGCGCTCGATCGAGACGCTGCGGCAGATTGGTGCGGAAGACTTCTCCATCGCGGTCGTCGCTGTCGGTTCGTCCATCGAGGCGAGCGTGCTCATCACCGCGAACTTGGTCGACCTACGCATCCCCCAGATCTGGGCCAAGGCGATCTCGCAGTCGCACGGCAAGATCCTCGAGCGCATCGGCGCCAACCACGTCATCTATCCGGAGGCGGAAGCCGGCGAGCGGGTCGCGCACCTCGTCTCCGGACGGATGCTCGACTTCATCGAGTTCGACGACGACTTCGCGCTCGTGAAGATGTACCCACCGAAGCCCATCCGCGGCCTGAACCTCACCGAGTCGGGCGTGCGCACCAAGCACAACATCACGGTCGTCGGGGTGAAATCCCCCGGCAAGCCATTCACCTACGCCACGGCCGACACCGTTGTCTCCAACCACGACCTCATCATCGTCTCCGGCGCCTCCGCCGACATCGAACGCTTCGCCGCCCTCGACGCCTAGCTGTAGTTCCTCGTGAGGTTGCGAACGCGGGCTGCTGGGTTGAGCCGCTGATGCCGGTGTAGGGTCGGTGGTGATTGTGGTGCTGGTGCCGGTGCAGGGGTCGTATTCGAGTTGGATGAATGCGTGAGACTTCCGGCGCGGTTCTGCGGCTCTCGATGTCGGGATTGATCGCTGGGTAGGCTCCCTCTCATGCGTTCGACTCAGACCTCGTGGTGGTGGCTGCGGTAGCAGCCTTGACGCATGTTCGCGGGCTGCATGGCAGTTCACGAACCCGCGATCATCGCCGTGCAGTCCTCCATTCTGGAAGGTGCATGATGACGAACACTCAGCAGCCGCAACGGTTCGAGTTGGAGAGACTCACTTCGGATGCTGCGGGTGAGGTGATGACGTTGCAGCGGGCGGCTTATGCGACCGAAGCGCAGATCTATCACGATCCGTTTCTGCCCGCTCTGACCCAGTCCCTGCCGGACCTTGAGCAGGAGCTCCAAGGACCCGCACTGGGAGCACGCGTCGGCGCGAGGCTTGTGGGCGCCGTCCGGTGGTCGGTTGAGGCTGGCGTCGCGCATATCAGGCGGCTCACAGTCGCGCCCGATATGCAGGGGCGTGGTCTGGGGACGCTGCTGCTCAGGGCCGCCGAGGAGGCCAGCGGCGCGCAGGTCTTCGAGCTCTTCACCGGTCACCTCAGCGAGGCGAACATCCGGCTGTATCAGCGTGAGGGCTATGTACCAGACGCGGCGGGAGGCGCTCCACGACGGCGTCGATCTCATCTTCCTCCGCAAAGAAGTGCCTCGTTCGGCATAACGGCATCGGAGATCGGTCGGTCCCGGCCGATGTCTGAACAACGGTGTGCGGGGTCTGGCCTGATCCGGAAGTCGGTCAGGTGGCGGCAAGTTCGCGGGAGCGGGCGAGGGCGGCGTCGGTGGCGCGGGCGAAGAGGGCGGGGAGGTCAGCGGCGGCGAGGACCCCGATGGCGCGCTCGGTGGTGCCGCCGGGACTGGTGACGCGGCGGCGGAGGTCGGCGGGGTCTTCGCCCGAGGCGACGAGGAGGTCAGCGGCGCCGAGAAAGGTGCCGTTAACAAGGGTGCGCGCCTGCTCGGGTGTGAAGCCTTTCTCGAGGGCGGCGGCGGTGAGGGCCTCGACGAGGAAGAAGACATAGGCGGGCCCGGAGCCGGAGATGGTGCCGAGAGCGTCGAGCTGCGACTCGGGGACGTCGACCACCTCGCCGACGGTCTCGAAGAGGGAGCGGACGAGGGCGAGGTCATCGGGTTCCGAACGGGTGCCGGCGCTGATACCGGTGACGGCCCTGCCGACGACGGCGGGGGTGTTCGGCATCGACCGCACGACAGCCACGGACTCCGGCAGGAGGGACTCGAATGTCGCGGTGGTCACACCGGCGGCGACGCTCACCACGACGGCCCCGGGAGTGAGCGAAGGGGCGATCTCGCGCAGCAGACCGGGGACCATCCCGGGTTTGACGGCCACGACCACGATCTCAGTGCCGGCCACGGCCAGACGGTTGGCGTCCGGGTCGGCCTCAGTGGCGTACGCGGTGACGCCGGGCAGGTCGCCCAACCCTTCGGCGCTGGCAGCAGAGCGATTGGTCGCACGGATGCCGCCGGTCACGGTCACGCCGGGAGCGGTGAGGCCGGACAGGATGGCCCGGCCCATCGACCCGGCGCCAAGCATGGCGATGGTCGGCAGGGTGAGGTTTTGCGTGTCGGTCATGGGGCCATCCTAGGATGAGGCCATGAGCGCATCAGGTGGCACCAGGGCGATCGTCGCGGCCTTCGCCGCCAACCTCGGCATCGCCCTGACGAAGCTCATCGCCTGGCTCTTCTCCGGCTCCTCCTCGATGCTCGCCGAAGGCGTCCACTCGATCGCGGACTGCGGCAACCAGCTGCTCCTGCTGCTCGGCGGCCGGCGGGCCAAGAAGAAGGCGGACCGGAAGCATCCGTTCGGCTATGGCCGGGAGCGCTACGTCTACGCTTTCGTCGTCTCCATCGTCCTGTTCTCCGCCGGTGGGGTGTTCTCGCTCTACGAGGGCGTCGAGAAGCTCACGCACCGGCACTCTCTTGAGAACTCCTGGCTGCCGCTGCTCGTGCTGCTGATCGCGATCGGGCTGGAGTCGTTCTCGCTGCGCAGGGCGATCCACGAGTCGCGACCGCACAAGCAGAGCATATCGTGGCTGCAGTTCATCCGGCGCGCCAAGGCTCCCGAGCTGCCCGTCGTGCTGCTCGAGGACGTCGCCGCGCTCGCGGGTCTGCTGTTCGCGCTGATCGGGATCAGCCTCAGCGTCCTGACGGGCGACGCCGTGTGGGATGCGATCGGCACGCTCCTCATCGGCACGCTGCTGATCGTCGTCGCCCTCGTCCTGGGCTTCGAGACGAAGAGCCTGCTGGTCGGCGAGGGCGCGTCGGACTCGGATGCCGCCGCGATCGAGCGGGCTGTGCTCAGCGGCGGCGAGGTCGAGCGCATCATCCACATGAAAACGCTCTACCTCGGGCCCGACGAACTGCTCTTCGGGGCGAAGGTCGCGATGTCCGGCGAGAGCCGCCTCGCGGACGTCTCGGCGGCGATCGACGCGGTCGAACGGCGGATCCGCGAGGTTGTTCCCGCGGCCCGCGTGATCTACGTCGAACCGGACGTCTGGGTCGACCCGAACGAACGGAATCCCCCCACCGACGCGATCGTCATCAAAGGACTGGAGTGACGAAGACAGCTCTCATCCTGCAGCACAGCCCCAGCATCCACCTCGGCAACATCGGCCCGGTGCTCACAGAGCACGGCTACGACCTGTGCGTGATCGACGCGACGCGGACGGATGTTGCGGCGATCGACCCGACGGAGGCCGATCTCGTCGTGGTCCTCGGCGGCGAAAAGGCCGCTTACCAGTCGGAGGAGTTCCCGTTCCTCGCGGCCGAGCAGCCGCTGCTGCGCGTAGCTGGACGGGACCTCACCCAAAACGACGAGCGGCACACTGCAATAGCACACATTGCGATGGCAGTCGTTTGACGTCAGCCTAGGATCGCTCCGTGCGAAATCGAAGCCCTTTTCTTCGCGCGCTGGTTTTCAGCGTACCGCTCTTCGCGCTGATGGTCGTCCTCTCCACCCTTTGCGTCTTCGACTAGCCATTCGGGAGCGCGTCGGTCAGTTCATACGACACATCGGGGATGACCGTGGAGGCCCCGCCACCGGCAATCGGGCGTCCGCTCATCTGGTTCGGGATGCGGGTGCTGGCCTTCGCGATGGTCTATTCGGCCGTTCTCTGTGCGATGGCCTTCATCCGCAAGTGGCGGAACGGCGACCCCGCGATGCGGCGCTGACTCATCATCTCGGCGGTCTATTTCGGCCTGTGCATCCTCCTGCTTCTTCTCATCTGGCCGGGTTACTGGCAGTACGACTCCTATCGCGTCGTCTTGAAGGCGCAGGAGAACTGGATCCAGACCTGGCAGAACCTGCTGACGTCTGTGTTCTTCACAACGAGCATGATCATCATCCCGTCCCCGATCGCGCCGATCGTCGTCCAGGTCCTGGTTGGATCCGTTGTCGTGGGCTGGCTAACCGCCCGCACAGCGGACCTGTTGCGGCGGTCCTGGCTCGGCTCTGCGATGGTTCTGCCCTTCCTCCTCCCGCCGATCCTGCTCTACAACATGCTTCCGCTGAGAACGACGATCCTGCTCTACATCGAGATCGCGATCCTGTTCCGGCTCCTCCTCAAGCTGCGTCCGGAACTCCTGACGAACAGGTACCGGGAGTTCGTCCTGCTGACGGTGGCGATCGTCGTCGTGGCCTTCTGGCGCTCAGAGAACCTCCTCTACCTCCTCATCCCGTACGCGGCCGTCTCCCTGCGGATCTTCCGCCGCGACCCTGGCAGCAGTCGACGCGCGCTCGCGACCGCGCTGGTGATCGCCGCAGGGTTCTCAGGGGCGATGGCCGGAGTGAACGTCGTGCTGGCCAACTCGAAATACCTGATGACCGCGACCATGAATCCGCTTTCCGTGATGCTCGCCGGCAACCTGGGCGGACCGCACCTCGAAGCGAACCTGGCCGCGATCGATCGATCGACCTCTCCATCCTCCGGAAGTACCCGGACCCGCTGGACATCACGGCGATGTGGGAGAGCGAAGGCGCGGTTCTCCGCGACGGGTACCGAGAGAATGCCGGTGCGTTCCAGCGGGCGTACCTCTCACTCATCCGAGAGAACCCGGGAGTGTTCCTCGAGGCCAGGATGCAGACCTTCGTCGCGACGAATTCGCTGGGCGGCATCCCGTCGGCCGAGGTCAGAGGCAAAGAGATGATCGCTTGCGCGACATGCCATGCCGAACTCCCCGCGATCATCGATCGCTCGCCTGAGATGGCAGCGATCGATCAGGACACGCGTGTCGCGGTCGTCCGTGCCTTCCTGCTCGTCGACGCGAACAATCAGGATGTCCCCGGCGGCCAGATCGTGTGGAACGTCATCCCGGCGCTCGGGCTCCTCCTCCTGCTCTTCGCCGGCGCCCTCGTCCGCCGAAAGCTGTTCGTCGCCGCCATCGCTGCGGGGCTTCTCGCTCGCACCGCGATCGTGTTCGCGACAGCCCCGGCGACATTCTTCATGTACTACCAGTCGACCTACGCGATCGCCTTCGCACTAGCCGTCTTCGTCGCCGTGTACTGGATCGATCAGCGCTTGGCCTCGAAGAAGGCCAGCAGCAGCGCACGGCACTCCTCCGCCAGCACCCCCGCGTAGACCTCGGACCGGGCGGGCAGCCGGCGGTCGCGCAGGATGTCGTACAGCGACCCCGCCGCCCCCGCTTTCTCGTCCCACGCCCCGAACACCACCGTCGTGACGCGTGCCCCCAGGATGGCGCCCGCGCACATCGCGCAGGGCTCGAGGGTGACGACGAGCGTACACCCTTCCAGATTCCAGTCCGCGCGGGAGGATGCCGCCTCGCGCAGGGCGAGCACTTCCGCGTGCGCGGTCGGGTCGCGGAGCAGTTCGCGCTCGTTGCGTCCCGTTCCGATGACCCGCTCACCGGCATCCACCACGAGGGCGGCCACGGGCACGTCGCCGGTCGCGGCAGCGCGGGCTGCGTCGGCGAGGGCGCGCCGCATCCACTCCTCGTACGCGGCGGGGACAGGCAGGGGCACGGGCTTCCTCCCGGGGGTGTTCGGCTACCCTTGAGCCTATGCGAGTGCATGTTGCGGACCACCCCCTGATCACTCACAAACTCTCTGTGCTCCGCAACAAGGAGACACCGGCTCCGACATTCCGGGCGCTCACGGAAGAGCTCGTGACCTTGCTCGCCTACGAGGCGACGCGCGCGGTCCGGGTCGAGCCCGTCGAGATCGAGACGCCGGTCACCTCCACGAGGGGGGTGACCATCAGCGAGCCGCGGCCTCTGGTCGTCCCCATCCTGCGCGCCGGGCTCGGGATGCTGGAGGGCATGGTGAGCCTCATGCCGACCGCCGAGGTCGGGTTCCTCGGCATGGCCCGCAATGAGGAGACGTTCGAGCCGACCACTTACGCCGAGCGCCTCCCGATGGACCTCTCCGAACGCCAGTGCTTCGTGCTCGACCCGATGCTCGCCACCGGCGGCTCGCTCGGCGCGGCGATCGACTTCCTCTTCAAGCGCAATGCGGTGGATGTCACCGCCATCTGCATCCTCGCGGCCCCAGAGGGCCTGGCGGCGCTGGAGAAGGCGACGGAGGGGCGGGATGTGACCATCGTCCTGGGGGCGCTGGACGAGCGCCTCAACGAGAACGGCTACATCGTTCCCGGCCTGGGCGACGCCGGGGACCGGTTGTACGGCACCGTTTAGGTGTACTCGGTCGCCGGGGGTGGGCACACCCTGCCGTAACGATTTGACACCGCAAGTCACAAGACGGTTTACTTCTCACCATGATGGACAACTCGCGTACCCTGACCTCCTTCGAGGCCCTTGGGGATGCCGGCATGATGATGGCCGGCCGCGAATCCGTCATGCATTGCCGAATGTGTCGCTGACCTGACGACCCTTTCGCCGAGCGGTCGCCCTCCGACGTGTACCGCGCGTCGACGCCGGGCAGAGCTCCCCGGGCGCGCCACACGAACGCACCCGCGCATCCGTCCCCTTCTGAACGGGGACATCTCGTAACACCGGAAAACCCCGGGCCTCCGCCGCCACGAATCGCGGAACTCGTCGTACCGGGAACCGGCACATCATCGTCATCCGAAGGACTCCCTCCCATGTCTCTCGCCACCCTCGACACTCTCCGACCCACCGCACAGCCCGCCGCTGCCGCCCCCGCCCCGCGCATCCGCGCCGTGCCGGAGGGCACCGAGGCCCGCGGCTTCGTCCTCTACGTCGGCATCGACGAGCTGAAGGCCGCTTCCGCCGGCACCGACCTCGGCCGCATCGTGGAGGCGCTGAAGCAGCTGACCGCGGAACTGGCGCCCGAGTCCGAGACCTACGCCGCCGTCGCCCTGGCCCCGGCCGGCGCAGGCGGGCGCGATGTGGATGTCGTGCGCCTCGCCCTGCAGGACCCATCCGCCATCGCCAAGCACCGCCACACCAGAGCGGCGGACGAGGACGAGGACGAGGACCGCGCTTCCTCCGGTGTGGTCATCGACATCTCCCGCAAGCGCCTGGTCCTCGACAACCAGGCGGTCGCGCTCACATACAAGGAGTTCGAGCTACTGCAGTACTTGGTCCTGCGCAAGGGCCGCACGATCGAGCGCGCGGAGCTCATCTCCTCGCTCTGGGCCGCCGCCGACGAGGACGAGGTGCCCAACGAACGCACCATCGACGTCCACATCCGTCGGCTGCGCTCAAAGCTCGGCCGCTACGAGGACATCGTGCGCACCGTGCGCGGGGTGGGCTACCGCTTCGACCGGCGCGCGGACGTCTCCATCCGCCACGCGAGCGCGCCGTCGCCCGACCTCTTCTAGGTGTGATGTCCAGGGGGGTTGTTTCGGCGATACGGTCGTGAGGAGTTGAGGGGCGAGGGCCTCCGGTTGTGAAGTGGAGCTGTTCAGTTCAACCGCTTCACGATCCAGGAGGCCTTCGTGTCCCACGTTAACGCTGCTCTCACACCGCGCGCTCGTCTGCGCCTTGCCAGGCTCATCGTCGAGGACCATTGGCTGGTCTCCGTCGCAGCGAAGATGTTTATGGTCTCGCCCGTTACCGCGCGGAAATGGGCGGCGAGGTTCCGCGCCGAAGGCACGGGAGGGATGACCGACCGGTCTAGCCGCCCACGATCGATGCCAACGCGGACGCCGTTGCCCGTGCTCAAGCGGATCGTGCGGGCGAGGTGGCGACGACGCCTGGGGCCGGTGCAGATCGCCGATCTGTACTCGATGCGGATTACCGACACCTTCACGAACGAACCGGACGGCGCCGACCGCTGGGGCGTCCAGCAACCACCTCGGTGTCGATTTCACCCCGGGTGCGGGCGTGCCGATTCGGATCGTCGCGGACGGGGTGGTGCGCGATGTGGTCACGCGCGGCGATGGCTGCGGCGTGAACGTGACGATCGACCACACGATCGGCGGCAAACTCGTCAGCAGCAAGTACTGCCACATGCAGACGGGGTCCGTGCGGGTCTCCGTGGGTCAGCAGGTGACGGTCGGAGAGATCGTCGGTCTCGTGGGCAACACCGGCGTCTCGACCGGCGCCCACCTCCACCTTGAGATCCGCCTCGACGGGACCGGCTCGGTCGGACCCCTACGCCTGGCTCAAAGCCAACGCCTCCTAGCGGGCGCTGCACCTTCGCTGTCCGGTCCGCCAGGTCGGCAGTCCCCTCGCGTGACGAGGGCCGATGCTGGAACGGAGGTGGTCCGAGCCCCTCCCTCCGGGATGCTATTCTCTTACGGTTGCCGAAAACGTCCCCGCCCTGGCCAGGACGCGGCTGCGCCCCCTTAGCTCATTGGTAGAGCACTTCCTTGGTAAGGAAGAGGTAGTGGGTCCGATTCCCACAGGGGGCTCCGTCTCCCCGATCACCTTGCGATCGCAGGAGACCGCGGCGGGGTAGCTCAGGTGGTTAGAGCACACGGCTCATAATCGTGGTGTCGCGGGTTCGAGTCCCGCCCTCGCTACAGACCAGTGATTTACTGGGGACGGCGATCCGAGAGGGTCGCCGTTTTCTTTTGTCTGGTCTTTTTGCCCACATTTTGCCCACACGTGAAAATTCCGCTGCTTTGTCGAGCGCGATCGCAACGGCATCGAGGTCGTCGAACAGATCGGCTTAGGTATCGAGCGTCATCGCCGCTGAGGCATGCCCGAGCATCTTTTGCACCGCTTTCACAGTGGCTCTGGCGAGATGACCAGGCTCGCAGCCGTATGCCGCAGGTCGTGGATCGTCATGGGCGGAAGGTTAGCGGATCGGAGCGCCTGGTCATACCAAGAGTTCTCGCGAATAGTCGGCGTGAACATGAATCCGCCCGCGGGTGTGGAGAACACCATGATTCGCCCTGGGTTTGGTTTCGGTATTTGGATTTGTGAGAGTTGGAACGAGGGCAAGGATCTACACACTTGATTTCTGGAAGCGAGTATTACGTTTGGTGGTCGAAGTGTGCTCTGGTCGTTCGTCTGGTTGGGTTGTGCTGGCGCATTTTTTTGGCAAGTTCGGCGTGAGTCCAGAGGCGTTTCGGAATTGGGCTCGCAAAGCAGAGATCGACGTGGGTGAGAGATCCGGTGCGATCAGTGGAGCACGTATGGAGATTTACCGGTTGAAGAAGCATGTGGGTGAGTTGGAAGGTGTGAACGAGATATTGTGGGCGGTGTCGGTGCTTTTCGCGTAGGAACTCGATTGTCTCGTGACGCGATGATCCGGTTTGTCACCGAGCATCGGGATCGTTTCGGGGTCGAGGCCGTTGCGCGAAACTGCGTCTGACAACTAAGCGTGTTCCACGGCTTCCAACAGCTCGCGCCATAGATGCTTCAGGTGGCGAAGAGGCAGAAACTCACCTGCACGTTGGCCGATTGTGCTGCCCGCTTCGTGAAGAAGCTTGCCAAGCTGCCAGTGCGGTTATGGAGATCGCGTGGTGACGGGAGAGCCACGGCAGAAGAACTGCTGCAACGATCATGCACCAAATGACCGGGATTCCGAATCCAAGGAGCGCAAGAAAGAAGTTGATTCCGAATGCGGTGGCGATCACAGCAACGAGAATCGCCAGCCCAATCGAGAGCATGGAAACGAATGCTGCTGCGGTGAACGGGCTAACGTGGCGTTGTCTTATGAACCTCAGCGTGGCAAGTCCGACGATCAGGGTTCCTGCCGCAAGGGGGCCGATACCGATCAGCGTGTAGGTACTGGCAACAGTGAGCGTGTTGGTTGGCGGTGGGAGCAGGAGCGCGGTCGAGCGCTCCGGTCAGCAGACCGACCCCCGTCCCGGCGAGCATGCCGAGAACGGTGTAGGCGGGGCACGCATCATTCGGGTCATGGGTCGAAGTACATGGCGGTGGTCTACACCGATCGTGCGCATCGTCGTGCTCGGCGCGATGCCGTCGACGGGAACGGTTGGAGACAGCTATGAAAGCGCTCTGGTCGAGGCCGTCAATGGCCTTTACAAAACGGAGTTGATCCGCAGGCAAGGTCCCCAGCGAATCATCGAGCAGGTCGAACTGGCAACCCTCGAATACGTGTGGTGGTGGAACGACCAGCGCTTCCACGGAGAACTCAGCATACGCACCCCGATAGAGGCCTAAAAATCCCACTACACCGAAACTGAATAACCCTTAAGAGGAACCGTTTCTCAAGACTCCCAACAGGAACCAAACCCAGGGCGAATCACACCGCACACTCCCTGACGGCCCTCGGTGGGGTGCGCGGTCTGGTCTGACGATTAGGGATTGACGTGCATCGAGTATTGGTAAGAGCATGAGCGCGCAGCTTTTGCTGCGGTTCAACCGGAACGGCCACGACCCTGGGGAAAGGGCGGAGGCTGGGTGCCGGAGTGATTACGGAAGAAAGGTTCTGATGATGTCTTTCAAGAGGTTTGTCAGGTTGGCGGTGGTCGCGATTCCCGCGCTCGCTGTTCTAATGACAGGGGTGATCGTCGCCCCTGCCGCCAACGCCAAATCGAACTACCGTGTCTGTGGGGTGTGGAATAGTTCTTCAATTGACGGGTGGATAGGCACGGGTTTGGTTGTGAAAATCTACAAGAACGATTACAACTTTGATACTTGTTTCGTAAAGATCGACTACATGATCAATCACTAAGCTGAGGCGTACACTGGGTCGTCTGCAGTATACAGGTTCACCATGAAAACATGTGAAGATTTTTCCTTTGAAATCGGCTATGTGGGTGACCCGTGCTTTTCTATGACGGTGAATAAGATTTATAAGCAAACGTCACAGTGTGACGCAAACTATCCCGTGTTGAATCCTACCGTTACTTTTTGGAGAAATTGATTAGGAGGCGCTCCTGGTGGTCGAAAGATCAGCCTTTTCTTCGGCCGATCGAGCGCCTTCCTCGGCTTCGTCCTCGTGCTGCCGCAGATCATCCAGGCCCTCGGCCTGCCCCTCATCTCGAAGGTCTACCTGTGGCTGATCGGCTTCGCCACACACCCGGGAACGCCGAAACCGCCGCGCCCACGCAACCCAATGCGTGGGCGCGGCCTTTCGTCGTCCCCGGGCGAACCCCGTCCCACGCGTTGGGTCATATCCGACCACACATGCGGTCGCGTAAGATCCAAACCCGGTCAGGTGTGCTTCTTCTTCGAAGGGTAAACAGACCACTCTCGTCACCATCGGTGGCAGCGTGTGACACCGTCCGCGCAACGGTGTGCGATGGGCCCTCCTGGCTCGGCCAGCCAACCGGGGAGAGGTCTCCTCGTCGGTCCGCCGTTCGGCGACCGAGTGCCGACGCGGGCTGCGAGTCGGCTACCGTTCACTAGGGACGGCGGATCCGCCGCTGGGACAAGGGAGGATGGTGGACCGATGATCGCGGGTATCGAGACCGGAGGGACGAAGATCGTCTGCGGCGTTGCGGAGCGGGGGAATCCGGCCGAGCCCGCACAGACTCGGCGGTTCCCCACGACCACACCCGGGGAGACGCTCGGCCGCATCGCCGACTTCCTCCGCGAGGTCGGTCCTGTCGAAGCCGTGGGGGTGGCCTCCTTCGGACCGGTCGACGCCGATCCGTCCTCGTCTCGGTTCGGCTGGGTGACCTCGACCCCGAAGCCGGGCTGGGCCGATACGGACGTGCTCGGCGCGGTGCGCTCCGCCGCGAACGCACCGGTTGCGTTCGTCAGCGATGTCACCGGCGCCGCCATCGGCGAATTCCGCGCCGGAGCCGGGCAGGGCGCCCGCAATCTCGGCTACACGACCATCGGCACGGGCGTCGGCGTCGGGCTCATCCTGGACGGCCGCCCGGTGACGGGGAACGGCTGGCCGGAGCTGGGGCATCTTCTCGTGCGGCGCCACCCCGCCGATCGGTTCGCGGGCAACTGCCCATACCACGGCGACTGCCTCGAAGGGCTGACCGCCGGGCCGGCCGTCAGTGCCCGGTGGGGGGCCGACGCGTCCTCGTTCTCCACCGATCTGCGCGACGAAGCGTTCGACATCCTGGCCTACTACATCGCACAGCTCGCGGTGACGACGGTGTTCACCCTGGGACTCGACCGGATGGTGCTGGGCGGTGGCGTGATGCTCGCACCCGGGCTGCTGGAGCGGACCCGGCCGGCTCTGTCTGCCATCGCGGGTGGCTACGGGCCGCCGCAACTGGCCTCGGGCGACCCCCGCGATCTGCTCGTCGCCCCGGCCCTCGAGTGCGCCTCCGGACTCGTGGGGGCGCTGAGCCTCGCTGCGGACCTCGTGGCCTGACGCTCGGGTGCGAGCGCCTCGTGGCTGGCGGAACTCGCCGCTTTCGGGGTCCGCATCATGATCGCGGCTCCTTGGGCTGACCCCACGGGTTCACCATCGCCGGGCGCTGTTCGGGAAGCCGAAATCCTTGCACTGTCGGGGGATCGTCCTGGCGATCTTCTGCGAATCGGGGACAGTCGGGGCGGATTGTCCACAATGAGTAATAAATTTTGTATCAGGCATGTACAGCATGGACAAAACCGAGTGCCGTGGAAACATCCGGCTCTCCGTAACGGACAGGAGACCTGAACGGGTACAGGACCTGTCCGGTCCGTGTATGCGGCCTAGGTGTGATGTCCAGGGAGGTTGTTGTCGATTCTGCTAATGGGTGGGGCTCTGATGGCGGAGTGGTGCTGGTGATGATTGTAGAAGTGGGGCCAGCCGGGGAGTGCTTCTCGTCGTTCGGCCTCTGAACCATAGAACCGGGCGTAGGCCCAGCCGTCGGCGAGTGTGCGGTGGAAGCGTTCGATCTTCCCGTTGGTCTGTGGTCGGTATGGTCGGGTCTTCTTCGCCCTGATCCCGAGCTCTGTGCAGGCGTCTCGCCAGGCGTAGGACTTGTAGGCGGAGCCGTTGTCCGAGAGGACGAGTTCGACGCTGACATCCCGGTCGGCGAACCAGGCGACAGCACGCCGCAGGACACCGATCGCGGTGTCCGCCTTCTCGTCGGAGCAGATCTCGGCGTAGGCGACGCGGGAGTGGTCGTCGATGATCGTGTAGACGAACGCGGTGCCCAACCGTGGCTCGTAGCGGTGGTTCCTGCTCTTCGTGCGGGTGGCGGTCGCTTCCCGGTTGCGTTCGCCCTGGACGCGGCCGACGAATCGTCAGCCGCCGCCGTTGGGGATGTTGCCGAACTTCGTCACGTCGACATGGATCAGCGATCCAGGGTGGTCGTGCTCGTAGCGACGGATCGGCTCGCCCGTGACCCGATCAATGGTGCAGAGCCGGTTGATGCGGCAGCACACCAGGACGGCGTGGACGGTCGAGGCGGGAAGGCCAAGCTCGCCGGCGATCTGCACCGGCCCCAGGCGTCGTCGCCACCTCGCCCGCACGATCCGCTTGAGCACGGGCAACGGCGTCCGCGTTGGCATCGATCGTGGGCGGCTAGACCGGTCGGTCATCCCTCCCGTGCCTTCGGCGCGGAACCTCGCCGCCCATTTCCGCGCGGTAACGGGCGAGACCATAAACATCTTCGCTGCGACGGAGACCAGCCAATGGTCCTCGACGATGAGCCTGGCAAGGCGCAGACGAGCGCGCGGTGTGAGAGCAGCGTTAACGTGGGACACGAAGGCCTCCTGGATCGTGAAGCGGTTGAACTGAACAGCTCCACTTCACAACCGGAGGCCCTCGCCCCTCAACTCCTCACGACCGTATCGCCGAAACAACCCCCCTGGACATCACACCTAGAAGAGGGTGTGACCGGCGGCCCGGAACAGGCGATACCACTCTTCCCGGGTCAGCGGCAGGTCGGAGCCGGCCGCCGACTCGGCGACACGTCCGGCGTCGGTGGTGCCGAGCACGACCTGCATCCGGGCGGGGTTACGGGTGATCCAGGCGACGCGACGGCGACACCGATCGGGGTGACGCCGTACCGGGCGGCCAGGTCGTCCAGTGCGTCGTTCAGCTCGGCGTAGTGCTCACGGTCGCCCAGGAAGACACCGTCGAAGAAGCCCTTCTGGAACGGCGACCACGCTTGCAGCGTGATGTCGTTCAGCCGGGCGTAGTCGAGGATGCCGTTGTCGCGGTCGGCGGACTGGTCGAGGCCGGCCATGTTGGCGGCGACGCCCTGCGCGATGATCGGCGCGTGCGTGAGGCTCAGCTGCACCTGGTTCACCAACAGCGGCTGCCGCACCCAGCGCTTCAGCAGTTCCACCTGGCCGGGCGTGTGGTTGGAGACGCCGAACGCCCGCACCTTGCCCGACTCCTCAAGCCGGTCGAACGCCGCCTCGACCTCCTCCGGCTCGACGAGCGTGTCGGGCCGGTGCAGCAGCAGGATGTCGAGGTAGTCGGTGTTCAGGGCCGCGAGCGACTCGTCGACAGTCGTCAGAATGTGCTCGCGCGAGAAATCGAAGAAACCGTCCCGGATGCCCGCCTTGGACTGGATGACGACCTGCACGGCCTCAGCCAGCAGGCCTGGGTGACCACGGCTCACCTCATCGTCTCCACGATCGCGACCCCGATCTACGGCAAGCTGTCCGACATCTTCGGCCGTCGCCCGCTGTTCATCTTCGCCATCGTCGTCTTCATCCTCGGGTCGTTCGCGGCCTCCTTCTCGAATTCGATGATCAAGCTGGCCGCATTCCGCGCGATCCAGGGCCTCGGCGCCGGCGGCCTGATGTCGATGCCGCTCGCGATCATGGGCGATATGCTCGCCCCGCGCGAACCGCGCCAAATACCAGGGCTACTTCCTCGCCGTCTTCGGCGTCTCCTCGCTGATCGGCCCCCTGGTCGGCAGCCTCTTCGCCGGCGCCGACCAGATCCTCCGGATCGCCGGCTGGCGCTGGGTGTTCCTCATCAATGTGCCGATCGGCATCCTCGCGCTGTTCATGGTGATCCGCTTCCTGCACCTGCCGAAGAACGCACCCGCATCGGTGCGCATCGACTGGTGGGGCGCCGCCGCGGTCATCGTCGCCCTGGTCCCGCTGCTGGTGGTGGCCGAAGAGGGCCGCAACTGGGGCTGGGACAGCGCTGGTGCGATCGCCTTCTACGCGATCGGCGCCATCGGCATCCTCGCGTTCATCCTCATCGAGCTGGGAATGAAGGACGATGCGCTCATCCCGCTGACGCTGTTCCGCTCCTCCACCTTCTCGATGGCGACCGTCATGGGCGTGTTCGTCGGCTTCGGGATGTTCGGGGCGATGCTGACCATCCCGCTCTACCTGCAACTCGTGCTCGGCGCGAACCCGACCGAGTCCGGCCTCCAGATGCTGGCGATGATCCTCGGCCTCATGATCTCCTCGATCGCCTCCGGCCAGATCATCAGCCGCACCGGCCGCTACCGGCAGTTCCCGATCATCGGAACGGCGATGCTCGCGGGCGGCTTCCTGTACCTGACGTTCCTCGAGTACGACAGCTCGTACTGGTTCATGGCGGGCGCAATGCTCCTCATCGGCCTTGGACTCGGCCAGCTGATGCAAACGCTCACGATCGCCAGCCAGAACTCGGTCGGCCCGAAGGACATCGGCGTCGCGACCAGCGCCTCCACATTCTTCCGCCAGATCGGCGGAACGCTGGGAACTGCGGTGCTGCTCTCCCTGCTGTTCACGGTTTTCCCGACGAACCTGCAAAACTCACTCGCCACCACGTCGACCCTGTCTAACGCCCTCGACGCCACCCTCGACCCCTCGGTGGCGAACGCCCCGGCGAACAAGGGAATCATGGACAAGATCTACAACCGGATCGTGGAACCGCTTGAGAAGAACGCCCAGGCAGGGGCGCGCGCAGCGGGCGTGAAGCAGCTCGTCGCGCAGGGCGTCCCGCTGGACATCGCCGAGCAGAAGGTCCCGGCCGCGCCGATCGATTTCTCGAACGCCGAAGCGCGCAAAACCGTGGTCGAGAGCGCTGTGCCCGAGGTCCAAGCACAGCTCAAGAAATCCTCTGCGAGCAGCGCGAACACCTCGGAGATCGACGACACCTCCTTCCTCACCAAGGCCGACCCGCGGCTCTCGAAGCCGTTCCTCCGAGGCTTCAACGCCTCGGCGGTCACGGTCTACTGGGTCGGGCTCATCGTCGTGCTGATCGCCTTCGCTCTGTCGCTGTTCTTCCGGACCCCGCCTTGCGGGCCAAATCGGCGCTGCAGGAAGCCTCGGACGCCCAAGCCGAGAAGAACGCGACCGAACGCGAACAGGAGGAGCAGGCGGATACCGGCGTCCTCGCGAACCGCGCCGCGGAGACGTTCGGTGCGCTGGTCGAGCCCGGTGCCGACACCGCCTCGGTGCGCGCTCAGCGCCCACAGACGGCAGGCGAGTAGCCCGCCGAGCGCTCACGATGGCCGCCGTCCGGGAGCCGCCGCAGAACGAGCGGCGCCACGACACCGTGCAGCAGGATGCTGCCCACCACGGTGAGCGCCGTCACGCTCAGGATGCTCTTTCCGTCCCCCTCCGGCAGCTGGTTGAAGGCGAGGAGGCCGAACACGATCGACGTGGTGCCCCGCGGCCCGATCAGCCCGAGAAAAGTGCGATCGCGCCAGCCGAGCGGTGAGCCGAGCATCGCGAGGAAGACCGGCAGCGCCCGGAAGACCGTGAGCGCCAGCAGCGCGATGACCACCAGCCGCCCGTCGATCCCCGCCACGGTCACAGCAGTCATCATCCCGCCCAGGATGAACCAGACGAAGTTGGCCGCGACCGTGCTCGCCTCCTCCACCAGCAGCAGTTCCTCGTTCGGCACCGAGCGCATCCCGCTCTTCCGCATCCGGGCCACGCGGAAGACGACACCAGCCACGAACGCCGCGACGAACCCGTTGGCGCCGATGCCGGGCAGCGTCGCGACGCCGAACGCGAGCAGCGGTGCGAGCAGCGTGACGAACCGGATACCGGTGGCGTCCGCCCAGCCGCGGCGGGATGTCCAGTGGGTGAGGAACCCGAGCGCTCCGCCGACGACCAGGCCGACGACGATCGCGAAGACCGTGGCGGGGACTGCTCCCAAGAACGCCTGCAGGAAGTCCGCGATGCCCTTCTCGAGGTGCTTCCCGTCCACCCCGGCCTCGTTCCCCGTGTCGACGATGCGGATGAGGGCGGGCAGAGCGACGGCGACGGCCAGCGACATCCCGAACACCGGTGAGATCAGGCCGTCGTTGTAGCCGCTCTCGACGTTGAGGATGCGGCGCACGCGGGCCGGGATGAGCTGCGAGCGCAGGAGGGCCGTCACCGGAGCGAAGTCGATGGGCATCACGATGCAGGCGATGACGACAAGCACGAAGATCCCGGTCGTGGGCAGCAGCCACGCCCCGACGACCACCAGCAGCGCGAGCGAGAGCGGCAGCGCGATGAGCACCAGCCGCACGAGAGAGCGGCCTTTGCCGCCGAAGAGACCGCCACGCACCTCGCAGGCGTCCACGAAGAGCAGAACCGCCAGGATCAGCTCCACGACGCGCTCGGCGATGTCGCTGTCGATGGCCGCCGTGAACGCGGGCACATCGACGAGGACGACGATCGCCCCGAGCGCGGCGAGCGCGGCCGGGCCGGCGATGCCGGTGCGCTCGAAGCGGCGCGCGACGAGAGACCAGAGAACGACAGCGGCGAAACCGATGAGGACGATGACGGGCACTCGGACCTCCGTTCCGGTGAGCGCCCCGCCCGGCCGGGAGGGCTGCGAACCCCAGTCTGTCACCGAGCGGACTCCGCAGTCGTGCTCATCGCCCGTGTTCGGGGCCGCCCGGGGGCGCTGCCCCGCCAGCAGATCAGGCCAGCGCGCGATAGAGCCGGTTCCCGACGACGGCGATGAGGAATCCCGTCGTCACGATCGCAGCGACGCTACCGGCGTAGGCGATGAACAGGTGCTCCGAGCCCGCCTGCGCCGAGAAGTAGGTCGCGGCCAGCGCAATGACCGCGGCGACCGCACAGACCACGGCGATCGAGAGCAGCGGCAACAGCTTCGAGCGTACGGGCGGGTCGGCCGGAGGAAGCCGTAGCACCGCGAGGACGACCCCGGCGACGCACCCCCAGAAGGCGATCACCAGCATCGCGGCCACCACATCGCTCGGCCGGTGCCACTGCTCGACCAGTGTCGAAGCACCGGCGACGATCGTGAAGACCGAACCGATAACGGCCGCGAGGGGCCGGTATGCTGGGGCGGTGACGAGGAACACCACCAGCGCGGCCGAACCGGCGACGGAGGTGTGACCGGAGGGCAGGGAGTTGGCGAGGCCGATGTCCACACCCTTCTCCAGACGGGACAGGATGGCGTACTTCAGCACCTGCGTACACACATTGGCCGCCAGCGCGGCGCCGACAGCCACGGCGAAAACCGTGCCGTTGCGTCGGACGGCCACGATGGCGATCGCGGTCACAACCCCGATGACGACGGCCACGACCGGCAGGACCTCCAGAAAGGTGGAGGCGAATTCGATCAGATCGCCCTTCCAGACATCCGCCCCGGTGAAGGCGCTCTCATCGATCACCTGGCCGATGTAGCTGCGGACGAACAGGAGATAGACGCCGGCGAATGCGACCGCGCATCCGAGTGCGCCCACGAGGAAAGGCAGGACGCGAAGCTTAGTTCGCATAGTCACCCACCCTCCCACAGGCGGACCGTGAATCGCCAGGACACCGTCCGCGATCAGCCGACGAACCGCACCGGGCTCACTGCGGCGGCGAATCGCTCACGCATCACCGCCAAAGCGTCCGGACTGCTGTCGACCAGCAAGAAGCGCCGGCCCAGCCCGGCCGCGACCGCGCCCGTCGTTCCGCTGCCGGCGAAGAAGTCGAGCACCCAGTCGCCCTCGCGGCTGGAGGCCTGCACGATGCGGCGCAGGATGCCCTCCGGCTTCTGCGTCGGGTACCCAGTCTTCTCCCGCCCGGTCGGCGACACGATCGTGTGCCACCAGACATCGGTCGGCAGCTTGCCGAGCTCAGCCTTCTCCGGCGTGACCAGCCCGGGCGCCATGTACGGCTCCCGGTCGACAGCTGCGGAGTCGAAGAAGTAGCCGCGCGGGTTTTTCACGTAGACGAGGATGGTGTCGTGCTTGGCGGGCCAGCGGTTCTTGGCCTTCGCCCCGTAGTCGTAGGCCCAGACGATCTCGTTCAGGAAGCATTCGCGGCCGAACAGCGCGTCCAGGAGCACCTTCGCGTAGTGGGCCTCGCGGTAGTCGAGGTGGAGGTACAGCGTGCCGTCGTCGGCCAGGAGCCGCCACGCTTCGATCAGGCGCGGCTCCAGAAACTGCCAGTAGTCGTCGAAGCGGTCGTCGAAGCTGAGCAAATCGCCCTTGATCCGCTCATAGCTGCGGCCTTTGAACCCGATCACGCTGCCTCCCTCGGAGCGCACGGACGTGGTCTGCTGCCGCGCCTGCGGACGTCCGGTGTTGAACGGCGGGTCGAGGTAGATGAGCCGGAAGGCGCCGTCCGGCAGAGCGGTCACAACGCTCACGTTGTCGGCGCACACGACCGTGTCGGGTGCGCCGGGATGCCAGAGCGGCACCGTGTCCGCTGAGTCCGCGGCTGTTCTGACATCGGATTCAGTGGAGGCGGGTTCGAGCATGGACCCATTCTTCCGCACCCGGGGAGAGCGCGACAGCAACGAGCCTGACGCAGGAGTTCCCACCGATACCCTTGCGAATCTCCTCCGTTTCCGTCACCGGTCGGAACCGGAGGAGAGCGAGCGCTGGCGGGCGAACCGGCAACCGGCCAGACGCCCTAGGTGTGATGTCCAGGGGGGTTGTTTCGGCGATACGGTCGTGAGGAGTTGAGGGGCGAGGGCCTCCGGTTGTGAAGTGGAGCTGTTCAGTTCAACCGCTTCACGATCCAGGAGGCCTTCGTGTCCCACGTTAACGCTGCTCTCACACCGCGCGCTCGTCTGCGCCTTGCCAGGCTCAACAGGTGGATGTACTCCAGGGACGATTTCACCTTGAACCGGCGTTGGGGGAATGACGAGCCGCGCTTGGTCAGGCACGACCACTGTCCCTCGGCGAGCGGCTCGCATCCGTGCTCGGAGCGCAGCTCCTCAAGCTGCCAGTCCACGCGCAGAGTCCCCGCATCAAGGTCCAGGCCCTCGATCAGGGCTCCGAGTCGTTCGGACTGACGGATGCCGTCGAGCACCGCCACCCACCAGCGGGTGCCCTCCACGTTCGCGGATGCGGCGAGCACGGCGAGCGCCTGCTCGGTGCTGAGGCTGCCGCGAGGGTTCTTCGCGATGACCTCCGGAGGCTTCACGTCGTCCACGACGTTGCGTGTCACAAGCCCGTCGGCCTTTGCGGCGCTGAGCATGCCGCTGAGAATCTCGTGTGCCTTGCGGGCGGTGCCTGTCGCGAGGCCAGCATCGAAGACGGCCTTATGCACCAGGCGAACATCCGAGGGTTTCAGCTCCGAGATGCGCCGGCGGCCGAGGAGGGGAACGATCCAGTTCCGCATCAGAGACTCTGTGGTCGCGAGTGAGTTCGGCTTCAGCCTCATCCAACAATCGGTCTCGATATAATGCTCAGCCCATGCCGCAACAGTCACCGTGCGACCCAAGGTCGTACCGTACTCCGCGATCTCCGCAAGCTTCTGCTTCAGCCTCTCACGCGCGACAGTTTGCGTCCGCGCCGACACCTCACGCTGCCGGCGGCGACCATCAGGGTGGAAGCCGTCGTCATACCTTCCACGCCACAGGCCCTTCGCCCTGTCATAGTGGAGACCGCCCTCACCCGGCGACCGCTTCTTCGGCATCGCTCCCCACCATCCTCGCTAACTCCCCACATAAGTCCCCACATGAAACCGCAAACCCTACCCTTGCAGTTACACCCCTCCACACGCTAGCTCCAGCGGTGGTCCTGCGCCGCCATCCGGGGTGCTCTGTCACACTTCTTATGTCCAGGGCTCCCCGACCCCGGCCGGCACTGCCAGCGTCCGACGCGCACATCGGACGAGGAGGTCAGCGCTCAAGCGGGACCTCCAGGACGCTGGCCCCCGCCGGCGGCGCCGAGAGGGCCTGATCGAGTTCGCCCTTGGTCCGCACGACCCGATGCGCCCACCCGTACGCGGTGGAGAGCGCCGCGATGTCCCCCCTCTGCGGCGTGTACAGGACGCGGTCGAATGCGGCCGGCGAAGCGATCGTCGCGACCTCGAGCCCGTCGAATATCGTCCCCCCGCCATCGTTCCCGACGATCACCTGCACGTTCGGCCAGGCTTCTCCGGAGCCGCCGAGGAGGGCCCCCGCGTCGTGGAGCAGCGCCAGATCGCCCAGCAGGACTCGCGTGATCCCGGGCAGCGTGCCCGTCTCGACAGCGACCGCCTGGCTCGCGAGAGCGACGCCGATGGCCGTCGCGATCGTGCCGTCGATCCCCGCCAGACCGCGATTGGAATGCACGCGCAGTCTCTTCCCCGGAACGATGCGGTCGGCATCCCGGATCAAACGGGACGCGCCGAGCACCAGCCGATCGTGCGGCCAGGTGTGACGCCACAGCGCCTCAGCGAGCAACGGCCGGGTGATCGGTGCGCGGACAGCGGCGAGCTCCATTCGCGCGAACGCCAGCGCGTCGGAAGGGTCGAGGGACCGCGCCTTCGCCAGGTCCGGCGCCGTCGCGTCCGGGGACGCCACCCGCTCCGCGGCCTCGACCAGCCGGCGGCTGGCGGACACCCAGAGTCCCACCCAGGCCCGCGCCTCCGGCGAGCGCGGGTCCGCCTCCACAGCCGGCCGCACCGCACCGACGATGACCGCGCGCCGCCCCGGGTTGTAAGCCTGCCGTCCGCGCGGCGCGACCACGACCGTCTCCACATCGTCGCGTAGCAGCAGGGCGGGCACTTCGCGGCTGAGCGTAGGATGCCCGAACACCACGGCACGGCGCACCCGCCCCCCGAACTCCGGTTCCCGCAGCAGCTCCCGGTACGCGACCACGAGGTTCGGCCCGAAACGGGACCCACTGCTCACTTCCGCCAGCAGCGGGAACCCCGCCGAGCGCGCGTACTCCTCGGCTTCCGGACCGGCGTCCGCCCCGGCGATCACGACAGTGGACGGGCCGATGCCGGGCACGACCGTCTCACGGCCGAGCTTCTGCGCTCCTGCGAGCGCCGGAAGCGCCCCCCGTTCCACCACAGGCAGCGGCGGCACTGCGACGGAGAGCGGCTCTCGGAAGGCGAGGTTCAGGTGAACCGGTCCCGGGTCAGCTGTCTCCGCGCCGACGGCCGCGCGCACGGATTCGACCGCCAGCCGTGCCGCCGTCGCGACATCCTCTTCTTCGCCGCTCGGAGCGGGCACATCCTTCGCGAGCCGCACGGCGACGCCGTACAACCCGTCCTGGTGGGTCGTCTGGCTCGATCGGATGCCGCGAAGCTCCGGCGGCCGGTCCGCGGTGATCACGATGAGCGGCACCCCGGACTCGTGCGCTTCGAGAACGGCCGGGTGGAGGTTGGCCGTCGCCGTCCCGCTCGTCGTCACGACAGCGGCGGGCGCGCCGGTCTCGCGTCCGATCCCGAGCGCGAGGAATCCGCCCACCCGCTCGTCGAGACGGACGTGCAGCCTCACGGCGCCCGCCCGCTCGAGTTCGGCCGCGGCGAGCGCGAGGGCCTGCGAGCGCGAGCCGGGGCTGACCACGATGTCGCGCACGCCGGCTCCGATGAGGTGTGCCAGCAGTGCGAGAGCGTAGTCCGTCGCCGGGTTCCCGGTTCGGGGGAGGCGCTGCGCGGGCTCGTCCGCCGCCCGCGCGTCAGGCACCCCGGTAACCGGTCTGGTCGTCGGGCTTGTTCTTGTCATCCAGGTCGGCGAATTCCTTCTCGAGCCGCCGGATGCGCTCTTCCTGGTCGCGGTCGAACCGCAGCTTCCCGAGGAACTCGGGATCGTCGTCCGGCGCGACCACCCGGCGCCCCGGAGCCTGCGACAGCCGCCGCCGGCCGACGACGAACCACAGGAGGCCGCCGATGAGAGGGAAGACGACGGTCACAAGCAACCAGACAGATTTAGGGAGGGCGCGCACCCGCGACCGGTCGAAGAAGGCGCAGTCCACCAGGGAATAGATGTAGAAAACCGCGGCTGCGACGCCGAGGACTATCCAGAGGCGAACCATGAGTCAATCGTAACTCTCAGAGTCGGTGCCTAAGCTGGGAGAGTGAAGCGGATTCCCTCTTGGCTGACCTACAGCGCGCTCCGGCTCCTGGTGTTCGCCGTCCCTCTCGTCATCCTGCTTCTGCTCGGCATCATCTGGTGGGCCTCCGCGATCGCCGCAGCGCTCATCGGACTCTGCCTCTCCTACATCTTCCTGAGCAGCCCCCGCAACGCGGTCTCCACCGATTTGTACGCAGCCCGCCACCGCGAGAAGCCCGGCGCCTCCCCGGATGACGACGTCGAGGACGCCGCGGTGGACGCGGCACAGGACGCGCTGGGTCCGATCCGCGCCACCGACCAGGAGCAGAAGCCCGGCGCACCCGCCTGACCGGCGGCGGGACGGCCCCGTCTCCCCGGGAGCTCAAAGCCGGCCCACGTGGTCAGAGCCACCCCGCGCGGTCAGAGCGCGTAGGCGAGTCCCAGTGCGATCGCAACCAGCAGCCCTGTCAGGCTCGTGAGCTGAAGAGCGGTCACCAGCTCCCGCGCGGTCCTGGCGAACAGAGCGATGACGCACGTCGGCAGCGCCGCGAGCAGCGCGAACATCCCGAACCACGCGATCGGATAGAGCAGCGCGAGCATGCCAAGGATCGCGAACGCCGCCAGAACGAGCACGCAGAACACGATCCGCGACGCGACATCGCCGAGCAGCACGGCCAGCGTCCGCTTCTTCGCGAGGCGATCCGGTTCGATGTCCCGGATGTTGTTCGCCATCAGCACCGCGCACGCGATGAGCCCCGCGAGGACCGCCCCGAACCACGATTCCTGGTTGATGACCCCCGCCAGCATGTACGTCGTCCCGGCGGCCGCGACCAGCCCGAAGAAGAGGAAGACGAACACCTCTCCGAGCCCGTAATAGCCATACGGCCGCTTTCCCCCGGTGTAGAACCAGGCCGCGGCGATGGCGGCCGCTCCCACGAGCAGGACCCACCAGTGCTGCGTGAGGACGATGAGCGCCAGTCCCGCGATCGCCGCGAGCCCGAAGGAGACCAGGGCGACCGTCAGAACTCTGCGTGGTGCTGCCTTCCCCGACCCGGTGAGCCGCCCCGGCCCCACCCGGAACTGGTCTGTGCCGCGGATGCCGTCGGAGTAGTCGTTTGCGTAGTTCACGCCGATCTGGAGCAGGACAGCGACCACGAGACACAGCAGCGACCGCACGGGATGCCAGACCCCTGGCCCTTCTGCGACCTTCGCCGCCCCCACACCGATGAGGACGGGAGCGATCGCCAGCGGGAGCGTCCGCAACCGCGCCCCGGCGATCCAGTCCCGGCCCGTCGCCGGCCGCACCGCTGCGGCCGCGGCTCCCGGGCGTCCGCTCTTGCCACCGCGTGGTCCGCGCGCCGGGGGAGGCGCCATCCGCTGCATTCGAGGCTTGTTCTGACTCATCACAGAGCGAATCGTAACAAGATCGGCTATGCCTCCGTTCCCGGGTAGCCGCTTCCCGCGGCGATCCTCCCGATTTCGGGCCGATCCGGCTTGCCGCTGCCCAATCGGGGCAGCTCCCCCACCCGGACGATCCGCGACGGAGCGGCGGCCCGGCCGAGCCTCCGCACCACGCTCGCCCGCAGCGCAGTCAGTTCTTCTCCACCCTCCATATCCTCCACCGCAGGTCCACGACCACTGCCGCCAGCCCCTCCCCCGATGACCACACCGCGTTCCCGCTTCCCCCCTCCGACCACGACCACCGGCGCCTGCCCCCACTCCGCGTCCGCCGCACCGACCACAACGGCCGCCTCATACCCCGGCCTCTCCCGGACCACCCGTTCGACCGCGTCGAGCAGCACCTTCTCCCCACCCGAGACGATCACGTTGTCCGCGCGCCCGCGCACCCGCACCCGTCCATCGACCACGCTTCCCAGATCCCCCGTGCGGTACCAGCGCACCCCCTCCTGCTCATGGAACGCCGCCGCCGTCCGCTCCGCCTCCCCCAGATACCCCTCGGCCAGCGACGGCCCGCTGATCTCGAGCATCCCGGCGACCTCGCGCACCACCGTCGTCCCGATCGGCGCACCATCGTAGACGCACCCTCCCGCAGTCTCGCTGGACCCGTAGGTGCTCAGGATGCGCGCACCCGCCGTCACCGCCCGCTGCCGCAGCAGTGGATCGAGCGACTGCCCCCCGATCAGAATCCCGTCGAATCGGCGAACCGCCTCCGCGACCGTTCGGGAGCCGCCCTCGATGGCGTCCATCAGCCGGGCGAGCTGCACCGGAACCAGCGATGTGTAGCGGAGATCATGGTCGAGCCTGCCCGCCGCCCGCGCGAATCGTTCCGCCTCGAAGCGCCCTTCCTCGGCATAGACCGGCTCGGTCTGCGCCGCCAGCGACCGCACGAGAACCTGAACGCCCGCGACGTAGCGCGCCGGCAGCGCCAGCAGCCACTGTCCCTGGCCTCCCATCGCCCCGGCTGAAGCCGCCGCACTCGCAAGGAGCGCATCCGCCGACAACGCCACCCGCTTCGGTGGCCCGGTCGACCCCGACGTCTCGATCACCAGAGCGACGCTCTGTGCGACCGTCCCCTCGACGGGCGCCCGATCGCCGGAACGTCTTCCCCCCTCAGCCCCGCCGTCACGAGGCAGGACCGCTGGCCCCCCTTCGCTCAACGCGGCCCGCAGTGCGACGAACACATCGGCCGGCCGGCCGGCGTCCAGCGCCCTGAGCGGTCTCATCGTTCCGTAACCTCAGTACTGCCAGGGGAACGGCGACCAGTCGGGTTCCCGCTTCTCGAGAAAAGCGTCGCGCCCCTCGACAGCCTCATCGGTCCCGTAAGCGAGCCGCGTCGCCTCTCCGGCGAACACCTGCTGCCCGACCATCCCGTCGTCCACCGCGTTGAAGGCGAACTTCAGCATCTTGATCGCTGTTGGCGACTTCGTCAGGATCTCGCGCGCCCAATCAAGCGCAGTGGTCTCCAACGCGGCATGGGGCACCACCGCGTTGACCGCCCCCATCTCGTATGCGCGCCGTGCCGAGTACTCGCGTGCCAGGAAGAAGACCTCGCGCCCGAACTTCTGCCCTACCTGGCGGGCGAAGTACGCGCTCCCGTATCCGGCGTCGAACGAGCCGACATCCGCATCTGTCTGCTTGAACCGCCCGTGTTCCTCGCTGGCGATCGTCAAATCGCATACGACGTGGAGCGAGTGCCCCCCACCGGCCGCCCACCCGGGCACGACGGCGATGACCACCTTGGGCATGAAGCGGATGAGCCGCTGCACATCCAGGATGTGCAGACGTCCGCTCCGCTCCGCGTCGATGCCCGCCGAGGTCTCGCCGCCCGCGTACTTGTAGCCGTCCCGCCCGCGGATGCGCTGGTCACCTCCCGAGCAGAACGCCCATCCGCCGTCCTTCGGGCTCGGGCCATTGCCGGTGAGGAGCACCACCCCGATCCGCGGGTTCGTGCGCGCATCGTCAAGGGCAGCATGAAGTTCGTCCACTGTGTGAGGCCGGAACGCATTGCGGACCTCGGGACGGTCGAACGCCACCCGCGCCACACGCCCGCTCACGTCGTGGTGGTAGGTGATGTCGGTGAGCCCCCCGAAACCGGGGACATCGTCCCACTCTCGTGGGTCGAAGGTCTCTGATACTGCCGCTGCCATGAAGACAGCCTACGGTGGCCCGTTCCGGCATAAGGGAGTCGTGGGAAACTTGTGGAATGATGCCCGGGCTGTCCGACCTGTTAGCGACTTCTCACGTCGTCCGCCTTCCGATGACCAGCAGGTTCCGTGGCATCGCCGCCCGCGAGGCGGTGCTTTTCGACGGCCCTCAGGGCTGGACGGAGTTCTCGCCGTTCACCGAGTACGACGATGCCGAGTCAGCCGCCTGGCTGCACGCCGCGATCGACTTCGGCTGGCGCGCCACACCACCGGGATTGCGCGAGCGCATCCCCGTCAACGCCACGGTGCCGGCTGTCGCGGCCGGAGAGGTGCCCAGGGTGCTGTCGCGCTACCCGGGCTCGCGCACGGCGAAGGTCAAAGTCGCCGAGCCCGGCCAGACCCTCGCCGACGACATCGCACGCGTCCGCGCCGTGCGCGAGCGCCTCGGCCCCGAAGGCCGCCTCCGCATCGACGCTAACGCCCTGTGGAACGTGGATGAGGCCGAGCACGCCATCCATGCGCTCGCCCCGTTCGACCTCGAATACGTCGAGCAGCCCTGTCCGTCCGTGGAAGAACTGGCCGAAATCCGCCGGCGCACCGCGTACATGGGAATCCCGATCGCCGCCGACGAAAGCGTCCGCAGGGCCGGCGACCCGCTCGCCGTCGCCCGTGCGGGAGCGGCCGATCTGCTGGTCATCAAGGCACAGCCGCTGGGCGGCATCCATTCCGCTCTGCGGATCGTCGAGGCCGCCGGTCTCCCGGTCGTCGTCTCCAGCGCGATCGACACCTCAGTCGGCGTCGCGATGGGCGCTCACCTCGCCGCTGCCGTTCCGGAGCTCGAGTTCGATTGCGGACTCGGCACGGTCGCGATGTTCGAGCGGGATGTCGCCGTCGATCCCCTGCTCCCGGTCGGCGGCAGCATCCCCGTCGTGCGCCCGGCGATCGCCCCGGACCGGCTCGCAGAACTGGCCGCTCCCGCCGAGCGCCGGGAATGGTGGCGGAACCGTGTCCGCCGCTGCTACGGGCAGCTCGAGCGTACGCTCGAGCGCTGACCGCTCAGATGTACAGCCGTTCGGGCACGTCGAGCCCGTAGATGGCACGCCCGGAGTTCCAGATCGCCACACACGCCGCACGCAGCAGGTTCAGCTCGTCGCTGCCCGATGTCAGGATGCGGACATCGTTGCCGTCGATCGTCACCGTCGCGTCGCCCACGCTCACCGCACCGTTCCGGGCCACCTTCGCGACCGGATACGGCTGTGCGAGTCCGCGCAAATCGTCGAGGATGTAGGCCGGCCGCGAGTCCGCGTCGGCCGCGATCAGCTGCTTGGCCCGGTCGATCCCCGTCAGCACCAGCACGGAGTCAATTCCGGCCCGGTTCGCACCGAGCACATCGGTGTCGAGGCGGTCGCCGATGAAAAGCGGTCTCGCCGCAGCGAAGCGCGCCACCGCCTCCGCGAAGATAGCCACCTCCGGTTTGCCCGCCACCATCGGCAGGCGCCCAGCCGCCGTATGCACAGCCGAGACGAGAGTGCCGTTTCCGGGCGCGACCCCGCGAGCCACCGGGATGGTCCAGTCGATGTTCGTGGCGATCCAAGGCCGCTCGGCATCGGTTCGGCCTTGGAGCGCGAACGCCGCCTCGGCGAGCTGCGTCCACCCCACATCGGGTGCGAAACCCTGGATCACCGCCGCCGGGTCGTCCTCGGCGGAGCGGGTGACCCCGAAACCGCCTTTGCGGACCTCGTCCACCAGTCCGTCGCCGCCGACGACGAGGACGGTCGCCCCGGGCGGCACCTGCTGGCTCAGGAGCCGCACAGCAGCCTGCGGCGACGTCACGACATCCGTGGGCTCGACCCGAAGACCGAGTTCGGTCAGATGCCCGGCGACCGACACCGCTGTCCGGGAAGCGTTGTTCGTAATGTAACCGACTCGTGTGGTTTCCGCTGCGCGATTCAGGCTCTCGACCGCATGCGGGATCGCATCCGGTCCCTTATAGACGACACCGTCCAGATCCGCCAGGATCAGATCGCGGCCGTCCAGGGGCGAAACACCGTTCTCATTCCTCCGGAGCAACGCCATCGCCCGGCTCACCCTCCTGCACTCCCGCCTCAGCCTCGCCCTCATCGGCTCCGTCGCCCGCGCCCTCGTCATGGATCGCGTCCAGACCCTCGATCCGGTACTCCTCCTCGACCACAGCGATAGTCTCACGCTCGCCGCCCGCATAAGCTTCCGCCAGTGCCGCTGCCGCCCGCTCCGCGTGCCCACGCCAGGATGCCGCCTGCTCGGCACGCCCGAGCTCCTCCAGCACTTCCGCATAAGCGTGAAACAGATCCGGGCTCCAGCTGAACGCGCGGTCCGGGTCCAGCTGTGGGATCTCAAGCTCAGCGAGCGCCGCTTCCGGCTGCGCCCGGTCCAGGCGCGCGCCCGACATTGCAATGGCGAGGGAGACCTGCACATCGCTGGGGAGCGTCGCACGGTCCACAGAACGCCCGAGTTCGAGCGCGCGGTCAGGGCGCCCGACGCCTCGCTCGCTGTCGACCATCAGAGGCAGCTGGTCGTTGGAGCCCGTGATCCGCCGGTAGGTCCTCAGTTCGCGAAGGGCCAGCGCGAAGTCACCGGTCGCGTAGGCCGTGATCGCGAGCGTCTCACGCACGACGCCGATACGCCCGGCCCGCCGTGACGCCGAGAGCGCATGACGGTGCGCGAGCACCGGGTCTTCCTCAATGACCCGCGAAACCATCACGAGGTGCCGTGCCACCCACTCCGCGTTGTCTTTGCTCAATGTCTTGAGTTCGACGCGAGCCGCCTTATCGAGGTCGCGTGCCTCGATGTCGTGCGGCAAGTCGGGGTCATCGTGCCGTGGCCGGACGGAGCGCAACTCGCGCGCCCTATCCTGCTCCGGTGTGAGCGCGGTGTCCTGGGCGGACCAATCGCCACGAGCGGGACGGCCCCCCTTCGTCCACAGGCGCTCATCGTCGCGACGCCCCTGAGTCGCACGGGATGCGTGGAGGCGACCGCCGCCGGAAGAACGCCAGCCACGTGAGGACGGTGCATCGCGATCGCCGTAACCGCTGCGACGATCGTTGCGTTTCGGCCGCTGACCGTTCCGGTCGGGACGACCGTCGCTTCCGCGGTCGTTGCCGTTACCGAAACGACCGGCGCGCTCGCCCGCAGAATCGCCCGCACCAGCACGGCCACAGCGATACGGCGGCTTGCCTTCACCGGCGCGCTCACCCCGATATGCCGGCTTCTCCGGCTTCTCCGGCTTCTCCCCGCGCGAACGCTCACCGCGAGGAGACGGTCTTCCAGCACGGTCATCGCGGTAAGAAGTCTTTCCGCCACCGGAGCGTTCGCCCCGGAAGGACGGCTTCCCCTGCCCGGAACGCTCACCGCGATACGGGGGAGCCCCGCCCTCGGAAGGCTCACGCCGATACGGCTTCCTGTCACCCGAACGATCACCGCGATACGGGGAAACCGCATACGGACGCTCACCCCGGGAAGGCTGCCGGCCATCGGCCGAACGCTTCGCACGGAAAGGCGGCTTCCCCTCGCCAGAGCCTGTCCGAGGTGTTCCCGCCCGGTCACCACCACCGCCCGCCGCATCGCCACCACGAATCCAGCCGGTGTTCTTCCCGCCAGCGTCGCCGGGACGCGCGTCACCGTGGCCGGCGCTTCTACCGCTGTTGCGCCGCGCCCGTGGGGTCTTACCGTCGTCTGCCGGGGTGTCGCTCACGACTTCTCCTGTCGATGCCGAGGATCGGTCCCCGGCTTACGTTCGTGCTTCACGAGCGACTGCCCGCGAGAATAACGCGAAATGGCCGCCCATCACTGGGCGGCCATTTCACAAAGAAGTCCGGCGGTGTCCTACTCTCCCACAGGGTCCCCCCTGCAGTACCATCGGCGCAGAGAGTCTTAGCTTCCGGGTTCGGAATGTGACCGGGCGTTTCCCTCTCGCTATGGCCGCCGAAACACTATTGATGTATCAAAGTGAACGATCAAGCTTCGCTTGAATCAGTTCTCGACCGTACATCGAGAACCACATAGTGGACGCGTGCAATCTCAGGCCCCTCATAGCTGCCTTACACACTCCTATGAGAGTGGTGATTATCAAGTTATCGGCTTATTAGTACCGGTCAGCTCCATGGGTCTTTAGTCCCCACTTCCACATCCGGCCTATCAACCCAGTAGTCTAGCTGGGAGCCTCTCGCCCGAAGGCGTGGAAATCTCATCTTGAGGCCGGCTTCCCGCTTAGATGCTTTCAGCGGTTATCCATCCCGAACGTAGCTAACCAGCGGTGCTCCTGGCGGAACAACTGGCACACCAGAGGTTCGTCCAACCCGGTCCTCTCGTACTAGGGTCAGATCCTCTCAAATTTCCTGCGCGCGCAGCGGATAGGGACCGAACTGTCTCACGACGTTCTAAACCCAGCTCGCGTACCGCTTTAATGGGCGAACAGCCCAACCCTTGGGACCTACTCCAGCCCCAGGATGCGACGAGCCGACATCGAGGTGCCAAACCATGCCGTCGATATGGACTCTTGGGCAAGATCAGCCTGTTATCCCCGAGGTACCTTTTATCCGTTGAGCGACAGCGCTTCCACAAGCCACTGCCGGATCACTAGTCCCGACTTTCGTCCCTGCTCGACTTGTCAGTCTCACAGTCAAGCTCCCTTGTGCACTTACACTCGACACCTGATTGCCAACCAGGTTGAGGGAACCTTTGGGCGCCTCCGTTACTTTTTGGGAGGCAACCGCCCCAGTTAAACTACCCATCAGGCACTGTCCCTGAACCGGATTACGGTTCTAAGTTAGATATCCAGAATGACCAGAGTGGTATTTCAAAAATGACTCCACGAACACTGGCGTGCCCGCTTCAAAGTCTCCCACCTATCCTACACAAGCCACACCGAACACCAATACCAAACTATAGTAAAGGTCACGGGGTCTTTCCGTCCTGCTGCGCGTAACGAGCATCTTTACTCGTAGTGCAATTTCGCCGAGTTCGTGGTTGAGACAGCTGGGAAGTCGTTACGCCATTCGTGCAGGTCGGAACTTACCCGACAAGGAATTTCGCTACCTTAGGATGGTTATAGTTACCACCGCCGTTTACTGGGGCTTAAATTCTGAGCTTCGCCGAAGCTAACCCTTCCTCTTAACCTTCCAGCACCGGGCAGGCGTCAGTCCGTATACATCGTCTTGCGACTTGGCACGGACCTGTGTTTTTAGTAAACAGTCGCTTCCCACTGGTCTCTGCGGCCTTCAAACGCTCCAGGAGTAAATCCCTTCACGCCTCAGGCCCCCCTTCTCCCGAAGTTACGGGGGCATTTTGCCGAGTTCCTTAACCACGATTCTCTCGATCTCCTTAGTATTCTCTACCTGACCACCTGAGTCGGTTTGGGGTACGGGCGGCTGGAACCTCGCGTCGATGCTTTTCTTGGCAGCATAGGATCACTGAATTCGCCTTGACGGCTATGCATAAGATCTCAGGCTATGTGAGAGACGGATTTGCCTATCTCTCGCCCTACATCCTTACCCCGGGACAACCATCGCCCGGTACAGCTACCTTCCTGCGTCACACCTGTTAATACGCTAGCCGCACCAGCATGGGGTCGAGCGTTAGACCTGGACCGTCACCCCGAAGGGATCGGTGTCCAGGATTAGGACTCTTAGCACCACTGGATTAGCTTGGACGGTTCTTCGCCGGTACGGGAATATCAACCCGTTGTCCATCGACTACGCCTGTCGGCCTCGCCTTAGGTCCCGACTTACCCAGGGCGGATTAGCCTGGCCCTGGAACCCTTGGTCTTTCGGAGGACGGGTTTCTCACCCGTCTTTCGCTACTCATGCCTGCATTCTCACTCGTGTGGCGTCCACGGCTGGTTCACACCGCCGCTTCACTCGCCACACGACGCTCTCCTACCCATCAACACGGCTGGACCACGAAAGCCTACCAATAATGTTAATGCCACAACTTCGGTGGCGTGCTTGAGCCCCGTTACATTGTCGGCGCGGAATCACTTGACCAGTGAGCTGTTACGCACTCTTTCAAGGGTGGCTGCTTCTAAGCCAACCTCCTGGTTGTCTGTGCAACTCCACATCCTTTCCCACTTAGCACGCGCTTAGGGACCTTAGTTGGTGGTCTGGGTTGTTTCCCTCTCGACGATGAAGCTTATCCCCCACCGTCTCACTGCTGCGCTCTCACTTACCGGCATTCGGAGTTTGGCTGACGTCAGTAACCTTTTGGGGCCCATCGGCCATCCAGTAGCTCTACCTCCGGCAAGAAACACGCAACGCTGCACCTAAATGCATTTCGGAGAGAACCAGCTATCACGAAGTTTGATTGGCCTTTCACCCCTATCCACAGCTCATCCCCTCAGTTTTCAACCTAAGTGGGTTCGGTCCTCCACGACGTCTTACCGTCGCTTCAACCTGGCCATGGATAGATCACTTCGCTTCGGGTCTAGGACATGCGACTGAATCGCCCTATTCAGACTCGCTTTCGCTACGGCTACCCCTCACGGGTTAACCTCGCCACATATCACTAACTCGCAGGCTCATTCTTCAAAAGGCACGCTGTCACCCCTACAAGGAGGCTCCAACGGTTTGTAAGCAAACGGTTTCAGGTACTATTTCACTCCCCTCCCGGGGTACTTTTCACCTTTCCCTCACGGTACTTGTCCGCTATCGGTCATCTGGGAGTATTTAGGCTTATCAGGTGGTCCTGACAGATTCACACGAGATTTCTCGGGCCCCGTGCTACTTGGGATACTCTTCGCACCATTGGACCATTTCGGTTACGGGGTTGGCACCCTCTATGACTGGCCTTTCAATGCCATTCACCTATGATCCTCTGTAACGCTTGCTGTTCGGCAGAAGCAGCAGAAAAGTCCCGCAACCCCGACCATGCAACGCCTGCCGGCTATCACACATGATCGGTTTAGCCTCTTCCGGTTTCGCTCGCCACTACTAACGGAATCGCTTTTGCTTTCTCTTCCTGTGGGTACTGAGATGTTTCACTTCCCCACGTTCCCTCTACCCGCCCTATATATTCAGGCGGGAGTCACTGGGTCACCCAAAGGGCCCAGCGGGGTTTCCCCATTCGGAAATCCTCGGATCAAAGTCCGTTTATCAACTCCCCGAGGCTTATCGCAGATTACTACGTCCTTCTTCGGCTCCAGATGCCAAGGCATCCACCGTTTGCTCTTAGAAACTTGAAATCACATGAGTTTGAATCGATCGGCTCACCGAAGTGAGCAGATTGACCAATGATCTAATCAGTACTCGAAAGTACTATGATCATCTTTTGTGATCCGAACCCGAAGGTCCGAATCTAAGATGCTCGCGTCCACTGTGTAGTTCTCAAAGTACGGGCGGTACCTTTTCCGCCGGCCCAGTTATGGCCGACCAAAAAAGGTCCAGAGGATTCGGTTCTCATCTCAGCGTCTTGAAGACACAGCGATGAGGTCCGGTCCCTCAGGACCCAACAGCGTGCATGTGCGAGGCTCCCCGGTCCGAACTGTTCCTTCCTGCAAGCAGGCGTACTAAGTTCGAGCCGTTCGGCTCCGCACCAATGTCAATGTTCCACCCATGAGCTGACCGGCTGAGACCCAGTCGTACCGATGTGATAAGTACTGTCTCAGATCCGGCGCCTGGACAATCTCTGCGTTGAAAACAACACAGGGTGCCAGATGCTCCTTAGAAAGGAGGTGATCCAGCCGCACCTTCCGGTACGGCTACCTTGTTACGACTTAGTCCTAATCACCGACCCCACCTTCGACGGCTCCCTCCACAAGGGTTGGGCCACCGGCTTCGGGTGTTACCGACTTTCATGACTTGACGGGCGGTGTGTACAAGGCCCGGGAACGTATTCACCGCAGCGTTGCTGATCTGCGATTACTAGCGACTCCGACTTCATGAGGTCGAGTTGCAGACCTCAATCCGAACTGAGACCGGCTTTTTGGGATTCGCTCCACCTTACGGTATTGCAGCCCTTTGTACCGGCCATTGTAGCATGCGTGAAGCCCAAGACATAAGGGGCATGATGATTTGACGTCATCCCCACCTTCCTCCGAGTTGACCCCGGCAGTCTCCTATGAGTTCCCACCATTACGTGCTGGCAACATAGAACGAGGGTTGCGCTCGTTGCGGGACTTAACCCAACATCTCACGACACGAGCTGACGACAACCATGCACCACCTGTTTACGAGTGTCCAAAGAGTTGACTATTTCTAGCCCGTTCTCGTATATGTCAAGCCTTGGTAAGGTTCTTCGCGTTGCATCGAATTAATCCGCATGCTCCGCCGCTTGTGCGGGCCCCCGTCAATTCCTTTGAGTTTTAGCCTTGCGGCCGTACTCCCCAGGCGGGGCGCTTAATGCGTTAGCTGCGACACGGAAACCGTGGAATGGTCCCCACATCTAGCGCCCAACGTTTACGGCGTGGACTACCAGGGTATCTAATCCTGTTCGCTCCCCACGCTTTCGCTCCTCAGCGTCAGTTACGGCCCAGAGAACTGCCTTCGCCATCGGTGTTCCTCCTGATATCTGCGCATTCCACCGCTACACCAGGAATTCCATTCTCCCCTACCGCACTCTAGTCTGCCCGTACCCACTGCAGGCCCGAGGTTGAGCCTCGGGTTTTCACAGCAGACGCGACAGACCGCCTACGAGCTCTTTACGCCCAATAATTCCGGACAACGCTCGCACCCTACGTATTACCGCGGCTGCTGGCACGTAGTTAGCCGGTGCTTTTTCTGCAGGTACCGTCACTTTCGCTTCTTCCCTACTAAAAGAGGTTTACAACCCGAAGGCCGTCATCCCTCACGCGGCGTTGCTGCATCAGGCTTTCGCCCATTGTGCAATATTCCCCACTGCTGCCTCCCGTAGGAGTCTGGGCCGTGTCTCAGTCCCAGTGTGGCCGGTCACCCTCTCAGGCCGGCTACCCGTCGTAGGCTTGGTGAGCCGTTACCTCACCAACTACCTGATAGGCCGCGAGTCCATCCTCGACCGAAGTTCTTTCCAACCGCTGGAGATGCCTCCGCGGTTCGTATCCGGTATTAGCTTCCGTTTCCGGAGGTTATCCCAGAGTCAAGGGCAGGTTACTCACGTGTTACTCACCCGTTCGCCACTAATTCCCAAGAGCAAGCTCCTGGTTCATCGTTCGACTTGCATGTGTTAAGCACGCCGCCAGCGTTCGTCCTGAGCCAGGATCAAACTCTCCGTAAAATATTTAGCTCCATGTCGCAAGCGACTGGAAACATAGTGCAGGCTTGACAGGAAATATGTCTTCGCGCTGCGAGTTTGTCTTGACTAGTTTCGAATATCTACTGACATTCTGTATCTAATCCAAAGGAATCTCGCATTGACAGTCAAACCGGAGTCTTTCGAGTCAATGCCGAGGTTGTTTGGCATTTGACATTGTGCACGCTGTTGAGTTATCAAGGATCGGACGCTCTCACTTTTCACCCTTTCGGGCTGCTCCGTGAGGCAACTTTACTAACTTACCACTCTCATTCAGTTTGTCAAGCTGACCGTTTCGCGTCTTTCGTTCATCCATCGTGGGATACATCCGACTGCTCGCGATCCGAACCGGTTAGACCCGTCCAGTGAGTTGAGTGTTAATCCTAAGCGCTACAAACGAACTCTTACAAGCTCAGATTTGCCGCTAGGCTAAGGATTTGGTCCCGCTTGAGGCCGAGGAGATCTTCTTCTTTCCCGCACCTTTGAGGTGACAAGTAAGTACTTTACGCAGGTCCCCCGAGAGCCCGCAAATTCGGCTGACAACCCGGGCGTGTCGAGGTTGACTTCGCCAGAGTTCCGCCCTTGTCGCGCTCGGGGACGGATCGGCCGCACTGAGAGGGGATCGACCCTGAACGGCACATCCGGGAAACGACGATGGCGCCGAACCGAGTTCGGCGCCATCGGAGTTCGCGAGTTCCGCTCCGGTCAGAGACCGGAGTAAGCGTGCAACCCGTGGAAGAAGACATTCACAATTCCGAAGTTGAACAGGACCGCGACGAAGCCGACGATCGCAAGCCAAGCGGAACGGGACCCCCGCCACCCGCGGGTGGCGCGCGCGTGGATGTAGCCGGCGTAGATCACCCAGATGATGAACGTCCAGACTTCCTTGGTGTCCCACCCCCAGTAGCGCCCCCACGCTTTCTCGGCCCAGATCGCTCCCGCGATGAGAGTGAAGGTCCAGGCGATGAAGCCGACGATGTTGACCCGGTAGGCCAGGTTCTCGAGCGCGGCCGAGGTGGGCAGCGTGGCGAGGAAGGCGAACTGCGGGGGACGCGACTCCTCGAGCTGGCGCTCGCGCCGATACTGAAGCAATTGCAGAGCCGAGAGCGCGAAGCCCAGCGCGAAGAACGCCGTTCCCAAAACGGCCACAATGATGTGGATAACCAGCCAGTACGACTTGAGCGCGGGCTGGAGCGGCACCACCGGGACGAAGTAGTTCAGCAGCGCGATGCCCTGGAGCACCAGAACGAGGCCGAGAATGAACGTGCCGAGGTACTTGATGTCCCACTTCAGGGTGGCGACGAGGAAGACGCCGATGATGACCAGGGTCCCGGTCATCGAGAACTCCCACATGTTCGCCCACGGGACCCGCGCGGCAGCGATGCCGCGGAGGAGGGTCGCAACGAAGTGAGCGACCCAGCCGGCGATGGTCAGTCCGAAGGCCCACTTGAGGGAGACCGACGACGCCGAGCCGTAGAGCACATCCTGCTCGACGCGCGAGCTGATCCGGGAGGAGAGGCGTCCGAGCGCGGAGGACGGGGGCTGAGCGTCAGCGCCACCGATGACGGGAATTCCAGAGCCGGGCGCGCTCGCTGGGGCGATCGTGGTCACGCCGGCGGCGACGGGGGCGGAGACATCGGCCCGGCGGGCGACCGCACTCGGGACGACGGCCGCGGCGACCGCAGTCGCCTGGGCGCTGCGGCGAGCCAGGTCGAGCGCGAACGCGATGAACGCGGCGCCGTAGAACCCCATCGCCACATAGATGTAGACCGTGGAGAGCTGAGACAGGGTTTCGGTCACGGTGCAAGCCTATTTCGTCGAGGGTCGGGACAATATCGCCGCGTGCTCATCGGCGACAGCGGAGATCGTGGCGAGGAGATTCGGGTCCTCTCCCCGGGCGAGGCCAGCGTACTCCAGCATCAGGGAGCCGTCACCATTCTCGACCGCCTTCACCCAGATGCGGCGTCGCGGGACGAACAGCGATGTCAGCAGTCCGGCCAGGATGAGGACGGCGAACACGAGCACCCAGACCTGTGCGGGATCGTGGTGGACCTCGAGCGAGGCGTAGCGCTTGACGCCATCGAGCGAGATGGTGCCGAGCCCGTTCGGTAGCTCGACCTTCTGGCCGGGACGGAGTTCGAGGGCCTTCGTCTTCGTGGGCGGACCCGTGAGCTGGTCCAGCCTGTCGGTGTTCAGCGAATAGACCGATTGCGGGACGCCGCTGTCGACGCCGAGGTCCCCGACATACACGTTGAGGCTGAGCACGGGATCATCCAGACCGGGGAAAGTGGAGGTGAGGGCGCCGGCCGTGCCGCTCTCGCCGACGGTCGGGTAGAAGAAGCCGATCATCCCGACCTGCTGCCTCAGACCGTCGGGGACTTTGACCCAGCCGAGTGAGGTGAGGCGCGGGTCCTGAGCCAGGAACGGCACCGAATCGGTGAACACCACCTTGCCCTCCGGGTCTCGGACGGTGATCGTCGGGGCGTAGCCGTTCCCGAGCAGGTAGACGTTCGTGCCGCCGATCGCGAGCGGCTTGTTGACCTTGATGCGGGAGATGCCGGTCGCCTCACCCGGCCCCGTGGTCGTGACGGTGGCCGTGTAGTCGAGCGGGATGCCTTTGGCGTGCTCGTTCTGCGTCTCGTAAGCGACATCGAGTTTGTCGACCCGGATCGAGAACGGCTGAAGCGAAGAGTCGGAGAAGAAGCGCCCGGGGTTGAACGAGTTGTAGGAGGGCAGGCTGTTGACGAAGCTCTGGCCCTCGACCACCACTTTCTGCCCGGTGTAGCCGAAGCCGCCACCGATGCCGACAGCGACCAGAACGCCGACGAGGGCGATGTGGAACACAAGGTTCCCGCTCTCGCGGAGATACCCGCGCTCGGCCGAGACCGATGTGGAAGTCGCGTCCTGAAAGAGGGCGACGCGGTAGACGGAACGGCGGAGGATCTCGCGCGCGGAGCCGATCGGGTCCGGCCCGCCGGTGCGGAGCCCGGCCGGGAGCATCCGCACCTGGAAGCCCGCCATGCGGCTGAGCCGGACCGGTGTCCTCGGCGGCTTCGCACGCATCGCGTCGAGATGATGCCCGGTGCGCGGGACGATGCAGCCGATGAGTGAAGCGAACAGCAGCAGGTAGATGGCCGAGAACCAGAATGACGTGTAGACATCGAAAAGCTGGAGCTTATCGAGAACCGGCGCCAGCTGCGGGTTCTCGCTGAAGTACCTGGTGACGCCGTTGGGGTCGGCTCCCCGCTGCGGGAACAGGGAGCCGGGGACGGCGGCGATCGCCAGGAGCAGCAGCAGGAACAGCGCGGTGCGCATGCTCGTCAGCTGACGCCACGCCCAGCGCAGCCACCCGGTCAGTCCCAGCCGCGGCTGGACGACGTCGGGGTACTCGCGCGGCGGCGCACCGTCGATGTGATCAGAGGGCCGGCTCAAAACCAGTGATCACCGCCAAGGACTGCGACAGGAGGGCTGTCCAGAGCCCGGTGGCCATCAGGACGCCGATGACCACCAGCAGGGCGCCCCCGATGGCGTTGATGACACGGATGTGCCGTTTGAGGAACGAGACAGAGCCCGCGACCCAGTCGAACCCGAGCGCCACCAGCAGGAACGGGATGCCGAGCCCGACGCAGTAGAAGAGCCCAAGCAGGGCACCGCGCCAGGGCGATCCAGCATCCACGCTGAGAGCGCTGATCGCGGCGAGGGTCGGTCCGATGCACGGCGTCCAGCCGAGGCCGAACACGATGCCGAGAAGCGGAGCGCCCACGAGACCGGTGGACGGACGCCAGGACGGCTTGATCGTGCGCTGCAGAAAAGAGAACTGGCCGATAAAGACCAGGCCCATGAGGATGACGAGAACTCCCAGGAACTGGACGATGAAATCCTGCCAGCGAAACAGCCACTGGCCGAGGGCGCCGAACGCGGAGCCGTACGCGACGAAGACCACGGCGAAGCCGAGGACGAAGAGTGAGACGCCGAGGAGCACACGGCCGCGGTCGCGCTGAGCGCCAGGGTCGCTGATCCCGCCGACGTACGCGAGGTAGCCCGGCACGAGCGGAAAGACGCACGGAGAGAGGAACGACACCAGCCCGGCGAGGACGGCGATGGGCAGCGCGATGAGGAGCTGGCCGCTGAAGACGATCTGGCCGACGTTCATGTCAGTTCTCGGCCACGGCGTCGGAGATCAGCGCGTCCAGGATGCTGCGGTCCGGGAGACCGCCCAGGATGCGCGCGGCGACACGGCCCTTCTTGTCGATGACCAGCGTCGTCGGAGTGGCCTTCGGCGGAACGGTCTTGCTGAACGCGAGCAGGACGGAACCGGTGTCGCGGTCGAGCACAGAGGGGTAGGTGACGCCCTTGTCCTTTTCGAAGCTCGCGGCCGTGCTGGCGGTGTCGTACAGGTTGACGCCGAGGAACTCGACGCCGTCGGAGGCGTGCTTCTGCGAGAGCGCCTCCAGGTCGGTAGCCTCCAGACGGCACGGCGGGCATCCCGCGTACCAGAAGTTCACGACCAGCACCCTGCCCGCGTAGTCCTTCGAGAAGACGGCGGCGCCGTCGGCCAGCTTGCCCTGAAAGCGGACGGGCTCGCCGCGCTTGCCCGATGGGTACTCGCTCACGCTGCCGTCGCCGGCGATGTAGCCCTGGCCGCTGCCGGAGCGGTATTGCGCGGCGAGACTGTCGTTCGATGAGCACCCGGCGAGCAGAAGCGCTGCGACGACGGCGACGGCGGGCAGAGCACGCCTCAGGCGGGGGCGGGGGCTCATACGGCTCCCACGTCGGTCGCGGCCGAACCGAGGCGGGCGGCGGGCTCGACGTAGGCGACCTCGACGAGACGGCCCCCCGGCCCGACGTTCGCGGAACCCGGCAGGCCTTCGGCGTCGCCAGCCTCCACCGTGGTGTACTCGAACGTGGTGACGCTGGACAGCGAACACCGGCGGTTGCGCGGGTCGTGCGGGAAGCGCGCGCCGACGACGGAGAGATGGGCGACCCAGATCGGCAGCTGGTGACTGACGAGGACGACATCCCCCGATTCGACCGAGTCGAACGCGTCCTCGATGGCCTCGCGCATCCGCTTCTCGATGCTCGTATAGGGCTCGCCCCAGCTGGGCCGGAGCGGGTTGACGAGGTACGGCCAATTCACAGGCTTCCTCAGAGCGCGGCGCATCACGGTGCCTTCGAAGCGATTCGCTGGCTCGATGAGGCGCTCGTCGACCGCACGCTCCCGGCCGAACGCTGCGGCGATCGGCGCAGCGGACTCGCGCGTGCGCTGGAGGGGAGAGATCCGGATGGCGGTGACGGGACGGCCGCGCGAGACCAGCTCGTCGGCGGCGGCCTGCGCCATACGGTGACCGAGTTTGGAGAGGCCGAAGCCCGACAGCCTGCCATACAGGATGCCGTCGGGGTTGAACACCTCGCCGTGACGGACGAGGTGGACCTGGCTCGCTACCACAAACCCAGTCTACGGATGCTCTTCCCCTGAACTGACTGAACACAAAGCCGGGAGTCGCGCGACCGGTCCGATCGCGCGACAAAGACGGGCGGTAGGCTTGGGGCTCGTGACCGCACGCAGTTTGATCAAAGACCTCGCCGACCTTCCCGACGGCCCCGTGAGCGTCGCCGGATGGGTCGAGACCGTCCGCGACCAGAAGAAGGTGCAGTTCGTCGTTCTGCGCGACGAGTCGGGCGCCGTCCAGCTGGTCAATCCGCGCACGGTGAACGAGGACGGGACCGTCGCCGCCGATGAACCAGCGCTCACGGTCTCGGGGCTCTCGCAGGGTTCATTCGTCCGGGCGACGGGCGAGCTCAAGCACGACGAACGGGTCAAGCTCGGCGGCATCGAGATCAAGCTGAGCGCTCTCGATGTGGAGACGGCGGCCATCCCGGAGACCCCCATCGCGGCGGACAGCGGCATCGACAAGCGCATGGATTGGCGCTTCCTCGACCTGCGCGAACCGAAGCACAACCTGATCTTCCGCGTGCAGACGACGTTCGAGAACGCGCTGCGGCACTACTGGGTGGACAACGGTTTCATCGAGATCCACACGCCGAAGCTCATGGCCTCGGCCTCCGAGTCGCGCGCCGAACTCTTCGAGCTGCCGTACTTCGAGACGACGGCGTACCTCGCGCAGAGCCCGCAGATCTTCAAGCAGATGGCGCAGGCGGCGGGCTTCGGCAAGGTGTTCGAGATCGGCCCCGCTTTCCGAGCCGATCCGAGCTTCACCAGCCGCCACGCGACGGAGTTCACCAGCGTGGACACCGAGATCAGCTGGATCGAAAGCCACGAGGACGTCATGAAAGTCCACGAGGACCTTCTCGTGGCCGGGTTCACCGCAGTCAAAGAGAAGCACGGCGCGGAAATCGAGGCGCTGTTCGGCGTGGAGATCACCGTGCCGACCACACCGTTCCCGCGCATCCCGCTGGCCGAAGCCAAACGGATCGTCGCCGAGCGCGGCTACGAAGTCCCCCGGCACGATGACGACATGGACCCGGAGGGCGAGCGGCAGATCTCGGCCTACGTCAAGGAGACGTTCGGGCACGAGTTCGTCTTCCTCACCGATTACGCGGCCAGCATCCGGCCTTACTATCACATGCGTCATTCTGAAGACCGGTCGATCACGAAGAGCTACGACCTGATCTTCAACGGTGTCGAGATCTCGACCGGTGCCCAGCGCGAGCACCGTGTGGAGACGATCGAGCAGCAGGCCCGCGAGAAGGGTCTCTCGGTTGAGGAGCTCGAAGACGTGCTCGCGTTCTTCCGCTACGGCGTCCCGCCGCACGGCGGCTTCGGGATGGGGCTCGCCCGCGTCCTGATGCTCATGCTGCACCTCTCGAACCTCCGCGAGACGACCTATCTCTTCCGCGGGCCGACGCGCCTGACCCCGTGACCCCGGCAGCGGGAAGCGTTGTCCAGCGCTCGCCCGCCACCAGGATGTGCCCAAGGAACCGCAATCCGATGGTGGCGGCTGCCTGATCGAGACGGCGGGTGAGCATCGTGTCGGCGACAGATGCGTCCAGGACCCCCGAGGGATGTGTTGTGCGCGACGGCGAACGAACGCCCACCGCTAGTGAGCACGGCTTGAAGGATGTCGGCGGGCTGGATGCTGGTCTCGTCCACTCCCCCGCCGCGCAGCAGCACGAGTTCGATCGGGCGGGCGGCGCGATCGGCGATGACCACGACGAACCGCTCGCTGTCGCGGTGGAGGAGCTCCGGCCGCACGATGTCGGCGATGGCTGCGGCATCGACCAGGCGCGTCCAGGCCGACGGAGCGCCCGCTCGCCACCAGATCTCGATGATGGCCACGAGCCGGCCCGCGGTGGCGGGGCCGACCCCGGGGAGCGTCTCGAACCGGGCGAAGTCCATCGTTGCGAGCCCGGGGAAGCCGCCTGTGCGGCGGAGGATGGATCGTGCGAAGGCGAGGACGCTGCGACCGCTCTGCCCGGAACCGAGGACGAGTGCGAGGACTTCGTCGTCGGTGAGCGAGCCGATGCCGAGACGGCGCATCCTCTCGCGCGGGCGGTCATAGTTCGGGATGTTCGCAAGCGGCACCTCGCTCTTCTTCTTCCTGCTGAGACATGATCCTCAAGCTACGGGCACCCCGCCTCAACCATCGGTCAGTCCGGCAATCTGTGGAGAAGTCCCAGACCGGCCCGGCCTGTGGAAAATGCCCTGGAAAGCGGTCCCGTGGGAAGTCGCTTGCGGGTGAAGGGCGGTGGGATGCGGGCAGGGCAGGGCGGAGTGAGACGCAGACCCGGCGGGGAGGAAGCGGGGAGGGTCTCAGCGGGAGAGGTGTCGTTCGGCGGGGCCGGTGTACTGGGAGAGGGGGCGGATGAGGGAGTTCGCCGCATACTGCTCGAAGACGTGGGCGGTCCACCCCACGACACGTGCCGCAGCGAAGAGCGGGGTGAAGGTCTCGGTGTCGAAACCCATGAGAGAGTAGGCGGGGCCGGAGGGGTAGTCGAGGTTGGGCTCGATGCTCTTGCGATCCCTCATCGCCTTCTCGAGCGCCTCGTAGAGGGCCAGCAGGTCCTGCCTGCCGACGTGCTCGACCAGCTTCTCCAGCGCCGCCTTCATGGTCGGGACGCGGGAGTCGCCATTCTTGTAGACACAAGTGGCCGAAGCCCATGATCTTGCGCTTGCCGGCGAGGGCTTCATCCAACCAGGCCTCGGCCCCGCCGGCGTCCCCGATCTCCTCGAAAGCATGCATGACCGCCTCGTTCGCCCCGCCGTGCAGCGGGCCTTTGAGCGCGCCGATCGCGACGGTGACCGCGGAGTAGATATCGGACAGGGTCGAGGCGATGACGCGGGCGGTGAAGGTCGACGCATTGAAGGAGTGCTCCGCGTAGAGGACGAGCGAGATGCGGAAAGCGTCCACCACCGCGTCATCCGGGACCTCGCCGAACGTGAGCCAGAGGAAGTTGCGCGAGTAATCGAGGTCGTCGCGCGGCTCGACGGGCTTGAGGCCGCTGCGGCGGCGCTGGATGTGCGCGACGATGGAGGGCAACTGCGCGAGCAGGGAGACGGCCCGGCCGGCGTTGAGTTCGGGGTCGAGGATGCCGTCCCGCTGCGACAGGGTGGGGTCGATGCCACCGATCTGGCTGACCGCGGTGCGCAGCGCATCCATCGGATGAGCATCGGCCGGGATGTCGTCGAGCGCCCGGCGTGTCCGGTCGTCCAGGCGGCGGAGGCTGCGCTCCCGCTTCTCGAACTCGGCCAGCTGGCCGGCGTTCGGCAGCTCTCCGTTCCACAGCAGCCAGGCGACCTCCTCGAACGAGCAGTTCGCCGCGAGCTCCTGAACGGGGTAGCCGCGGTAGAGAAGAGAGTTGGTCTCGGGGTTCACCGAGGAGATGGTCGTGGTGTCCACCACGACACCGGCGAGGCCCTTGTGGATCTCCGGGTCGGTCATGGCTGCTCCTTTGCCGCTGCTGGTGGAGCGCGTCAGCGCCTCACCTCGAAGGTGAAAACAGAGGAATCGAACGCGTTGTAGCCCTCGTAGTCAATCAGGTCGTACAGCTCGGCGCGATGCTGCATCTCCCCGAGCGCGGGCTCGAGGGTGCCGCCGGTGAGCAACTGGTCGAGGCCGCGCTCGGCGGCGCCCATCGCGAGGCGGAGGAGCGAGACCGGCCAGATGACGATGTTCACGCCGATGTCGCGCAGCTGGTCCACGGTGAAGAGCTCGCTCTTGCCGAACTCGGTCATGTTGGCGAGGATCGGGACATCGACGGCCGCACTGACGGCCGCGAATTCGGAGAGGCCGACCAGCGCCTCAGGGAAGATCGCGTCGGCCCCAGCGTCCACCAGGGCCTTGGCGCGGTCGATCGCGACATCCAGCCCCTCGACGGCGCGGATGTCGGTGCGGGCCATGATCAGCAGGTTCGGGTCGCGGCGGGCGTCGACGGCGGCGCGGATGCGCTTGAGGGCGACGCCCTCGTCGACGACCTGCTTGCCGTCGAGGTGGCCGCAGCGCTTGGGATTGACCTGGTCTTCGATGTGAAGACCGGAGACACCGGCGTCTTCGAGGGTCTGGACCATGCGGGCGACGTTCATCGGCTCGCCGAAACCGGTGTCGGCGTCCACGAGGGCCGGGAGGCTGGTCATCCGGGCGGTCTGGGTGGAGCGGGCGGCAACCTCGGTGAGAGTCGTGAGACCGATGTCGGGGAGGCCCAAGTCGGCGGAGAGGACGGCTCCGGAGAGGTAGACGCCCTCGAAGCCCTTGCGTTCGATGAGACGGGCGCTGAGCGGGGTGAAAGCCCCGGGCATCCTCATCAGTTCGCCCGAAGCGAGGCGGGCGCGGAAGGCAGCGCGCTTCTCGTGCGTCGGCACAGAGGAGTAAAGCATCAGAAGAGCCCCTTCGGGACAGGGACGCCGGCGAGCAGGCCGGGTCGGGCGATGATGGTGAGTCCTCCGAGATCGGCGGCGGAGAGGTCCGGGAGACGCTCGGCGAGGGCGAGGAAACGCTCGATCTCGGTCTGGTCGAGCACCCCGGCAGCCAGCGAGCGGAACTTGGCGACGTAGTCGGCGCGAGCGAACGGGCGGGCGCCCAGCGGGTGCGCGTCCGCGACGGCGATCTCGTCGGCGACGACACGGCCGTCGGCGAGACGGATCTCCACCCGTCCGCCGAACGCCTTCTCCGCGGGGTCGGTGGAGTGGTAGCGCCGCGTCCACTCCGGGTCCTCCGTCGTGGTGACCTTGCCCCAGAGGGCGACGGTGTCCGGGCGGGCGGCACGCGACGGAAGGTAGGACTCGACGTGGTGCCAGCCACCATCCTGAAGCGCGACGGCGAAGATGTACGGGATGCTGTGGTCGAGCGTCTCGCGGGAGGCCGCCGGATCGTACTTCTGCGGGTCGTTCGCCCCGGAGCCGATGACGTGGTGCGTGTGGTGCGAGGTTCGGAGGAGGATGCTCTCCACCCGCTCGGGGTCCGCGACCTCGGGATGCTCGCGGTGCAGCTTCCTAGCCAGGTCGATCCACGCCTGAGCCTGGTACTCCGCGGAGTGCTCCTTCGTGTAGGAGTCGAGGATGGCGCGCTTCGCCTCACCCGGCTCGGGCAGTGGAACGCCATAGCTCGCATCGGGTCCGTCCAGCAGCCAGGCGATCACGCCGTCCTCGCCCTCGTAGATCGGGGTGGGGCTGGTCTGGCCGCGCATAGCCCGGTCGATCGCCTCCACGGCCATCTTCCCGGCGAAGGCGGGGGCGTGCGCCTTCCAGCTGGAGATCTCCCCTTTGCGGGACTGCCGGGTGGCCGTGGTGGTGTGGAGCGCCTGACCGACAGCCTGGAAGATCGCCTCGGGCGGGAGGCGCAGAAACGTCCCGATTCCGGCGGCGGCTGAGGGGCCGAGGTGGGCGACGTGGTCGATCTTGTGCTTGTGCAGGCTGATCGCTCGGGCGAGGTCGATCTGGATCTCATACCCGGTCGCGATCCCGCGCACGAGGTCGCGGCCGGTGAGCCCGAAAACGCGCGGCGTGCTGAGCGACCGCGGTGACGGGTGGGATGTTGTCGCCGGGGTGCGAGTACTCAGCGGCCAGGAAGGTGTCGTGGTAGTCGAGCTCGCGGACGGCGACGCCGTTGGCCCAGGCGGCCCACTCGGGGCTCACCCGGGCGTTGACTCGCTCGCCGAAGACAGTCGAACCGTGCTGAGGGCGACCGGCGCTCCGCGCGAGCTCCCCGAACTCGGCAGACGGAAGCGGGTGTGCGAGCGCCTGCAACCGGGCCGAGACGACCGGGCGCCGGGTGAGGGAGGCCGCGGCGACAGCGGCATTGTCGATGACACGGTTGATGACCATATCGGTGACATTGGCGTCCACCTCCACCGGGTCGGCGGCGACCTGGGCGATCTTCCACGCGAGCTGGTCCTGACGGGCGAGGTCTTCGTCGCTTCTGTACACACGAACGTTGTGGAGTTTCACGTAACGAACCTACCTCCCTTGCGCTCCTCGGATGGCTCCCGGCCGGTCTCCCCGGGCCCGGCCGCTCGGCGGGCCGAACGGGTCAGATGTCGCCGGCGGTCGCGAGCGGGACGAGGAGGGCGCGTGCGAGGACGTGGAAGCTGGCGGTGAAGCCAAGGAGAGCGGGGGTCGACTCCGGATCGAGGTCGAGACGGTCCACATCCAGGGCATGCACGATCACGAAGTAGCGGTGCGTCCCGGTCCCCGGCGGCGGACCCGCGCCGGTGAAGCTCTTGGAGCGCAGCTCGTTCGAGAGCATCGCCGCGCCCTGGGGCAGTCCCGCGCCGCCCTCGGCCCCCGCATTCGCCGCGAGCGCGGTGACGGACGCGGGGATGTTGTACACGGCCCAGTGCCAGAAGCCGGAGCCCGTGGGTGCGTCCGGGTCGTGGATGGTGACGGCGAAACTCTTCGTCTCCGCCGGGAATCCGCTCCAGGACAACTGCGGCGAGCGGTCGCCACCACCGCCACCCGCGCCCCACTGCTCGCGGGAGAGCGGCCGGCCGTCGGCAATGTCGTCGCTCGTGAGGGTAAAGTGCGGGACGGAGCGGAAACGCTGAAGAGGATCGTTCGGCATGGCCACACGCTACGCCTGCGGAGCCGTCTCGGTCACCTCGGCGGGTGTCACGGTGCGGCGGCGGAATCGCCTAGGCAGGCCCGCAATGCCCCATCCTGTGACCCGGAGCATCGCCTCGGCGACGATGCAACCGGTCATCTTCGAGGCGCCGTGCTCCCGCTCCACGAAGGTGATCGGCACCTCCGTGACGGTGAGGCCGGCGGCGTGGACGCGGCGGAGCATGTCGATCTGGAAGCAATAGCCCTGGCTCTCCACGTCGTCCAGGCGGACGCTACGCAGCGCATCAGCGGTGAAAGCGCGGTAGCCGCCGGTGACATCCCGCGCAGGGACGCCGAGCGCGATGCGCGAGTAGACGCTGCCGCCCCGCGAGAGAAGGCGACGGTGCGCGGGCCAATTGACCACACCCCCGCCGGGGACCCAGCGGGAGCCCAGGACGAGATCGGCGCCCGCCGAGCCCGGACCGGGCGCCTCGCCGGGCGGGCGGCGGAGGACGGCCAGGAGACGCGGCAGCTGCTCGGGCTGGTGGGAGCCGTCGGCGTCCATCTCCACGATCGCGTCATAGCCCGCGTCGAGCGCCCAGGTCATCCCGGCGCGGTAAGCAGCGCCCAGACCGGATTTTCCCGCGCGGTGCAGCACCTGGACATTGGCGTCGGTCGCGGCGAGCGCGTCGGCCAAGTCGCCCGTTCCGTCCGGTGAGCCGTCGTCTACGATCAGGACGTCGGCGTCCGGAACGGACGCGCGAAGCCGCCCGACGACGGGGCCGATGTTCTCCCACTCGTTGTAGGTCGGAATGATGACGATGGAACGCATAGTGCGACCATCCTCCCCTCTGATGAACGGCAGACGAACGAATCTGACGGTACTCGAAGTTTTCGCGGCTAGCATCATCCGGTGCCCGTCGCGAAAGTCCTCCTTTTCTATGTGTTCGCCCCGCTGCCCGATCCCGAGGCCGTCCGGCTGTGGCAGCGCGACTTGTGCGAATCCCTCGGTCTGCGCGGGCGCATCCTGCTCTCCAAGGACGGGCTGAACGGCACGCTCGGCGGTGAGCTCGACTCCCTGAAGCGCTACCTGCGGAAGACGAGGGACTATGCGGCTTTCAGCGGGCTGGACGCGAAGTGGAGCGAGAGATCCGGGCTGGACGCCGAAGGCGGAAGCCTGGACTTCCCCCGGCTCTCCGTTCGCGTACGCGACGAGATCGTGTCGTTCGGGGCACCGAACGAGCTGGTCGTCGGCGCGGCGGGAGTCGTCGGGGGCGGTTCGCGGCTCGATCCGGACGGGGTGCATGCCCTGGTCGAGGCCCGGGACGATGTGGTGTTCTTCGACGGGCGCAACCGCTTCGAGGCGGAGATCGGACGGTTCCGGGACGCAGTGGTCCCGGCTGTCGCGACGACGCGCGAGTTCATCGCCGAACTGGACAGCGGCAAGTACGATCACCTGAAGGGCAGGCCGGTCGTGCACGTACTGCACCGGCGGTGTCCGCTGCGAGGTCCTGAGCGGGCTGATGCGCTCACGCGGGTTCCAGGAGGTCTACCAGCTCGACGTCGGGGTGGTGCGCTACGGCGAGCGCTTCGGGGACTCGGGACTGTGGGAGGGGTCGCTGTACGTGTTCGACGGGCGCGGCTCGTCATTCCCCCCCCCTTCGGCCGCTACGATCGGGCGCTGCGCCGGGTGCGGTGAGGCGAGCAGCCGGATGCGGAACTGCGTGGAGGCGGCCTGCCGGGAGCAGCTGGTGGTCTGCGAGGTATGTGGAACCTCGGCTTGTCCGGAGCATGCGGCGGCAGAGCATGCGGCGACAGGTGAGCGGGTAGCGTCAGCGGGCTGAGCGCAGCAAACCCCATTCCCCGCGCACGCTGCCCGCTTATGAACGGGTTATCGCTGGCGTCTCGGGGTCGAGGTGCGCGAAGGGGTGGTTGTGGAGGCGGCGCTCGCCGCGGCTGCCCGGGCGCAGCCGTCTCGCCCACAGGCGGGCGCCCTGGGAGGAGAGGGCCAGCACCACCAGGATGTCGAGCGGGAGGCCCAGGGCGTTCACACTGAGGGTCGCTTGCGGTCCGCCGTTGAAGAAATCGATCGCAGCGACGACGATCAGCAGCGCGCTGTACGACATGGATGCGATGCGCGCCCAGTTGCTGCCGGCGAAGACGAGCAGGGCGAGAACGGAGTAGAACACGAGCCCGGCCGCGAAGACCCCCACGGCGACCCCGATGGCCCCTTCCGCCTGAGACTGCTCGACAGCGGTCAGGGACGGCCCGGCGGTGGCGAGCTGGGAGCGGACGAAGGCAGGCCAGCCGAGGGCGGTCAGCACAACGGTCAGCACACCGGCGAGCACTCGGAGGAGCATCAGGAGGAAGCCGAGTGTGGTCGGCGCGCGGCGAGGGCGGCCCGGCGGGCATCCGCGTTCCGGGCGCTCCCGGTCGAGGCGGGTTCGACGGTCACACCGGTGAGGTCGACGATCGGGAGATCGCCATCCGTCTTGATGCTGTCCCCGCCGCCGTTCCGCTAGTGGTAGCCGGTGGAGAAGTCGCGGATGACCGACACCTCCACGTCCAGCCCGGACCCGGTGAGGGTGGAGACGATATGGTCGCGCTCGATGTCCGTGTTCGCGTCTATCTTGTGCGTGATCTGGAGCGTGAACAGCGAGAAGCCGACAGCCCGATCGAATGTGCCGGCGGCGAGCCAATCGACGCGGTGGCCTCCGGGGAGAAGCCAGCCGTCCGGGCAGCGCCAGAAGCGGACGTGGTGACGCTTGGCGGGGTTGCCCAGAACCTCCTGCTGGTAAGCGACGTCCTGCTGGCGCCCGAACAGGAAGAGCGGGCTGACGGGGGCTTCGTCGTAGCTGCGGCGAAGAATCGTCGAGGCGACGATCCGCCGGCTGGAGGCCGCCGTCACCTCGTCCGCGCGCGTCCACCCTGCCGCGGACATGGCCTCGTCCAGCTGCGCTTCCGAGCCGAGAAGCGCCAGGTTGATCGGGTCGCCGAGCAGCCCATCGCTGGTGCGAGACCGGCCGATGAAGTAGTCCGGAACGTAGATCCGGGTCAGGATGCGATGCAGCCGCGGCAGGACGAGGTAGGCGAGGACGACCCAGAACAGGACGAAGAACGGAAGGAGGAGCAAGCCCCAGCCGAAGCTCTCGGTGAGCACGATCCACGCCAGCCAGATCGCGGCCAGCCCGCCGAAGACGAAGAACGCGGAGTCGACGACCGCGTTGATCGAGACACGGCGGCCGAGCGCAGACCGGGTCTTGGGGGGTTCGGGGGTGCGCCGGGCGGGATCGACGGCAGCGGAGGGCTCCCGGTGCTCGGAGCGCTCGAGCGGCCGGGGCGGGGCGATGGATGCGCCGGGGTGGAGGGCGTCATCCGAACTGGTCGCCGGTTCCGGTCATGCGGCCATCCTAGATGCGGGAGGCGGCGAGCGCGGCGGAGGGCGTGCCGTTCGCGCTGAACGCACGGACCGATGTGCGGTTCCGGGGTGCGCTGCCAACAGACGATGAGAAGACCGAAGAGGCCATCCGGCGCGGGTGGGCGTTCCTTGGCGGCGGGGCTCTACGCGGGCGGAGCGCTGCCGGAGGAGACACGGGCGCTGAACGGACGCGGGTAGCGTGAGCCGTATGACCGGATTCCGCGCGATCGTAATCGACCAGCAGACCGAGGGCGGACGTGTGCTTGCGCACTCCGCCGAGATCCGGCGGGTCTCCGACGACATCCTGATGCCCGGCGCGGTCACCATCGACGTCGATTTCTCCGACCTCAACTACAAGGACGGCCTGGTGATCGCGGGGCGGCCGGGGGTCGCTCGGATCTCCCCGCTCATCCCGGGGATTGACTTGGCCGGGAGCGTCGCGGCTTCCGACGATGCCCGCTGGCGGCCCGGCGATCGGGTCGTCCTGAACGGGGATGGCCTCGGCGAGCGCCACCACGGCGGCTTCGCGGAGCGGGCGCGGGTGAGGGGGGATGCGCTGGTGCGGATCCCGGATTCGATCACGGCCGAGCAGGCCGCCGCGATCGGGACGGCGGGCTTCACGGCGATGCTGGCGGTGCTCGCTCTGGAACGGAGCGGGGCCGACCCCGACCGGGTCCGCGCGGAGGGTTCGAGCGTGCTGGTGACGGGTGCGGCGGGCGGCGTGGGTTCCGTCGCGGTGGCGATCCTCGCAAAACTGGGTTACCCGGTTACGGCTGCGACCGGCCGGGCCCAGGAACTCGGCGGCTACCTGACGGACCTCGGCGCGGAGGCGATCATCCACCGGGACGAAATCGCACGCGGCGGGAAGCCGCTGCAAGCCCAGCGCTGGGCTTGCGCGGTGGACGCGGTGGGCGGAACGACCCTCGCCACCGTCCTGGCGCAGACCCGGTACGGGGGCGCCGTCGCGGCTTGCGGCCTCGCGCAGAGCCCGGACCTCCCCACCACAGTGCTGCCGTTCATCCTCCGCGCTATCACCCTAATCGGGATCAACTCGGTCGAAGCCCCGGTGACACTGCGGGAGACAGCGTGGCAACGGCTGGCCACAGACCTCGACCGGGACACCCTCGCCACAATGACACGGACCATCCCGCTCGCGGAGGCGATTCCGGCCGCAGAGGAGATCCTGGCCGGACACATACACGGACGGACAGTGGTGGATGTCCGGGCGTGAGTGGAGGACCGACTCCGGGGCGTCCCTCCCCTCCCACCGCCGGTGTCGCCGTATGCTGGCCGCATGATCGTCCTCGCCACCGTCGTGGTCACACTGGCCGCCGCCCTGCACATCGCGATCTTCTTCATGGAGAGCGTCGCCTGGACGCGGCCGACGGTGTGGAGGCGGTTCGGCGTGGCCGACCAGGCAGCGGCGGAGACGACCCGGCCGCTGGCCTACAACCAGGGTTACTACAACCTGTTCCTGGCGATCGGGGCGATCGTGGGGCTGATCCTCTACGGGGCTGGGACGCTCGGCGCCGGTCTCGCGCTCATCCTGTTCACGATGGGGTCCATGCTGGCCGCAGCGGTCGTGCTGGTCACGACCGGACGCGGGCATCTGCGGTCGGCGCTGATCCAGGGGACGCTGCCGCTGGCCGGCATCGTCCTGATGCTGCTGTCGTAGCGCCGGTCGCGGCCACCGCCTCCTGTAAGCGCGGCGCCCACAGCGAGGGCCGGGCGCCATCGCGTGTACGACGACGCCCGGCCCGATGCCCGATACCTCCGTCAGCGCATGTTCCGGGCCCGGTGGAGGAAGGCCGACATGGCCTCCCGTGTGATCTCGGGCCTTGGGCTGGTAGGTTCCGTCAGCGTTGCCCGTCGACAGCCCGGCCTGCTTCATCCACGCGATCTCGCCAGCGAACTGGCTGGCGACGGGCACATCGGCAAAAGGCGCGCGCAGGTTTGACCGCGGAGCCGGGCCCTTTGATGGTCCGGTACAGGAACGCCGCTGTCGCTTCGCGCGAGATGGGGTTCTCCGGACGGAACGTGGCGTCGGCATAGCCCGTCGTGATTCCCGAGCCGCGCAGCCAGGCGATCTCACAGTAGAACTTGTGCGAGCCTGAGGAGGCGAAAGGGGTGGGTATCCCCTTCGTGTCACCAGATCGGGGTTGTGATGACCTTTTGAGGCAGTTTTGGCGGTTGTGGGTCCATCGTCTTGTTTCCGCGTGACTGGTTGCAGCGTCGGCAGATGACGCGCCCATTGCTGAGGGGGTTTGTGCCGCCGTTGGCTGCGGGGATGATGTGGTCCGGTTCGGCGCTGTTCGGCTTCCGCGTCACCCGGTAATCGAGTCCGACCGCGCAGATCGGACAGTGTGTGACGCCTTGACTCCGCCCGGCGTCGAGGACTCTCTTCCTCCAGTGGAGGGAGGGAGCCAGCCTGGTGCGCGAGGTCGCCATGGTGGATTGCCTGCCTGATGGAACGACCCGTCATCGTTAGCCGTCGTCGAAACTCTCTCACGGACACTTGACCCCTCTTGGGTTCGAGACGATTAGTGAACAGGGGAGCCAACCAACGCCTGACGCTAACGTCGCACAGTCCAGCACATACACGTATCAGAACACAACGTGCGTTGACGCGATCATTGCAGCGCGCGCCGCTGGCAAGACCACCCAGCCGGTTAGCGTCTGCAACACGACGGTGATCCTCACCTCGTCGGCCGCAACGATCGTTACGGTTTCCGGCCTTGCTGCGGCGAAGCAGTATTTGAGCGCACCCGCCTATCAGTCGCTGGCCGCCGCTACAGCCGCCGGAACGGTCAAGGGAAGAAGTTACAGTCAAGCCTTCAACAACATCACTGATCAAGAAACCCAGTCCGGCTACTTCTACTACGACGGCAGTCATGCCTGGGTCACCCAGAGCTACCGTGGGACGCAGGGAAACCACCAGTGCAACGTGTCCTGGGCTGTCGGTTACTACGTCACGAACACCGGATGCACTGACACTGGAAGCACCAGCCAGCGAAACCTGACCATGTCGTGGCTTATTCAAGTCGGCATCAAAGGAAGCCCGATTTCCTGGGGCGAGTCGCATACGATGCATGTGAACAGCGCCGGATCGATCTGGCAGCAGCCGCTATCTGAGAGAGGGAAAATGCCATGCTCGCCAATACAGCTTCACCGTTACATCTGATCGTTCTGCTGGTCGTCCTCAGTCAACTAGTTGCAGCGATCTGGGCACTCGTCGTCACCTGGAAGAACGAAACAGTCCGCACTGCTGACAAAGCAAGCTGGACGGTCCTCCTTGTCCTCGTTCCCATCGTGGGAATCGTGGTCTGGCTCGCTATCTTCTTCCCACGTCGCCATCGACTCAACTCGAATCCGACAGCTGCGAAGTAAGGGCAGCGTCGTTGACTTGTTTGGTCACAGTGAGAAAGCCCCGCTATTTCCGGTCAGGGCTTCAAGGGTGCTGCCAGGCAGAGTTCACCTACGCAAGACTGCGTACAGCCGGGAATGACAGCTTTGTCATTCATTCCGCGGTTCGATGGCGTGTCGGCGACTGCCTCACCCTGCTCTCTCGCTGAGTTCGTCTGCGAGTTCTTCAACGGCCTCGCGGCCTTCCCACACGACACGGCACGCTTGGCAGAGCACGTTCACATCTTTCGGGCGCGCGTTGTCGTCGAGGACGTATTCGACTTTCAGAACTCGCATTCCGCCTCCGTCGATCATGTTGCCCCACTCAGTGGAACCGCACACCGGGCAGGCACCGGCGAGGGTGAATGACTCCGGTTCGTCGAACAGTGTCGGATCGTGTACGCCCACCCGTGGAGCATGCGCACATACCAGTCGTCGTCACGGTCGGGGTCGGACATGTGGAGGCGAGCCCACTGATTGAGGTTGGGGATCGGGTAACGGGTGGGTTTCCCACCGGCCATGCGAACCCAATCCGCGATCGCGGCGTTGATCGTCACGTACGCGAAGAGCATGCTGTTGTCGGCAAGGGCGCGTTCTTGGGGTGAGCTCTTCGAGTTGCCGTCGTTGCCGGTGGACGGCCACACGGCTTCACGCATCTGCTTCAGGAGGGGCGGATGCTCGACGGTATGAGCTTTTATCCACTTGCCCGAGTCGGTTCTTTGGGCGATGTGATCCACAACCGGTTTCGTGAGCGTTTCAATGGCTGCCAGCAGCGGGTCAGTTTCGGTCATGCGGGGCCTCCTCCGCGGCCGTTCCGCGGATCAGATCGGACAGATCCGGGCACTCCACCAGGCCGCCGAACGGCATGTGCTTGATGAGGAATCCGCAGGAACAGCGGTAGCTGTACTCGTGCGGGCGCTCTTGGAAGACGTGTTCGATCCTGTGGGCGCGGACCTCTTCGAGAGCGTCGTCCCGCGCCTCACGCACAGCCTCCTCGGCGTTTTCGCGGGCCGCCCCGGCGGCAGCGACCATCATGTTCGCGAAATCCTCAGCCCCGGAGGTCAGGCTCGCGGCCGGTGTCGGGTTCCCGTCGCGGTCGAAGCCGAGGAGGCTGTACATGTCCCCGAGTGCCTGCGCGTATGCGTCCCGGTCTGCCGTCAGAGCCTCAACGGCGGTCAGGGTGATGGGGTCGGTCATGGGGTGTTCTCCTAGAAGGGGGTCTCGTCGGCCGGTGGAACGTTGCCCCAGGGGTCTTGTGTGAGTTGCTGTGGGGTGTGTTCGGGTGTGGGGTGCGGTGGCCCAGCCGGTTTTTCCTGGGGCCTCTGGGGCGCGTTTGGGGCGCAGGATGATGGCGGCGAGGGTCGCGCCGGTCACGGTGAGGGCGATCCCGGACTTCCCGTTCGTCTGCCACGCCCGCGGTCCCACACCGGTGCGTCGTCGGGACATCGGTGAAGGGGCTCTTGGCCGGGGCTTTGTAGCTGGACGGCGCACCAGCGCGGCGGAAGAGGAACGCGGCCATCGCCGCGCGGGTCAGGGACTCCTTCGGGCCGTAGACCGGACCCGGCTCGGTAGCGGTGCCCGTGCTCAGCTTCGAGTCAGCCATCCACTGGATCGCGTCAGAGAACTTCGCCCCGACCCGCACACCGGTGAACGCACCGAGCAGATCGCCTTCCCGGCTTGCACGCTTCGTAATCATCGCCGTAGAGGCGAGCTCGATCTTACCGTACGTCTTGTAGTTCCAGGCACGGATCTCGTCGATGTCCGTGAAGTACGCCCGTGTGGCTGAGGGCTGGTACCCGCCGACGCCTGCCTGGAAGGGAATTCGCTTCCCATAGGGGTCGATGGCGTGCAGAAGCGCGATGCTCTTACCGTTCGCGTAGCCGATCTGCTGGTTTTGAACGAAAAAACGATTCAATGTCGGATGATTCTTTGCCGTGCGCAGATCCACAGCGCAGGGTCGGCCACACGCGCCAAGACGTCGGGGACGGCCGTCACCGCGTTCGCGGGGCCAGCGCCGAGCGCCCCGAGGACGGCAGCCACAGCCGCTGTGGCGACGATTTCACGAGTTCAAGCAGCTCGATCCTTCAGGTTCAAGGCAGGGTGGCATGAGCACCCCACAGTTTCGCTTCACTCTGCACATTAGATAAAATATAATATTGAGGCCGCGAGAGGGCCTCGCGTCCGCGGCGGAGCCCGAGAACCCGAACCGCTACCTGCCGCCCTCGCCGTCGCCCGGGATCTCCGAGATATCCACCCGCAGCGCCTCGACGAGCTTCGCGGCGTGCGGCGAGGAGACGATCACGCGGGAGAACTCCTCGCCGTCCAGGTCGACCACGACAGCGGCGCGCTGTTTGCCCTTGATGAGCAGGAAATCCTTGCCGCCGTGGAACTTCCAGGTGCCGACGGAGAGTGTGAGCGGGACGGCGGTACCTGGGGCGCGGATGCCACGAATCCAGATCCACGGGTCCTCCGTGATGGCGACCGAGCGGATGCTTTCGCGGGGGATCACAAGGTTCTCTCGACGCAGGGCCAGGGCCTTCTCGGCCCGCGTGAGGTGGATCTCCCAACGGTCGGGGTGAACATGCAGGTCGGCCATAGCCTCTATCCTGCCAAGCCCGCCCCCCGGGCGGGGAGAGCGAACCTCAACAAAGCGACAACCGTTCCTTTGGAACCGGACAGGATGGCGCGGCGGCGCTCCGGCCGGCGAACGGAAACCAGAAACCACGCCGCGACGGGTGTGGGAAAGTGGTCGGGTGACCCGGACGACCACTTTCCGCGCCCGCCTTCTGCGTTCCGGTGTAGAACCGCGGACGGTCACCGTGCGCTCGGCGTCGGACTCGCCGCCACGGATCCTGCGCTGGCCCGCCGGCGGCGGCGGGACGCTGGAATTCGACGTGTACGCGCTCCTGGACGCCGACGGTTGGCCGGAAGGTGCAACGTACACGTTCGTGGAGTCGCTGACCCGGGACCCCTCACCGGCGGACGAATAGCAGCGGACGTCCGGGGCAGGCCGAGGCCGCCGCCCGCGCAGCAGCGGGCAACGCTTCGAGGACGCGGCCCACAGCCGCATCGTCGTGCGCGGCGGTCACGAACCACGCCTCGAACACGCTCGGCGGCAGGGACACCCCCGCGTCGAGCATCGCGTGGAAGAAGGCCCGATAGCGGAACGCCTCCTGCCGCTGCACCTCGGCGAAAGTGCGCGGAGCGGCGGCGACGTCGCCGAAAACGAAGCTGAAGAGGTTGCCGGCCCGCTGCACGCTGTGGGCGACGCCCTCGGCGGTGAGGGCGTCGGAGACGGCGGCGGAGAGGGTGCCGGCCACGATGTCCAACCGGTCGTAGACCGCCTCGCCGGCGTGGGCCAGCGTTGCGAGACCGGCGGCGACAGCGACCGGGTTGCCGGAGAGCGTACCGGCCTGGTAAACGGGGCCGGCCGGGGCGAGGATGTCCATCAGCTCGGCCCGTCCGCCGACCGCGGCGAGCGGCATCCCGCCGCCGATGACTTTGCCGAAGGCGACGAGGTCGGGGGTGTAGCCGCGGTCGAGACCCCAGAACCCGGCCTCGCTCACGCGGAAACCGGTCAGCACCTCATCGAGGATGAGGAGGGCCCCGTACTCGTGAGCGAGGTCGGTCAGCGCGGCGTTGAAGCCCTCGTCCGGCGGGACGACGCCCATGTTCGCGGCGGCGGCCTCGGCGATGACCGCGGCGATGTCGGGACCGTTCGCCTCGAAGACGGCACGCACGGCCCCCAAGTCGTTGTACGGGAGCACCAGGGTCTGCGCGGCCGTCGCCTCAGTGACCCCGGCCGAGCCGGGCAGCGAGAGCGTGGCGAGACCGGAGCCCGCCTCCGCGAGGAGGCTGTCGGAGTGGCCGTGGTAGTGCCCGGCGAACTTGATCAGCAGTGGGCGGCCGGTGAAACCGCGAGCGAGCCGGATGGCGGTCATCGTCGCCTCCGTGCCGGTGGAGACGAGCCGTAGCTTCTCCACGAACGGGACCCGAGCGATCACCGCCTCCGCCAGTTCGGTCTCGGCCGGGGTCGAGGCGCCGAACGAGAGACCGCGCGCGGCGGCCTCCTGGACAGCGGAGACCACGGCGGGATGCGCGTGCCCCAGAATGGCCGGCCCCCACGACGCGACGAGGTCGACGTACTCACGTCCTTCGGCGTCCACGATGTACGGCCCGTTCGCGAAAACCATGAACCGCGGCGTCCCGCCGACGGAGCGGAACGCGCGCACCGGCGAGTTCACGCCGCCGGGGATGACCCGCTGCGCGCGCCCGAACTGCGCGAGGTTGGCCTCCCCGATCGCGGCGGCGGCCAAGCCCGGGATGCCGGTCTCGCTCATCGCTGCCACCCCGCCACTTCGGTCGCCCAATAGGTCACGATCGCATCGGCCCCCGCGCGGCGGGCGCCGACCAGCGTCTCCTCGATGATCCGGTCGCGGTCGATCCAGCCGTTCGCGGCGGCGGCCTCCACCATCGCGTACTCGCCGGAGACCTGGTAGGCCCAGACCGGGACCTCGCTGATGGCGGCGACGTCGCTGAGCACGTCGAGGTAGCTCAGCGCCGGCTTCACCATGAGGATGTCCGCACCCTCGTCCAGGTCGAGGCGGGCCTCGCGCAGACCCTCTCGGCGGTTGGCCGGGTCCTGCTGATAGGCACGGCGGTCGCCGACCAGCGGGGAGTCGACAGCGTCGCGGAAGGGGCCGTAGAAGCCGGAAGCGTACTTGGCAGCATAGGCGAGGAGCACCGTCTCCGTGTGACCGGCCGCGTCGAGCGCCTGGCGCACGGCGGCGACCTGACCGTCGATCATGCCGCTGAGGCCGAGCAGCTGGGAGCCGGCCTCGACCTGCGCGAGCGCCATGTCGCGGTAGCGCAGCAGAGTCGCGTCGTTGTCGACGGCTCCGGCTCCGTCGAGCACCCCACAGTGGCCGTGGTCGATGAACTCGTCCAGGCACAGATCGGTCTGCACGACGAGCGCGTCGCCCACCTCGGCGGCGACAGTGCGGGTCGCGACATTCAGGATGCCGTCGGGGTCGGTCGCGGCGGAGCCGGCGGCGTCGCGCATCTCCGGCACACCGAACAGCATGACGCCACCGACGCCCGCCTCAGCCGCGCCGGAGGCGGCACGACTCAGCGAGTCCAGCGTGTGCTGGACCACGCCCGGCATCGACGCGACCGGCCGCGGCTCGGCCAGGCCCTCGCGCACGAAGAGAGGGAGGATCAGCTCGGCGGGGTGCAGCCGGGTCTCGGCCACGAGACGCCGCATCGCCGGCGACTGCCGCAGACGGCGGGGTCTGATGACGGGGTGCAGTTCGCTCACTCGCTCAACCCTACGCCGCGGAACCGGTCAGCCCACACGGGAGGCGGCCACCGCCACGACCGCCTGGATCAGCGCGGCGGCGGTGCGCTCCTCGGCCACGACATCCACCCGCAGACCGCAGTCGCGGGCGTCGCGCGCCGTCCGCGGTCCGATGGCCGCGACCAGCGTGGACTCCGGAATGGGGCCGAGCTGCAGCTGCACCTGCTCGGCCACCGAGCCGCTCGTGACGAGGATCGCCTGCACGAGCCCCTGCCGCACATCCGCGACCACGCTCTCCGGCACGGTCACGCCGATCGTGCGGTAGGCCACGACCGAATCGACGTCGTGCCCGATACGGCGCAACCCCTCGGTGAGGAGAGGCTTGGCGATATCGGAACGGAGCGTGAGGATGCGCAACGGGACCTGGCCCTGGGTTGCGGCTTCCCACTCCGCAAGCAGTCCGTGGGCGGAGTTGTCCTCCGCGGGCACGAGGTCCATCTTGTAGCTGGCCGCGGTGAGCGCAGCGGCTGTGGTCTCTCCGACGGCGGCGATCCGTGTGCGGGGCGGGACGACCGCGCGGGACGCGCTCAGCACATCCACCGTGGTCGCGCTCGTGATCGTCACCCAGTCGAACTCGCCGGCGGCCAGGCGGTGCAGAGCGCGCTCCAGAGCGGAGGCGTCGGCCGCCGGCGCGAAATTGATCATGGCCGCGACGACCGGCGAAGCGCCCACCGCTCGCAGATCCGCCGCCACGGAGTCGCCCCACGGCCCCCCGCGCGGGACCAGAACACGCCAGCCGGCGAGCGGTTTCGGCACCGATCCCGTCGTCATCGGAGGCCCTTCAGCGGAGCCAGATCGGCCGCGCCCGAGGCGAGGAGCTCAGCGACGACGCGCTCTCCGACATCGCGGGCGGCCTCGTCCAGGTGCGCCGCGCCGAACGAATCCGGCGTCGCGGCGTGGGACGCGGTGAGCTGCGCGGCACCGTCGGGCCGGTAGACGGTCGCCGTGAGGAAGAGGAGGCCGTCGTCGATCATGGCGGTCGCGCCGACCGGGGCCGCGCAGCCGGCTTCGAGGCCGGCCAGCACGGCGCGCTCGGCGGTGGTCGCAGCGCACGTGGTCGCGTGGTCGACGGCGGCGAGCGCGCGAGCGATCGGTCCCCGCCCCCGCTCGTCCCCCTCGCGCACCTCCAGAGCAAGTGCTCCCTGACCGGGAGCGGTCGGCATGGTCGAGAGGGAGAAGAAGTCGGTGGCGGCGTCGAGGCGGCCGAGGCGGCCGAGTCCGGCGGCGGCGAGCACCACAGCGTCCAGGTCCCCCGCAGAGACACGGCTCAGCCGCGTGTCGACGTTGCCGCGGATGTCCACGATGTCGAGGCCGGGACGCTGCGCCCTGAGCTGAGCGGCCCGACGCGGCGACCCCGTACCGACGCTCGCGCCCTCCGGCAGCTCCCCGAAGCGGAGACCATCGCGAGCGCACAGGGTGTCGCGGGCGTCGGCGCGCTTCGGCACCGCGCCGAGCACGAGTCCGGGAGCGGGCGCGGTCGGCAGATCCTTCAGCGAGTGGACGACGAGGTCGCACTCGCCGTTCCGCAGCGCGTCCCGCAGCGCGGTCGCGAAAACACCGGTCCCGCCCAGCTCCGAGAGCGATTCGCGCGAGGTGTCGCCGTGGGTGGTGACCGTGACCAGCTCAATGTCGAAGCCCGTCGCGCGCGCGACGGCGGCGGAGACGGCCTGCGTCTGAGCGACGGCGAGCGGGCTACCGCGAGTGCCGACGCGGAGCGCTCCCTGCCGGCGCTCCGCCGGGCCGTCGGAGACGATCACGGCGTGAGACCGGCAACGGCCGGCTTGAAGCCAAGACGGACGTTCTCGCAGCATCCCGGGCGGCACACGTCGTACCAGGGGCCGAGCGTGGTGAGGGAGGGGCGCTGAGCGACCGGAAGGCCATCGCGGCGCTCAAGCACCAGATCCACGAGGCCCTTGACGTACTTGGCGTGGGTGCCGGGCGTCGGGACGCGGACGGCGAGCAGGCCGTTCTCCTCGCTCGACTCCATCGCCTCGGTGTCGAGGTCCCAGAGGACCTCCATATGGTCGCTCACGAAACCGAGCGGCACGATGATGATGGCCTTGACGCCCAGCTCGGGCAGCTCGGCGATGCGGTCGTTGATGTCGGGTTCCAGCCACGGCATCGAGGGGGGGCCCGAGCGGGATTGGTAGACGAGGTCCCAGCCGATCGTGCCGCCGGTCGCCTCGTGCGAGACGATCTCCGCGACCGCGAGGTGCTGAGCCGCGTAGGCCCCGCCCTCCCCCCAGGGCTCGCCGGAATCGGGCCGCCCGGACGGACCGGACTTGCCAGCGTCCGTCGACGGGATGGAGTGTGTCGAGAACAGGATGCGCACACCGGTCGCCGGGTGGATCTCCGGCGCCCTCTCGCGCAGTTCCTCGACGGCGTTCTTCACGCCCTCGATGAACGGCTCGACGAAACCGGGGTGGTCGAAGAACTGGCGCACCTTGTCAATCTGGATACGGCCCTCGAGCCCGGTCTCCCGCAGCGCGCGGGCGAAATCCTCGCGGTACTGGCGGCAGCTGGAGTAGGAGGAGTAGGCGCTGGTCGCGACCGCGATGAGCTTGGTGAACCCGCGCTGGTCCGCCTCCGTGAGGGCGTCCGCCAGGTAGGGGTCCCAGTTGCGGTTCCCCCAGAGCACCGGCAGGTCGATGCCGCGCGAGGCGAGCTCCGCCTCCAGCGCCGCTTTGAGCGCGCGGTTCTGGTCGTTGATCGGGCTCACTCCGCCGAAGTGGCGGTAGTGCTGGGCGACCTCTTCGAGGCGCTCGTCGAGGATTCCCCGGCCCCGCGTGACATTGCGAAGGAACGGGATGACATCGTCCTGTCCCTCCGGCCCGCCGAAGCCGGCGAGCAGGATGGCGTCATACGCGACCGGCTCGGTGACATGCTCGGCGACGCCGGCCGCGGCCGGCGTCGCGCCCAGCACACGCGGCGAGGCCTCGTCTGTCATTTGGAGCACCTCCACGAGCTCGGCCGGCTGGATGCGACGGCCGGTGTAGAACGGGATCTCCTCGCGCACATGGCGGCGGGCGTCCGTGTAGCGCAGCTCGCGCATCACATCGACGAGTTCGGTGAGATCGTCGGCTTCCAGCGGCAGAATCCACTCGTAGTCGCCGAGCGCGAAGCTCGCGACGGTGTTCGCGAGCACCCCGCGGAAGGCGGCGCCCTTGCGGCCGTGCTCGGCCAGCATCCGGGAACGCTCCTCCTCGGGCAACAGATACCACTCGTAGCTGCGCACGAACGGGTAGACGCACAGCCACCCCTTCGGCTCCTCGCCGCGGAGGAAGCCGGGGACGTGCGAGCGGTTGAACTCGGCGTCCCGATGCACGCCCATCGCGTTCCAGGTGGGAAGCAACGCCACCATCAGGCGGGTGCGGCGCAGCTGGCGCAGCCCCCATTGGAGCGTCTCGGCGTCGAGACCGTGCAGCCAGATCATGACATCGGCATCGGCGCGCAGGCCGGAGACGTCGTAGAAGCCGCGAATCGTGACGCCCTGCGTGTGGAGGTCGGCGACGACGCCCTCGAGCTCCTGAACCGCTTTCGGGACATCGGTACCGTCCAGGTCGTCGGGACGCGCCGGATCGCGGCGCAGCACGGCCCAGAGCGCGAACCCCCTCGGGCTGTCGGGATTCTCTCCGGGGGCGGTCGAATCTGCCGGAACGGCAGCCGGGATACTCATAACCACAGTCTCTCTCGCAAACACATGAAGGCAAAAACGAGCGCGGGCCCAGGGCCCGCACGGTCAGCGCCGCACGAGGGCGACAAGGCCCCAGGCGGCCGTGGCCGCGACGATCGCCGCGCCCACGGCGATGCCGGCGAAAGCCAGCGGGTTCTCGCGCCGGAGCGTCCGCACGCACTCGGCGGCGCGCTTCGGGATGTTCAGCTTGTATTCGATGGCGTCGAGGGTGGCGGCCAGCTCGGCGCGGGCGCGCTCGGCGTCGCTGCGGTCAGTTGTCATACTTGCCCATCCCTCTCAGCGCGTCGGCATCGGATCGGACGCTCGCGATGGTCTCCTTCGGGGCGAGGCCATTCACCTTCTTGAACGACGCGACACCGATCAGCACCAGGATCGCAGCGATCAGCGCCAGCGCGCCGAACACGGTGAGCGCAGCCGCCCACCCCGGCAGCACGACAGCGAGGCCGAGCACCGCCGCCGCGACGAGGACTCCGAGCGCGAAGAAGAGGAGCACCGCCGCCACGAGGAACAGCCCTATGCCGACACCGGCATATTTCACCTTCGCTGCGAACTCGGCCTTGAGGTGCTCGACCTCTGCCTTCAGCACGCCGACGACGAGCCGCGGCAGCGCGGTGATCAGTTTACCGAAGGGCTTTTTCCGGGCGTTCCGGCTGTCGCTCATCGCATCTCCCCTTTCCGGGTCAGAGTCTCTCCAGGTCAGGATGCGCTTCCGTCCCCCGCCGTCTCCGGCTCGGGGATCGGCGAACGCGCCTCGCGCCGTCGCTCGTTCACGCGGACGACGGCCTTCTTGATGGCGACGAACACGGCCTCCGGCGCCTCGCACGCCTTCTCCGCCATGAAGTCCTCGACCGCGTGGACCCGCTTCTGCACCGAAGGCGACTCCCACACTCTGGCGGCGGCGGCCTTCAGCTGGTCGTAGCGCTTCCGCCCGGCCCGCGCGCCGAGCACATAGCCGACGGCCGCTCCTGCGACGAACAGGATCTTTCCTCGCATCCTCACCCCTCCATGTCCTCGGTCAGTGCTCTCCAGCGTAGACCCCCGCGCCCGCTCGGCTGCCTGACGGGCATCCGGGACGACGGAGGCGAGCCCGGTCCCGGTCAGCCAGGAGCCGGTCACCTCGAGACCCTCGACGCTTCCGACGCCATCGCGAACGCGCTGGATGCGCTCCCGCTGCCCCACTGTCGCATAAGGAAGAGCGTTCGTCCAGAGAATCCGGGCGAATGCAGCCACATCGGATACCGCAAGCGGAATATTGAGTAGGGCAGAGGCGTCCGCGAGCGCGATCTCCCGGAGGCGCTGATCGCCCAGCTCGCGGGTCCCTGGCTGGCCCGCCCGGCCGTACGACAGACGGACGACGTGGCAGCCGTCTCCCGCGGCCTCCGCGACCCACGCCCACTTGGCGCTCGCATGCGTGAGGGCTTTGGCGGTGACGCCGGAGCCGGGGGCGTCGGCGACGAGCACGCCCGTCCCTCTGGGCGCCTCGGCGGCAGCGGGCGTTGTGAGAACGAGGGTGACCAGTTCGACGCTCGACGCCGGAGGCCAGTCGAGACCGGCCAGACCGGCCAGCGAAGGGGATGCCGTGGGGAGCAGCGCGAGCGCAGCGTGCGCGGGCGCGGCCATCACCACGGCATCCGTGTCGATGGCCGTCCCATCGGCCAGGCGAAGGGTCCAGCGGGCGGGTCGGCGTCCGCCGTCCGATTCGGGATGCGCGACCCCGGCGGGCGCATGCGTCTCGGACGCGGCCCACGGCTCGATCGCGGTGACGGCGGCGGCGGTGCGAACGCTGCCCCCGCGCGCGCGGAAGTCGGCGGCGAGCGCGGCAGGGAGCCGCCACATCCCGCCGCGGAGTCCCTGCACAGCGCTTCCCGCCTTCGCCTGCGACCACAGTTCGCCGACGGCTCCGGAGAGCGAGCCAAGGCGGGTCAGCGCGGCGTTGAGACCGGGGGCCACGACCTCGATGTCCAGATCGTCCGGCGCAGCCGAGTAGACACCGGTGACGACGGGGGCGACCAGTTCGTGCAGAGCTTTCGCGCCCATCCGCTTCCGCACGAGCGTTCCCAGCCGGCGCTCCTGCCCGATTTTGAGCACCGGCAGCAGCCGGTCGAGGTAGGCGCGGAGGGCGCCTCCCCAGCCGATGGCGGCCACTACATCGCTCGCGAGCGGAGAGCTCGGGATGCCGAGCAGCCCGGCCTTCGGCAGCGGAACGCTCTTCGTGCCGGTGCGCACCCACGCGCCTGCCGGGTTCGGCGAGACGACATCCCCGGCCAGGCCCAGCTCATCGAGGAGCTCAGCGACGTGACCGCCGCGAGTCGCGAAACTCTCCGCGCCGGCGTCGAGCGTCATCCCGTCGAGTTCGAGCGGTGCGACGGAACCGCCGATGCGGTCCGCCGCCTCGAGCACGATCACCTCGAAGCCGGGCCGGGCACACTCGCGCGCCGCGACGAGACCGGCCATGCCGCCGCCGACGACGGCGATCCGGGTCGGGTCGGCCTCGATGGTCTGTCTGAGCTCCGCACCGAGACTGGTCATGCTCGCCACCCATGCACCAGCTCGACCACGCGGGTGAGCACGGCAGGGTCGGTCTCCGGGGGGACGCCGTGGCCGAGGTTGAAAACGTGCGCCGGCGCGGCGCGGCCGCGGTCGAGCACATCGAGCGCATGGCCCGAGAGCACCTCCCAGGGCGCGGCGAGCATCGCCGGGTCGGCATTGCCCTGGAGCGGCACGATATGCCCCAGCCGGCGGCTCGCCTCGTCCAGCAGGGTGCGGTGGTCGACGCCGATCGCGTCCGCGCCGGCCTCGTGCATCGCTGGGAGGAGTTCTCCGGTGCCCACGCCGAAGTGAACGATCGGCACAGCGCGCACGACGGCCTCACCGTCCGGGTCCGCCGACGGGACCGTGTAGGTGAGGTCGCGGACGTGGGAGAACGCCCGGGCGGACGCCGGGGCGGCATGCTCGGCGTAGTCGCGGAGCGAGAGCGATCCCGCCCAGGAGTCGAAGAGCTGCGCAGCGCTGGCCCCGGCCAGCACCTGGGCGCGGAGGAAAGCGCCGGAGAGGTCGGCGGTCCAGTCCATCAGGCGGGCCCAGGCGCCTGGGGCGGCGTGCATCAGGGTCCGGGCCCGGAGGTGGTCTTTCGACGGCCCGCCCTCCACCAGGTACGCGGCCAGAGTGAACGGCGCACCGGCGAAACCGATCAAAGGGGTTTCATTCAGCTCGGCGGTCGTCAGCCGCACGGCCTCCTGGACCGCGGCGAAGGTGTCCGCGGCGAGCGCCGCCGGATCGACGGCGCTCAGACGGTCGACATCGGCGGACGTCCGCACGGCCCGCTCGAAGACAGGCCCCTTGCCCGGCTGGATCTCGACCTCGACGCCCGCGAGCTTCAGCGGCACGACGATATCGCTGAAGAAGATCCCCGCATCCACACCGTGACGGCGCACCGGTTGCAGGGTGATCTCGCTCGCCATCGCCGGATCGAGGCAAACGTCCAGCATCCGGGTGCCCACACGGAGGTCGCGGTATTCGGGCAGCGAACGCCCGGCCTGGCGCATGAACCACACCGGCGTCACCTCCTGCCGTTCACCCTGGTAGGAGCGGACGAGGCGGCTCGCGTGGGTGAGGCCCGCGGCGAGCGGGTGGGTGGGGTCGAGAGCGGTCACGATCACGATTCTGCCAGGTCGCCGATGGGCAATGCCTCGGGAATCCGCACGGCAAGACCGGAGGGCCGGGCCATCCGATTCGAGGAACGCGCGCGGCGCGCGTAGGCTGCACACCGTGCTTATCTGCTTCTCATCGAGCCACCGCACAGCCGCTTTCGACCTCCTGGACCAGCTCGAGCGCCATGCTCCGGCCGTTGCCACCGCGCTCGCGGAGCACAGCGAACTCGTGACCGGTTCGGTGGTGCTCGCCACCTGCAACCGCTTCGAGGCCTACCTCGACATCGACGAGCCGCTCCCGGCGGCACGCGCGGTGTCCGCCGAAACCGTGATCGCCGCTGTGGGCAACGCCGCCGGGATCGACGCGGACCTGCTGCGCTCCTCCAGCAGGGTGTACTGCGACGATGCGGCGGCAGAGCACCTGCTCTCCGTGTCGAGCGGACTCGATTCCGTGGTCGTCGGCGAGGGTGAGATCGCGGGCCAGGTGCGCCGCGCGCTCACCACGGCGCGCCAGGCGGGCACGGTGAGCCAAGACCTGGAGCGGCTGTTCCAGGTCGCGTCCCGGACCTCGCGCGGCGTGAAGAACCGCACCGGCATCGCGACCGCCGGCCGCTCGATCGTCCGCCTCGCTCTGGACCTGGCGGAGAGCCGGGTGAGCGATTGGTCCCGGATGCGCGTGTTGCTCATAGGAACCGGGAAGTACGCGGGCGCGAGCCTGGCGGCCCTGCGCGACCGCGGCGTCGCCGATGTGCAGGTCCACTCCCCCTCGGGCCGCGCCGAGAAGTTCGCACTCTCCCACGGGGTGACCGCCGTCCCGGCCGGCGGCCTCGGCGCAGCGCTCGCCCACGCCCACCTCATCGTCACCTGCACTACCGTGCGCGATTACACGCTGACTCCCGGGAATTTCGGGCAGGCGCAGCAACAGGACGGCATCGAACGCCGGCTCGTCATCGACCTCGGGCTGCCCCGCAACGTCGACTCCGCGGTCGCCGAGCTGCCGGGCGTCGAACTGCTGGATCTGGAGACCATCAGCCTCCACGCGCCGGTCGCCGAGCTGAACGCCGCCGACGACGCCCGCGAGATCGTCGGCGCCGCCGCCGCCGAGTTCGCCGCCCAGACCGCAGAGCAGGCGGTCAAACCCGCCCTCATCGCGCTGCGCAAGCATGTCTTCGACATCCTCGACGCGGAGATCGCCCGCGCCCGCACGCGCGGCGACTCGAGCGAGCAGACTGAGGCGGCGCTCCGGCACCTGGCGGGGGTCCTCCTGCACACCCCGTCCGTGCGCGCCCGCGAGCTCGCCCGGGCGGGAGACGCGCAAAGGTTCGCGGACGCGGCCGAAACCCTCTTCGGCCTCCGGATCGAAGAAGCGCCCGTCCACCCGCGGCTCATCGCGGTGGACCGGGTCACCGCATCCTGAGCCCCTCGCTCCCTTCAGTTAGGGTGGATCGGGGACTCTGCCCCCGATCCACCCCCGCACCGAAACAGGAGCACCTATGGCCGCCGCACCGTCGAGACTGGATTCCGTCATCACGCTGGCGCAGCACCGCGGGTTCGTGTTCCCCTCCGGCGACATCTACGGCGGTACCCGCTCCGCGTGGGACTACGGCCCCCTGGGCGTGGAACTGAAGGAGAACATCAAACGCGAGTGGTGGAACTCGTTCGTACGCGGCCGCGGCGACATGGTCGGCCTCGACTCGGCGATCATCCTGCCCACGGCAGTGTGGGAGGCCTCCGGGCACGTCAAGGTCTTCAGCGACCCGCTGACCGAGTCGCTGATCACACACAAACGCTACCGGGCCGACCACCTGTTCGAGGCGTACGAGGCGGAGCACGGCCACCCGCCCGCGAACGGGCTGGACGACATCGCCGACCCCGACCACCCGGAGAAGGTGGGCCAGTGGACGCCGATCCGGCCGTTCTCGGGTCTCATGAAGACCTACCTGGGCATCGTGGACGACGAGTCCGGTCTGCACTACATGCGGCCGGAGACAGCGCAGGGCATCTTCACGGATTTCGCGTCGGTGTTGCAGACCTCGCGGAAGAAGCCACCGTTCGGCATCGGCCAGATCGGCAAGGCGTTCCGCAACGAGATCACGCCGGGCAACTTCATCTTCCGCACGCGCGAGTTCGAGCAGATGGAGATCGAGTTCTTCGTCGAGCCGGGCACCGATGAGGAATGGTTCGACACCTGGATCGACCTCAGCTGGGAGTGGTTCACCGGGCTGGGCATCAAGCCCGAGAACATCCGCCGGTTCGAGCACCCGAAAGACAGCCTCGCACACTACTCGAAGCGGACCATCGACATCGAATACAAATTCGAGTTCGCCGGCTCCGAGTGGGGTGAGCTGATGGGGGTCGCGAACCGCGCGGACTTCGATCTGAAGACGCACATCGAGCACTCCGGCAAAGATCTCAGCTACTTCGACCAGAACAAGAACGAGCGCTATGTGCCGTTCGTGATCGAGCCGTCGTTCGGGCTGACCCGCGCGCTGATGGCCTTCTTGGTGGACGCCTACGACGAAGAGCAGGCGCCCAACGCCAAGGGCGGCACCGACAAGCGCACGGTGCTCCACCTCGACCCGCGACTGGCCCCGGTGAAGGTCGCGGTCCTCCCGCTCTCGCGCAACGAAGCGCTGTCCCCGCTCGCGCGCGGACTCGCCGACCGCTTGCGCCAGCGCCGCGCCGTCGACTTCGACGACTCCGGCGCGATCGGCCGCCGCTACCGCCGCGAGGACGAAATCGGCACGCCGCTCGCCGTGACGGTCGACTTCGACTCGCTCGAAGACGACGCCGTGACCGTGCGGGACCGGGACTCGATGAGGCAGGAGCGCATCCCGCTGGAGGGCCTGGACCGCTACCTCGCAGAGCGGCTTCGCGAGGTCTGACCTCCGACAGCGCACGATCGCCCCATCGCTCTCCCCGGGAAAGCAGATCCACTCGAACCGAGCAGCCACCGCTCGAACCGCAATATCGTCTTTCACAGTGAGATGAGGGGCGTCTGTGATGCCGAGCGCCGATCCAGCGCCGGGTACGACGCATGTTCAGCGGTCGCACCCGCTCAGAAGACGTACTCGAGGAGGTCGAGGCCGACCGTCCGCATCCCGTCGATGACGGCGAGCCGCGAGGAGAGGCTCGTGTCGTCGAAATAGGTCGAGACGGCGAAGGTCAGTCCGGCCCGCGGGCCGCGCAGCACGCCGACCTCGCTGCGCACACCGGCGTCGCTGCCGGTCTTGTTGACCAGCAGAATGCCGTGCTCGGCGTGCCGGTGCGAGTGCGGGTCGAGGCCGAAGGCACCGGAGACAAGGGAGAAGTCGCTGTTCAGCGAAAGCCAGGAGATGACCTGGCGGCTGGTCTGGGGGTTGACGACCTCGCCACGGGCGAGCGCGGCGAAAAGCCAGGTGAGTTCGTTTGCGCTGCCGATCGAGAGCTGCGGTGCGTCGTCCGGGCCCCGATGGTCGCGGACGAGGTCGAGAAGCGCGGTGCGGGTGAGCCCGAGCGCCTCGGTACGGGCGCTGACCGCCTCCAGGCCGACGCGGCGGAGGAGCACATTGGTGGCGAGGTTGTCGCTCGTCGCGCCGACGAGAGCGGCGAGGTCGGCGACAGGGAGGGCGGGCACCTGGAGGTGCTGCCAGATTCCGGAGTCGCCCACGGCGTCCTGGGGAGCCCGGTCCAGCAGGGCCAGGGAACTCAGCCCACCCGACTGCAATCGCGCCGCCACTTCGACGAGGAGGAGAACTTTGCCGATGGAGGCGGTGGGCATGACGACGTGGTCGTCCACCGAGAACAGCACCTCGCCGGTGCTCAGGTCCGTCACACGGCCAGACACCTGCACGCCCTGCACCGCCAGTTTCCCGAGCGCGTCGAAGGCGCGGCTGAATGTCTCCCGCGACGGCACGGCTCCCCGATGCCGGGCACGGCGCACGTTCACGCTGCGGCGGTGCTGGGTCTCCGGGGTCTGGATCGTCACGGCGGTGCTGGGTCCTTCTCCACGTCGGGACACTTCGGTCGATCTGCGGTCCCCCCGGCCATGGACATCGATGATGCTACTCCGCCCGGAGGGTGCTTAAGCGCCTCCGGAAGAAATTGTGGTGGGTGTCACCAGATAGTGACGCGCTTCTCCGGGGCCAGCCACAGACGATCGCCCTCACTCACCTCGAAAACATCGTAGAAGGCGCCGATATTGCGCACGATCTGGTTGCAGCGGAACTCGTTCGGCGAATGCGGGTCGATCGCCAGCAGGCGGAGGACCTCCTCATCGCGTCCTTTCTGCTGCCATGCCTGCGCCCAGCTGAGGAAGAAGCGCTCAGCGCCCGAAAGGCCGTCGATCACCGGCGGCTCCTCGCCACCCCGTGAGAGCAGGTACGCTTTCCAGGCGATTCCGAGCCCGCCGAGGTCGCCGATGTTCTCGCCGATGGTCAGCGCCCCGTTCACGTGGTGCCCGGGCACCTGCGCGGGCGACAGGGCGTTGTACTGTTCGATGAGGCTGGCCGTGCGCTCCTCGAACGCGGCGCGGTCGGCAGCGGTCCACCAGTCCTCAAGGCGGCCGTCGCCGTCGAATTTGGAGCCCTGGTCATCGAAGCCGTGGCCGATCTCGTGGCCGATGACGGCGCCGATCGCGCCGTAGTTGGCCGCGGCGTCCCGATCGGCGTCGAAGAAGGGGTATTGCAGGATAGCCGCGGGGAAGACGATCTCGTTGAAACCGGGGTTGTAGTAAGCGTTGATCGTCTGCGGCGTCATGAACCACTCGTCGCGATCCAGCGGCCGGCCGATCTTCGCGAGTTCGCGGTGGAACTCGAACAGCGCCGTGGCGCGGACGTTGCCGAGCAGATCGGCCGGGTCGATGGTCAGCGCCGAATAGTCGCGCCATCTGACCGGGTAGCCGATCTTCGACGTGAACTTCGCCAGCTTGTCGAGCGCCCGGCTCCGCGTCTCCGCGCCCATCCACTCCAGCTTCTGGATGCTCTGCCGGTACGCCTCGATCAGAGTGGCGACCAGGGTGTCCATCGTCTGCTTCGCCGCGGGCGGGAAATGCTTCTCGACGTAGATGCGACCGACCGCCTCGCCCATCGCGCCCTCGACCAGCGAGACGCCGCGCTTCCAGCGGACGCGCATCTCCGGAGTGCCGGTGAGGGTGCGGCCGTAGAAATCGAAGTTCGCGTTCACGAAGTCACCCGGCAGGTAGGGGGCGGCACTGTGGATGATCTGCCAGGCCAGCCAATCTTTCCACGACGCGAGCCTGTCCTCGGTGAGCAAGGAGGCGAGGCCCGACGCGAACGAGGGCTGCCGGAGCACGACCTCCGCCAGCGCGCCCTCCGGAGCGCTCAGGCCCCTCGCCCAGTCGTCGAGGCCCGCGGAGCCGAACAGCGCCGTGACGTCGGCCCAGGTGAACAGGTTGTAGGTCTTCTCGGAGTCGCGCGACCGCACATTGTCCCAGTGCTGCGCGGCGATCTCCGTCTCCAGCTCGAACACCCGCTGCGCGCGCTCCGGCGCATCCGAGAGCCCGGCCAGCTCGAACATCCGCTGGAGGTGCGCAACGAACGCCTCGCGGATCGGCGCGAACCGCTCCTCCCGGAAGTACGACTCATCCGGCAGCGAGATCCCGGCCTGCTCGGCGAACACGAGGTAGCGCTCCGGATCGCCCGGGTCGTTGTCCACGAACAGCTGGTAGAACCCGCCGACCCCGTGGCGCTCCAGCCGGCCGAGCGTCTCCAGCAGGGCCGGGACACTGTGCGCATAGCTCGCGAGCGCCAGCTGCGCCTCGATCGGCTGGACGCCCAGTGCGTCCACGCGCTCCTCGTCCATGAAGCTCGCGAACAGATCGCCGAACCTGCGCTCCTCGGTGCCCTCCGGCGCGGTCTGCGCGGCCTCGACGATGTCGCGCACCGCGTTCTCCGCCTCCTCCGCGAGCACCATGAACGACCCCCAGCGCGCTTTGTCGGCGGGGATCTCCGTGCGGTCGAGCCACTTGCCGTTCACGTGCCGGAACAGGTCGTCCTGCGGACGGATCGTGGGGTCGAGTTCGTCGGTGGCGATGCCGGAAACCTGCGTCATGGCCCCAGCCTACGGGTCAGACCAGCAAGGCGAGCGCCCGGAGACGCCAGAACGAGGTGAGGAACAGCCCCGCCAAGACAAGCTCCACCAGGATGGACACGACCCCGGAGACACTTCCATACCCGGCGAGGGAGAAGCCGGCGTTCACGACCGCAAGCAGACCGTAGCCGACGCCGAGCACGCCGGAGAGCAGCGGCCGGTTCGTCATCCGCCACCAGGGCCGAGCGGCCCGGACCGGTTCGCCAGGGCCGCGGAAGACCCGTGTCGCGAGATACCAGGCGACGAGCTGCAGGATGCTGAGAGCGATGGAGCCGCCCTGCGTGTTCAGCGCATCCAGAAGCAGGATGAGCAGGAGGTCGACTCCGACGAGGATGGCGACGACGATCGCCTTCTCCTTGGGCGTGATGAAGCGCATGGTGCTGTCCCCTGAATGTTCGATTCCGAGGATGTCAGATTCCGCTCGCTCGACCGGAACGGCGCGCCGCGGCTCGCTCAGCGGCCGGGTAAGGGGCGAAGAAACCGGCTCCCGAGTCGCGCAGCACGGAGACCGACCACGACCGCGACGAGGACCGCCACGACGTCGGAGATCGCGGCCCAGAACATCTTCTGCCATTCGAGCTCGTCAGAGCCGATCGACCTGTGTCACCGGCCGGGCCGGGTTTTCCCACCGGTCCGCGCGGAACGGGACCGCGGCGAGTCAGATCGTCTCGCAGATGATATCGTCGATGCTCGCGTACTCCCGGTCGGAGGCGCTGTCGGGGATCGTGTACGAATACGGGACCCCGCGCTCCAGCGAAACGACCTGGGAGTGCTCTTCGACCGTATCGCCGTCCTCCGTGTCCGCGAAGCCGGAGACGACGCGAGCGGACGGGCAGTTCCGGTCAGAGGTGAGCAGGAATGTCCAGCCGTCCACCGGCTCCACTGTGACGCCATCGATGACGTAGGTGTCGTCGGCCGCCCCGCTGCCACCGTCTGGAGCCGACGAGGCGCCCGGGAGGGAAGGCCGCGACGCGGCGGTCCGAGCAGGTGGCCGGCGACGAGGGCGACGACGAGAATCCCGGCGAGCGTGACGGCGAGAGCGGCGCCGCCGAGCGCCCAGGCGACGATGAAGCCGGTGGAGAGAGGAGGGCGAGCGGGGGCGAGCGGATGAGGGAGGGCTGCCGCGGGGAAGGCGACCGGAGCCGACGACGGGTGGCCGGGCTGGGGCGTTTGCCCCGGATAGGCGCCCTGCGGCGGCTGCGGCGGGTAAACAGGCGGCAGCGGGTAGCCGGGCTGGGCCGTTCGCTGGGGCGAGTCGCCCTGGCTAGTCTGCGACGGAGAGACAGGCTGCGGCACAGAGCCGGGAGCGGCCCCCGGAACCGGAAGCGGCCCCGGAGGCGGCGGACCGGGCTGCGGAGGTATGCGCCGGGAGCGGACGCGACGACCAGGCCGACCCGGGAGGGCGCTCGGCGGCGGCCATCGCGTCCCCGCGAGCAGCGCATCCCTCGCCGCAGCCTCGCCTTCGGGCAGCACGGCGGAACGGAGGCCGTACGCACGGAGAATCTCTTCCTGGATGGCCGACGGCAGAAGGCCGAGGAGAGCAGAGGCTTCGGCCGGGGTCATAGCAGGGTGGTTCCTCGTGATCGCATGGGTTGATCGTAATGGAGTGAGCAAGCGTAGCCGGTCGCCGGGGCGCGGCCTTTGACCGCGAGCCCGGCGAGAAGGGCGGTCGCCACGATGGGGGACGGCACGCCGGCATCGCGCGCTGAGCTGCCGGGCAACGCGCTCGGCGGGGTGGAGGCGGCAACGGCGCTGCCATCGGGGAGGCCGCCCGCTCCGCCCGACGAGGCGACGTATCCAGCCACGCCGATGACGACCAGAACGGCCAGTGCGCCGAGCGGGAAACTGCGCACGAGGCGACGCGAGCCCCAGCTCACCACAGATCCCCGAGAGTGCGGCGCATTCCGCGGCCACCGACGCGGACCCCCGGCCGCTGGGCCGTCGCGATCTCACCGAGTTCGCGCATCACGCGGCCGTAGTACGGCCGCGTGACGGCATTGCGATAGGCGCCGGGATGTAAATGCGCTTCGTTGCGGAGGCGGATCTCTGCGCGGGCAGCTTCGATCGGGGCGATGAGCTTCGCCCCGTTGCGGTAGCGGATGAGGCGGTGGACCCACTGGTCGAGCAGCTCCGGGAGTCCGGCCGGGATGCCCTCGTGCTCGGCGGTGAGCGGACCGCGCGCACGGGCCGGTTCCCCCGGGCCGGGCGTGCGACGGGCGTGGTCCCCGCCCTCCGCACCGCCGCGCTGACGACGCTCGGCGGCGAGCACGGCGAGCAGGTCGTCGGCGCGGTTCGCCTGACGGGAGAGGATCTCCAGCGCGTCGAGCGCGGCGGCGAGCTCGTCCTCGTAGGCTGCGTAGTCCCCGGGATGCGCCGACCGGTCGTGCTCGAGGTCGCGTTTCGCCGTCGCCGCCTGCCCACGGGTGAGGACGGTGCGCCCGGTGCGCCCACGCTCCAGCCGCCAGCTCCAGGTGGCGAGCAGCTCCGGCATCAACGAACTCATGACACCACTGTAGGAACAACCACTGACACTCGGCGAGGCCCCCGTCGAGTAGCGTGGAGGCGCCGTGAATCCCCTCCCCCGCCGCCCGCTCGACCGGGACATCCTGCGACTGGCCGTGCCCGCCCTCGGTGCGCTCGTCGCCGAGCCGTTGTTCCTACTGGCGGACTCGGCGGTGGTCGGTCACCTCGGCGTCGCACCGCTCGCCGGGCTCGGGATCGCCGCCGCCGTCCTGCAGACGATCGTCGGTCTGATGGTCTTCCTCGCTTACTCGACGACGCCCGCCGTGGCTCGCTGGCTCGGCGCGGGCGACGAACGCGCGGCCGTCGCCGCCGGTGTGGACGGCTGCGGGCTCGGGCTCGGGCTCGGGCTCGGGGCCGTGCTGGCGGCGGGACGGCTGGCCTCGCCGGTCCTCGTCTCGCTGTTCGCGGCCTCCGCGGCGGTGAGCGAACAGGCGGAGGTCTACCTCTCCATCTCGATGGCCGGGCTGCCCGCCATGCTGTTTGTGTTCGCGGCAACCGGGCTGCTGCGCGGACTGCAAGACACCCGGACGCCGCTGGCCGTCGCCGGCGGCGGCTTCGCGGCCAACATCGCGCTGAACGCTGTCTTCATCGGAGTCCTGGGCCTGGGCATCGCAGGCTCCGCGCTCGGAACCGTCGTCGCACAGTGGGCGATGGTCGCGGTGTACGCCGTCGTCGTCGCCCGCCACGCCCGCCGCGCCGGCGCGGGCCTGCTCCCCCGCCACACCGGCCTCGGGCGGACGGCGGTCGCCGGGGGCTGGCTGTTCCTGAGGACGGCGAGCCTCCGTGGCGCGATGCTGCTCGCCATCGCCGCGGCGACACGGCTCGGACCGGACGATCTCGCCGCCTTCCAGGTCGCTATGACCGTCTTCGCGACGCTCGCTTTCGCCCTCGACACGCTCGCCATCGCCGCCCAAGCGCTCGTCGGCAAAGGACTCGGCGCGGGCAAGCTCCCGGAGGTGCGCGCGGTGCTCCGGCGCTGCGTCCAGTGGGGCGTCGGGTCGGGGGCTGTCCTCGGCGCCGTCACCGTCGCGCTGAGCCCCGTCGCGGCCGGACTGTTCACAAGAGATGCCGCCGTCACCGCGCTTCTCCCGGCGGCGCTCGCGATCGTCGGACTCAGCGCACCGCTCGGTGGGTACGTCTTCGTGCTCGACGGTGTGCTGATCGGAGCCGGAGACACGCGCTACCTCGCGCTCACGGGCTTGCTAAACGTCGCAGTGTTCGCGCCGCTCGCCGTGGCCGTGATCGCGCGGGGCGACCACGACGCCGGAGGCCTCGCCGCGCTCGCCGCCGCCTTCGCCTTCGGCTACCTCGGCTCTCGCGCCCTCACCCTGGGCCCGCACCTCCGCGTGGCTCCGGCCCGGCGCGGCGTTCTAGGCGAGGAACTCGCGGGCGGCGGCGACCAGCGTCCGGGGCGAGGCGGAGGGCGCTCACCGGCTCCTTCCTCCCGAACCCCCTCCGTTTGCGAAGGGACCGACAGGTAGGCGCAGACCGGCAGAGAGACAGGACGCTGCGCTGTTCACACCCTCACGGATTCCGCGCCATTGCTTGAGCGTCAGGAACCGATGAGCCAGGCAGCTGCCGGGAGCTTGACCGACCGTGCCGTCGAAGTCCACCGTCAGCTTCAGTTAAGAGTCACTTCCATAGTGGCTTGTAATCTTCTTGGAAGGACACGACCTGGAAGTCGAGAGAGCGGTGAATGATGAAGCAAAAGGGCGCACAGAAGAAGCGGTTGCGAACCTTGTGTGGATCATTTGTCAGGATGAATCTCCACACAACACGGTTCTGGGGGTATTCGCAAACGAGGCCCAAGCTTCACAGTTTGCGGAAGAAGTGCGGAGCGAGTTCGCCAATGGAGTGATCTATTCGTCGTTCCCCATCGGATTCCGGTACGACCGCGGTTCGGGGCATGTCGCTGCGGAATTCGTCGATGAGTTCGTTCGCGGCGTCGATGCGAGTGTTGCAGTGGTCAGTGAAGAGAGCGGCGATCTTAGCACCGTCCTTGACGGCGTGCTTCGCGGCGGCGATTTTGTCGCGGCTCTTCTCCCATTCGGCGACAACCTTCTCTGCGAGGGCGATAGCCTGGTTTCGCTGCTCGTCCCCCGTGCCGCTCAAGCCGCTGATCGTCGAAGAGTCCGAAAGCGTTTCCGCTGAGCCCTTTGCCAGCCACGTCGCGCATGCAACAGAGGCGAACGCGGACGGCTCAACTCCCGGATAGCTGGCGGAGCAGCCAGCGAGGAGGGCCGCGGGAACAAGAGCGGCCAGGACAAGAGACTTCTTCGGTATAGAGGATTCTCCCATTGAAAACTGATGCACAGAATTTAAAAGGTATCGTTCAGGATTAATGGTGGCCGCTCGCACGGCGCTCCTCCCCTGAGGCAGTGGACAGAATGAGGACGATGCCCCTCTGCGCACACCGGTCCCGGGCCGGAATGACGAGGATGGGCGGTAGAGCCTCCTCGTCTCAATGACGTCCAGGAGAAGATGAATATGAGTTTCACACCGTTTAAGACTCGGTCGCGCACTCTCTCCGCTTGGTTCGCAACGCGTCCCGACCTGTTCACGCCGGAGCGCTCACCGCGTAAGACGATGTCGTGGATGATCGTCGCCGGGCTGATGGCAGCGCTGACCCTCATCGTCTTCCTCAATCCAGCGGCCATCGTAGAGACCCTGGGTGGACGCGTGAAGGCCGGTCTCGCGATTGCCGGTGCGTTTGCAATGCCCCCGGCGATCTTCGTTGTGTGCGTCGCGATGGTCATCGCCGGCTCTCGCCGCTGGAGAGTCACGGGCGGTGGGGTGCTCACGAACCCGGTGATTCACAGTTTCCGCCCCGGCTTCCCCATCGACGATCTCCTCGCGGCGATGCAGCGGGGCGCGGTCGCCAGCGCCGCGATCGTCGCCGGTCTGGCGGCAGTCCAGAAGGACGGTGGGAACACGAGACTGATCACGGTCTGGGCCTCCGAGGCCGACCGTGTCCTGTATGTCGGACTGCTCCGTGTCGACGGCGACGAACTCTGGATCGACACAGAACCGTTCGCTGTCGGGCCGGACCGCTACTTCGACGCGAAGAAGCACGATCGGACCGCGATGCGAGCCCGCACCAGCGTCGATGGCCTCTGAACTCGCCCAGCGAAGCGCTCGCAGCGAACCGCGCCGGGCGGCCTCAGAGCACGACAACGCACACCGGCGTCGGCACCGCGTTGTCGCTCAGCCAGGTGAGCGCGCGGGTCTCCGGATCGAAGGCGAAGACCGTCACCCGGTCGCTGTCCTGGCACGAAACCAGCACGCGGTCACCTTCGGGCGTGAGGACGAGGTCGGGGGGGGGGGGGGAACGCCCCCCGGCCGGTGCGAACGTCGCGAGTCTGAGCCGGGATTCCGCGCCATCGAAGGCGAACACGGCGATCGTGTCATCGCCCCGATTGCTGACCAGAACCGTCCGGCCGTCGCCGGTGACACGGACGGCGGCCGGGAAGTTCGGCCCGTCCGCCCCGGGCGCACGGGTGGACGCGGCGCCCGCAAGGCGGAAGCGTCCATCCGCCCCGCGTCGCAGCACGGCGACCGTGCTTTCGAGCTCGTTGACCAGGAAAGCGTGCCCGCCGTCCGGGTGGAACGCCAGGTGGCGCGGTCCGGCCCCGCCCGTCACGACCGTGGCCTCGGGACGGAGCGTGAGGCAGCCCTCTTCGGAGAATGCGTACCAGCGCACCTCGCCCAGTCCGAGGTCGACCACGACGAGGTCACCGGTGACCGGGTCGACGCTCAGCTGGTGGACATGCGGACCCTCCTGCCGCTCCGGGTCGGGGCCGGAACCCTCGTGCTGGACGAACGCGGTGCGCTCCAGCGGCATCCCCTCGGCGTCCAGCGACCACACCGAGACGGTTCCGCTCCCGTAGGAGCCGACCAAGAGGAAGCGTCCAGAGGGATGCACGGCGAGGTGCGCGGGTGAGGAGCCGCCCGCGGACTCGCGCCCGCTGGGGAGGAGAGCGCCGCCGCCCTCGCGGGAGAAAGCGGTGACCGAGCCATCCGGGCCGGTCTCCTCGACCGCATAGACGGTGCGCGCCCCCGGTCCGACCGCGATCCACGACGGGTTCTCGAGAAAGGCGGCGACACCGGCGGGCGAGACCGCGGCGCCGTCGAAAGTCGCAGCGAGAAGCCCCTCCGCGTGCCCGTCGACGTGCGGAAGGGACTCGGTGTACGTGCCGATGAGGAGCTGATGGACCATGCCCCCATCCTGGCGCACCCTAAACTTGTCCGGTGCGCCTCGTGATTGCCAACTGCTCCGTCGACTACGCGGGCCGTCTGAGCGCCCACCTGCCGCTCGCCAAGCGGCTGCTGATGCTCAAAGCCGACGGCAGTATGCTGGTCCACTCCGACGGCGGCTCCTACAAGCCGCTGAACTGGATGAGCCCGCCCTGCACGCTCGCGGTCGACAAACCGGACGAAGCGCAGCGCGAGGCCGGCGTCACACAGCTCTGGCGCGTCAGCCAGGCGAAGACTGCGGACATGCTCGTCGTCTCGATCCACGAGGTGCTTCACGACTCCGCGCACGAACTCGGGATCGACCCAGGCCTGCAGAAGGACGGTGTCGAGGCGCACCTGCAGAAGCTGCTCGCCGAACAGATCCACCTCCTCGGCGACGGGCATGTTCTGGTGCGCCGCGAGCACATGACGGCGATCGGGCCGGTCGACATCCTGGCCCGGGACGCCGCGGGCGCGTCGGTCGCCGTGGAGTTGAAGCGACGGGGCGACATCGACGGCGTCGAGCAGCTGACCCGCTACCTGGAGCTCATGAACCGGGACCCGCTGCTCGCCCCGGTGGCCGGGGTCTTCGCCGCCCAGGAGATCAAGCCGCAGGCCCGCACGCTCGCCGAGGACCGCGGCATCCGCTGTCTCGTGCTGGACTACGACGCGATGCGCGGGTTCGACAACAGCGACAGCAGGCTGTTCTGATGGGCGCCCGGGGCCGGTTCCCCCCGAGCTACGAGAACGTGCCGGTGCGCAAGGCGCTGGCCGTCATCGCCGCCGAGCCCACACTGGAGAACCTGGCTGCGCTGCTCGCCGCCGCGAAGAAGGGCGGTCTGGTGGTGGATGTCACCGGCTCCGGCCCGGGGGAGGTGCGGCTGCGCACCATCGGCTCCACGACCGGCGAGGCTGTGCTGCCGCTCTTCACCTCGATGAGAGCATTGCGCGCGGCCGTCGGCGGCGCAGCGGGCGGGGGGACGCGCGTGCAGGCGGTCATCGTCCCCGGCCCGGAGGCGCTCGGGCACATCTCTTCGGCCGATTTCGTCGCCGTGCAGTTCGATCCCGGAACCCCGCACGCACTGGTGGTCGCCCGCTCACATATCGAAGCCGCTCTCAGCGAGCGCTGAGAAATCATTCATATAGATCACATACCCTGGGACCGCCATGACTGACCCGACCAGCACGACCGAACCGGCCAGCGCGCCCACCGTCACACGCACCTGGACCTGCGTCCTCTTCGACCTCGACAGCACCCTCACAGACTCCGCCGCGGGCATCACCTCCTCGCTGGCGCACACGTTCGAGACCATCGGCCTCCCCGTCCCGGCGCCGGCCCAGCTCGTCGAGTATGTCGGGCCCCCGCTCCTCGACTCCCTGCAAAGCATGGCCGGCCTGACCGAAGCCGGGGCCCGCGACGCGCTCACCGCGTACCGCGCACACTACGCGGAGCACGGCGCCCTCGACAGCGCGGTCTTCCCCGGCATCCGCGGCCTCCTCCAGCGGCTGAGCGCCGCGGGTGTCCCGCTCGCGGTCGCGACCAGCAAACCCGAGACCCAGGCGGTCCGCATCCTGGAGCACTTCGGACTCGCTCAGCATTTCGAGGTCATCGCCGGCGCGACCGACGAAAGCCGCAGCGCCAAGGCGGATGTCGTGGCCGAGGCCCTGCGCCGCCTCACCGCGGCCGGCGTCGGCATCGGCCACGCCGTCATGGTCGGCGACCGCCTCTACGATGTGGAAGGCGCCGCCGCGCACGGCCTGCCCACGATCCTGGTCGAATGGGGCTACGGCTCCCCGGCCGAGGCGGCCGGGGAGATCGCGGTCGTACACTCGACCGATCAGCTCTCCGCGCTGCTTCTGGGCTGACCGGAGGTTCCGCCGAGAGGAGCGCCACGCTAGGCGTCGATGATCCGCACGAGTTCGTCGATGAAGGCGGTGAAAGTGTCCGCGCGGCGGATCAGCCCCCGCACCGCCTCCGGGTCGGAGAACACCTCGACGAACTGGTCGAAAACCGTCTGAAAGGCCGCACGGCCGCCCTCCGAGAAGGCGATGAAGGCGATGACGTTGACCCGGGCGTCCCCCCAGTCCATCGCCGTGTCATTGACGACGATCGCGATGGCCGTGCGCTTGGCGGTCATCGTCATGGCGTGCGGGACGGCGAGCGTGTCGGTGAAGGCCGTCGAGGACATCTGCTCGCGCTCCACCGACTGCTCGACATAGGCGCTGTCGATGGCGCCGGCGGCGATCATCCGATCGCCGAGGGCGCGGATCATCGTGAGCGGGTCGCGAGCGTGGAAGTCGCGGAGGAAGAGGCTCTCGTCGAAGTACTCGAGCAATTCGCTTTTGATGCGCGCGCGGCGGCGCTGACGGCGGATGCGGGCGACCGACTGCCGGATGCGCCCGATGTCCGTCTCGGTGAGGAACGGCTGCACGATCACCGCGTTCTCCCGGTGGCCACGGGGGTCGATGGTGGTGAGGACGAGGTCTTCCCCGATGACGTTCCAGTCCGCGTCCGCCGACGTAATCACGTTTGTAATGTCCAGTTCGTCGCCGAGCGCCCTCTCCAGACGCTCGCGGAGGAGGATGTGCATGTCGTAGTAGTTGGGGCAGACGACGGCGCAGGTCACAGCATCCCGCCGCCGCGACTGCTGCTCCAGATGCGCGCCGACATGCATGGCGATGTACGCGATCTCGTCATCGTTGACCGCGATGCCCTCCGCCGCCTGCAACCGGCTCGCGATGTAGACGGCCAGTTCGTAGATCATCGGGTACGCGCTCTTGATGGAGCGGGTGAGCGGATTGCGCGAGTAGCTCTTCTCGTGAGCTCGGGCGACGAGGTTCTGAAGGTGCAGCGTAAGGCGCACGATGAAACTCTCGTCACGCAGGTCCACCAGGTACTCGGCGGAGGCACTCGCCACGATGCACCGGACGGCGGCAAGATCCTCGTCGCTCACGAACTCCGCGAGCGTGTCGCGCGCACCCGGAACGATGACCCGGGTGCGCAGCAGGATAGCGAGGGAGCGCAGTTCGACCGGATCGAGCTGCGCTCCGAAGTGGTGCAGCACGAGTTCCCCCAGGTCCACGGCGAGCGCACGGATCTCGTCGCTCACCTCGGGGTCGGCGGTGGCGGGCAAGACCCGGTCTTTGGCGACGCGGTCGAGGGCGACGGCCATGTGCAGGAGCACATCGTTGATGCCGTACTCGTTGACGAAGAAGCCGCGCGCATCCAGTGTCTCGACCAGATCGTCCTTGAACTCGGCGAGCCCGCGGGAGGAAAAAACCTCCTGTATCCGGGCGATGTCCACGACGCTCTGCGTCATCTCGTCCCGGAACAGGCGGCTGATGAGCTTGCGCCTCGCGATCTCCGGTCCGGTCAAGCGGACGACGGCGCCCTGACGTTCCAGCGCCAGTTCGGTGCCGGAGAGCAGCCCCCGGATGCGCGTGAGGTCGGACTCGATGGTCGAGTCGGAGACGAACAGACTCTCCGCCGTCTCGTAGACCTCGACCCCCTCCGGTGCGTCCAGCAGCCGGCGGACCAGGAGCACGAGACGCTCCTGCGGGGAGCCGGCCGTGGAATCCGGGGAGGCCATGCCGGCGAGGGAGGCGGCGTAGGCGTCCGGACGCACGCGATATCCGTCCGGGCCGGACTCGATCAGTTCGCCGAGCGCGGCAGCGTAGCTGCGGATGCTGCGGGTGGTCACGCCGAGGTCCCGGGCTAGTTCGGCGGCGGTCACCCAGGCAGCACGCCGCGAGAGGATGCCGAGCATCCTGGTCCGCTTCGCCGAGAGAGCCACCGGAGACCGCCTTTCCCACCGAGTCAACCACCTGAATCCCTGAGTCACCCTGGTGTTCGGAGGGTGTTTTGCTGGTGTCAGCCGGCTTGTCCGACCGGTTCGTTGCGAGCGTAGCCGAGTTGTTCGATCTCGAGAAGTGTGAGGTCATCGATCGAGCCGTGGGCGCGCTCGGTGTCGAACGGTGTCAGTTCCTGCCGGACTGGCGACCGTGGCGGTTGCATCGGCGCACCCAAGCCACCACAGCGAAGATGCCCGCAACAACGATCACAGCTTGCAGCACCACAAGCGTGTTCCAGAGAATCATGAGGGCAACTCCTTAGTTGTCGTTCCAGCCGAATCGCGCCGAGCCACCACTCACCGTGATTAGCAGCAAAAATACGGTGGTGTGCGGCACCGTACACATCTGAGGCGTGTGCCGGCGGCATCGTAGAATTATCTCCTCAGCGGCAGCAGGGCCTGCAGCGCCCGGATCGGTGCGGCCAGTGCGACCGCGAACAGACGCCGCCACATCGGCGCCGCCGCACGCTCGACACCGAGGTGGACCGCGGCCGCCGCCGCCAGCACGACAGCAAGGGCGATCCCGTAGCCGGCCCAGGAGCATCGACCGAACCGAAGGCGTTGAGCAGGGCGTATCCGAACACAGCGTGGCACAGATAGATCGGGTAGGTGAGCCCGCCCGCGAGCCTGCTGCCCGGGATGCGCCAGGCAGCGATTCGACTTGTGGTGAGGACGAACACGAGCGCGTACAGTGCCGCGACCGCGACCGCGAGGACGACGGGGTCGACCGCCCCGGGGTCGGACTCCTGCGCCCGGCGGACGGTCGCCGCCGCCGATCCGGCGACGCTCGCAGCGAGGGCGACCGCGCGCAGCGGCGTCCAGCCTGTGTACGCGATCATGGCGATGAGGGCGCCGCCGGCGAACAGCTCGAACAGTCCGCCGAGAAGCGGCAGCCCCGCGATCCGGGGCAGGAAGAGCGTCGTGGGGAGCATGGCGATCGCCCAGACCGCGAAGAACGGCTCCAGCCACTCGCGACGGCCGGCCAGCAGGAAGAGGAAGACGAGGGCGTAGAACTCCAGCTCCAGGGTGAGCGTCCAGTACACCCCGTCCAGCTGCGCCTGCCCGAAAGCGGCCGGGGCCATCGTGAGGTTCGCGAGCAATCGCCCGAGGATGCTGGGAAGGCTCGCCTGGGCCGTGACGAGCAGCGGCGCCGGCGTCAGCAGGACGCCCGCCCAGAACGCCGGATAGAGCCGGGTGGCCCGCCCCGCAGCGAAGGAAGCGGCGTCGCGACCGCTCGCGGACAGAAAGATCACGAACCCGCTGATGAGGAAGAACAGCTGCACCCCGAGATTGCCGTAGGCGGCGAGCGCGGCGACGGGCGCGGGCGCGGCGAACGCCACCTCACCGTACCGGGGTCCCCAGAAAAGCCAGTGGTACGAGACGACGCTGAGCGCCACCAGCAAACGCAGACAGTCGAGGGCGGCGAGCCGTGCGCTGGGAGCGGCGGACGGGACGGGCGCATCGCGTGCGACGCTCGCCAGAGCGGGGCCGCCCGTCATTGCCAGACTCGTATCTCGTCGAAGTCCGGCGCATACCAATCGCTAGGCGCCTTCAGCACGATCGTGTTGAGTCCAGCGACAAGATCGACGATGACGGTCTTCGTCGCGACCCCGTTCCAGTTCACACTCTCTGCAAAATCGACCCGGCGTAGGTTAGAGCCCTGGACCCCCACGAAGGCCGAGCGGCCGGCAGCTCCGTTCGTGAAGCGAAGTTCGACCGTGGTCGGCCCGGATCGATGCGCGACTACGGGGAATCTAAGCTCCGCATCCTTGACGAGGTTGCCCACCTTCTGCCCTATGCACGCACCCGGGGCGCACTCGGACACGGCAGCTGGCTTCGTCCTCGCCGTAGTCGGATCCTCGGCCTGATAAGCGCGGAGCAGGGTGACGCGGTCAATGTCAGGAGCGTACCAAGAATCACCGAGAACGATCGTGTGCTGACCAGGACCGAACGAGAGCGGGTATCGATCGAGCGCAGCACATCCCATCCGATCGGCACCCCGGAGGCAGCTCCGGAAACCGGCGACGTGACGCGGACCGGCACACCATCCACAGTCACGGTCAGGCTACGCGGTTCGCCGAGCAGGTAGGCGACGCGAAGACGGTAGTCGCCTTCTGCCTCTACGCCAGAGAACGTCATTCGACCGCCGACGCCAAGGTAGCCGACCTTGAAGCCACCCGAGCAGGTCACGCACGGATCGATGCGCGCCGCACCGCTGAGGGTCGCGGTCTCGGCCTCCAGCACCCGATCCGCCGACGGCTCGACGGACACGGCGACCCCGGGAGTGAGCACGACAGCCGCGCCACCATGCAGGGCGACGTTCAGCGAAAGCCGATCGTCCGCCGTGACCGTGCGCCTGCTCACTGCGACAGAGGTCCCATCGGCACCATCGGTGTAGCTGGTCGCAGTGTAGGCACCCTCTCCAAGGAAACCGAGCGGAACGTCGACCGTGCGCGCAGCGTCGTCGATCGCGGCGACCCGCCACGTCTCGCCCGAACGCCGGGCGACGGCAACATGGCTGTCGGGCACCGCGTCGAGGAGGAGGCTCTGATCCCAGACAGTCGGCGCATCGGCCAGGTAGCCCCAGCCTGCCCAGCCCTCGTAACTGTTCGGCGAATCAGCAAGTGTCGTTAGGGCGGAGGGGATGACGGTGGTCAACGCGAGCTGATGCGCCTGGCTGACATTCGGCGCACCGCCGATCGCGAGGGCATCCGGTGTATAGTACGCGCTGCCCAGCAGACCGCGCGTGACGGCCGCGTTTACATTGTCGGCAGCCGATTTCGGCGCACGCATCTTGTACCATTCGTCACCGCCGATCGCCTCGCTGGTAAAGATGTTGGGATAGGTCCGATCCTCACCACCCGGCTTAGTCGCTCCGTGCAGGCTGAGTACGAGCTTCGACGACGCGGCGGCGCGCGCCAGACGCGGGTAGAAGGCCATCGTTTCGGCACGATCCGAGTCAAAGAAATCGACCTTGAGCCCGACCACACCGGGAACCGCGTGTTCTTTGACAGCGGTCGTCAGAGTGGCCTGGTCAAAGAAACTGCCGTCCGGGTTCCGGAACTCGTTCTTGTGGAGCCAGGCGATCACACCAACCCCGTGCATCCGAGCGTAGACGCCGATGGTCGCGATATCCGCCCAGGAGCTGTAGCCCAAGTCTGCGACGACATACGGGACGCCGAGCCGCTCGGCGGCGTCGATGTACTGCTGGTGGAGCGCGATGTAGTCCGGCGACGAGTTCGTCCACCACGGCCAGAGCGCCGTACCCGGACGGATCCAGCTCGCCGCCTCCGGTGCGAGCGTGCCGCTCGGAGCGTCGTTGAGATCTGCCAGGATGCTTCCCTCGGCCAGCTCCGCGAGCGATGAGCCGAGCTCGATGACACGCCACGGGGTCTGCGCACCCGCGGCGACAGGAACCCGCACCGCACCAGCGCTCGTGTCGAAGACAGAGCGGTCCGGGCCCGGGAGCTGCACGCGCAGCACACCGTTCGCGCCGCCGTCGAGCCGGACGGCGGGATAGCTCCCGCCCGCGTAGACCGCAGCCTCGGTCAGCAGCATCCACTGGCTCCCGCCGGCTGCGCTCGCGAGCAGGGGCATGGCCATCCTGCGCCCGGCGAGGTCGGGCACCGCACTGCGTTTCTGCGCGTTCTCGTACATCCCCGGGCCGGTGTAGTCGGCCGCCCAGGTACGGCGTCACCGGAGAGATCGAAGGCCTTGGCCTCGCCGATCACCGCCGTCTCCGCGGTCGGGAGGCCGTAGCGAAACGCCACACCGTCGTCCGAAACCCGCACCACGACCGTCAGACGCGAGGCACCCTTAGCATACTGAAGCGTCAGTTCCTAGGCGGTAGAGCAGACGACGGCGTTCACTCGGGCTACCGTAGCATACTCCTGCACGATGGTCTTCCGGGCCTCCGAGAGCAGCGTCAGTCCGGTGGAGAGATCTCCCACCACCGTCACAAGCCCCAGTCGCACAGCATCGAGGACGGTGATCCCGTCGCGGCGCACGTCCAGCCGAGGCTGACCGCCATCGTTCGAGATTGTCGCCTGGATCCGGCCATCCGGTGACACGACGATCGAACCGTCCGCTGCCGAAGCGGGCGCTAGGCCGAGAGAATGCGATCATGGTCGCGAGGGCAACCAGGCGATGGATACTGAAGCGCACAGTCAATAATCCTTCTCATAATACTGGTTAAGTAAACCTGGCGTTGTTAACCCGTGGGAAAGACTCTTCCGCCACCCCGGAAAGTTCTTTGTTTGAGTGTCAGCGTCCGCCGGGCGACGATGGACGGCGATCCACCCGTTTCACACGCTCCACTGCTCCCGCTCCCCCCAGAAAGGCATGAGGTCGATGAAGATCGTCGTCGTCTGCGGCGCTGGCGCCTCCAGCGCATTCGTCGCCATGAAGCTGCGCACCGCCGCGGCCGATCGGGGGGTGGATGTCGCAGTGTCCGCGGGCAGCACGGAACAGCTCGCCTCCCTCGACGGCATCGATATCGTGCTGGTCGGGGCGCACCTGGAATCGTCCGTCCCCGCGCTGCGCGACAGGACCGCCGGCACAGGAACCGCCATCGTCGTGCTCCCGCCCGTCTCCCCCGCCGCCCTCGACGGCGCGTGGACACTCGACCTGGCTCTCGGCGCGAAGCGCGACAGGAGAGCGAACGACCCCCTGGTCACCCCACCCGAAAGGAACCACACCAATGGCTGAGCGAATCATCACCGTCGGATCGAGCCACGGGCTGCACGCCCGCCCGGCGAAGCTCTTCGTCGAAGCGGTCAACGCCACCGGGGCGAAGGTGCAGCTGACGAAGGAGGGCGGCAAGACGGTCAACGCCGGGAGCATCCTGGGCGTCATCTCGCTGGGCATCGACCACGGCGACAAGATCGTGCTGACCACCGACACGCCCGAGGGCGAGGCCGTGCTGGACGGTCTGGCGGAGATCCTCGCGACGGACCACGACGCCTGATGTCCGCCACGACGGAGCTGACCGGAGCCGGCATCGGCCAGGGGATCGCCCGGGGCCGCGTGCTCCGGATGTCCGAACCGCTGCCCGAGCCAGCCGACGCGCCGAGCGCCCGCACGCCCGGGGAGGAGAAGGCCCGGGTGGCGGATGCCGTGGCCGCCGTGGCCGCCGACCTGCGCGCCCGCGCCGGCACGGTGACCGGCGCCGCCGCCGATGTGCTCGAAGCGCAGTCGATGATGGCCGAGGACTCGACCCTGGCCGACGACGTCTCCTCCCGCATCGACAGCGGCAAGACCGCCGAACGCGCGGTGTTCGAGGGCTTCGCGGTCTTCCGCGACATGCTCATCGGGCTCGGCGGCTATATGGGGGAACGCGCGACCGACCTGGACGATGTCTCCCAGCGCGTCATCGCCGCCCTGGAAGGCCGCGCCGCGCCCGGCGTCCCCGAGTCGGACGAGCCCTACGTCCTGGTGGCCCACGACCTCGCCCCCGCCGACACCGCCCTGCTCGACCTGGACAAGGTGCTCGGCCTGGTGACCCGCGAAGGCGGACCGACCTCGCACACCGCGATCCTGGCGCGCGAGAAGGCAATCGTCGCCATCGTCGGCGTCGCGAGCGCGGACACCCTGACCGATGGAACCGAGGTGATCGTGGACGCCAGAGCCGGAATCGTGACGGCCTCGCCAGACACCGCCCAGAGCGCCGAAGCACAGCGCCGCATCGACGAGCGCGCCGCCGCGCTGTCGGGCGGCCTGGGGCCGGGCGCCCTCGCCGACGGCACCAGCGTCCCGCTGCTCGCCAACCTCGGCTCCGCGGAGGGCGCCGGGAAGGCCCTCGCCGCGGGAGCGGAAGGCGTGGGGTTGTTCCGCACGGAATTCCTCTTCCTCGACCAGCGCCTCGCGCCGACCGTCGAACAGCAGCGCGAGCAGTACGCAGCGGTGCTGCGGGCGTTCCCCGGCCAGAAGGTCGTGGTGCGGGTTCTGGACGCGGGCGCCGACAAGCCGCTCGAGTTCCTCAACGACGCGCACGAGGACAACCCGGCGCTGGGCCTGCGCGGCCTGCGCGCGCTGCGCTCGAACGAGGACATCCTGCGCGAACAGCTCACCGCCCTCGCGGAAGCCGACGCGCAGACCGGCGCCGACCTCTGGGTGATGGCGCCGATGGTTTCCACCGTCGAGGAGACCCGCTACTTCGTCGAACTCGCGAGCGAATTCGGGCTGAAGACCGCCGGTGTGATGGTCGAGGTCCCTTCCGCCGCGCTCCTCGCCGGGCGGGTGCTGCAGAAGGCCGCGTTCGTCTCCATCGGGACGAACGACCTCACGCAGTACACTCTCGCAGCCGATCGCCTGCTCGGCTCGGTCGCCAGTTTCCAGGACCCGTGGCATCCCGCCGTGCTCCGCCTCATCGGGGAGACCGGCAAAGCCGGCGCGGCGACCGGCAAACCGGTCGGGATCTGCGGCGAGGCCGCGGCCGATCCGCTGCTCGCAGTGGTCCTGGTCGGACTCGGCGCCACCACCCTCTCGATGTCGACCACGGCCATCGCCGATGTGCGGCTCTCCCTGAAGCGCTACACCCTCGAACAGGCCCGCGGGCTTGCCGAGATCGCTCTGGCCGCCGACGGCGCAGCCGAAGCGCGGGAAGCGGTGCGCCTCGCCGCGACCGCCTCCACCTCCCCTGCACATCCCGACAGAAACGAGGCACCAGAATGACAACGGCGGCAGAAACATCGGCGACGTCCACCCCGAAACAGCCAGGAACCGCGCGCGTCGCGGTCCAGCGCTTCGGCACATTCCTCTCCAGCATGGTGATGCCGAACATCCCGGCCTTCATCGCCTGGGGCATCATCACCGCGCTGTTCATCCCGAAGGGGCCGTTCCCCACCGAGAGCATCGCGAGCATGGTCGGCCCGATGATCACCTACCTGCTGCCGTTGCTGCTGGCCAACACCGGCGGCCGGCTCGTCTACGGCGTGCGCGGCGGCGTGGTGGGAACGATCGCGGCGATGGGCGTCATCGTGGGCTCCGACATCCCGATGTTCATCGGCGCGATGGTCATGGGACCGCTCGGCGCCTACCTGATGAAGCTGGTCGACAGGATCTGGGAGGGGAAGATCAAGGCGGGCTTCGAGATGCTCGTCAACAACTTCTCCGCCGGCATCCTCGGCTTCCTGCTCGCGATCGGCGCTTTCTTCGGAATCGCACCGCTCGTGGAAGGACTGAGCAAGGCCCTGGAAGCGGGAGTCGACTGGCTCGTCTCGGTACACCTGCTGCCGCTGGTGAGCGTCCTGGTCGAGCCAGGCAAGGTGCTGTTCCTCAACAACGCGATCAACCACGGTGTGTTCACGCCGATCGGAACGCTCGAAGCGCAGCAGGCCGGCAAGTCGATCCTGTTCCTGATCGAGACCAACCCCGGCCCTGGCGCGGGCATTCTGCTGGCCTGGGCGATCTTCGGGCTCGGCGCGGCGCGCGCCAGCGCTCCGGGTGCGTTCATCATCCAGTTCTTCGGCGGCATCCACGAGATCTACTTCCCCTATGTGCTGATGAAGCCGATCCTCATCGTCGGCGCGATCCTCGGCGGAATGACCGGGGTCGCCGTGAACGTGGCCTTCCAGACCGGGCTGCGCGCACCGGCCGCGCCGGGGTCGGTGTTCGCGATCTTCGCCCAAGCTCCGGTGGAGAACATGTTCGGCATCGGCCTCTCCATCGTCGCCGCTGCCGCCGTCTCGTTCGCCTTCAGCGCGATCGTGCTGCGCGCCAGCCGCAAACGCGACCTCGATTCCGGCAACGCGGGCGATCTCTCGGCCGCTGTCGCCCAGACCGAGGCCAACAAGGGCACATCCTCCTCGGTCCTGGGGGCTCTGGTCCAGGAGGGCGAGCACGGCACCGACGACGCGCAGGGTGAGGCAACGGGCCGTCTGGTGCGGACCATCGTGTTCGCCTGCGACGCCGGGATGGGATCGAGCGCGATGGGCGCGTCCGTGCTGCGCAAGAAGATCGAGAAGGCGGGAGTCACGGGGGTGACGGTGACCAACCAGGCGATCAGCGCCCTCGACGGCACCGCCGATCTCGTCATCACCCAGCAGCAGCTCACCGACCGCGCCAAGGGACAGTCGCCGGACTCGCTGCACGTCTCGGTCGACAATTTCATGAACAGCCCCCGGTACGACGAGGTCGTCGACCTTGTCAAGCAGCAGGAGACCACAGAGGACGCCGGCAAATGACCGACACGATTCTCGACCGGGCGAACGTCGTGGCCGCGGGCGCTGCGACCACGCGGGAGGAGGCGATCCGGGAGGCGGGCGCACTCCTCTTGGCCGCGGGCGCCGTCGAGCCGGGCTACACCGAATCGATGCGGCAGCGCGAGGAGACCGTCTCCACCTTCATGGGGAACGGCCTGGCCATCCCGCACGGCACCAACGAGTCCAAGGACGAGATCAAGCGCTCGGCACTCTCCTTCGTCCGCTACTCCTCGCCGCTGGACTGGGGCGGCGAGGAGGTGCGGTTCGTGGTGGGCATCGCCGGGCAGAACGACGAGCACCTGGAGATCCTCTCGAAGATCGCCATCCTCTTCTCGGAAGAGGACGATGTGCGCAGCCTGATCGAAGCCCCGGACGCGGACGCGCTGTTCGCTCTCCTCAGCGACGTGAACGAGTAGGGGACAAGAACGATGAAGGCCGTCCATTTCGGCGCGGGGAACATCGGCCGCGGCTTCGTGGGGCTGCTGCTCCACGAAGCCGGGTACGAGGTCGTCTTCGCCGACGTCAACGCCGAGCTGATCGAGGCGCTGGCCGCAGCGGACTCGTACGATGTGCGTCTCGTCGGCGACGAGACGGTCACGAAGACCGTCACCGGGTTCCGCGCCCTCAACAGCGCGACCGCGGAGGATGAGCTGGTCGGCGAGATCGCGACCGCCGACGTGGTCACCACCGCGGTCGGGCCGCGCATCCTGCGTTTCGTCGCCCCGGTCATCGCCCGCGGCCTCGGGGCCCGGGCGTCCGGCGCCCCGCGCCTGGTCGTCATGGCCTGCGAGAACGCGATCGGCGCGACCGACCTCCTGGCCGCCGAGCTGATGGACGGCCTGCAGGACGGCGACACCCGCGACGAGCTGGCCGCCCGCGCCGTGTTCGCGAACACCGCCGTCGACCGGATCGTGCCCGCCCAGGACCCCGCCTCCGGGGTGGATGTCACCGTCGAGGCGTTCTTCGAGTGGGTCGTGGACCGCAGCCCGTTCGCGGGTGCGGAGCCGCCCATCCCGGGTGCGCACTTCGTGGACTCGCTGGGCCCGTACATCGAGCGCAAGCTGTTCACCGTGAACACTGGCCACGCGACCACGGCGTACACCGGCTTTCTGGAGGGTGCGGCCACGATCAGCGAAGCCATCGCCAAGCCGTCGGTGCTGGCGACGGTGGAGGCGGTGCTGGAGGAGACCTCCGCTGCGCTGACCGCGAAGCACGGCCTCGACCCGGAGGAGCTCGCCGAGTACCGCGCGAAGATCCTGAACCGGTTCCGCAATCCGCACCTGGTGGACGAGGTGACCCGCGTCGGCCGCGAGCCGCTGCGAAAGCTCGGGCGCAACGACCGCTTCATCGGCCCGGCCTCCGACTACGCCCGGTACGTCGGCGGCGCCCCCTCCGCCCTTCTCGCCGCGGTCGGGGCGGCGCTCCGCTTCGACCTGCCCGGGGACAGCCAGAGCGCCGAGCTGCAGCAGCTGCTGCGAAAGACGGAGCCTGGCGGCATCGTGACCGAGGTCATGGGCGTCGAGCCGGGCGACGCGCTGTACGAGCCGCTGGTCGCGGTCGTGCGCACCGCCCAGGGCTGACCCCCACACCGCGCCACCCCGACCCCCAGCTGTGCCGGAAAAGGGAGGACACTCCGCCTCGATGGGCGGGAGTTTCCTCCCTTTTCCGGCACCCGGCTACGGGCGCGCGCCTCAGGCCACGAACACCCACAGCAGCGCGACCATCCCGAAGCAGACTATCGAGAGGATGGTCTCCAGCACCGTCCAGGTCAGCAGCGTCTGCGGAACCGTCATGTTGAAGTAGCGCTGCACGATCCAGAACCCGCCGTCGTTGACATGCGAGAGGATGATGGAGCCGGCCGCGATGGCGATGCCGATCAGCGCGAGCTGCGGCTGCGAGAAGTCCCCGGCCATGACGACCGGCTGCATGATGCCGGCCGTGATGACGATCGCCGCCGTGGCCGAGCCCTGGGCGATGCGCAGCACGCAGCTGATGCGGATGCTGAAGCTCGCCTTCCCCGTGGACGTCCACACGGCCTCGGCCCGCTCCGAGATCCAGTTCGGCCACCTGGAACGCCCTACCCACACCAATACGAGCTGGGATGTCGCCCGTTTCGAGACGAGCGCGCACCGCTGGGTGCATGTCGGCGAGAGCGGTTTCGGGGTGGGTATCGCGAACGACGCCACATATGGCCATGACATCACCCTTCATGAGCGCGAGGGCGGCGGCACGTACTCTCTGGTGCGGCAGACACTGCTGCGCGCTCCGGTCTTCCCCGATCCGGAGACCGACCAGGGCGAGCACACCCTGCGCAGCGCGATCGTCGTCGGAGGGGTGGAGACCGCCATCGAGCAGGGCTACCGGCTGAACCTCCCGCCGCGCCCGGCGACGGTCGGGGTGGAGCCGCTGGCGGTTTCGAGTTCGTCTGCCGCGGTGATCTAGACGGTCAAACTGGCCGAGGACGGTTCGGGGGACGTCATCGTGCATCTCTACGAGTCCCGCGGAGCCCGCGCGACGACGACGGTCGCGGCGGGATTTCCGCACCGGGGGATTCAGCGCACCGACCTGCTCGAACGCGAGCTCGGCGCCGCGGAAGCGACGCTCACCCCCCGTCCCTTCGAACTCGTCACCCTGCGTTTCAGCCGCGGGTGAGCCGCCCCGCCCCGGGCCGTGTCATGTCCGGGGCGGGTCGCCTGCGCACGATCCCGTTGCGCTCGCCGGACCCGAAAAGGGGTGGGGAGTGGAGGCAGCGCGTTTCCCCCAGCCGGGCTAGTGTGGCGAGCGTGGTGGCGGAAGTGTGGCGCAGGAGAGTGCTGGTGGTGGAGGACCATGCCCTGATGCGCTCGCTCGTCGCCGATGCCTTCCGTCAGCGCGGCTTCGAGGCATCCTCGTTCGGCTCCGCCGCCGAAGCGCTCGCCTCCGCCGACGAGTTCGACCCGGACCTTCTCGTGACCGACATCGATCTCAGGGTGCGGCCCAACGGCGTCGAGCTGGCGACCATCCTCCGCGAGCGAGCGCCGCACATCGCTGTCCTGTTCCTCTCCAATCTGTCGCGCGAGGCCGCCGCCGCCGCAGAGAGGGGCACGGTCGAGGGAGCTTCGTTCGTCAACAAGGCCGCGATCGACTCCGTCGATGAGCTGGTGGATGCGGCCGACTCGGTTCTCGCGGACCGTCCGGTCTCGCGCGTCGAGCCTCGTACCGGTGCGCAAGCCGTCCTCCTCCGGCTCAGCCCCGCTCAGCTGGAGACCACACGGCTGCTCGCCGCGGGTCTGACCAACGCGGAGATCGCCCGCCGCCGCGGTGTCTCGGTGCGCGCCGTGGAGAAGAGCGTGGAGCGCGTCTTCCAGACGCTCGGACTGTCCGCCGGCGAACGGACCGCCCCGCGTTTCGCTGCCGCCACTCTGTACACGCTGACCTTCGGGGACGCCGGCAGCGGCCTATGAGAAAGCTTGGCGCTGTGCGTGCCCGTCGGCTCATCGCCCGGGCGACGGGTCCCGCTGCGATCACCTGGTGGACCTGGCTGGTCACGGTGCCCTTCGCGCTGACCGTGATGTCTGGGCTTCAGTACGTCACCGGCGACGCTTGGGCCGTCACGGCTGTGGCGTCGCTGGTCCATGCGGTCGTGGGCGCGTTGCTGCTCGAGGGGAACGCCGTGCTGCGGGTGATCCGTGGCTGGGTGCGCGTCTTGGTCGTCTTCCTGATCTTCGCGGCGATCGGCGTTTTGCGGCCGCTCCTCTTTCTCGTGTCTGGGGCGGTGCTCGACATCGACGTGCAGCCCGGGAATTTGCAAGGCCGCATCCTGATCAGCAGCGTCATGACCGTCACGCTTTTCGCGCTGATCGCCGTCGTCGTCGACCTTGTGCGCGACCACTTGGGTGTCTACCGACGGCTCCGCGCTGCTCAGCGGGCATCGGCGGTGGACGCGGAGCGCGCCGTAGAGCGTTTCCGCGAGCTGCGCCACTCGGCGGTGGAAGCGGTGCTCGACCATCTACAGGAGGCGGCTGACACGGCGGAGCAGGACGGCATCAGCCCTCCCGATGCGGCGCGGCTGCTGCGCGGCCTCGCCGAGCAGGTCGTCCGGCCGGCGAGCCACCGGCTCTACGACAGTGCAGAGCCGGCGCCGGCGCCGGGAGAAGGGGAAATCCGGGTGCGCCGCCGCGACTGGGGCGCTTCCGTGCTGGGGCATCTGCACGCCGCTCCGCCGTTCCTGCTCGCGCTCGTTTACACGGCGCTGGTCACGCCGTTCGGACTGCAGCTGTTCGGGCCGGGGTCCGTTCTGCTGCTCGGGACGGGGCTGGTGGCAGTGTGGGTGGGCAACAACCTGCTCGCTTGGCTGGTCGAGGCGACCGCGCCGGCGCTGCGGATCGTTGTGCTGCTGCTCGGCTACCTGGCGATCGGGACGCTGCTCGCGGCCACGATGATGCTGGTCGTGCAGGGCATCGGCACCCACCCGCGGCTCGTCTGGTTCGAGGCGGGGACGTATGCGATCTTCGGCCTCGGGGTCTCGCTCGTCGCTTCGCTCTCGTCCCGCATCCGGCAGGATCAGGGCGAGCTGGAGGCAGCCGTCCAGCTCAAGGTGGGGACGGCCGCCGAGCTGCGCGCCGCCTACGATCACGAGCGGTCCACGCTCGCGCGCCTGCTGCACTCCGGTGTGCAGGCGGAGCTGATCGCTGCGGCGCTCGCGCTCGGGACCAGTGACGGAGAGGACGCCTCCGGCGAGCTGCGCGCCGTGGTTGAACGCATTCGCGCCGAACTGCTCGTGCCGCGTCCGGAGCCGGACCCCGCCGAGCGGATCTCCGCGCTGGTGGAGAGCTGGGGGTCGGCCATCTCCCTGCGGGTGGAGATCGGCGCCGAGGTCTGGGATCGGCTGCGCGATCCGGTGCGGGCGGAGACCGTGGTCGATGCGATTTCGGAGGGCCTGGCGAACGCTGTGCGGCATGGGGACGGAACCCAGGTCACCCTGGAGGTCCGACCGCAGGGGCCAGCCGGTGTCGCTGTGGTCGTCACCTCTGGGGGCGTGCTCACCGAGGCGGGGCCGGGGATCGGACTCCGTCAGCTCGCGGAGCACGGCGCGGTCGTGCTCCGCGAAGAGGCGGGGCGCGTTGAGTTGGCGGTCGCCATCCCCTAGCCCTTCGCGGTCGCCGCTGTGTCGTATCAGCCGTACCCGCTCCGGACTGGATGCGTGAGCATCGGTATTTTCTTTTTATCGGAATCCAGCGATCCGACACCACCGGGATGGGCGCTTCTGCGTGACCCGAACATGTGCGAAGCGCCCCTCGCCGGCTTCTCCGATCCGGACGCATTCGTTTGCATAGAGACAACGCCCAGGCGAATGCGGTAGAAAGGGATGCGAAGCACTCCGCTCCGCTCGGTGCTTTCCTCTGAACCGCCCTCAGGAAGCCGATTGCCCCAGTCACCGGAATCTCTGCGGCCTCGCCGCGGTTTTCGCGGACCCGTGAGGAGGGATGCCGGCCAGCGGAATCCGCTGATCGCCGCCCCGGTTCAGCACGCCGCCTCGGCTGAGGATCTGATCGCTGCGCTCGAAGAGGCTGCTGAGCCTGCTGGGCACGCGGCCACCGGCGCACCGGCGATCCCCGCCGTCGCACCCGCGGCTCCCGAGTCGTTCAGCCGTCGCACCGCACGGGCGGCCGAGCGCGCCAAGGGACGTGGACGCCCCGTTCGTGAGCGCCTCGTCGCGACGCTGTCGCCCGCCGTCGCGACAGCAGCGGCTGCGCTCCCGTCCCGCAAGGCTGCCCGGGTGGCCGGGCCGCGGCGTGTCAGTGCGTCGCAACCGGCTCATCCCCCTTCGCGCACCCGCCGCTGGAGCTCCAAGACGGTCGTCGTCCTCGCTCTGGCCGCGTTCTTCGGAACCGCCGCGCTGCCCGCCTACGCCACGACCGGCGAAGGCTCGGCCGTCGGCGCGGCCCGCACCGCGCTCGCCGTGCAAACGCTCGCCGGCGGGGACACGGCTGCCCAGCTCGTCTCCCGCGACACCCTCGGCATCTCGGAGGCGCCGCAGACGCTGACCTCCACCACAAACAGCACCGTCTCGCCGAGCGTCCAGGCGCTCGCCATTCAGCTCATGGGCGCTGTGGCTTCCGGTCGTCTGGTCGGTTCGACGCCGAACCACCTCCCGGAGATCGCGAACCTCGCCGCAGGCAAGGCTGTCCCCGGCTGCGGTGTCGACTACCGTGTGCTCCAGGCCATCTCCATCGCGCTCGACCACTTCGCTCAGGCGGGCGTCAGCGACATCAACCGTCGCTGCACCGGTCAGATCGAGGGCGCGGGAACAGAGTCCGCCCACTACACGGATGGCGGCGGCCACGCCCTCGACTTCTACCTCCTCAACGGCTCACCGCTCACCGGCGGCGATGCGAAGTCCATCCAGCTCATCAAAATCCTGGACCCGCTGGTCCCGTCCGGAACCGGCCTCGGCCAGATCGAGTGCCGTCCCTCGATCCGCCTCGGTGCTTTCCAGCCGTTCAGCGACTCCTGCGATCATCTGCACATCGACTTCCTCAAGGCTCAGGGCGCGACGCTCCGCTACGGCTAGCGGTTCCCCTCAGCCGTCCGCGTCGAACGGGTCTGCCCAGATACGCTGCCGCGGGAGCGCCGCCTGATCTCGCGGGCGGCGAGGATCTCGCCGGCCTCGGCATCCCGTGCCTTCGCGATCGCCGCGTCGGACTTCAGCGGCAGGAGGAGCCGGCGCTCCGCCTCTTCGCCCGCGATCAGTTGGCGCGCGCGCTCGATCTCCGAGTCGAGTTCGGCGCCGAGGAGGAGCGCGACGTTGGCGATCCAGATCCACAGCAGGAATACGATGACGCCGGCGAGCGCGCCGTAGGTTTTGTCGTAGCTGCCGACATTCGCGACGTAGAAAGCGAACAGGACCGAGGCGACGCCGAGCAGGACGATCGCCGTGAACGACCCGGCGGTCAACCAGCGGAACCCGGGCCGCTTCACGTTCGGCGTCGCCGAGTAGAGCAGGGCGACCAGAACGACCAGCGCGACGGCCACGGCCGGCCAGCGCAGGATCTCCCACGCGGTCTGCGCCGCATCACCCAGCCCGATCGCCCCGCCGATTGTGCGGGCGATCGGACCGGACACCACCAGCACGACGGCCACGATCGCCACCAGTGCCACCGCCGCGACGGTCACACCCAGCTGGACCGGTCGCAGAACGAACGCCGAGCGGCCCTCCTCGACGCCATAGACCCGGTTGAGCGCGCGGCCGAAGCCACCGACGTACCCGGACGCCGACCAGAGGGCGCCCACGATGCCGATGACCAGACCCCAGCCCGTCGCCGGCGAGGTGGAGAGCGCTTCGATCGGACCGTGAGCGACATCCAGCATCCCGGGCGCCAGCTGGTCGGCCATCCCGAACAGCGCGTCGATCCCGGTCTTGCTCTGTCCGACCAGACCCAGGACGCTGACCAGTGCGATGAGCGCCGGGAAGAGCGCCAGAACGCCGAAGTATGTGAGGCCCGCGGCGAGGTCGGTGCAGGCGTCCCGGCCGAACGAGCGGAGGGTGCGCTTCAGGATGTGGCCCCAGGGCAGCCGCCCGTGCGGAACCGCGGTCCGCGGCCGATCAGCGCTCACGCGCGACGCTCTGGTACAGCAGCGTTGCCGCTCCGCCGAGCAACCCGGCGAACAGGACCATCGCAACCATCGGGTGCGAGCGGATCTGCACGCGCGGGTTGAGTGTCGCGAAGAGGTCGTCGAGGGTTCCCGCGAGTTCCTCCCGGGTCTCCTCGAGCTCCAGCTTGAGTGTGTTGATTCCTTTGGCCGGGCTCACGGACGCTCTCCTTTCTCAGTGCCTGCGCGTCGGCCTTCAGTTCGGAGCCGATGTCGTCTGCCACCGGCGGCAGCCCACGCTTCAGAGCAGCGCGGCCGACCAGCGCCGCGAGCGCGGCGACCGCGATCAGGAGGCCCGCCACGATCAGCGCAGCCAGCCAGCCGGGAACGATGAGTGCGAAAGCGAGCACTGCCGCGGCAATGAGCACCCCGGTTGCGAAGAACGCGAAGACCAGCGCGCCGGCGAGAAGCCCCGCGCCGATCCCGGCGGCTTTCGCCTTCGCGGCCATCTCCGCCTTGAACAGCGCGAGTTCGGCGGAGGCGAGGCGCTTCAGCTGGTCCAGCGCGGCCTTCATTAGTGTGGGAAGCGAGCGTAGCCCTCGTGTCGTGTACCGTCGTTCGCGGGGGAGCGCGGCTTTCCTGTCGATCGCCGTCGGCCGGTCGGTCATCTCGGCTTCCTTCCCGTGGCCGTCTCCCCACCGCCCGACCGTACCCCAGCACCGCGGCCACAGGAAGGGCCCGGCCAGCCGGCCGCGAATGGTACACACTAGGGGTATGAGCGGCAAAGGCAGCGCCGGTTCCGGCGTCATCGTCGTGGCGGTCGTCCCCGGTCAGCCCGTGATAGTCCTGGAGCAGGCCGCCCGGCTCGCCGGCGACCTCGGCGTTCCGCTGGTCTGCGCAAATGTCGATCCCACCCGCTACCTCGTGCCGAACGGCGTGGACGGCACCGTTGTCGCGCTGCCGTTCGACCCGGACCTTCCCGAGGCCGGCGAGGAGGCGTTCGACGCGGAGCTGGAACAGCGCATCCGGGAGACTCTGGAGGGCTGCCGCGTCCCGTTCGCCCTGCGGCAGCTTGCGGGCGACCCCGCCTGGGCGCTGGCCTGTCTCGCGGACGAGGTGGATGCCCGCTACATCGTGGTCGGGACCCGCGAGGCCGGCCTCTGCGGCAGCGTGCGCGAGTTCTTCACCGGTTACGTCGCCGCGCACCTCGCGCACCGGCAGCACCGGCCCGTGGTCGTGGTGCCGCTGGCCCCGATCTCCGGCGGTGAGAAGCTGCCGTGGGAGGGCCGACCGGTATAGTGGCTCTGCGGCGATGGATCTCGCCGGGGCGCTGACCGAACCGTGATGGCCGCTGATAGTTCCTGCGCTTCTCTCCGAAGGGTGGAATCTGTTTGTCCAGGAGGTCCTCGTTTCCCGTTCACTTGCACGGGCGTTCCATGCTGCTCGTCTTCGTCGGCGGCGCTCTCGGCACGGCCGCCCGCGCTCTGCTCTCGGCGGCGGCGCCGACGGTCGCGGTCATCTCGGTGATCACGTTTGTGATCAATGTCATCGGCGCGTTCGTCCTCGGCTGGTTGCTCGAGTCGCTGGCGCTGCGCGGTCCCGATGAGGGGCGACGTCGGGATGTGCGCCTCTTCGCCGGCACCGGAGTTCTCGGCGGGTTCACGACCTACAGCGCGTTCGCGGTGGACACCGATGGGCTGATCGTCGCGTCGAACGTGGGCGGCGGCATCCTGTACGCGGCCGCGACCATCGCGATCGGGGCCGCCGCATACCTCGCGGGAATCGCGCTGGGGGCGGCGATCGGATGCCGCCGCGGGGTGAGCGCGTGACGCCGCTGGTCGTGCTGGCGGTCGCGATCGCCGGTGGGCTCGGCGCGGTCGCGCGACTCGTCCTCGACGGTGTGCTGCGCAGCCGGGCGCCCGTGAGCTTTCCCCTGGGCACGACGGCGATCAACGTCACCGGCTCCTTCGTGCTCGGACTGGTGACGGCGCTCGCGCTCGGGCACGGGCTGCCGCCGGAGTGGCGGGCGATCCTGGGCACCGGGTTCATCGGCGGATACACGACGTTCTCGACCGCGAGCTACGAGGCCGTGAGGCTCGCACAGCAGCGGCAGTACCGGGCAGCTCTGTTAACCGGCGTCGGGATGATGTTTCTCGCGCTGGGCGCAGCGGGGCTGGGACTGTGGCTGGGCGGGCTGGCTGTAGCGCCTACACCTCCTGCTCCATCCACCACTCTGTGAACTCCTCGGCGCGCCCGTCCGGAGCCAGCGCGATCACCCACAGGTTGCTGTAGGTCGGACCGTCGCGGTAGTCGGTCACGCCTTCCACGAAGTAGGTCGATCCGTCCTTGCCGGCCAGCCGCCAGCCGAACTCGGCCGCTCCGGGATCGTCCTGAGCGTCCAGCCAGCCCTCGACGATTTCGAGGTGGCCGACCCAGGGTTCCGCGAACGGCTCCGTGCGGTAACTCGCGTCCTCGGTGAAGAGGTACCGGATGTCCTCGGGGTCGTTCGACTCCCAGGCGCGCCGATAGCGGTCGATCCAGATCGTGATCGCGTCGGCCATGCCACCGTTATACGCCCTGGAACTCCCCGCGCACCAGAGCGGACCGTCGATCGTCCGAGTGTGCTTCGGCCGTCGCGCGGAGGGCAGCGATATCGGCGAGCCGTGGGGGCGAGCCATCGTTCGGGTTGGGCTCCGCGTTGCTGTCAGCAGTGTGTGTCGCAGTGGGGGTGACGGGGGGCCACAGCGGGACGTCCAGTACCCGTCAGAACCCGATGGGCCTTCCGGGAGAGAGGGGCTCGTCGGTGCCGGTGAACTTCTCGCCGTCGTTGTAGGCGGCTTCGCGGCGTTCGACCTCGGCGAGGAGAGCCTTGTTGAGCATCTCGGACCAGCTGCTGTCCTTCTCCTCGAAGGACGTGGAGCGGTAGGCGGCGCGCGCCCTGTTTCTGAGCCCTTCGCTCAGATAGAAGGTGATCGTCGTTCTCTTTGCCGTCGTCGTCGTGCCCGCGACGGTGGTTGGCGCGACGCGGAATTCCGACGACGCGGGCGCGGCAGACGCCGGTGACTCGACTACCGTAATCGCCTCTGTGTTCGGATTCATGGGGGACCTCGCAAAATATTGCATGTGGTAATGTCTAGTTCCAGATACTATACGGGTTGTTCCAGAAAAAGTCACCCTTTCGAGTGTCGGGTGTTATTACTGTGACAATCGTTCCACGATCGCGCCGAACAGCGCGGGCCTTGCGGCGGCGGTCGGGACGATGCGCGGCCGGAGCCGCGAACGGGCCGCGATGACGAGTCCGGTGGTCAGTGTTCTGAAGTCTTTCGTACTGGTTCGCCAGGCGCGTTCGTACTGCCTGGAATCCCCTGAACGTATGGCGGCGACGGCCGCGCGTGCCTGTGCGAAGCCGACGCGCATCCCCTCTCCGGTGAGGGCGTCGACGTATCCCGAGGCGTCTCCGACGAGGAGCACGCGACCGGAGGTGCGTGTACGCGAGCGTTGCAGCAGGGGGCCCGCACCGCGCGGATCGCTGGCAGGCGGCGCGCCATCCAAATGAGCGGCAAGAGCCGGAACGGTGCTGATGATGGCTTCCTGGTCGAGGGGGCGGGGCCCGAGAACCGCCACGCCGATGGTGCGATCGTCCACGGGAGTCACATACACCTCCGCGGTGGGGGACCAGTGTACTTCCACGAGATCGGTCCACGGTTCGACGGTGTAGTGGCGGCGGACGCCGAAGCGACGGCGGGACTCCGGCTGGGGGCGTCCGCCGAGTTCGAGCAGGCGGCGCAGTGGCGAGTGCAGGCCGTCGGCGGCGATGACCCAGGGCGCCGAGAGCGTGGAGCGCTCGCGCCCGAGGGTGAGCATCGTTCCCGAGGAGGCGCTCGTAACGCCGGTGACACGATCGTGGAGTGTGTGAGTCCCGAGTTCGGCGGCGCGCGCGGCCAAGGCCGAGTGCAGCGCGGTCCGCCGCACACCGCGCCCAGGACGCTCCTTGAACCGGTGCTCGGCTCGCGAAGCGGCATCGAGGTAGGCGATACCGGCGAGGGTCCGCCCCGGCGGGTCGACGCCGAGGCGGTGCAGTGCGGCGAGGGAGCCGGGCATGAGACCCTCGCCGCACGCTTTGTCGATCGGCGCGCTGCGCGGTTCGACCACCAGCACATCCATCCCGAGCAGGCGGGCTTCGATCGCGCAGGCGAGCCCCACCGGTCCGCCGCCGACGACGATCAGGCCGGCATCGCTCACGGTCGTGCCACGGACGACGTCCGCGAGAGCGCTGTTCTCACAGGGGATGCGGTAGCCGGCAAGCAGGACGGCGTTCAGCGCCGTGAACGCGAGTGCGGTGATCCACGCGGAATGCACGAGCGGAAGCGCGAATCCCTCGACCACGACCGCGAGGTAGTTGGGATGCTTCAGCCAGCGGTAAGGCCCGCGCGCGACGAGCGGGAGGTCGTGGATGACGATGACGCGGGTGTTCCAGCGCGGTCCGAGTGCGGCGATGCACCACCACCGGAGAGACTGACTGGCGAGGACGAGCGCGAGCATCGGCCAGCCCAGCCACGGCAGGAACGGCCGGTCGAGGAACCACGCCTCGGCGAAGCAGGCGAGCAGCAGGCCGGTGTGCAGGGCCACCATCGGCGGGAAGTGGCGGCGGCCGAACTCGACACCGCCGCGGGCGAAAGACCAGCGTGCGTTGCGGGCGGAGACGACGAGTTCCGCGAGACGCTCGGCGCCGGTGGCGAGGATGAGAAGGCAATACGCGATCATGGCGCCGCCCCGATCATGCGGCTGCCCCGCTCGCGGGGAGCCTGGGGCCGCCCGCCCCGGCGGCGTCCCCCGCCGCCCAGCGCAGCAGCACCAGCTCACTCGTGACCCCCGGACCGAGGGCGAACAGCAGCCCGACCGTGCCCGGCGGGTGGGCGTCCAGCTGCTCCGCGAGGACGTGCAGCACCGCTGCCGACGACAGGTTGCCGACCCGTGCGAGCGAGCGCGCCGTCGGGCAGGTCGAGAGCCCGTGAGAACGCCTCCAGGATTTTCGGTCCGCCGGGATGCGCGGCCCACGCGGCGACATCTCTCGGTGAGCCCGTGCGCGGCGAGAAGCCCGCGGGCGTCGTCGGCGAAGTGCCGGTCGATCACCTCCGGAACACCGGCGCTGAGGACGATCCGGAAGCCGGTGCCGCCGATGTCCCAGCCGATCACATCCGCCGTGTCCGGGTAGATGCGGCTGCGGGTGTCGACGATTTCCGGCCCGGGGAGGCCCAGCCGGGCGGCGCGGCGGTCCCCGGCCACGACGACGGCTGCGGCCCCGTCGCCGAAGAGGCCGCTTGCGACGATGTTGGCCATCGAGTCGTCCCGGGCTTGCACCGTGAGCGAGCAGAGTTCGACCGAGAGCAGGACGGCGATCTCCTCGGGATGCCCGGCCAGATAGTCGTTCACTCGGGCCAGCCCGGAGGCGCCCGCGACACAGCCCAGTCCGAAGCTCGGCAGGCGCTTGATGTCGGAGCGCATCCCGAGCCGCTGGACCAGCTGGGCGTCGATGGAGGGGGCGGCGATGCCGGTCACGGAGGTGAAGAGCAGGTAGTCGACATCGGTGGCGGTCAGGCCTGCGGTCTCGAGCGCCTGGGTCACGGCGCGCGCAGCGAGGGAGGCGCCCTCGGCGATGAAGAAGTCGTTCGCCTCCCGGAAGGAGGCGAGCGAGCGGTACCATTCCAGCGGCATGATGAGACTGCGGCTCTCCACGCCGCTGGCCGCGTGGATGCGACGCATCACCGCCTGCCGGGCCGGGTCGTCGGTGATCATCCCGAGCAGCGCTGCGGTGATCTCGCCCTGGCCGTACGACCGAGCGGGGAGAACGGGCGCCACGGCGACGATTCGGCTCACAAGCGAAACGTACCACCTGGGGTGTCGCGCAGTCCGGGACGCAGCGGACTCGTGCCGTTCGAGAACGGCCGGGCCGCCGCCGCGTGGAGGACGGCGGGCCGGGCCGTCGCGAATTCAGTCGGTGAGGGCGATCGCGTCGATCTCCACCAGCATATCCTCGCGCGGCAGTCCGGTGAACACCGTCGTGCGAGAGGGCAGCACACCGGTGGTGACCCGAGATCCGACGAAGTCGCCGTACGCCTCGTTCATGGCCGCGAAGTCGTCGCGCGTCGTCAGGTAGACGCGCAGCATCATGACGTCGTCGAAGGTGGCGTCGCCGGTCGCGAGGATGGCCTCCACATTCTGCAGCGTCCGGACCGTCTGAGCCCGCACATCGCCGGGGTGGAGGTACTCGTTCGTGACCGGGTCGACCGGGCCCTGTCCGGAGACCTGGACGAAGGGTCCGCGTTTCACTCCCTGCGAGAAGGTGTGCGCGGGCGCGGGGGCGTCGGTGGTGGAGAGGGCGATGCGGTCGGTCATGGTGTTTCCTTTCAGCGGGGGAGGTCGGAGGGCGGGAGAACGGGTTGCGGGAGGTCGTCGGGGTGCGCGCCGAGTTCTGCGGAGATCCGGGCGGTCGTGTCCAGCAGCGCCGGGAGCAGGCCGAGCACGTCCGCGTAGGGCAGCACGACGTTCGGCACGGAGAGGGAGACCGCCGCGGCGATGCGGCCATCCGGTCCGAACACAGGCGCGCCGACGCAGTTCATGAACGTCTCGTGCTCCTCGTGGTCCTCCGCCCAGCCGCGCCCGGCCGTGCGGGCGACTTCCGCGAGCAACTCGTCCGGTCCCGCGATCGTGCGATCCGTGTAGCGCTCGTACGGCACACCGGCGGCGATGCTCTGGCGTTCGGCCGGGTCCAGAGCGCTGAGCAGCACTTTACCGACGGCGGTCGCGTGCAGCGCCGCGGGGAGACCGACCCGCGAGTACATGCGCAGCGGCTGACGCGACTCCATCTTGTCGATGTAGGTCACGACGCCGTCCGCGTAGGTGGCGAGGTGGACGGTCTGACCGGTCTCGGCGGCGAGGGCGCGGAGGTGCGGAGCCGCCGTGGCCCGGACATCCTGCGACTCCTGCGCCGCCGACGCGAGCGCGAAAACGGTGCGGCCGATGTGGTAGCGGTGGTTGCTGTCGCGCCCCACATAGCCCCGCTGCTCCATCGTCTGCAGCAGGCGCAGCACGGTGGACTTGTGGACGCCGATCTCGGCGGCCATCGCGTCCAGGGTGGCGACTCCGCTTGAGACCAGGTCGAGCAGGTCGAGCGCCCGCCCGACGGATTGGCTCACGCCCCGTTCCACGGGATTTCACCCGGGCGGACGCTCCAGCCGGCCCACTCGGTCTCCGGCACGGCGGCGATCCGGTCGCGCTGGGCGTTGTCCGGGACGGTGAGCGGCCGGTCGCCGTGCCCGATCAGGGTGAGCGCGGCGAGGGCGTGCCCGAGCCGCAGCGCGGAGGCGTCGTCGCGCCCTTCGGCGAGACCGCACAGGAAGCCGGAGGCGAAGGCGTCGCCGGCCCCGACGGGTTCGACGACCTCCACCGTGAGGCAGGGGACGTGCGTCTCGCCGCCGTCTCGCCGGTACACCGAGGCACGGCGTGCATCGTCCTTCACCACCAGGACGCCGAGGCGGGGATTCGCGGCGAAGAAACGCTCGGGGTCGGCGTGGCCCGCGTAAGCCTCGGCTTCGTCGCGGCCGAGGAGCAGGATGTCCGCCTGGCCGATCAGGGCGTCCAGCGGTTCGGTTTCGCGGCCGGCCCAGAGCAAGGGCCGGTGGTTGAGGTCGACGCTCACGATCGTCTGCGGTCCGATGGCCGAGCGCAGGTCGCTCATCGCCTCGGCGGCGGATGCCGACAGCGCGGGGGTGATCCCAGAGGTGTGGACGATCGAGGCCCGGCCGAGGAGATCGGCGGCCGGAGCGGAGCGCAGCAGACCGTTCGAGAGGGCCGCCGCAGCGGAGTCCCGGCGGTAGTAGCGCATCCGGGTGCGGACGCCGTCGGGCCCGTCGCTCGTCTCCTTGAGGTACAGGCCGGTCGGGCGCAGCTCGTCGCGTTCCACGGCGGAGGTGTCGACCCCCGCCTCGTTGGCGGTCTTGAGGATGCGGTCGCCCAGACCGTCCGCTCCGAGCCGTGAGATCCAAGCGGTCGGCAGACCGAGGCGGGCGAGGCTGGTCGCCACGTTGTACTCTGCTCCGCCCACAGCGGAGGCGTAAGTGTGCGCTTCGGCCAGCGGGCGGCGGTCCTCCGGGTACAGCACGACCATCGCTTCGCCGATGGTCGCCAGAAGTCCCGTTCTTGGCACTCCGGCTCTCGGCTGTTCGGCGGTCGCCTCCATACCGGCTCCCCTTTCGCGATTCGTACGGAATCATGCTATACAGGAGGGAACACTATATGCAACGAGCATTGCAACATGCGCAACACACCGAAGGAACAGTGTGGAGGAGTACAAAGCCGCCCCGCTCGGCTACGCCGCCGTCGATGTCGCCGCCCTCGGCGAGCGTCGGCCGCCGCTCGCCGGATTCCCGACTCCGCTGGTCACTCTCAGCGAAGCGGCGGTCGCCCACAATCTCACGACGATGGCGGCCTGGTGCCGCGAGGCCGCTGAGTGTCGGCATCGCGCCGCACGGCAAGACCACGATGAACCGCGAGCTCTGGCAGCGCCAGCTGGACGCCGGAGCCTGGGGCATCACGCTCGCGACGCCGTGGCAGGTGTCCGTGGCGCTCGGCTGGGGCATCCTCCGGGTGTCACGGCGTTCCGGTCGAGTGGGACACGATCATCGACGACCACTCCCGCGTCGCCTACGCCGAGATCTGCTCCGACGAGAAGGCGGACACCGCGATCGGTGTCCTGCGGCGTGCTGTCGCCTGGTTCGCCGACCGGGATGTCAGCGTCGAACTCGTCCTCTCGGACAACGGCTCCGCCTACAAGTCCTACGCCTGGCGAGACGCCTGCACAGAGCTCGGGATCAGGGCGAAGAAGACCCGACCATACCGACCACAGACCAACGGGAAGATCGAACGCTTCCACCGCACACTCGCCGACGGCTGGGCCTACGCCCGGTTCTATGGTTCAGAGGCCGAACGACGAGAAGCACTCCCCGGCTGGCCCCACTTCTACAATCATCACCAGCACCACTCCGCCATCAGAGCCCCACCCATTAGCAGAATCGACAACAACCTCCCTGGACATCACACCTAGCCAGGCCCGGCCGTCAGGTTGGTGGTAGCCGGGTACACCCTAGCCCCGGGTGTACCGCCGCGATGGGGGGAGGCGGGCGCGCCCCGAGTCGCCGGGCGTGCGGCCCTCGGCGCGCTGACCGCGGCCGGCCGCACCGAGGTCGAGGCGGATCTTGCCGCCCTCCCAGAGGCCTGTGCCCCCCTCGCCACCGGCAAGCGGCGCCGGCGCAGGCAGCAGCGAGTGCCGGTCCAGCTCCTGCTGGGCCTCGTGCCGAGCCGGTGCGAAGATCTCGTCGAACGAGCCGCCAACCGCACCGCTGATAGTCCCCGAGCCACGGCGGGACTTGTCCGAGAGGTCGATGAAACCCAGCTTCACGGCCACGACGATTGCAGCCACGATCGCTCCGACCGCGATCAGGACCCAGAAATCCACTCATCAAGGATAACGGAGATTCCCTGCAGGTCTCGGCAGGTTCACAGCGGATTCACGAATTGACGGCACCCGCATCAAGGCACGCGATAGAGCCACTCGTCGGTGCCGAATTTCTCCCGCACGAGCCGTTCTGCCTCGGCATACTCCGCTTCGGTGATATCCCCGTCCCTCGCGCCAGAGAAGACCCGGAAATGGGCGGCGACCTCCATCGACTCCAGCACCGTGAGGTCCTCGCCGGAGAGGCGATAGTCGATATCGACATCCCAGTCGTCCCACTGGACGGGGGTGTCCCGGAAGAGCTGGAGCAGATTGGCGCGCGACCCGGGTGGCAGGACCTCGCGGCCGGTCGCCGCATCCACGATCGAGGGGATGAGGCCGTCGGCGTCCACCGTCACCGCGATGCGGTCGTTGATCAGCCGGAATCCGCCGCCCAGCGCCGAGAGCGAGCGGTCGATGATCCCCTCCAGCGACCGTGCGACCAGCGCGTAGTTCTCGACAGCCTGATCGTGAACCCAGCCGATCGACGAACCGGGCAGGATGTCGTGGAACTGCTGCAACAGCACCGTCCGCCACGCCTCCCGGAGTTCCTCAGCCGGGTACTCGACCCCGGTCCGGACCGCGGCCGTCGCCGCCCACAGTTCGGCTTCGTGCAGCAGCGCCTCGCTTCGCCGGTTGCCCTGTTTGGTGCGCACCTGCGAGGTGTACGTCCCACGGTGGAACTCAAGGTACAGCTCACCTGCCCACACCGGCGCTGGATCGAACTCGGCGCGCGCAGCCGCGAAGAAGTCGGCCGGCGAGGCCACCCGGACGCGCGGCGAACCCTCAAGGTCGGCGGCGCGTTTCGCAGCCGCGACCATCTCGCGGGTCGGCCCGCCGCCACCGTCACCGAAGCCGAAGGGGACCAGCGACGTGTTCGCGCGGCCCTTGTCCGCGAAGTTCCGCTCGGCGTGCGCCAGCTCCGCGCCCGAGAGAATGGAGTTGTAGGTGTCCACCGGCGGGAAGTGCGTGAAGATCCGGATCCCGTCGATGCCCTCCCACTGGAAGGTGTGGTGCGGGAACTTGTTCACCTCATTCCACGAGATCTTCTGCGTGAGGAAGCTCTGCATCCCGGCCGCGCGCGCGATCTGCGGCAACGCGCCCGAGTAGCCGAACGAGTCGGGCAGCCAGACCTCCAGCGGCTCCACGCCGAGCTGCTCCTGAAAGAAGCGCTTGCCCTCCACGACGGGCCATCGCCTCCGAACCGGGGAGGTTCGTGTCCGACTCCACCCACATGCCGCCCACGGGGACGAACCGGCCCTCGGCGACGCGGCGGCGGATGCGCTCGAAGAGCTCGGGGTAGAACCGCTGCATCCACTCGAACTGCTGGGCGGACGAGCAGGCGAACACGAAGTCCGGGTCCTGGTCCATCAGGTCGAGCACATTCGAGAACGTCCGCGCACACTTGCGGATCGTCTCGCGCACCGGCCACAGCCACGCCGAGTCGATGTGGGCGTGCCCGACGGCGAACACCCTGTGGGCGGTCGCCGCCGCGGGCGAGGCCAGCACCCCGGCGAGCGACGCGCGGCCACGGGATGCGGTGCTCGCGACCGCGAACGGATCGACGGCCTCCACCGCATCCTCCAGCGCAGCGAACAGAGCCGCCCGGCGCGGAGAAGTCTCGGGGAGAACCGCGTCGAGCTCCTGCACCGTGGAGACGTCCTGCACCAGCTCCCACACCTCGCGGTCGCGATGCACGACATCCACTCGCCGGAGCGTGTAGATCGGCTCCTGCGCCGCGGTGGACTTGCGGCCGACCAGAGTGGGCCGGAAGGACCAGTCGGAGCCGACATCCGGGTTGGCCGCCGCTTCGACGAACAGCTCGAAGGACTCCCCGGGAGCGGCGTGGAGCCGGACATAAGAGTTGCAGAGCTCGAGCGCCTGGGCGGATTCCAGTGGTTGTTGCAACACGACGATTAGCTGGCGAGTAGTTTAGCGAGGCGTTCGGCTGGGGTTTCCCAGCCGAGCGTTTTGCGTGGGCGGGTGTTGAGCTCGTGGGCGACGTTCGTCAGGTCGGTTGCGGTGAATCGGGCGAGGTCTGTTCCCTTTCCCTTGGGGAAGTATTGGCGAAGGAGTCCGTTGGTGTTCTCGTTGCTGCCGCGTTGCCAGGGACTCGCGGGGTCGCAGAAGTAGACCGGGATGTCGGTGGCTATCGTGAACGACTTGTGAGCTGCCATTTCCGAGCCCTGGTCCCAGGTGATCGAGCGACGGAGTTCGCGTGGGAGTGTCTTGACGGCGCTGATCAGTCCGTCCCGGACGGATTCTGCGGTGCGATCGATGGGGAGATGGATCAGCATCACGAACCGGGTGGAGCGTTCCACGAGGGTGCCGATGGCGCTGTTGCGGTGTCCGCCGATGATGAGGTCGCCTTCCCAATGTCCGGGAACGGCGCGGTCCTCGATTTCGGCGGGACGGTCGGAGATCATTACCATCGGATCCGCGAAACGATGTCTGCGAGCGGCGCCAGAACGATGCGGTTTCCGCTTGGCCCGGCCGGTCCGCAGCACCATCGTGAGCTCGCGGCGGAGTTGTCCACGGCCCTGCACGTAGAAGGCTTGATAGATCGTCTCGTGCGCCACGCGCATCTCCGCATCGCCGGGGAACTCGCGGATCAGCGACCGGCTGATCTGCTCCGGCGACCAACGTAGCGTCAGCTTCCGTTGAACGTAACTGCGCAGCTGCGGATTGCGGACCAGCCTCGTGGCTTTCGGTCGCGGTCGGCGGCTGGCCGCTTTCCGATGCGCCACGTATGGATGGTAGCCGCCCTCTCCAGGAAGCTGATTCCGGCGAATCTCTCGACTGATCGTCGACACCGAGCGACCAAGCTTGGCCGCGACCCGACACAACGAAAGGCCGGCCCTGGTCAGGTCCCGGATCAGCTCACGCTCCTGCAGGGAGAGGAATCGTGGGTGGAGTGCGGCTTCGAGCGAACGCATCGACGCCCGCTGAACAGGATCAACAACGACAGGCACCCTGTCTTTGTAATCGACCACGCGACCATCTGGATAAATGCGTCGCCCGTTCGACTGTCCCAGAGGTATCCCGTGTTCGGGCTGATTCCGACTCGTCCCACCGCTTCGCGGCGCGAGAGCCCGCTGCTCCGCAGCTCCAGGTACTCGTCCTTGCATGGGTGCGCGCTCATGCCGCCGCCGGTGTAGCCGTGACTAGCCAGGCCCGCCTTGCGAACCCATTGCGCGCACGTCGCGGGGTTGAACCCTAGCTCCCTCGCCGCGATCGTCGTACTCCTGGACTCCTTGAAAATGACGAAGAAGGCTTCACGCTCCGCCTGGGTGTACTTCCTCTTCCCCGCACTGCGCCTTAAACGGGACACGGTCCTTGCAACTCCTAGAAACTCCAGATGTTGCAACAACCGCTAGAACCCAAGCTTGAGGATCGCCCCGTCGGTCGCCCAGACCAGGCCCTCCGCCTGGAAACCCGCCTGGCCCACCGTGAACCCGAGGTCCACGACCAGTTCGACATCCTCTGCCGCGGCCTCCCACTCGGCCGGAACCGTCCCGGCGACCCGGAACCACACCGTACCCCACGGACGGCCGACGGCGAACGGCGCGAACTCGGCCGCCGCAGCCTCCGCGAACGGCACCGGCTCATCCGGCGCCTCCCACGCCTCGACGGTCACCGGAACGGCCGCGCGCTCGAGAGCGGGCGTCAGACGCTCGCGCACGAATCGGTCGACCCGCAGCCTGTCTCTGCGAGCTGGTTGTGCTGGTACAAGGAAAACTCCTTCTCGGGGGAGCTCAGCCCTTCACCGCCCCCGCGAGCGCGGACGAGCCGCCGAGCGAGCGGGAGACGATGACATAGAGGGCGATGACGGGAACAGAGTAGATAAGCGAATATGCGGCGAGCTGGCCGTACGCCACCGCGCCGTACTGACCGAAGAAAGTGAAGATACTCACCGCGGCCGGTTGGTTCTCTGGGCTCAGCAGCAGCACGAAGGGCACGAAGAAGTTGCCCCACGCCGCCACGAACACGTAGATGAAGACGACGGCGATGCCGGGGCGCACCAAGGGGACAACGACTGTCCACAGCGTCTTCATACTGGACGCGCCATCCACCCAGGCCGCCTCCTCCAAGGAGATCGGCACCGAGTCGACGAAATTCTTCGTCATCCAGATCGCCATCGGAAGGGACGAGGCCGCCATGAAGAGAATGGTACCGCCCAGCGAGTCGATCAGGTTCAGCGACACGAACAGGCTGTAGACCGGCACCATCATCGCCGTGATCGGCAGACACATCCCGAACAGGATGGCGTAGAGGAACGGCCGGTTGAACCGGTTGCGGTAGCGCGACAGCGGATACGCCGCGAGGACGGCGACGACCACGGTGACGATCGCGCACCCCGCGGAGAGCAGGAGGCTGTTCCACAGCGGCAGGAAAGCCAGCTCGGGCGTGAGCACCTTGTGGAAGTTCTCTATCGTCCACTCTTTCGGCCAGGCGACCGAGAGCGTCGCAGCACCGTCGAAGGAGGCGAGCACGACCCAGACGAGGGGCAGCACGAATACGATGCCGATGAGCAGGAGCAGGACATTGGCCGTCCACTTCAGGGCGATGCCGTTGGGCGAGGACAGTTTCACGAGTCCGCCTCCGTCTTGAGCGCGCGCACGTAGACGATCGCGAAGACCGCGCCGACGAGCAGCAGGATGGTCGCGATCGCCGTGCCGTAGCCGAGTTCGGAGAACTTGAACGCCTCCTGGTAGGCGAGCACCGGCAGGGTCATGCTCTTGTTGCCGGGGCCGCCGCCGGTCATCACGTAGATGAGGGTGAAGACCGAGAGCGTCTGGAGCGTGATGATCATCAGGTTGGTCGAGACGCTGCGGCGGATCATCGGCAGCGTCACGAGGAAGAACCGCTTCGCGCCGTTCGCACCGTCGACCTCGGCCGCCTCGGTGATCTCCGGCGGCACCTCCTGCAACGCCGCCGAGTACACGAGCATCGAGAACGCGGTCCCGCGCCAGGTGTTCGCCAGGATGATCGAGAGCATCGGAAAGGCGAACAGCCACGACGGCCCGGTGATCCCGAACACAGCGAGGATGGCGTTGAGCGTGCCGTGCTGGCTGAAGAACGCGTAGGACGCGAACGCCGCCACGATCTCCGGCAGTACCCACGCTCCCACCACAAAGGTCGAGACGAGCGCGCCGACCCAGCGGCTGCCGGAGCGCATGAGCAGCGCCAGGGCCATCCCCACCACGTTCTGGCCGATGACGGCCGAGCCGAGGAGGAAGACGAGGGTCAGCCAGACCGAGACCGGGAAGTCCGGGCTCTCGAACAGGTCGATGTAGTTCCGCAGCCCCACCCACTCGCTCGACGCAGCCGCGGAGCCGGTGAGCGACATGTTCGTGAACGAACCATAGAAATGAAGAGAGGATGGGCCCGAGCAGGAAGACCACCAGCAGGCCGATGGCAGGCACCAGGGGGACAGTCCGGGCGAGGGAGCGGCGGGCCTGGGCACGCGAACGTTCCTTCGACCGCTCGCGCGGTGGCCGGACCGGACTGGTCCGGCCACGCGCGGCGGCGTCGAGGGTAGAAGCCACGGTTACTGAGCCGCTTTTTGCGTCTTGCCCTCACCGACGATCCCGACGACGGTGTCGTCGTAGACTTTCGCGGCCTCGGACGATGAGGACTGCCCGGTCATCACAGACTCCATCGCCACCTGGATGCCGTTCGAGATCTTCGGATAGTCCGGTGTCGCGGGTCGGAACTTCGTCACGGCGACCAGCGAGGAGAAGAACTCGGACGTCGGGTTGGACTCCTTGTACTTCTGGTCGTCGGCCACATCCTTCCGCACCGGGATGCCGGCCGTGTTGATGTTGTACTCGAGCGACCGTTCTTTGTCGGTAACGAAGGCGATGAACTTCCAGGCCGTGTCCTTCGCCGCGCTCTTCGCGCCCATCGAGAATGTCCAGCCGCCGGAGAGGCTGATCTTGCCCGGGTCCTGCCCGTCCATCGTCGGCATGGGCGTCGTGCCCATCACCTTTGACCAGTCCGCCCACGGCGTCGCGCCTGCCGGCAGCCAGGCGTTCGACGCCCACGAGCCGTCGAGGTTGATCGCCAGCTTGCCCTGCGGCATGAGCTGGTTGTTGATCGTGTTCTGGTAGTTCGTGTCGCTTGCGATCTCGGGGCCCGGGCCGAGACCGCCCTGATAGACCTCCTTGATCACGTCCAGCGCCGCCGTGAACGCCTTGGAGCCGGTGATCCACTTGCCCGATTTGTCGTCGTAGAGCCCCTTCTCGCTCGCACCGTACAGCAGCATCTCGAAGCCCTGCATCGAACTCGCCTCACCAGCGGCCTTGCCGGAGAAGATGTTGAGCGGGATGACGCCCGGGTCTGCCGCCTTGATCTTCTTCGCAGCGCTGAGAACGTCGTCCCAGCTCTTCGGCTCCAACGGCGTCGCGATGCCCGCCTTCTCGAAGATCTGCTTGTTGTACCAGAGCCCGCGGGTGTCGGTCCCGGTTGGGATTCCGTACACCTTGCCGTCGTCGCCCTTGCCGGCGGCCTTCGCGTTGTCGTAGAAGTTCGACCAGTCGGACCATGTGCCAACATAGGAGTCGAGCGGAGCCAGGTAGCCGGCCTGTGCGTCAGCGCGGATGAAAGGTGTCTTCCGACATGACATCCGGCGCTGTCGCAGCGGCGCGGTTCATCAGCGAGAGTTTGGTGTAATAGTCGTTCTCGGCCGCTTTGATCGGCACGAGGGTGACCTTGACACCGGGGTTGGCCTTCTCGAACTCCGTTTTGGCCTTGCCCATGAAGGTGGCCATGATGTCCGATCCAAAATCTTGGAACGCGACCTTGATGGTCTTCCCGTCACCCCCGCCGGAGGAAGGCGAACACCCGGCCAGCACGACAAGCGCTGCGGTGGCGACGACGGCCCCCAGAAAGCTATTCCGCTTCATCGATGCTCCTTTGCATACGGTCTCCCGGCCAGATGCCTCAGACACTCTGTAATTTATAAATCAATTTAATTTAAAGAGCAATGCCCACAATGAAATCGTGACCTCACCCCCAGGTGAGGGGGATGTAAAATTCAAAATTCCATTCTGCTTTCGCCTCACGGCGCGAAGTCGCATCCAGCACCAGGCAGGCTGCGCCGACGGCGGCGACATCGTCGCCCACAGCGCTCGCGACGATGGCCGTGGGATGGGTCAGGGTGTCGATGTGCAACTCGGCGAGCCGCTGCGGCAGCTGGTCGAGGTAGCGGCTCTCCACGCGAGTCCAGAAAGGTCCGCCGAAGACGACGCGGTCGAGGTCGAGCAGCGCGGTCAAGTTTGACAGGTAAAAAGCGGTGCTCCGGATGCTGCGGTCCACGATCTCCACGGCCCGCTCGTCGCCCGCGGCAGCCGCGGCAGCCAGGCATGTGAACAGCGCGTCGACGGTCTCGACATCCAAGGGCGCGTCCTCCCCGGCTACGATCTCCAGTCCGGGCGGAACGGGCAGGATGCCGGCCCACAGTCCCTGCATCACCAGCCGGTACGGCCGGACGGACTCGCCGTAGCAGCCGCGCCGGCCGCACGCGCAGAGCGCGCCGCCGGGGTCCACCAGCGCGTGTCCGACATCGACCGCGTTGTCGGTGAACCCCGTGTAGACCGAACCGCCGAGCACGAATCCAACCCCGACCCCGGTGCCGTAGTACACGAATGCGTAGTCGCCGCTCGCCCCAGCAGGGCCGTGCCAGCGCTCGGCGACAGCGGCGCTCGTGACGTCTTTCGCGAGCAGCACGGGCAGTCCCGTGGCGGCCGTCAGCTCGTCGCGGAGGTGGAAGTCGTTCCAGCCGGGGATGAGCGGCGGGCGAACGACCACACCCGTCTCGGTGTCGATCGGGCCAGGAGTGGCCACACCGACACCGATCGCGCGCCCCGAGTCCACACCCTGGGTCGTCAAGAGGACAGCGATCGCCTCCGCTGCGACCGCCAGCGTCGCGACAGCGTCCCCGTCCGGGGACGACAGGCAACGCAGGTGGTTCACCACCACGCCTTCCAGATCGAGCAGGACACAGGTGATCACGGTGGGATCGAGATGCACGCCGATCGCGTAGGCCCCGGCCGGGTCCAGACGCAGGATGGTGCGCGGCTTCCCGGGGCTGCCCTCGCTGTGCTTCCCGGCCTCGCGGATGACCCCCTGCGCGAGCAACCGGCGCGTCACATTCGTGACGGTCTGCGCGGAGAGGCCCGTCGCCGCTGCGACCTCGACCCGGCTCAGCCCGTCGGCCGAGCGGCGCACAGCGTCGAGCACAACGGTCTCGTTGAACGCGGCGATCGCCGGAAGATTGGCTCCTCTGGGCACCGCACCTCCTTCGTACCGGAGTTCGGGCCAGCCTGGGTATCCCTCGTAGAATACCTACACCGCGGATGGCCTTCGGGATCTCTGTGAGCGGATCAACTAGGGTTCTGGCATGAACCGCCGACTCCTCGCCGCCGTCACGGGAGCCGCCGCGCACGACTACCTGATCTCCACAACCCCGGCCGCCGATTCAACGGTCACCGAACCGATCGGCTCTGTGACGCTGACCTTCAACGCGCCGGCGCTCAACCTGACCGGCGCCGGCGCCCTGCTCACGGTCACCGGGCCGGACGGCGGCTCACAGCACTTCGAGACGGGATGCGCGGCCATCTCCGGCTCGACCATCAGCGCACCGGTCTCCCTCGGCATCGGCGGCCGGTACACCGTCACCTATCAGGCGGTCTCCTCCGATGGCCACACCGTGTCGAACTCCTACGCCTTCGCCTACCAGCCTCCCCCGGGCAGCGCCGCCGCCGCGGGCAGCGCGACGACCCTCTGCGGAGCAACGGCCGCTCTGGCGGGGCCCGAGCCGACTGCGCACGCCACCACCGAGCCCGCACCGGCCGCCACGGACACCGCCTCGACACTGCAGCCGGCGAAGGCGTCCGATGAGAACGCCCTGGGGCTGGTCATCGGGATCGCGATCGCGATCGTCGTGCTGGCGCTCGCGGCCGTCGTCGTTGTGCTGACCGCACACCGGAAAACACCGGCGAGCGACGGCGATGTGGAGGAGGCCGCGGAGGGGGACTCGGGCAGCGGCGAACGGCGCTGACCCACACCCGCACGGCTTCGGCGCCCCTGCAACGACCCAGCGCCACCCCAGCGCTCCCCCAGCCTGGTGGGGCAGGGTGAACCCGTGGAGATCGTGGTGGACGTCGTGCTGCTGGTGCTCGCTGTCCTCGCGATGATCGCCGGCCTGAGCAACGGCGCCATCAAAACGGCCGGGTCGCTGATCGGCCTCGCGTGCGGTCTCGCGCTCGGCCTGGCGCTCGCGCCGGCAGTCGTCGAGTGGATGGCCGCTTCGGGCCTCACCGGCGTCTCACAGCGGTCCATCGTGGCGGCCGTCGTCATCCTGGTGTGCGCCACGGTCATGTACGCGATCGCGACCGCTGCGGCAGCGCTCATCGGCAAGCTGCTCCGCCACGGTCCGGTCCGATGGCTGGACTCGCTGATCGGAGGTGCGCTGGGCGTTCTCACCTGGGCCGTCGCCGTCTGGCTGGTGGCCGGTTTCGCGATGGCGACGAGTCTCGCGACCGTCGTCCAGGCCGCCAGTTCATCGCGCGTGGTCGAGACCCTGAACGGCATCGCTCCGCTCCCGTCTTCGAGCGTGCTCGGCGCGGTGGACGACGCGCTCACCAGCGCCGGGCTGCCGAAGGTCTTCGAGGACGCCGAGCCGATCAAGAACGTGCAGGCCCCCGGCGATTCCGTGCCGGCCGCCGTCGCCAAGTCGCGGAACTCGGTCGTGACCGTCCTGGCCTCGAAACCCGCGTGCGGCATCGACTCGGAGGGCAGCGGCTGGGTCGTTCAGCCCGGCCGCGTCGTCACCAACGCGCATGTGGTCGCGGGCGCGGCCTCGGTGGTGATCCGAGACGGCGACACCATCGACCGCGCGACGCTGCTGGCCTTCGATCCCGAGCGCGACCTCGCAGTGCTGGGCGTCACCGGCCTCAGCGCACCGCCGCTCGACATCGGCCAGGACCTCGGCGCGGGCGAGGCGGCTTACGCCGCCGGTTACCCGGGCGCCGGACCGTTCGCCATCTCGCCGCAGCGCGTGCGCGACCAGCTCATCGCGCGCGGAACGGACATCTACCAGGGCGGCGTCGTCGAGCGTGAGATCTACTCGCTCCGCGGCTCGGTCCGTCCCGGAAACTCCGGCGGGCCCCTGCTCGATTCCGCCGGCGACGTGGTCGGGGTCGTGTTCGCCCGCTCGACCGTGGACCCGGAGACCGGGTACGCCCTCACGCTCGACGAGCTGAGGCCCGTCCTCAGCTCCGTCGGCTCCGTCGCTATCAGCTCAGGGGCCTGCTCGGCGGGCTGATCCCGTCACCGGCCGGCACCGCACTCGTGGCGGTGCTCACCTCGGGCGTCGTGTTCCCGGTGCCCGGCATTGCCCTCGGTCGCGTCGGGGCGATCGTGGCCCGTTCGGCGGTGCCGCTGCCGCGCGCCCTGCTCCTGGTCGTCTTTCCGGCCGCGGCCCTCAGCCAGCAGCGGCGACCGGCGGAGTGAGGAGGTGCTCGGCGTCGACGAGCAAGGACTCGATCGCGCGGACGGCCGCTGTGTCCCGCGAACACAGCGCCCGGGAGAAGCCGAGCACGCGCTCACGCGAGAGCAGCCCCTGCGCAGCCGGGTCGAGCGAGAGGTAGCGGATCAGGCGGAGATGAACGGTCTCGACGGTTTCGGCGAGCACCTGGTTGCGGAGGTAGAGAAGCACGACGCCCATCATCCGCTGGAAGGTCTCGACCGAGGAGACGGTGAGATCCCGTTCCAGCCGGCCCGCAAGCAGGCTCAGTTCCAGCTCGGCATCGTCGCCGGCGGTCTCCAGAGCTTCTGCCACCGCGTCCGGGTAGATCCGGCGGAGAACGGCGATGGCGCCGGCGATCTCGGCATCGACCATCGGCGCCACAACCGTGAAACGGTTGGGTGCGGTCTTGATGAGGCCGACGACGGCGAGACGGCTGAGCGCCTCGCGGACCGGCGTGCGGGAGACCCGTAGCCACGCGGTGAGCTCGGCGTCCTTGAGCCGCTCCCCCGGCGCGAACGAGCCGTTCATGATGCGCTCCAGCAGCATCTCGAAGACATCGTTGCGCAGCAAGCGGCGGTCGGTCGTCAGAGCAGGCATCGCCGCGGTGAGTGTCGGGTAGTCGTCGAGTGTCATGGGTATTTCTTTCGCACAGCCGAGAATCGTCACCAGATCGAGATCTGAACCAATCTGATCCTAGAAAGTTCGTGGTCTAATATATGTTTAGTTTACCAGGAGGGTCCTCTCCATCACAACCCGCATCGTTCCGAGGAGGAAACGAAATGCCGATGCCCACCGACCATGTCGCCCGGATCTCTCTCTCGGAGGAAGCGTACGTCCGCATCGAGGCAGCCATCATGGATGGCACGCTGGAGCCGGGCGAGCGTCTGCGCGAACCCGACCTCGTCGAGTGGCTCGGCATCTCCCGGACCCCCATCCGTCACGCACTCGACCGGCCCGCGGAACAGGGCCTCGTGGAGATGGAGCGCAACCGCTACACCAAGGTCGCACGGTTCGACATCGAGGGGGTCCTCGCGGCAGTCGAGGTCGCGGGCGATCTGTGGGCCGGCGCGGCGCTCCGCGGCGGCCCGGAGTGGGACGACGACGCTGACGCGCTCATCGCCGACATGGAGGCGAACCTGGTGGAGGCCGAGGAGACCGAGGACCTGCTCACCTTCGCCACTGTGTTCGAGCACCTGGTCGTCGCGTTCGCGCGCGTCGAGGGGAACGAGGTGCGGCTGCGCGCGCTCACGGTCGTCATCCCACAGGTGCGCCGCGTGGCCCGCAAGCTCCGGGGCAGCCTGGACCCGAACGCGCTGAGGGAGTTCACGTCGAAGCTGCGCGCGGCCACCACCGCCCGCGATGGCCGCGCCGCCAGGATGCTGATCGAAGACTATGTGACCCGGCTGAGCGGTATGCTGCACACCCTCTGACCGGACAGCCGGTAGGGGCTGTCACGGTGACTTAATCCGTGACAGCCCGGATGCCGGCCGACCGGGCGGTTCCCTACGCTGAAGGAAGACTCGGCCAGGGGGACCGATCCGGGGGATCACAAAGGGAGAGGGCCGGAGCGGGTGGGAACACCGCTCCGGCCCTCTCGACGCCCAGGCGCTCTCTCTGGGAGAACCGCGTTTCTTTCCGGGAGAGCATAAATGGTATGGTGTTTTTTGGGGTCTCAGAATGTTAGTGAATGGGCTTGATATCCGCGGATTTATGCGGAAGTGATGGTCTTTGAGGGGTGTAACTGCAAGGGTAGGGTTTGCGGTTTCATGTGGGGAGTTAGCGAGGATGGTGGGGAGCGATGCCGAAGAAGCGGTCGCCGGGTGAGGGCGGTCTCCACTATGACAGGGCGAAGGGCCTGTGGCGTGGAAGGTATGACGACGGCTTCCACCCTGATGGTCGCCGCCGGCAGCGTGAGGTGTCGGCGCGGACGCAAACTGTCGCGCGTGAGAGGCTGAAGCAGAAGCTTGCGGAGATCGCGGAGTACGGTACGACCTTGGGTCGCACGGTGACTGTTGCGGCATGGGCTGAGCATTATATCGAGACCGATTGTTGGATGAGGCTGAAGCCGAACTCACTCGCGACCACAGAGTCTCTGATGCGGAACTGGATCGTTCCCCTCCTCGGCCGCCGGCGCATCTCGGAGCTGAAACCCTCGGATGTTCGCCTGGTGCATAAGGCCGTCTTCGATGCTGGCCTCGCGACAGGCACCGCCCGCAAGGCACACGAGATTCTCAGCGGCATGCTCAGCGCCGCAAAGGCCGACGGGCTTGTGACACGCAACGTCGTGGACGACGTGAAGCCTCCGGAGGTCATCGCGAAGAACCCTCGCGGCAGCCTCAGCACCGAGCAGGCGCTCGCCGTGCTCGCCGCATCCGCGAACGTGGAGGGCACCCGCTGGTGGGTGGCGGTGCTCGACGGCATCCGTCAGTCCGAACGACTCGGAGCCCTGATCGAGGGCCTGGACCTTGATGCGGGGACTCTGCGCGTGGACTGGCAGCTTGAGGAGCTGCGCTCCGAGCACGGATGCGAGCCGCTCGCCGAGGGACAGTGGTCGTGCCTGACCAAGCGCGGCTCGTCATTCCCCCAACGCCGGTTCAAGGTGAAATCGTCCCTGGAGTACATCCACCTGTATGGGAGGCTGGCTCTGATCCGACCGAAGTTGGGAAAATCGCGCACTGTTCCTCTCATCCCGCCCGTGGTCGCGGTCCTACACGAATACCTTGAGGCGACGAAAGACCGCCCGAACCCCTACGGCCTGCTATGGCGGCACGAAGACGGCCGCCCCTACCTCCCGCACGAGGATCAGCAGCTGTGGCGCGACTTGCTGTTCCGAGCTGGTGTCATCAACCAGGAACAGACGAAACCACCGAAAGACCGAACACCCGGGACACCCGGTATCCCGACCACACACTGGGCGCGACACACCACCGCGACCGCGCTAATGGAACTCGGCGTTGACGCGAAAATCGTGGGAGAGATCGTCGGCCACGTCGACGAGAAAACCACCCGCCGCTACCAACACGTCTCCTCCCCCACCGCCCGCGACGCAATGGAACGCCTAAGCTCCCACTTCAAAGACGCACTCCACACGCCCACAGGTTGACGACCCGACCACCAAACAACACAAGCCAACCTGCTCAACATCGGGTGGTGATGGTCACAACGGTATCGATGTTGACGGTGTAGCAAGGCGATCGGCGACAGCTGCAGTGAGGACGTTTTTGCTTCCAGTATCCGCTTTGGTCGAACAGGCTAGTCTGACTGGTTGGAGTCCAGCTCAACCCAGTCCCTAAGTACCAACGGAAGCCAAGGTTTACCTTCGAGTCGCTCTGCTTATGCCTCCGTAAACCAGTTGGCTTCTGATATCTCGGTCTCGTCAAGAGTCAGGGCGGCCGCCGGGTCGGTCATAGAACATTCATAGACCAAGGCGAGTACATTCACGACGTCGCCAGACTCGTATGTTGTAGTCGTAAGCGGGCCGCAATGAGCGTTCAACAGCCGTCCCACTTCGACCTCAATCGAGAGCTCCTCAAATACCTCACGGGAGAGGCCCAAACGGGGATCTTCTTCTGTCTTCAGCGCGCCGCCGATCGTCCCCCAGAGCTGGTCTCTGGTGTGCCGACCAAGCAAGATTCGACCGGATGCGTCGGTGATGAGCGCGGTCACGTAGGGAATCTGCTGCATCGGCCTATCTGCCTACCACGTGGAGCTTCGCACCGAAACGTGACGGCCGTGGAGGTCCCGCGAAGTGCAAGAAGGTCAGCGCGGTCGCGATAAGGCATAGAGCCAAGTATTGAATAAATAGTTTACTAAGGCTAAAGAGCGAAAGTTCCACCTTGATCCCTTGGAGGATCGGCAGCAGAACGATCCCAATCAGCGCAATGAGAAGCATGATGAGCGCGGCATCAACTCCTAGTTGCTTCTGCGCCAGGAGGCCAGCAGAACTTGGCCCATTGCCCGAGGCGACGAGAAGAAACATCGTGAACAGCAGCGCAGTTGCAAGACCAAGCACGACCAATCCGACGGGGCCACGGATAGCCCAAGTTACTCCCGCGTTGCCGTACCCTCGACTCAGGGCTGTTCCGAGAAGATAGAACGCCGCGAAGATCAGCAACCGCAGGATAAAATTCTCCATATTTTTCCCACCGAGCATCTGATCGACCGCAGCGTAGAACATCGGGATTGCAAGTAGTACCGCGATTGCAATCCCGATCAGAAATCCGAGAATTTTCATATTTCGCTTATTGGGCGTCCAGATGCGAATGCCAATCGCGGCCAGCAAGACCGCCAATGTTGTCCACTGGAACACCGCAAACGCCATATCCATCACTACCCTCCCGTTATCCTATGGATGGACTGGAGCCATGCTAGGGCTTAGCCGAGGAACTCGGTTCGCCGTGCGGCGCGGCCCTCGGCCGATTCTGCCCACTCCTGCTGGGTAGCTCTCTTATGTAGCTCCTCGGCGAGTTCACTCATCGTGAAATCTCCCAATGAGGTTGACGTTGGGTTCTCCTCGGATTCCCCTAGGCCGACGATTGTTCGAAGAGCGTTTTCCTCGGCCTTGGAAAACCAGCGAGGGGTGATGCGGTACACGCCGCCACGTTGACGTCGGCCACTCGCGAGCCGGCGTGCAGGGGTCTCTATCGCCCCGAGTTCCTCGAGGTGCGTGAGGTGCGAAAGCACACCAGGGCTTGTGACACCCAACTCGGTAGCAATTTCCACGCTAGAACCACCATCACGATGGATAAGGAGATAGCGCAGCACGCCCATGCGCAATGGGGTCATCGCGAGAGCCTCAACCAGGCGTTCCGCTCGCGCCGGCAAGTCGCTCGCATCCGAGGGCTGACGCCGAGACACGTATACCAACCCATCCAAGGAAACCTATTTATTCGCCGACTTATGAGATAGAATGCTTTTACTCGGCGAGCGGACAGTCCCTCTTCCACGAAGGAGACTGTGAGCATTCCTGCTCTATAGCCAAGCTACACCGTCACCGATGCGTGAACTACTGGACGAGTGTCGATTCTGCTAATGGGTGGGGCTCTGATGGCGGAGTGGTGCTGGTGATGATTGTAGAAGTGGGGCCAGCCGGGGAGTGCTTCTCGTCGTTCGGCCTCTGAACCATAGAACCGGGCGTAGGCCCAGCCGTCGGCGAGTGTGCGGTGGAAGCGTTCGATCTTCCCGTTGGTCTGTGGTCGGTATGGTCGGGTCTTCTTCGCCCTGATCCCGAGCTCTGTGCAGGCGTCTCGCCAGGCGTAGGACTTGTAGGCGGAGCCGTTGTCCGAGAGGACGAGTTCGACGCTGACATCCCGGTCGGCGAACCAGGCGACAGCACGCCGCAGGACACCGATCGCGGTGTCCGCCTTCTCGTCGGAGCAGATCTCGGCGTAGGCGACGCGGGAGTGGTCGTCGATGATCGTGTAGACGAACACGGTGCCCAACCGTGGCTCGTAGCGGTGGTTCCTGCTCTTCGTGCGGGTGGCGGTCGCTTCCCGGTTGCGTTCGCCCTGGACGCGGCCGACGAATCGTCAGCCGCCGCCGTCGGGGATGTTGCCGAACTTCGTCACGTCGACATGGATCAGCGATCCAGGGTGGTCGTGCTCGTAGCGACGGATCGGCTCGCCCGTGACCCGATCAATGGTGCAGAGCCGGTTGATGCGGCAGCACACCAGGACGGCGTGGACGGTCGAGGCGGGAAGGCCAAGCTCGCCGGCGATCTGCACCGGCCCCAGGCGTCGTCGCCACCTCGCCCGCACGATCCGCTTGAGCACGGGCAACGGCGTCCGCGTTGGCATCGATCGTGGGCGGCTAGACCGGTCGGTCATCCCTCCCGTGCCTTCGGCGCGGAACCTCGCCGCCCATTTCCGCGCGGTAACGGGCGAGACCATAAACATCTTCGCTGCGACGGAGACCAGCCAATGGTCCTCGACGATGAGCCTGGCAAGGCGCAGACGAGCGCGCGGTGTGAGAGCAGCGTTAACGTGGGACACGAAGGCCTCCTGGATCGTGAAGCGGTTGAACTGAACAGCTCCACTTCACAACCGGAGGCCCTCGCCCCTCAACTCCTCACGACCGTATCGCCGAAACAACCCCCCTGGACATCACGCCCTAGCACCCTCAGTGGTGTGCTCCAACAAAGCCGCGAACGTCTCCGCGTTCTCCTACCTCACCATCACCATCCCAGAACTCGGGATCACCCAAACCGACGGCCCTAACGTGTTCGTCCCCTCCGACCAGCAAACCCAACGCGCCCGCGCCGGCACCTGGGCCGAACTACCGGTCACCGCAGGGGACACCTTCACCGTCACCGCGCGCGGCGACGCCTACAACACCGGCACCAACGCCGACAACTACCTCAGCATCGACGCCCTCGCCATCTTCCAATACTGATCGCGATCAACCCGTCACCTGGACGAACTCAATACCCAGCTGCACCCCAAAATTCAGAGACATCGCAGACCGCAGTCCGGGTCTCGCAGCCCTTGTAGAACACATAGACCGGGTGCGGGTTCGTCACCGGGTCATACGGCACATTCGGATTCGCGAGCGAGATCTGGAACCCCGGCTCCCTCGGCGGCGTCACCGACGAGGGAATGATCGGGACAGGGTTCGCCGGCACGTAATGGAACCACGAAGTCGGGCTGAGGCTCCCTTCATACCCCGGATCAAGCACCGGCTCGGGTGTGGATGACGACACCGGGGCCGGGTCAGCATCCGCCTGAGCATGAACATGCCCGGCCGGCGTTTTCGAGACCGGCGTTTTGGGGGCGGGCAGCGGGGCGGCAGCCTGCGGGGCGACCGCGACCGGGGGAGCGGATTGCGCCTTCGGCCTCCCCGCATCCGCGACAGGAGCAAGAGCCGTCACGGGGGCCGGAACGGTGCCCGTGCGGGTGATAGCAGCCCACGACGCGGTGCCGAACAACGCAGCCGCCACAGCGATCGCGACACCACCAAGAACCAGCTCTTGCTTCCTCATACCACAAAAGGTACTCCCGATCATCCTGAATGAATAAGAACACCCGGATTGGAAGGTCCCCATGTTGATCATTGATCACCCCCGCCACCAGGGGGCGCTGATAACAGTCATGGAAATACGACCATGACCCTGCTTGAGGGTGTTGATATCTCCTATATGCAGGGTGACTACACCCCTGCGGGTGAGGATTTCGTGATCATCAACGCTTCCCGCGCCAACATCGGACTCACCGTGGGGTCCTGCTACCGGGCACAGGTCGCAGGCGCCCGTGAAGCTGGGAAGCATGTTGGGCATTACTTCTTCAACGGGAACCTCGACCCAGTGGTGTGTGCGGACTTCTTTATTGCGAACCTGGCCTATGAGGTGGGGGATTCGCTGTGGCTGGATGTCGAGGCGGAACCGTCAACGAACACGGCAGCCTGGGATCCGGCGCAGGCGCTCGCCTTCCTGAACCAGGTGAAGACCCGTCTCGGGGTGGTCCCGGGCGTGTATCTGAACAAGTCGCTCATGGACGGCATGGACTGGTCCGCCGTCGTCGCCGTCGGCGCGCCCTTGTGGATCGCGTCCTACAACCCGCCCCCACCACCCATCCGGTGGTGGCCCACCTGGACGGTATGGCAGTACACCTCTACCCCCATCGACCGTAACAAAGCCCAAACGTCGCTGATCACGGCTTTCACAACCCCAACCCTTTTGGAGGATGACATGAGGATCCAGATGATCAAGACGGGTGATGCCTCCGGCGCGATCGGCACGTTGAACCCGGACGGGACCCTCGACTGGCTGACCGCGGACGAGTTCCAGGCCCTGACCCGCACGGGCCTGGTCGAGCCCGTCCATGCGGAAGGCGACGGGACGGTGTGGGGCATCCTCGCATCCCGCACCGCACGCCTCCGCGCACAACAGGGCGGCGACCCCGTGGCCCTCGCGAAGTCCGTGTCCGCCCTTCTCGTCCCCGCCGTACTGGCCGGCATCCAGGCCAACAGTGGCCTCTCCCTCACCCCTGAACAAGTCCAGGCCGCGTGCGAGACCGCGATCAAAGACGTGTTCGCCCACGCATCCCAGGGATGACCGCGCGATGAGCGATGCCGTCCTTCTCGGGGCGATCGGGTCGATGCAGGCGGTCGCGGTCGCGCTCATCTACGTGATGGGCCGCCGACAGGCCAGAAGCACCGACGCGATCCGTTACGAGGTCACTAACGACCATGACCAGCCCCTCCGCGACGACATGGACGAGAAACACGGCGCGGTCATCCGTGGCATCAACACCGTCGCCGTCACCGTGCGCACGATCATGCGCGACATCGGCGGCATCCGCCACGACATCCGCCAACTCCGATCCGACCTCTCCCACACCGACCAACACATCGACAACCTCGAACACCCCCGCCTTCCCGAAGGAGAATCATGAGCAAGCACCTCACCGCCGAGATCCCGGACATTATTCACACCGGCCAACGGGTCCTCCGCACGATCATCCAGGCAGGGATCCCCGCCTTCCTGACCTTCGCGGTGATCCTCCCGCAGGTCATCGACGCCCTCGGCCTCCCCGTCACCTCGAAGGTCTACCTGTGGCTGGTCGGCCTCGCCGCCGCCATCACCGGGATTGCCGCCGCTCTCACCCGCATCATGGCCATCCCCACCATCAACCGGTGGCTGACAACCATCGGCCTCGGCACCATGAAAAAACCAACACCCAAACCCCCGCCACCACACCCGCCAACCCGACACAGAACCCCGCCACCATCCCACCCACAAACCCCTGACACCCAACACGCTCTGGCCCCGGCTCGCCCCTCAATTGAGGCGGTAGGCCGGGGCGGTTTTGTCATGTGCCGGCGGCCCCTCCGAAGGGGTGTCGCATATGCGACACCCCTTCGGAGGGGCCTTGCATCATCACCGGGAACGATCACCGATCGTTTACGGTGCCGGTTCCCGCTGTACGCCATGCCGATTTTTCTTTGTTTCGTATTTGAAAACATAGACGTAGTGGGCGATGCCAACGCGTGTGGGGTGGAAGGCTTCACCGTTACGGTCTGGCGCGCCGAAGGCGTTGAGACCATTCACCCAATGGGGTGCAGCGCTACAAGCAGTCCGTGCCTGGCTGCGGCTGCTTGCAGGAAGGAGGGTGAAGCCATACTTTTCTGCCTCTCTATTGATGAGAGCGTTCAACTTGTCCTGAACCTGGTGAAGATACACCACATCCTTATCCGTGAAAGGCATGTCGGTTTCCTTCGAATCGCCCGTCCCGGTCGTTGTGAACGCGTAGCAGCCAGCCGCCGGAGTGTTCGCCCGGTCAGGGAACAGATCTGGATAGTCGTAGGCGAACTTCCGCGCTTGCGGCGCACGCGCGCTGATCTGACCATAAAGAGCATCGAGGGCCGGTCCCACAACGTTAGTGATCTTGCGGTCCAATTCGTCGTGACCATTCTTCACGTAATCCTGACGACACGTCTTCGAACCCGTCGCTATAACAGGACCTTTGCCGGATTCGGCAAGGCAAGAAGTAATGATTCCTAAGAAGCCCAGGTCGTTGCCTCCAGCGGAGACAAGAACCATGCCGGTGGAGGGGTTCAATGCGTTAATCTGGGGTGGGATGTGGATCTTTTTGCCATCGCTGTCGGTCGTGTCCTGGCCATTGACCATTTCTCGGGCCGTTGCGCCCTTGCAGGTAACATCAGTGACAGAGTAACCGGCTGCGCTGCCTACCAGACGTCCCACGCTGGAATCGGACTGGCCACACACGGCAGCGGGGCCTCCTACATCCGTGCCAACACCGTAGGCTGCAGTGAAAGAGTCCCCGATACTCACGATATCATGCCCGGATGTCATCACAACACGTTGCCCCGATGACATAGAACCCACACCGACAGCCCTTGGGCTCAAGTTCCCGGCGGGAGCGAACGCGGACGCCGACTGAACGCCGACGAGCGAGAACGTCAGACCCGCTACGACCGAGGTCACGACAGCAAGAGAACGGATTCCTCTCCGCTTCGACCGGTCCCTTCGGCCTAAGGCCAAGAACCACCACCCGAGAAGGGGCATGGCACCAGTGCCGTCTTTTACACGAGCCATATACATCACTTTTATCAGCATGGCCGAACGCTACTCTCCAGTCATACACACCGGCAACACCCCTGCGGTAGGTCTGTGGCTGCGGCGTTTGCAGCGGCCGGTAGGCGAACCATTCGGAGAATGGTGACCCGCTCGGCAGACGGCATCGTGGGTGTTCGGCAGGTAGGCCGTTCTGCTGGTGCTCGCGGTAGAAGCTGGACGAACTCCGCGGCTGTCAGCTGTTTTTCGGTCATCTCCACCGCCAACGCTGAACGTGTTCGCGATCACCTTCGCCGGCCGTGGCCGACTCCCTGGCCTTAACTGAGACTTAGGGTCATCGTCCGTTTCCACCATTTTTTGGGGTAGGCCTCCCCGCAGACCCGCTCATGGGGTTAACCTCTTTCCCCGCCTCCACACAGACCCCCTCATGAGGGGGTCTGTGTGGAGGGAATGCTCGCTCGTATGGTGCGAGGGGTAAATATTGAGGAGGTTTTAAATTTTGGGTGTGTTCTCACAGTCTCGGAGGGTTCGGGTTGTGGCCGGGGTGGCTGGTTTGGTTGTCGAGGGGGTGGTTGCCGGATAGTCTGCTGTGCTGGTTTCACGCGTGGACTCGGCCGTGGGGTCACCGATGCGTGATACCAAGACGGTGGTCGACTCTCGCACCCGCCCGGTTCCCCAGGCTGAGGAGGGGCCGTCGGAAGATGATGGCGGTTTTTCGTTCACCGTGCCAGGCGAGCAGACGAATGACCATGTGAATGTCACCGGGCAACGTATCGGAGAGGTTAGCTGGAAAACCGCGCTACCTGACGCTCACAGAACAATTGTGATTGATCATTCGCCTTTTATTTTTCGGTGCGTTAGGAATAGTTCCGGGATCCATTGCTATAGGATATGTCAGGGACACTTCGGGTCGATACACATTGGTACGTCAGATCGCTTCCAAAGCACCACGGACGGGCTCTCCGCGGTTGCACGCTCGACCTTCACCAGCGCATAACCATCCCGCCCCGCCCACGCAACTTGTGTGGGCGGGGCGGCTTTGTCGTTTTTCGGGTGCAATCCTTGCCCTAAGTGTTGCTTTATATTCGACCACACAGTGGTCGAGAATCACGCAACGCGTTAACGTCGGCCGCCACCGGCTCGCTCAGGGGCAACGTCCCGTATAGTCTTTAGTCTATGAGTATGGCAGGAAACCCTCACCATCGTCGGGCAATCGATCAGCACAGTCAAGGTCGAACAACCTCACCGTAACAGCCACGCCCCCACTCTGCCGACGACGGAACACTTGGTTGGTTATTGTGGCGTTCTTTATTCAATGCGCGGAGGTGGGGGCTCCTCGGCTGATCGGGGTGGAAGAATTCCATGTCGAAACGCGCGGCGAACTCGTCTCGGTTGAGTGCTACTACTTGCGCGAGTTCATCGAACGTGTAGTTGTGATCGGTGAGATGAACCTTGATGAGGGACGACACGACTGTGGGGTGGTCACGCGTGACCTCGATCGGCTCCGATTTCCGCCAGCCTTTCTGTGACATCGACACCATGAGACTCTTGTATCGTGTGTTTTCAATAACTCCGAGGTCATAAGCGCGCCGAATAAGAGCGCTGATCGCAACTCGCCAAACAACCTTGAGTTGAGCCGCGCGCGCAAGAGTGATGCCCTTGAGTTCCGTCCGAATCTCAGCCGCTGGCATCAGGAACTCGGCCGCGAAGGCGTCGGCTTCTCGCTCCGCCTCGTCTGTGTCGACCAGGGCCGAGTGCATGACGAGGTGACCGAGTTCATGGGCGAGCGTGAACCGTTCACGGTCGGAGGGAAGACCTGTGTTGAGAATCATGAGCGCCGGATAAATGCCCACGTTATCGAGACTGATCGCTGCGATCCTCGTCGACTCCAGGTTGCTGCGCACCACGATGATCCCGGCCAGTTCCAACGCAGCGGCCATGTCGCGGATAGGTCCCATCGGCATTCGCCACAGTGCGCGCACGGCACGCGCAACTGCTGCGGGTGTCCCGTACTGCTCGACTTCGAGGCACGGGACGACGTACTGTGTGTCTATTTCGATCGACCGCAGTAGCTTGTCCAGTCGCATCCGAGTCAGATTCACCTGGGCCTGGATCTTCCGAAGAGTGGTCTGGGGAAGAGCCTGCTGCTTCCGGTGATAGAAGGCGACGGAGCCGAAACCGTAAATCGGGTCGGTCCAGTTGAACGCTTCCACGGGGTAGTCGAGCGCTTCGGCAAGTTGTTGAAGCCTAGCCTCATCGATCACAGCCAGACCGTTCTCCACCTTGGAGAGCGTCGGCTGTGGGATGCCAGCCAGCTTCGCGAGCTGAGCGCCGCTGTATCCACGTGATTCGCGCAGAAGAGTCAACATCTGCGGATTCATAGGTTCTATCCTTCGGCTTCCTCGCGGGCAGCAGGCCGCGTGCTGCGAACAGGCGGACCGTGCGGAGCATCCACGCGAACGGGGATGACCGAAGCCGTGCCCTCATCATCGGTGAGGTCGATCTGCCAGATGACACCCCATCGTAGGTGCATGCGATGGCCAAAACATCGAGACCCATGCCGAGTTCATCGGGCAGGTACCCCGCCACGATGTAGGTCGCTGCAACGCCGTCCAGGACGACCTGCTGGAACTCGAACTCAAGCCGCTGCTGCGTCGAGATTCCCGAGGTGCCGAGTTTCCGGCCGCGGAACTTCTTGAAACGCAGGATCAGACGACCGTCATCAAGTGAGACGATCAGCATCTGGCCCTTCCTTACCGCCGGAATCCCCTGGGAATCGAAGTACTCCTCAGCGTAGTAAGTGATCCGGTCGTACACGATGTTGGCCCGAGTGGTGGCACGCGAGATCGCCAACTTCGGAGCATTCAGCACCAACGCGCGCCAGTCAGCCCAACCCTGATTTAGGAAACCTCGAATCGCTTCCAGATGGGGTGCCGGGATCGCCTCAGCGTCCTGCCGGGAGAGGAGTTCATCCAGCATGAGTCCAAGACTTGCCTATAAAATTGTTCCCGTCAACTATTCGCGGACTATTCGGCGTGTTGCGCTGAGGGGTTCGCTGCGAAGAACGCCGACACCCCTCCTGGGACTACCGGGACTGATCGAGACAATTACTACTGCCCTAGGTGTGATGTCCAGGGAGGTTGTTGTCGATTCTGCTAATGGGTGGGGCTCTGATGGCGGAGTGGTGCTGGTGATGATTGTAGAAGTGGGGCCAGCCGGGGAGTGCTTCTCGTCGTTCGGCCTCTGAACCATAGAACTGGGCGTAGGCCCAGCCGTCGGCGAGTGTGCGGTGGAAGCGTTCGATCTTCCCGTTGGTCTGTGGTCGGTATGGTCGGGTCTTCTTCGCCCTGATCCCGAGCTCTGTGCAGGCGTCTCGCCAGGCGTAGGACTTGTAGGCGGAGCCGTTGTCCGAGAGGACGAGTTCGACGCTGACATCCCGGTCGGCGAACCAGGCGACAGCACGCCGCAGGACACCGATCGCGGTGTCCGCCTTCTCGTCGGAGCAGATCTCGGCGTAGGCGACGCGGGAGTGGTCGTCGATGATCGTGTAGACGAACACGGTGCCCAACCGTGGCTCGTAGCGGTGGTTCCTGCTCTTCGTGCGGGTGGCGGTCGCTTCCCGGTTGCGTTCGCCCTGGACGCGGCCGACGAATCGTCAGCCGCCGCCGTCGGGGATGTTGCCGAACTTCGTCACGTCGACATGGATCAGCGATCCAGGGTGGTCGTGCTCGTAGCGACGGATCGGCTCGCCCGTGACCCGATCAATGGTGCAGAGCCGGTTGATGCGGCAGCACACCAGGACGGCGTGGACGGTCGAGGCGGGAAGGCCAAGCTCGCCGGCGATCTGCACCGGCCCCAGGCGTCGTCGCCACCTCGCCCGCACGATCCGCTTGAGCACGGGCAACGGCGTCCGCGTTGGCATCGATCGTGGGCGGCTAGACCGGTCGGTCATCCCTCCCGTGCCTTCGGCGCGGAACCTCGCCGCCCATTTCCGCGCGGTAACGGGCGAGACCATAAACATCTTCGCTGCGACGGAGACCAGCCAATGGTCCTCGACGATGAGCCTGGCAAGGCGCAGACGAGCGCGCGGTGTGAGAGCAGCGTTAACGTGGGACACGAAGGCCTCCTGGATCGTGAAGCGGTTGAACTGAACAGCTCCACTTCACAACCGGAGGCCCTCGCCCCTCAACTCCTCACGACCGTATCGCCGAAACAACCCCCCTGGACATCACACCTAGCGTGTGTCTGACAATAGTCGCGTCCAGATGAGGGCAGCCAAGATGAACCCGACACCACAAGACCCCACCCCACACATTCCTGCCCACACTCTGCCCGCACTCGACGAGTGCTGCCACCTCGGGGAGAGCTTCACTGAGCTATGTGGGTAGTAATGTGGGGACCATACCCATCAATTCCTTGCCAATAAAAGGAACTGAACCACTCACCGTTTCCGGGAGAACGAAAGAGGCCGGGCCCTGTTGCACGGGGCCCGGCCTCCACCGGTGGGTGCCGCCTTATTCGGTCAGCGGCTCCAGGGTCGGGTCGTTGGCGTACGCCTCGGCCGCGTTCTCCTTGGTGACGATGACCGGCTTCAGCAGGTAAGTCGGGACGACCTTGACGCCGTTGTTGTACGATTTGTCGTCGTTCGTCTCGGGCTTCTTGCCCTGCTGCAGGTCGGAGACCATCGCGATGGCCTGCTTGACCAAGTTGCGGGTGTCCTTGTTGATGGTCGAGTACTGTTCGCCCGCCATGATGGACTTGACCGACTCGGCCTCCGAGTCCTGACCGGTGACGACCGGGATCGGCTTGCCAGCGCCCTTCACCGAAGTGATGATGGCGCGGGCCAGGGTGTCGTTCGGCGACAGGACGCCGTCGAGTTCGGTGGACGCGTAGTTGGCCGCCAGCAGGTTGTCCATGCGGGTCTGCGCATTGGCCGGCAGCCAGCCCTGGGTGGCGGTCTGCTTGATGTCGGTCTGCTTGGAGACGACCGTCAGCGTGCCATCGTCGATCTTCGGCTGGAGGATCTTCATAGCGCCGTCGAAGAAGACCTTCGAGTTGGCGTCGTCCGGCGAGCCGGAGAACAGCTCGATGTTGTACTTGGTCTTGTCCGGGAAGCGCTTCTTCATCCCGTCGAGGAGGGCCTGGCCCTGCAACTCGCCGACCTTCTCGTTGTCGTAGGCGACGTAGTAGTCGACATTCGGCGTGTTCAGGATGAGGCGGTCGTAGGCGATGACCGTGGCACCCGCATCGTGAGCCGCCTTCGCCTGCGCGGCGAGCTGACCGCCGTCGACAGCGCCGATGATGATGACCTTGGCGCCGTTGGTGATCATCGACTGGATCTGCGACTGCTGATCGGCGACAGCGCCGGACGCGCCGGCGTACTGCACATCGCCCTTGAAGCCCGCGTCCTTGAGGCCGTTGGTGAACAGGTCGCCGGCGAGCACCCAGTTCTCCGATGTCTTGGTCGGGAGGGCCACACCGATGGTCGCGCCCTTGTCGAAGCCGGACGCCGTGGATGAGCCGGACGAACCATCGCGGCTGGAGCAGCCCGACAGGACGAGCGCAGCAGCAGCGGCAGCGGCCACTGTCGCGAGTGCGATCTTGCGCATTCTTTTCTCTTTCTCTCTGTGGATGTGGTGCAGGGGAAGTGGATCAGTTCGTGAGCGAGCGCGACGACTCTTCGGCGGCGCTGGAGGTCGGGAGGACGGCGGGCTGGTCGATGCCGACAGCGTCCGTCGCAGACTCAGGGCGGCGACCGCCGCCGAAGAGCCGGCCGATGAGCGATGGACCGCCACGGCGGTTCGAGTAGACGTCGACACCGACCGCGATCAGCAGCACGAGGCCCTTGATGACCTGCACCCAGTCGCTCGTGACGCCAAGCAGCTGAAGGCCGTTGTTCAGGACGGCGATCACGAGACCACCGACGATAGAACCGGCGACGGTGCCGATGCCGCCGGAGACCGCGGCACCACCGATGAACACAGCGGCGATCGCGTCGAGCTCCCAGCCGAGGCCGTCCTGCGGGCCGGAGGAGACCGAGCGGGCGACGGCGATCATTCCGGCGAGCGCGGCGAGCACCGACATGTTCATCATCACGAAGAAGTTGACGCGCTTGATCTTCACACCCGACAGTTCCGCAGCGTGCGAGTTGCCACCGACCGCGTAGATGTGCCGGCCGAAGATCGTGCTGCGCGTGACGAACGAGTAGACGATGATCAGGACGCCCAGGATGATGCCGGAGACCGGGAACGAGGTGCCGACGCGACCTCCCGCGAAGAGGAAGGTGAAGTAGACGACCAGGGCGTCCAGCACTATGACCTTGAACGTGCTCACCCAGAGCGGAGCCTTGTCGGAGCCCATTTTGGTCTGCGTACGGCGGGTGCGCATCTCAAGCAGCACGATGACGATGGCGATGATCAGGCCGAGCAGCAGTGTGGAGTTGTTGTAGCCGGTGTCCGGTCCCCACTCGGGGAGGAAACCGCCGCCGATGAAGGTGAAGCCGTCCGGCACCGGGATGGTGTTCGCGCTGCCGATCAGCTGGTTCAGGCCGCGGAAGATCAGCATGCCGGCCAGCGTCACGATGAACGCGGGCACGCCGATGTAAGCCACCCACCAGCCCTGCCACGCGCCGATGGCCACGCCGATGACGAGACCGAGCAGGACGGCGAGAGGCCACGGTACGTGCCACTCGGTCATCGCCTTGGCCACGACGATGCCGACCGCCGCCGCGACCGAGCCCACCGACAGGTCGATGTGCCCGGCGATGATCACCATGACCATGCCGATCGCCAGGATCAGCACGTACGCGTTCTGGTTGACCAGGTTGATGAGGTTGACCGGGTCGAGCGTCTTCCCGTCCGTCAGGATCTGGAACAGGACGACGATGACGACGAGCGCGCCCAGGATGCCGAACTGCCGTCCAGTCGACTGCCCGCCGCCGAACATCTTGCCCAGGTCGCGGATACCGCCCGACTTCTTCTTCGCGGGGATCTGTGTGCTCATGGTTATCGGGTTGCCTTCTTCTTGGCGGATGTCATGCTTTTCAGGAGAGCCTCGGGCGTGGCCTCGAGAATCGGGAGCTCGTCGGTGATCTGTCCCTCGAAGATCGTGTAGATGCGGTCGGAGATTCCGAGCAGCTCGGGAAGCTCGGACGAGATGACGATGACGCCTTTCCCCTGGGCGGCCAGTTGCTGGATGATCGCGTAGATCTCGTATTTAGCGCCGACGTCGATGCCGCGCGTGGGCTCGTCCAGGATCAGGATGTCCGGGTCGGTGAACATCCACTTGGCCAGGACGACCTTCTGCTGGTTGCCGCCGGAGAGGGTCGCGACGCCGCGGTCGACATCCGGTGTCTTGATGCGGAGACTCTTGCGGTACTCCTCCGCGACCGCGTACTCCTTTTGATCGTCGACGACACCGCGCGTGGCGATCTTTTTGAGCTTCGCGGAGACGATCGACTGTTTGATGTCGTCCAGGAGGTTGAGACCGAGAACTTTGCGGTCCTCGCTCACGTAGGCGAGACCGTTGTCGATGGCTTCGGAGACGGTGCGAACCTGAATCTGCTTGCCGTCCTTGTAGAGCTCACCGGAGACGAAGGTGCCGTAGGAGCGGCCGAAGACGCTCATCGCGAGTTCGGTTCGACCGGCGCCCATGAGCCCCGCGAAGCCGACGATCTCGCCGCGGCGGACAGTGAAGCTGGAGTTCTTCACGACCAGGCGCTCGGGGTCCTGGGGATGCTGGACGACCCAGTTGCGGACCTCGAAGAGAACCTCGCCGATGTCGGGGGTGCGGTCCGGGAAGCGGCTCTCGAGCGAGCGGCCGACCATCCCACGGATGATGCGGTCCTCGTCCACGCCGTCCGCTTTCACGTCGAGGGTCTCGATCGCGCGGCCGTCGCGGATGATCGTGATCTGGTCGGCGACTTTCTCGATCTCGTTGAGCTTGTGGCTGATGATGATGGAGCTGACGCCCTTGTGCTTCAGGCCGACGATCAAGTCGAGCAGGTGAGCCGACTCCGCCTCGTTCAGGGCGGCGGTCGGCTCGTCCAGGATGAGCAGTTTGACGTGCTTGTTGAGCGCCTTGGCGATCTCCACGAGTTGCTGCTTGCCGACGCCGATGTTCTTGATCTGCGTGTCGGGGTCGTCGCTCAGTCCGACGCGGGCGAGCAGTTCGACGGCGCGCGATTTGGCCTCACGCCAGTCGATGACGCCGAAGCGGACCGGTTCGTTGCCGAGGAAGATATTCTCGGTGATCGAGAGCTCGGGGATCAGCGCGAGCTCCTGGTGGATGATCACGATGCCCTGCTGCTCCGAGGACTTGATGTTTTTGAACCGCATGATTTCGCTCTGGTAGACGATGTCGCCGCTGTAGGTTCCGAACGGGTAGACGCCGGAGAGGACCTTCATCAGCGTGGATTTGCCCGCACCGTTCTCACCGCAGATCGCGTGGATCTCTTCGGCGCGGACGGTCAGGGAGACATCCTCCAGAGCTTTGACCCCGGGAAATTCCTTGGTGATGGCACGCATCTGCAGGATGACTGCGTTCGACAGCATCGTCGCTCCTCGATGTAATTCGTTCTCGTTCTGCATCTTTACATGCATAGATGCGCTTCAGTAGTAAACGATACATCTGGTCTTATCGTCAAACACGTAGAGACAACGGATCGATAACGACGCCCCTCGCCATGCCTCAGCCGCCCCTCCGCTCGTGCCCAAAAGGAAGGGCCTTCGCAACCGGCGGATTCCAGTGGTTGTTGCAACACGACGATTAGCTGGCGAGTAGTTTAGCGAGGCGCTCGGCTGGGCTGAGCCCGAGCGAGCACCTGCGAGAATATCGACATGCCCATCCTGAACAAAGACATGCAGGTCTGCATCTCTCTCCGGACGTCCCAGCAACATCGGCACACGGTTCCACAATTTCCTGTACGACGAGTTGGGACTCAACATCGTCTACAAGGCGTTCACGACCGACGACCTCGACGGCGCCGTCCGCGGCATCCGCGCGCTCGGCTTCCGCGGCTGCTCGGTCTCCATGCCTTTCAAAGAGGCCATCATTCCCCTGGTCGACATCCTGGAGCCGTCCGCGCTCGAAATCGAGTCGGTCAACACCGTCCTCAACGAGGGCGGCCTGCTCTCGGCCTCCAACACCGACTACGAAGCGGTCGCGCAACTGCTCGCCGAGCACCGTGTGGACACCGCCAAACGCGTGCTCGTCCGCGGCTCGGGCGGCATGGCCAAAGCCGTCGTCGCGGCCTTCCGCGGGAGCGGCTTCGACGATCTGACCGTCTTCGCCCGGAACGAGCAGGCCGGGCTGGCTCTGGCCAGCAGGTACGGCTACCGCTGGGTAGCCGGGGAACCAGCCGCCGAGTTCGATGTCATCGTGAACGTCACACCGCTCGGGATGCGCGGCGCCGACGAAGACGCCGTCGCCTTCGGCGAGGAGCACATCCGGCGCGCCGACACCGTGTTCGACGTGGTCGCTTTCCCCGCGGAGACACCCCTGATCGCAAAGAGCCGCGCCGCCGGCAAGTCGCTGATCACTGGAGCGGAAGTGATCGCGTTGCAGGCGGCGCGGCAATTCGAGCGCTATACCGGCGTCACGTTGACGCCCGATCAGATCGTTCGCGCCTCCGAGTTCTCGCGCGCCGAGTAGCGGCGGCGCAGCAGCAGAGCCACTCCCCCGGCGGTCAGCAGACCGGCCGCGATCAGCATGCTCGGCACGACATCGGAGCCGGTGTCGGCGAGGTTTCCGGTGCGTCCCGCCGCACTCGTGACAGCCGAGTTCTGCGAGTCGCCCGTCGTGGCCGGGGGCTCGATCGTCTCCGGCGCCGGGGGCGTAACGACCTCGGCGGCCGGCGAGACGCGAGCCGTCTCGTTCATCGCATGGTCGAGCGCCGCGACGGAGACCGTGCCAGCGGCGCGTGCGCCGCCCAGCTCGAACGAGTAGTCCGCGTCGCCGTTCGTGTATACGACGCGCTGAAGCAGGTCGTCCCGGCACACAACGAAGACGCGCGTCACACCCGCCGACCCATCGCTCCAGCTCACCACGCTGCCGTTCAGCGCGACACCGGTCGGGGCCTTGAGCCCGGCATTCGCCTTGGTTGGATCGGCCGGCGTCAGGGCGCGCTGAGCGTACATCTCGCCGAAGATCCGCTCGATCGAACGGTTCTTGGCCTCCATGGAGGTCAGAGCGGCCCCGGTGAGGCCCTCGGTCGACCCCGGAACGATGTCGCGGTAGCTGAACAGCACGGAACCGCTGACGTTCTTCAAGGTCTAGTTGAAGAGCAGCTGATTCGGAACCTCGTCCGGGTTGGTCCACGCCACTTCCTTGGGTCCGAAGAGGGTGTACTTGTAGTTCGGCTGACCGATGTAGAGGCGCACGTTCGTGCCCTCGACCGCGTTGTTCCACCAGCGCGCGATCTCACCGTATGGCGCCACGGGCTGGTCGGAGCTCCAGTACACCTGCGGAACGATGTAGTCGAGGATGCCGGCCTTCACCCAGCCGAGGGTGTCCGCGTAGACCTGCTTCGAGTACGTGGACGACGAACTCGTCGGTGTGTCCGAGCCTCGCGAGTCGTTCGCCTTGTGCTCCCAGATCCCGAACGGGCTCACCCCGAACTGGACGGCCTTGCCGGTCTCCTCGTTGTGCTCACCGCGCGTACCAGGCCGCGAACCGTCCGCTCATGGTCGCCCCTATTCGTTAGTGTACTAACGAGTCTAGCGCAGCGCGATCGAGCCCGATCCCAGCTTCCCGAACCCTGCTCATCCCCACGGATGACCCGATCCCCGTCCACAGCCCGATGTCCGGCGACGCGGCCGTCCGATGGACTGGGCATGTCGGCCAGGCGGTGAAGGGGAAAGGGGAAAGACGATGACCACGCTGGATCACAGGCTCGCGCACACAGGGCGGCGCGGAAGCCTCGGGCGCGCGATACGCTCGCAGTCCTGCGGGACAAGACGGTCGGGAACGCCTCTCTGCGGCTGTTCGCAGCACTCATCGTCATCGCGGCCGGCGCCACACTGCTCGTTTCCCCACCGCGATCGCCCTGACTCCGGGCCGGAACGAGTGAAGACCCCCGACTCCTCGGGGGTCTTCACTCGTTCGTGCGCGAGGGGGGACTTGAACCCCCACGCCCTTGCGGGCACTGGCACCTGAAGCCAGCGCGTCTGCCAATTCCGCCACTCGCGCGAACCAGGAGACTGTAGCACGGTGACGTCTCTGACTACGAATCGCGCTCCCTCCCCGCGAGGCATCTTCCATCAATAGCCAGCCGGGATGAGGTGCCTTTCCATCCGTTCCGACTAACATGCATGTAGCTGGCAAGCCGGGAGCGGGAGACTGTGGGCATACTGGACAACTTCGAGCGGGGGCTTGAGCGCGCCGTAAATGGAGCGTTCGCGAAGACATTCCGCTCTGGGCTACAGCCGGTAGAGCTCACCAGCGCGCTCCGCAAAGAGCTGGACACTCGGGCCGCTGTGGTCTCCCGCGATCGGGTGCTGGCACCCAACCGGTTCGTGCTCAGAATGTCGCCCGCCGATCACAAGCGTATGGGCTCGATGGGCATAGCGCTGACCGACGAGCTGATCGCGTTCGCGCAGAAGCACGCCACCGCCCAGCACTACCAGTTTGCCGGGGGGCTCTCGGTCGAACTGCGGGAAGATCCGGACATCGCGGTCGGGATGCTGGAAATTGACTCCGAGAATGTCAAGAGCGAAATCGCCTGGACGCCCGTACTGGATGTGAACGGCCAGCACCACCCGCTGACACACGCCCGCACGGTGGTCGGCCGCGGCAGCGAAGCCGACATCACGGTCGACGACACCAGCATCTCCCGCAAACACGTCATGATCACCTGGGACGGCAACCGCGCCCAGGTGGAGGATCTCGGTTCCACGAACGGCTCGAAATTGAACGGGGAGCCGTTTGGGAAGGCCATCCTCGAGCCCGACTCGGTCATCGCCCTCGGCCGGACCCGGATCGTGTTCCGCGTGCTGCCGCAGGCCGCGCCCGTCAGCGGCGACACGAACCGTGACAACTTCTGGGGGCCGTCGTGATCCCGTCCGAGCTCACCCTCCTCGTGCTCCGGTTCGGCTTTCTGCTGCTGCTCTGGCTGTTCGTCTTCGGCATCGTCTACGCACTGCGCACCGACCTGTTCGGCCAGCGCGTTCGGAAGCTCACCGAGGCGCAGGCGGCGGCGTTCCCCGCTGCGCCGCCCGCCAGGGTGGCCGAACCCACCGCGACGGTTCTGCAACACGCGCCCGTCTCCACTCTTCCCGCCGGCGCCAACATGGCGGGCGGCACGAAAGCGAGCGTTCAGACCGCGCACCGGCTCGTGATCTCCTCGGGCCCACGTGCGGGCACCGAGCTCGCCCTCGGCCGCGATCCGATCACCATCGGCCGCTCGAATGAGTCCGGTCTCGTGATCCGCGACGACTACACCTCGACCCACCACGCCCGCCTGCTGCTGTGGAACGACGAGTGGATGATCCAGGATCTCGACTCCACGAACGGCACATTCCTCGACGGCCGCCGCGTGACCGTCCCGACCCAGGTCCTGCTCGACACCCCGATCAAGATCGGGACGACCACGTTCGAGCTGCGACGGTAGGCCGTGGCTGCGAACAGAGCAGCGGCTGTCTCCCACGTCGGGAAGATCCGCTCGAACAACCAGGATTCCGGCTACGCGGGCCGGGACCTCTTCGTCGTCGCCGATGGGATGGGCGGCCACGCCGGCGGCGATGTCGCCAGCGCGATCGCGATCGGCCGCATCCGCGAGGCCGACAGGGACTACGCGACAGCGTCGGAGGCGGAGTCCGCGCTGCAATCCGCGCTGATCGCCGCGAACTCGCTCCTCGCCGAGACCGTGTTCGAGCACCCCGAGCTGACCGGGATGGGCACGACGGTGAGCGCGATGATCCGTGTCGGCGACCAGGTGGCGCTCGCGCACATCGGCGATTCCCGCATCTACCTCTTCCGCACGGGCAAACTCAAGCAGGTCTCCACCGACCACACATTCGTGCAGCGTCTCGTGGACAGCGGCCGCATCACCGAAGAGGAGGCGATGGTCCATCCTCGCCGTTCCGTTCTGATGCGCGTGCTCGGCGATGTGGACGCCTCTCCCGAGATCGACACCTGGACTCTGGAGACACGACCCGGCGATCGATGGCTGATCTGCTCCGACGGGCTCAGCGGCGTCGTCAAGCACGACGACCTCCAAGCGGCGCTAGCCGCCAAAGACAGCCCGAAGCAGGTGGCCGACAAGCTCCTGAAGCAGAGCCTGGAAGCCGGCGCCCCCGACAACGTCACCGCCGTCGTCCTCGACATCGGCGATGTCTCCCGCGGCGATGTCATAAAGGACCCGGTCATCGTGGGTTCCGCCGCCGCGCCGTTGCAGTTCGGCGAACCCAGACCGGTCACCCGCGCCTCACGGCTGCCCACCCTGCGCATCCACCCCATCCGCCCGGCCACCGGCCCCACCCACTTCGAGTCGGAATCGGAGGGCTACCTCGACGAGCTCATCGAGGAAGACGCCCGCCGCTTCCGCCGGCGGCGGCTGACCTGGAGGATCGGGCTGGCCGCGCTGCTCATCGCCATCGCCGGCGGCGTGCTCGTCAGCTACCAGTGGACCCAGTCTCGCTACTTCGTCGGTGTGTCCTCCTCAGGCAATGTCGCCATCTTCCAGGGCGTGCAGCAGAACCTCGGCCCGATCGTGCTCTCGCACGTCTACAAGGAATCGGATGTTCCCGTCAGCGCCCTCACCGCCTACGACAAGCAGCTCGTGCAGCAGACCATCAACGCCGACAACCTCGCCGCGGCGCAGACCATCGTGGACAGGCTGAGCAATGTCCGGCAATAGCGTGGGCGAGCGTCGCCGGGCAAGATCGGACATCGGTCCGGTCAAACGGTTGCGCCTGCCAGCGAAACAGCGCAACCTGGAACTGTTCCTCCTGATCATCGCCTGCGGAATCAATGCCGCGGCGATCGTGCTGGTCCAGCTCGGCGCACTGGGCCACATCAACCTCACGCTGGTCTACTTCGGTGCCGGCCTGTCCGCGATCGTGATCGGGATGCACATCGCCCTGCGCTTCGTCGCGCCGCAAGCGGACCCGTTCCTTCTCCCGATTGCGTCAGTGCTCACCGGAATCGGCATCGCGGAGATCTACCGCATCGACATCCACTTCAAGGTGACCGGCTGGAACGCGGACGGCATCAAGCAGATCGCCTGGGCCGGGATCGCCATCGTCTGCGCCATCGCGGTCATCGTCGTCATCCGGAACCACCGCGTGCTGCAGCGCTACACGTACATCTTCGGATTCGCCGCGCTGGTGTTGCTCCTTCTGCCCATGCTTCCCGGCATCGGCAAGGAGATCTACGGCGCGCGCGTCTGGATCGGGATCGGGCCGTTCAGTTTCCAGCCCGGCGAGATCGCGAAGCTCTGCCTCGCCGTGTTCTTCGCGTGCTACCTCGTGCAGGCACGCGACTCGCTCTCGGCGGTCGGCAAGAAGGTGCTCGGCATCCGCTTCCCGCGCGCCCGGGACCTCGGCCCCATCCTGATCGTCTGGCTGATGTCGGTGGCAGTCATCGTCTTCCAGCGCGACCTGGGCACCGGTCTGCTGATCTTCGGCCTGTTCCTCGTGATGCTGTACGTTGCGACCTCACGGATCAGCTGGGTCCTCCTCGGCCTGCTGCTCATCGTTGGCGGCGCTTTCGTCGCGAGCCAGGTTCTCGTCTACGTCCACGACCGCTTCGAGAACTGGCTGATCCCTTTCTCGCAGCGCGTGTACCAGGAGGAAGGCGGTTCGTACCAGCTGGTGCAGGGCCTGTTCGGCCTGGCGCACGGTGGCCTCATCGGCACCGGACTCGGCCAGGGCCAGCCGTGGGTCACGCCGGTCGCCCGCAGCGACTACATCATCGCGAGTCTCGGTGAGGAGCTCGGCCTGGCCGGTCTCTTCGCGCTCTTCGCGCTCTACCTCGTCTTCGTCGCCCGCGGTTTGCGCATCGGGTTCGCTGGACAGGACGATTTCGGCAAGCTCCTCGCCGTCGGGCTTTCTTTCACCGTCGCGCTGCAGTGCTTCATCGTGATCGGCGGCGTGACCCGCGTGATCCCACTGACCGGTCTGACCACACCGCTCCTCGCGGCGGGCGGTTCCTCGCTCGTCGCGAACTGGATCATCGTCGCTCTGCTCCTGCGGCTCTCCGACACCGTCCGCAACCAACCCCGACTGGTGGTGAGCTGAGATTAACCGCGAGATCAAACGCGTCAGCACGGTCGTGCTGGCGATGTTCCTCGCCCTGCTGGTGTCGACCTCCATCATCCAGGTGTTCCAGACGGATGCGCTGGCCGCGGACGCACGCAACACCCGCGCACGGAACGACAGCTACGCGGCCCAGCGCGGCGCCATCCTCGTCGCCGGCCAGCCGGTCGCCCAGTCCGTCCCTTCGACCGATATGTACAAATGGCAGCGCGTCTACTCGAACGGCCCGCTCTACTCCGCCGTCACCGGGTTCTACCCGATCAACGGCGAAGCGACCGGGCTCGAAGGCGCTCTGGACGACAAGCTGAGCGGCACCTCGAACTCGCAGTTCTTCGACCGCATCAATGCCATTCTCACCGGCAAGAACCCTCAGGGCGCCAGTGTGGAGACGACGATCGACCCGGTGGCGCAACAGGCCGCGTGGAATGCGCTCGGCGACCAGCGGGGCGCCGTCGTGCTCCTGGATCCGAAGACCGGCCGCATCCTCGCGATGGTCTCGAAGCCGAACTATGACCCCAACACGCTCGCCGGTCATGACACCGAAGCCGTCAACGCCACCTACCAGCACCTGCTCGAAGCCTCCGGCGATCCGCTCATCAACCGGACCATCGGCGGCAACCTCAACCCACCGGGCTCGACGTTCAAACCCGTCATGAGCGCTGCGGCCTTCGGCACCGGCGACTACACCGAGAACAGCCAGCTGCCCAACCTCGCTTCGCTCCAGCTGCCCGGCTCGGCGACGATCGTCAAGAACGACTCGCTCTCCACTTGCGGCCCGGGCGAGACTGTGTCGATCGCGACGGCTCAGATCCTCTCCTGCAACATCCCATTCGCGGAGCTTGGAATGCAGCTGAAGCCGGAGGTCATCAAAGACCAGGCGGACAAGTTCGGCTTCAACCAGCCGCTGAGCATCCCCATCCCGGTGGCGAAGAGTACCTACCCGCTGTATGCCGACCCGGCGCAGCGCGCTCTGGGCTCGTTCGGGCAGATGAACGACCAGGCGACCCCGCTGCAAATGGCGATGGTCTCCGCCGCGGTCGCCAACGGCGGAAAGCTCATGACCCCGAACCTGGTGGACTCGATCCGGTCGGCCGACCTGCAGACGATCGAGAGCTTTCAGGCGAGGGAGTTCTCCGAGCCGATGAGTCAGCCGACCGCTGACACGATCAAGCAAATGATGGTGGACGGCGTTGATCGCGGTGTGGCAAGCAATGCAAGAATAGACGGGGTCCAAGTCGGTGGGAAAACGGGAACGGCGCAGAACGGGGCGAGCGACCCGTACACGCTTTGGTTCACCGGATTCGCGCCGGTCGATAACCCTCGATTCGCTGTGGCAGTTGTCGTGGAAAATGGCGGTGGACGTGGTCAGAGCGGCACAGGCAACCAGATTGCCGCGCCGATCGCGAAGAAAGTACTAGAGGCGGTGCTGAATAAATGAGACCCACAGCAGGGCTCACCTTCGGAGGACGTTACGAACTGCAATCGCGGATCGCGATCGGCGGGATGGGCGAGGTCTGGCAGGCCACCGATCTCGTCATCGGGCGCACGGTGGCGATCAAGATCCTCAAAGACGAGTACCTCGGCGACCCGGGCTTCCTCGAACGTTTTCGCGCCGAGGCCCGTCACGCTGCGCTAGTCAACCACGAAGGCATCGCGAACGTCTACGACTACGGCGAAGAAGAGGGCAGCGCCTACCTCGTGATGGAGCTCGTGCCCGGGGAGGCGCTCTCGACCATCCTGGAGCGCGAGCACATCCTCAGCACCGACCGCACGCTCGACATCGTCGCGCAAACCGCCGCCGCACTGCATGCGGCGCACGCCGCCGGTCTCGTTCACCGCGACATCAAGCCGGGCAACCTGCTGATCACGCCGGACGGCCGGGTGAAGATCACCGACTTCGGGATCGCGCGCATCGCCGACCAGGTGCCGCTCACCGCGACCGGTCAGGTGATGGGAACGGTCCAGTACCTCTCGCCCGAGCAGGCGTCGGGCCATCCGGCCTCACCGACTACGGACATCTACTCGCTCGGCATCGTCGCCTACGAATGCCTCGCCGGCCGGCGGCCGTTCACCGGCGAGTCGCAGGTCGCGATCGCGATGGCCCAGATCAACGAGGCTCCGCCGGAGCTGCCCGCCATCGTGGCCGAGCCGGTCCGCAACCTCGTCTTCACCTGCATCGCGAAGAACCCCGCCGACCGCCCCTCTTCCGCCGCGCACCTCGCCCGCGCCGCCCAGGCGCTGCGGAGGGGGGATGTGCGTGCCGCCGCTGCCTCAGTCCCCGCGATCCTCGGCGCAGCCGCCGCGACGGACACCTCGACCGTGCTCATGACCTCGTCCGGCGGCGCGGCGACCCAGGCGACGGCCATCCTGCCTTCCGCCGCCGGTCACAGAGCCGGAGAGCAAACGACAGACGAGGAGGCGGAAGAAAAGAAGCGCAGCCCCTGGACATGGCCGCTCATCGCGCTCATCGCGCTGCTCGCGCTCGTCTTGATCGGCACGATCATCGCACTGCTCGTTCAGCCGAACGACAAAACCCCGGAGACTCCGACCGGCACGGCCCACTCGACCCCGGCCACAACACCGACACCGGTGGCGGTGGCGGCGACCACCCCACCCAGCACGACGGCTCAGATCGCGGAGGGGGATTTCGTCGGCCTGACCGCCGACCAGGCGCGCCAAAGGCTCGACACTCTCGGCATGGTGACCGATGTCCAGACCGGCAGCGCCGCAACCGAAAGCTCGAAAGTGAGCACGGTCTACTCCGTGAACCCGACGGGCCCGGTTCCGAAGGGCACCACGGTCACGGTGAAGGTCTATGGGCCGGTCACCCCGATCCCGACTCCGGGCGACAGCGTCACCGTGCATCCGCCGTCGGGCCAGGGCACGGCCAACTCGCAGATCGTGGTCTCGTTCGGCTCTGCAATCTGCCCCGCCGGACAGAGCCTCACGGGTCGCGCACTCTATGTCAACGGCCAGAAGCAAACGCCAGTGAACGACACCAAATTCACCTGGTCGCCCAGCAACGCCGGGGACTATTCGCTGACGTACACCATCTTCTGCAACCAGGGCGAGTCGGTTGAATCGGCTCAGTCGGCAGCGGTGGACTACAAGGTGCTCCCCGCCACCGGACCGGTCAATCCGCCGTCCTCGCCCTGACCCCCCACACGAGGGAGTTCCCCAGAATCAGCCCGCTAAACTAGCCGGAGCCACCGCCGGAAGGAGTTCGTCTTGAGCATAGATGGCCGCCTGCTCGCAGGCCGATATCAGGTGGGCGAACTCATCGGGCGTGGTGGAATGTCGGACGTCCACCGGGGGACGGACACCCGCCTCGGCCGCACGGTGGCCATCAAGCTCCTCAAGCCGTCGCTGGCAACCGACCCGTCGTTCCGCACACGGTTCCGGCAGGAGGCCCAGGCAGCGGCGCGCATGGCGCACCCGACGATCGTCCGGGTCTTCGACGCCGGCGAGGAGACCGTCCGCGAGACCGACGGCCACGAAGCGCAACTGCCCTTCATGGTCATGGAGTACGTCGACGGCGTGCTCCTGAAAGACCTCATCAAGGCCGGCACGCTCGAGACCGAGGAGACTGTTCGGATCACCGATGGCATTCTCACGGCCCTCGAGTACTCGCATCGCGCCGGCGTGGTACACCGCGACATCAAGCCCGGCAACGTGATGATCACCAAGTCCGGGCAGGTCAAAGTCATGGACTTCGGCATTGCCCGCGCGATCAGCGACTCCTCCGCGACAGTCGCCCAGACGACCGCCGTGCTCGGAACCGCGAGCTATTTCTCGCCCGAGCAAGCCAAGGGCGAGTCCGTGGACGCACGCACCGACCTCTACTCGACCGGTGTCGTCCTGTTCGAGATGCTGACCGGTCGACCGCCGTTCCGCGGCGATACCCCGGTGGCGGTCGCTTACCAGCATGTGAGCGAGACCGCCGTCGCCCCCAGCACGATCAATCCCAAGGTGTCACCGGCGATGGATGACGTGGTGGCACACTCCCTCGCCAAAGATCGCTTCGAGCGTTTCCAGACAGTCGCGGAGTTCCGCACCCACCTCGAAGAGGCCGCCGCCGGCCGTGTCCCGCGCCGAAAAGGGGCCGAAAAATTCTCCAAGACGCTGTTCGGCGCCCCGCCGAGCGAGGTCTCCGGCCCGGAGGCGGCATTCCGCCAGCTGGCGGAGGACCAGACGATCACCAGGACGCAGCGCCGTCCCCCGGTCATCTGGATCTGGGCGGGCGTCGCGGTCATGGCAGTGGTCATCGTCGCGGTGCTCGCGTGGGTGCTCCGCCTCGCACCGAGCGTGACCATGCCCGAGACCTCACGCGAGGTGCCGAGCCTCACCGGCCAGACGATCGACGCCGCCACCAAGCAGCTCGAGGGCCTCCGGTTGAAGTGGACACAGACGACCGAGACGAGTTCCATCTATCCCGAGGGCCAGATCATGCGCACAGATCCCGCCCCCGGCATCGTCGTCGCCACCGGCGACACCATCAATCTCTTCGTTTCCTCCGGCAAGAAGACGGTCACCGTGCCCGATGTTCACAACATGACGGTGGATGCTGCGAAAGCCGCCCTCGAAGCGGCCGGGCTCGCTCTCGGTCCGACGACGACCGAGAGCTCAGCAACGATCGGAGCGAACATCGTCCTGTCGTCCACTCCGGCCGCGGGCGGCTCCGCGCACGAGGGTGACTCCATCGCACTCAGGGTCTCCAGCGGCAAAGTGACCCTGACCGATCTCACCGGTCAGTCGATATCAGCAGCGACAGGCGTCTTGCAGCAGCTGGGGCTCACAGCGCAACCGAAGGCCGACCCCAGTTGCCCGCAGGACAAGGGCGCGCCGATGGTGCGCACCCAGTCCGTGACTCCTGGCGACGTTCCTCAGGGCACCACGGTCGAACTGACCTACTGCACCGGAAGCTGAGCGGAGGGCTCAGGACAAAGTGCTGTGTCGTCAGCTGTGCTTGACGCGCGGGTTGAGCGAACGCGCTGTCTCGGCCGCACCAGTGATTCCGGCCACCTCTAGCCAATTGCCCAGCATGCGGTAGCCGCCCTCGGTGAGCACCGACTCCGGGTGGAACTGCACCCCGTAGATCGCCACGTCCCGATGCTGCAAGGCCATGATGACACCGCCCAGCGTGCGCGCCGTGACAACGAGCTCCTCCGGAAGAGTGCCCTCCACGACCGCCAGAGAGTGGTAGCGCGTCGCTGTGAAGGGCTGGGGGACCCCGTCGAAGAGAGTGCTGCTGTCGTGCTCGACCAGCGAGGTCTTGCCGTGCATCAACTCTTCTGCGTTGGTGACGCCGCCGCCGAAGGCCTCCGCGATGGCCTGGTGTCCGAGGCAGACGCCGAGCAGCGGCTGCCCGCTCTCGAAGGCTGCTGTCACAGCCGGAATGGACACACCAGCGTCCACGGGCTTGCCCGGGCCTGGTGAGACCAGCACAGCGTCGTACTCGGCTAGCCGGGCCGTGAGCTCTTCCACAGGGATGTCATCATTCCGGACGACATCCGTCTCGGCCCCGAGCTCAAGCAGGTAGCCATTCAGCGTGTAAACGAAGCTGTCGTAGTTGTCGATGACGAGAACACGAGTCACGACCCCACGGTACCTTCCTGAGGGCCCAGAAGCGAATCCACCCAGGGGAAGACCCAGATCACAAGGCAGAAAAGCGCCGCCGCCACCAGGACGAGCAGAACCAGAACACGCAGCCAGATCGGCCCCGGCAGGATGCGCCAGAGAGCTCCATACATTTTTTCAGCCTCCGTTCACCGCTGCCGCGATCTCAGCCGGAATGTCTTGAGCGGGAGCGAACCTCTCGAACACGTTGTATGCGATCAACCGTTCCCCCGAGTGGAAGGGCGGGTTGCAGGTCGTGATGGTCATCAGGCGCTCCACCGGCTCCACCTCGGGATGCCGCGGAACCGCAGCGATGACCTGGATGGCAGACGGCTGCACATACTCGAAATTGCGGAACACGTACGTGTACCAGCCGTCTTTCGTCTGCACGTAGATCCGGTCGCCAATGTGCAGCTTCGACAGATCGATGAAGGTGTTTCCCCATCCGGAGTCGTGCCCGGCGACGGCGAAGTTTCCGACCTGGCCCGGCATTTGCGTGTCCGCGTAGTGCCCAACGCCGGCCGTGTAGCTGTTGAGCACTCTCTGCACGTCGACGGTCTGGCGGATGCTCCGCTTCCAGTCGGCACCGAGCCTCTGGATGTAGATCACCGCGAACGTCTCGTAGTCCGCCGGCTGTGCCATCACAGGGGGGGTGATGGTTCCGTCCTCCGACGGCGCCGGGGTAGGCGCCGGGGTCGTGAGCGCATCGTTGACCCATTGCTGGCTCTGTTTGGCCGCTGCCGACGTCTGCTGGCCCGCCATGACCAGATTGTTGAACCAGAGCTGCCAGCCGAGGAAGAGCCCCACGAGAACGCCAGCCGTGATCAGCATCTCGCCCACGACCCCGAGGAACGTGATTCGAGGGGCCAGGGGAGTCCTCTCCGACATCGACCTTCTGCTCGCGCGGCCGCCGCGCGGCCGCCGCAGCTCGGGTTCGGGCTCGGTCGGAGTTGTCATATAGCAAATTCTATGACGCCCGGGGGTTTGGAAGCCGGGTATTCCCCGGGAACAGCAACCGATCGGACTAGCAAACCCTAAGACCGGTACCGCTACACTGATGTGCTATGGCACGCAGCAAGTCGAAGACAAAGCCCGACCGCTCCACCCGTCCCGAGCGCAGTTCGCTGGCCTCCGGCGAAGAAGCGCCCAACCCGGTCTGGTTCAAGCCCGTCATGTTCGGCTTCATGCTGCTCGGCCTGGTCTGGATCATCGTCTTCTACATGAGCCAGAACCAGTACCCGGTTCCCGCGCTGGGGCCGTGGAACATCCTCGTCGGTTTCGGAATCGCCTTCATCGGGTTCCTCATGACCACTCGGTGGCGCTAGCCGCCTCCGCTGCCGGTGAGGGCTCGGTCGATCTCGCAGATCGGCCGGGCCCTCACCGGTTCCAGCCAGTTATTCACAGTGCTCATCCACACTGTTAAGAGCCAGGTGTACTCGTTCTCCCCAGTGTTAATAAGCCTATGGAGAGTTACAACCGTGTAATTATCCCCACTGTTAATAAGACTGTGGATAACTTATCCACCTTTGTGGGAACCCGCTCGCTAGAAGAAATGCAGCAGGCTCACCGCGATGAGCAGGGCGCAGAGCAGAGCGGTGAGCGACAGCTGCCACCGCCGACGGCTCGGCTTCGACGTCTCGACGTAGATCAGGCCGAGCAGCAGGCCGCCGATGAATCCGCCGATATGCGCCTGCCAAGAGATGTTGAGACCGGGGATGAAGCCGATCGCCAGGTTGATGGCGACCAGGGTAAGAATCTGCGTCGCGTTACCCCCCAGCCGCCGCTGAATGATGAAGAACGCCCCGAACATCCCGAAGATCGCACCAGAGGCGCCGAGCACCCCCTGACCGGGAGGAGTGATCAGCAGCACAGCCAGCGAACCAGCGAAACCGGCGATGAGGAAGAGCGCGGCGTAGCGCAGCCGGCCGAGCATCGGCTCGAGGGCGATACCGAAGACCCACAGCGTGTACATATTCAGCGCCAAGTGAATGAGGCTCGCGTGTGCGAAGAGCGACGTCAGCATCCGCCACGGCTCGAACGCGATCAGCGGCGACAGCGAACCGGTCGGGTGGGAGTACCCGCCCGCATAGATCAGTGCGCTCTCGATCCGCCCGCCGACGATCGGCGCATTCTGCAAGAGAAAAACCACCACGCAGACGGCGATGATCGCGTAGGTGACGACCGGTGCGCCCGGCGCGGTCACCCGGGTGAGCCAGGCCGGTTTCGTGCGCGGTGCTGTGGAGCGCTGCTGGGCCATGCACTCGGGGCACACGACGCCGACGGCGGCCGGTGTCTGGCACTCCCCGCAGATCGTCCGCTCGCACCGCTGGCAGAGCACATAGCTCACACGACCGGGATGCCGGTAGCAGGTGCTCATCGGCGCACCGACGGGCTGAGACATCGTTCAGCTCCGCCTCTCCGCTCTCAGACCTGCTCGATTTCGACCGATTCGATGACGACGTCATCGAGCGGGCGGTCGCCGGCATCGGTCGGGACCTCGGCGAGCTTGTCCACAACCTTGCGCGAAGCGTCGTCCGCGACCTCGCCGAAGATGGAGTGCTTGCCCTGCAGCCACGTCGTCGGACCGACCGTGATGAAGAACTGCGAACCGTTGGTGCCGCGTCCGCCCGGGCTTCCTGCGTTGGCCATGGCGAGCATGTACGGCTGGGCGAAGTCGAGCTCCGGGTTGATCTCGTCGTCGAACTGGTAGCCCGGGCCGCCGATGCCCTGTCCGATCGGGTCGCCGCCCTGGATCATGAAGCCGGGGATGATGCGGTGGAAGATCACGCCGTCGTAGAGCGGAGTGTTCGTCTTCTCGCCCGTGGCCGGGTGCGTCCACTCGATCTCACCGGTCGCCAGCCCCGCGAAGTTCCTGACCGTCTTTGGAACGTGGTTGCCGAAGAGGTTGACCTTGATGTCTCCGTAGTTAGTGTAGAGCGTGGCGACAGCAGTGTGCTTAGACATGGCACCAATTCTTACACAGAGCCTGTGGAGGACCAGGGTCCGGTCCGGGTCTCTCGGACCATCCCCAGGGCTTTCGATGGCAAGATGGAGTCAGTTCGCCACCGACGCAATGGAGGTCCAGGATGAGCCTGACACGGAAGCGCAAGAAGGAGCTCAAGCGATTGCGCAGAAGCGCCGAGGAGCTGTGGGGTCGTCAGCAAGAGGTCCTTTCGAGCGCGAACGCTCTCGCCAGCGAGGCAAAAAGGCAGGCCGCTCACTACACCCGCGAGGAGATCGCGCCGCGCGTCCGTGACTGCTACGACAGCTACCTGCGTCCCGCGGCGGAGTCTGCCCGCGCGAGCGCCAACCGCTACATCGGAATCGCCCGTGACCGCATCGTGGGCGATGTCATCCCCGCGGTCGGCACCGCGGTCGGCACGGCGCTCTCGGTCGTGGACCACGCCCGAGCGGCCCGCTCGGCCGCTTTCACCGGAGACGTCAGAAGAGCCGGCAGGGAGCTCACCCGCCGTGCTTCGGTCGCGAAGCAGAGATCAGGCCCCGGCGCCGGTGGTGTCATCGCGATCGGCCTCGGTGTGATCACTGCGGCCGGACTCCTCTACGCGGTCTGGCAGACCTTCCGTGCCGACGACGAACTCTGGGTCTCCGACGAGGAGCCCACGACACCGCCCGTCTCCGAGTAAAGCGAACGTCCACGAAGGTCTCGGGCCGAATGAGGCGTCTCCGGGATGTCTGGCGATGTGGATCGTCATCCCGCAGAAGAACCTCGCCTCGCTGTCATGGCATGAACTGTCGTTCCGGTGCTGTGGTTGCTGTGAGGGTGATCAGGAGGGGAGAGCTCTGAGCAACCTGAAGTGGACCCGGCCGGCGGACGGGCGTTGCGCGGCTATCCGCTGGTCAGCCCGGCCATGCTGAGAACAGTGTCGACAAGGTCAACGCGGTGGCTCGGTATCCCGTCGAGCGGAAACCATGCCGCTTCATCGGTGGAGCCGCCGACTTCGTTGGTCAGGGTGCCGCCGACCACTTTGGCCCGGTAGACGATCCGGAGCACGTGGAGGGGTACTGCACGCAGTTGGAACCGCGCCTCAGCCGGGATGACCTTGGAGTCGAGGCCGAGGAGTTCCCCTGCTTCGGCCTCGAAACCGGTCTCCTCTGCGATCTCGCGCACCACAGCGTCCACCGGGTCCTCACCCGGCTCGATTCCGCCACCGGGGAGCGTCCACCCCGATCGGCCGCGCTCGTTCCAGTGGGCGAGCAGAACGCGGTCCCCGTCCACGATGACACCATAGGCAGCGATCCTGATATCCACTCTGGTCACACTACTGCCAGATGTCTGCGAATGGAGACAGGATGGGGACGTGCCCGAACTGCCGGAAGTCACAGCCCTCGCCGCCGACCTTGAGAAACGGCTGAGCGGGCATGTGATAGATCGGCTGAGTGTCGTCGCGTTCGCCGCGCTGAAGACATTCGATCCCTCACCCGATGCTCTTCACAATGCCACGATCACCAGCGTCTCACGTCACGGCAAGTTTCTCGACATCGCGGCGGGCGAACTGCATCTCATCATTCACCTCGCCCGCGCGGGCTGGATCGGCTGGTGTCAGGGTCCGCCGCCAGCACCCACCGGTTGGCCGTCGAAGGGACCGCTGGCGGCCCGCCTGGTGCTGGAGGACGGGAGCGGACTCGACATCACAGAGGCCGGAACCAGGAAAAGCCTGTCCATCTCCGTGGTCCGCGATCCCGCCGAGGTCCCCGGCGTCGCCCGGCTCGGCCCCGATCCACTCGACCCCGCATTCACCCGGGACGTTTTCGCCGCCATTCTCGCCGGACAGGGTCGTGCCCAGATCAAAGGCGTCCTCCGCAACCAGGGCCTCATCGCCGGAATCGGCAACGCCTACTCCGACGAAATCCTCCATGTTGCGAAGATGTCCCCCTTCAAGCCCGCCGCTCTGACCGATGATGAACTCGACCGGCTCTACACCGCCGTCCAATCGACGCTCCGGGAGGCGCTCACCCGCGCCGATGGCCTCGCCGCCTCGGAACTCAAGAGCGAGAAGAAGTCTGGCCTCCGCGTCCACGGGCGAACGGGCCGCCCCTGTCCCATCTGCGGAGACACCGTCCGCGAGGTGATTTTCGCAGACTCCACGCTCCAGTACTGCCCGACCTGTCAGACCAGCGGCAAACCGCTGGCGGATCGCGTACTCTCCCGGCTGCTCAAATAAGGATCCACCAGGAACCGCAACACGATGCTCAGGAATGTCATCTGGCGGTCTCTCACTCGACCCCGGGAAGGAAGTCGCGCCTTCATCCGGAATGGCGTCGAGACCTTCAGACACAACCTCGGCTTTATCTCTGCGAATCGTGATGATGGACTGACCCACCGCAATATCGATGTCATCTCCCTTGTCTGCAAGCGACAGAGGAGGCAGAGGGTCACCTTCATCGAGTGCGCGATAGATGTCATCGAGTGGCTCGCGTATATACCTCTCCAAGAAGACGGCCATCTCTGGCCCTGCCTCGGCCTTGAGATGGTTCCACGCTTCATCGCCAAGATAGGCTTCGCCACCACTGGACTCGAAAGCACGGACCAATTCGTTGAGCTTTGTATTCGGAGTGGGATCAAGAACGATAAAGACCGGAACATATCCCGACCTTTTCACTTCGGAGGGGAATAGCAGTTCTTCGCCCCAGCGGCCCTGGACGCTCGCCGCGATCGTCATTCGCAATTTGATCTCGTATGCGCGTTGCTCTTTGAGGCAGTCGACCTGGCGCCCTCCCTTACCGGATGCCCGTCGCACTGGACTCTTCGCTGCAGAATAGGGGACACCGCCAATTGCTCCTGCAATCACTGGCTCGAAGAGGTATCCCGTTTCTTGCGCAGCTCTGTTATCTAAGTCATAAAGACATTTTCGCCACACGAGCAAGGTCGCCAACGAGTGCGATGTCATCTGACGGTACTGAAGCAGGACTCTCGGGGCGACTTGATCCATCGAAGCGAGCGGCTGACTGGACAGAACACGCTGATATTTTAAGCGTGCCTTGTGGATAGCGGCCGCGCAGGCGATGAAAGTTTCAGCTTCAGGGTTTGCGCGAATGATTCGCTCGAAGAGCTCCCGTGGGTCTTCACCGTCCAATGCGAAGTCCGCCGTGAACTCTGGATCGTATAAGTTCAGCACCCCCGCACGAGGGATGTCAATCACACCCTCAAGCCCAAGTTCGGACGCAGCGATAAAAATCAACCCTCGAACAGCGTCATCCGACAGGGAAACCGCTTGCCCCGACGATGACGTCTGACGCAGCTTGGTGTATGCGGCTGATTGTGCCGTTGTCAAAGCCATGATTCTGTCCTAAAAGAGTGCGAGTGCGGACTTTGCCACCCTGTAACGCTGCTCAACCATTTTGACGACGCTGCTGAGTGCCGGGCTCATCGCTTCAGCATTTGTGCTTCGAAAATCGATGATTCCAGGATCCAGGGAATCCAAAGGCTGTGCCAATGTCGCCTGCACTGCTGAGGCCAGTTCCACAGCGAACTTCGGAGGGATCGCATTGCCGATCATCGTGGCCACATCGGCTTTTGTACCGATGAATGCGAACGCATCGGGGAAATTCTGAAGCGCCGCTTCACGAAGCGTAAGTGTCCGATCTCTTGAGGGATGGACGAACTCTCGCGTTGCAGCGCCTGTGATCGCCTTGGAGAGCTCATCGGCTCGCAATCGGCGCAGACCGATGGGCGCGCCACCACGACGCTCCGTTGGCGTCCCATCGCGAACACGACGGTTTGCTCACGCCGCCCAGCTCCGATGCTGCAGATGTTCGGGAAGATCGCGCATGGTTTTACCCTGACCAAGGGCACGAATTCGAGCCAGCTCAAGCTCACCGGGCTCTCAGGCGACCGACAAGGGATCACCCCGACTCACCGAGACCTTGGCAAGAGCTTCCGCAGCGGTCACAGTGGGAGGGAGACCATGACCCACCCTCCAGACACCGGGAGCGCCTAACGCGCTGTTCGTCGGGAGCATTTGTTGTGGAACGCGCCCGAGGGCAGCGATGACGATCACGCGCTTACGCAGCTGAGGAACGCCGAAGTTAGCCACATTGAGCTTCTCAAGGCGTACGACATAGCCTGCCTCAATGAGCAGATCGACTACGTATTTGCCTTCCGAAGCTGTGAGGAATCCTTCGACATTATCAAAGACGATAGCGGGCGGGCGAACCTCAGCGGCCAACCGTGAATACCGTCTAGCGTATTGCACTCGTCGTCCATAGAGCGTGATCCTGCCGAAGAGAAGCCCTGGCAGGGTGGTCCACCTGCGACGAGATCGGGTTGGGCACCACCGCTGGCAGCAATCAAGTCTGCGGACGAGAGGTCGCGCACATCCACCTCTGCGAAGGTGTGACCCGGAAAATTCGCCCGATACGTCTCAGCCGCAGGCTTCCAGACATCAGAACCCAGGCACACATCGAAGCCTCTGCTCGTCAGCCCATAGGCCAAGCCCCCCGCGCCGGAGAACAGATCGACCGACCGGAGCGGAACCACTGTCTCAGCTGAAAGCGTTGAGACGGTGGTCATGGCTTGAGTCTATCCAGGGGGTCTATCGAAACCCGGCTCTATCCGAGCCATTCCCCAGGATCGCTGACACGATTCGAGGCGGGGAGAAGAAGCGCGACACATCATGCGCGCCCGAAAGAGAACATGTGTGGAGCCTAGGAGATTCGAACTCCTGACATCCTGCTTGCAAAGCAGGCGCTCTACCAACTGAGCTAAGGCCCCGGGAATGGTGAATGGTGGGGATACGAGGACTTGAACCTCGGACCTCTTCGTTATCAGCGAAGCGCTCTAACCGCCTGAGCTATATCCCCGAATGGGCAACAGATAAGAGAATACCCGAACTGCCCGACGGCACGAAATCGCACCGATCAGTTGTTGGTGAAGCCCACGAGGAGCCCGCCGGTGATCTTCACCGACAGGTTGTAGAGGAGGGCGAACACGGCGCCGAGGGCTGTGAGCACGACGACGTCCAGGATAGCCACGACGAATGCAAAGCCCATCATCTGCCCCAGACCGAGAACGGAGCGCAGGTCTCCGCCGCCCGCACCGGAGATGTCCTTCACCAGGCTGTTGACCTGGTCGAAGATCCCCGTACGGTCGAGCACGATCCAGATGAGGAAGGTCCCGACGATGGCGATGATCGCCAGGCAGATCCCGGCGAGGAACGAGAGCTTCACGGTCGACCAGAAATCGATGTAAACGAGTTTGAGCCGGACCTGCTTGGCGGATGCGGGTCGTCGGGACGACTTTTTCGCGAGTTTCTCGGCGACGCTACTGCTCATCTACGGTTTCTTCCTTCCCGCCGTCACCAGCGTCCTCCCCAGTGACCGTTTCAGTTTCGGCAGACGAGTCTGCATCAGTTTCCTGGGAATCGAGGTTGCGTTCGGTGTTTTTCGCCAAAGCGATGATCTTGTCGGTCTCAGCGAAACGCGCAAAGACGACACCCATTGTGTCGCGGCCCTTGGCAGGCACCTCGGCCACGGCAGAGCGTACCACTTTGCCACTGGCAAGAACCACAAGGACCTCGTCGTCTTCCTCCACGATGAGGGCGCCCACCAGGTCTCCCCGGTCATCGCTCAGCTTGGCCACCTTGATGCCGAGTCCGCCGCGGTTCTGAAGGCGGTATTGGTCGGCGGCGGTGCGCTTGGCATAGCCGCCCTCGGTGACCACGAAGACGTAGCCCTCGTCCGAGACGACCGACGCATCCAGCAGACTGTCATCGCCGCGGAAGTGCATCCCGATCACACCGGAAGTCGAGCGCCCCATCGGTCGCATCGCCTCATCGGTCGCGGTGAACCGGATCGACATACCCTTGCGGGAGACAAGCAGAAGATCCGAGTCCTCTTCCACTAGCAGTGCAGAGACGAGTTCGTCCTCGTCGCGCAGCTTGATTGCAATGATGCCACCGGAGCGGTTCGTGTCGTACTCGCGGAGAGCAGTCTTCTTGATCAGCCCATCGCGGGTGGCGAGCACGAGATACTGGGCAACCTCGTAATCGCGGATGTCGAGGATCTCTGCGATCTCCTCATCCGGTTGCAACGCGAGCAGGTTGGCGACGTGCTGACCCTTCGCGTCGCGGCCGGCCTCCTGGACTTCGTACGCTTTCGCGCGGTAGACACGGCCCTTTTTTGTGAAGAAGAGGAGCCAGTGGTGGGTTGTGGTGACGAAGAAGTGGTCGACCACATCCTCACCGCGCAGCTGCGCGCCTTTGACGCCTTTCCCCCCACGGTGCTGGGAGCGGTAGTTGTCGCTCCGCGTGCGCTTGATGTACCCGCCGCGGGTGACGGTGATCACCATCTCCTCTTCGGGGATCAGATCTTCGAGGCTCATGTCGCCGTCGAAGCCGAGCATGATCTCGGTGCGGCGGTCGTCGCCGAAGCGGTCGACGATCTCGGTCAGCTCCTCGCTGACGATGGAGCGCTGACGGGCAGAATCCGCCAAAATCGCCTTGAACTCGGTGATCTGACGCTCGATCTCGTCGTGCTCATCGATGATCTTCTGGCGTTCGAGCGCGGCAAGGCGGCGCAACTGCATCGCCAGGATCGCGTCGGCCTGGATGTCGTCCACCTCCAGCAGCGACTTCAGTCCTTCGCGCGCTTCGTCCACGGTCGCCGACCGGCGGATGAGCGCGATCACTTCGTCCAGCGCATCGAGCGCCTTGAGGTAACCCCGCAGGATGTGCGCCCGCTCTTCCGCCTTGCGCAGCCGGAAGCGGGTGCGGCGGACGATGACCTCGATCTGGTGGTCGACCCATGCCGTGATGAAGCCGTCGAGCGCGAGCGTACGTGGAACGTTGTCCACGATCGCCAGCATGTTCGCGCCGAAATTCTCCTGCAGCTGGGTGTGCTTGTACAGGTTGTTCAGCACGACCTTGGCCACGGCGTCCCGTTTGAGCACAATGACCAGGCGCTGACCAGTGCGGCCGGAGGTCTCGTCGCGGATGTCCGCGATTCCGCCGACACGGCCGTCTTTCACGAGCTCGGCGATCTTGATCGCGAGGTTGTCGGGGTTGACCTGGTAAGGGAGTTCCGTGACGACCAGGCACACCCGGCCCTGAATCTCCTCGATGCTCACGACGGCCCGGATGGTGATGGAGCCGCGGCCGGTGCGGTAGGTGTCTTGGATGCCCTTGACGCCGAGGATCTGCGCGCCGGTCGGGAAATCCGGTCCCTTGATCCGCTTGATCAGCTCCTCCAGGAGCTCCTCGCGGGAGGCTTCCGGGTGGGCCAGGTGCCAGAGCGCGCCCTGGGCAACCTCGCGGAGGTTGTGCGGCGGGATGTTGGTGGCCATGCCGACCGCGATGCCGACCGAGCCGTTGACCAGCAGGTTCGGGAAGCGGCTGGGGAGCACCGAAGGCTCTTGTGTGCGACCGTCGTAGTTGTCCTGGAAATCGACGGTGTCCTCGTCGATGTCCCTGACCATCTCGAGAGCGAGTGGGGCCATCTTGGTCTCGGTGTATCGAGGGGCGGCCGCGCCGTCGTTGCCCGGTGAGCCGAAGTTGCCCTGGCCGAGTGCGAGCGGATAGCGGAGGCTCCACGGCTGCACGAGGCGCACGAGGGCGTCATAGATCGCGGAGTCGCCGTGCGGGTGGAACTGCCCCATTACATCGCCCACGACGCGCGCGCACTTCGAGAATGCCTTGTCGGGCCGATACCCGCCGTCGAACATCGCATAGATCACGCGGCGATGCACCGGCTTCAGTCCGTCTCGGACCTCCGGCAGCGCGCGACCGATGATGACGCTCATGGCGTAGTCGAGGTACGAGCGCTGCATCTCCGATTGCAGGTCGACCTGGTCGATCTTGCCGTGGATGCCGAAAACGGCGCCGGCGTTCTCTTCGTCGGTCACGATGTCGCCTCCCGCGAGTCCCGTCTCATCAGATGCTGATTGGTCAGATGTCAAGGAACCGCACATCCTTCGCGTTCTTCTGGATGAACGAACGGCGGGACTCGACATCCTCGCCCATCAGCGTGGTGAAGATCTCGTCGACCGCGGCCGCGTCGTCGAGCGTCACCTGGAGCAGTGTGCGGGTCTCCGGGTTCATGGTGGTCTCCCAGAGCTCCTTGTAGTCCATCTCACCCAGACCTTTGTATCGTTGCACGCCGTTGTCCTTCGGGATGCGCTTCCCTGCGGCGAGCCCCTCCGCCAGGAAGGCGTCGCGATCGCGATCGGAGTAGACGTACTCGTCATCGGCGTTCGACCATTTGAGGCGGTAGAGCGGCGGCTGGGCGAGATACACATAGCCGAGTTCGATGAGCGGCCGCATGTAGCGGAAGAGCAGCGTGAGCAGCAGGGTCGTGATGTGCTGGCCGTCCACGTCGGCATCGGCCATCAGCACGATCTTGTGATAGCGCGCCTTCTCCGGGTCGAAGTCCTCACCGATGCCGGCGCCGAAGGCAGTGATCATCGCCTGTACTTCGTTGTTCGCGAGCGCGCGGTCGAGGCGGGCCTTCTCCACATTCAGGATCTTGCCACGGAGCGGGAGAATGGCCTGCGTCTCCGGGTTTCTTCCCTGCACAGCGGAACCGCCGGCCGAATCGCCCTCGACGATGAAGATCTCCGAAAGTGTCGGGTCCTTGGACTGACAATCCTTGAGCTTGCCCGGCATCCCGCCGCTTTCCAGCAGACCTTTGCGCCGGGCGGTCTCGCGGGCCTTGCGAGCGGCGATGCGCGCGGTCGCAGCCTGGAGCGCCTTGCGGATGATCTCTTTGGCCTGGTTCGGGTTGCGGTCGAACCAGTCGGCGAGCTGATCGCCGGCCACTTTCTGCACGAAAGCCTTCGCCTCGGTGTTCCCGAGCTTGGTCTTGGTCTGCCCCTCGAACTGCGGTTCGGAGAGTTTCACCGAGATGACCGCGGTCAAGCCCTCGCGCACATCGTCGCCGGAGAGGTTGTCATCTTTGTCTTTGAGGATGTTCTTCTCGCGGGCATAACGGTTCACGAGTGAGGTCAGCGCGGCGCGGAAGCCTTCTTCGTGTGTGCCGCCCTCGTGGGTGTTGATCGTGTTCGCGTAGGTGAAAACGGACTCGTTGTAGCTCGTCGTCCACTGCATCGCGACTTCGAGAGCGATCTTGCGATCGGTGTCCTCCAACTCGAACGAGATGATCTCGTCATGCACGACCTCCGCCTTCTTCGCCGCGTTGAGGTAGTGAACGTAGTCGGTCAGGCCCTTCTCGTAAAGGAACACCTCGCCTCGCGGTTCGGATTCCTCGTCTGCCTCGCCCTCAGCACTCACCGGGCGCTGATCGGCGATCGCGATACGGAGGCCTTTGTTGAGGAACGCCATCTGCTGAAAGCGGGTGCGGAGCGTGTCGTAGTCGAACTCGACAGTCTCGAATGTCTCAGGGCTCGGCCAGAAGACGATGGTCGTGCCGGTCGCTTCCGTCTCCTCCCCCTGTTCGAGCGGCGCCTGCGGAACACCATTGCGGTAGCTCTGCCGCCAGACGTGTCCCTGCCGGCGGACCTCGACGTCCAGCCGCGTCGACAGCGCGTTCACCACTGAGCTGCCGACGCCGTGGAGCCCGCCGGAGACGGCGTAGCCGCCACCGCCGAACTTTCCTCCGGCGTGCAGGATGGTGAGCACGACTTCCACGGTCGACTTCTTCTGCACCGGGTGCTCGTCCACCGGGATTCCGCGCCCATTGTCGAAGACACGGACCGAGCCATCCGGCAGGATCATCACCTCGATGTTGTCGGCGTATCCGGCAAGAGCCTCATCGACGGAGTTGTCGACGATCTCGTAGACCAGATGGTGAAGACCGCGGGGACCGGTGGAACCGATGTACATACCGGGTCGCTTGCGGACGGCTTCGAGACCTTCGAGGACCTGGATCTCATTCGCGCCGTAGTCGTGTTCCGCCTCGGCCCTGTTCGGTTCCATCGTCATATGAAATTAGGCTCCTGACCGCACTCAACAGTGACTGTCCATTCTACCAAGCATGTCGGATGGAAGTTCCCGAAATCGCCCGTCTGACGGGTTTTCTTCGCGCGGACGACTTCTTTTGTGCATTCAGCCGTAAGTGTCGCGCGGACCGCGCCCTGGAATCGACCTGGAGCCGTGATTCCATGAGGGGGCGTGGGGTCCACGAAGATGGATCGTCTGGATATCCGCGTCGGGGAAGCGCTCTGCGGCCTTCCTCAGGAGTTCGATGCGCAGCGTCCCGAGCTGTGTCGCCCAGGCCGTCGTCTCGCAGCGGACGATGAGGACGCCATCGGTGATCCCCTCTGGATACGAGTGCTTGGCGTTCTCCTCGCCGGCGAGCTCCACCCAGCCTGCCATGAGGTCGGATTTGGCGAGCGCGCTTGTCCAGCCCATCTGCGAGGCGAGCGAGTCCACAACGTCCCCGAGACCGCGCGGGTCCCGGCCAGCGCCGAACGGCTTGGGCGCTCCGGAGTCCGCTTCGGCCTCCCGCCTGCGGCGTGAGCGTGAGACGGTTCCGGTGAAAAGCGCTTTCATCCGGAGGTAGACGCTGGAAGCCTCGCTCACGACGGCTCCACGATGGCACCCGCCTCGATGCGGATGGTGTGGGCAGCGAGCTCGGCCGGCACATCCTCGTACACGGCCGCCGTGATGAGCACCTGCTCGTAACCGGCAACGGTGGTTGCGAGCATCCGGCGACGGGCCCAATCGAGCTCGGCGAACACATCGTCCAAGATGAGCACGGGATCCCCTGTCACCGACTCCCGGCGGAGAAGCTCAGCCGACGCCAGTTTGAGCGCGAGAGCGAACGACCAGGACTCACCATGACTCGCATAGCCCTTGGCCGGGAGTCCGTTCAGCTCGAAGAGCACATCGTCGCGGTGCGGCCCGACCAGTGTGAGACCGCGCTCGAGTTCTTTCCAGCGCACACCGGCGAGAGCCTGACGGAACACATCGGTCGTGTCACCAAATGCGGAGGTCATGTCGGCGACCGAATCGTCATCCTCGTCTTCGACGTGTGCGCCGCTGATAGTCAGCTGGGGTAGCAGCCGGGGGTGATGATCGTCTCCGGCGACGGACCGATACGCCGCGACAAGAGGATTGCTCAGTCGAGCCATAAGATCGAGTCGTGCATTGATGAGTTCAGCTCCGAGTGTCAGGAGCCGATCGTCCCAGATGTCGAGGGTACCCAGCTGATCTTCCCGGAAACGGGACGCGCGCGCCGACTTCAGCAGAGTGTTCCGCTGTTTCAGCACCCGTTCGTATTCGGCGATCACCGCTGACAAACGGGGATTCCGCTGGATGAGGAGCTGGTCCAGAAAGCGCCGGCGGACACCGGGTTCCCCACGGACGAGGGCCAGATCCTCCGGCGCGAACAACACGCTCGAAAAGTACCGCGGAAGCTCCCGCGGCTTGATCGCGGCCCGATTGACCTGAGCACGATTGGCCGCTCCGCGGTTCAGCTGCACCTCGACCAGAAGCTCCCGCGCTTCGTGCTGGATGCGCGCCCGGACGACAGCCAACTCGGCCCCTTGGCGGATCATGGCTTGGTCGCTCGACACCCGATGCGATCCGAGAGCGCTCAGGTAACCGAGTGACTCGACCAGGTTGGTCTTTCCCTGGCCATTGCGGCCGACGAACAGATTCGCACCGGCCTCGAAGTGTACCTCCGCAGTGCCATAGTTGCGGAAGTCGGTCAGAGAGAGGTGCGTAACTCGCAAGGAGGGTTAGTCCACAGCCTTCACAGCGTGCCCGCCGAACTGGTTGCGTAGCGCGGCGACGGCCTTCATCGCGGGCGAGTACTCCTGGCGCGAGACGAACCGGGCGAAGATCGACGCGCTGATCGTGGGAACGGGCACAGCGTTGTTCAGAGCCTCTTCGATGGTCCAGCGACCTTCGAACGAATCCTGCACGAAACCCTCGATGTGCTCGAACTCCGGGTCCTCCTCGAGAGCGCGGACCAGAAGGTCGAGGAGCCAGGAGCGCACGACCGTGCCACTCTGCCATGCCTTGAACGTGCCGGTGACGTCCTTGATAATGTCCTTGCGAGTGTCGAGCAGTTCGTATCCCTCGGCGTACGCCTGCATGAGTGCATACTCGATCCCGTTGTGAACCATCTTGGCGTAGTGGCCCGCACCGACCTCCCCGACGTGGACGAATCCCTCATCGCGCGGACCCTCCGGACGCAGAGCATCGAAAACCGGCATGACGCGCTCGACCTGTTCTTTGGAACCGCCGACCATTAGACCATAGCCGTTCTCCAGCCCCCAGATCCCGCCCGAGACCCCGGCATCCATGAAATCCACGCCCTTCGGCGCCAGCAGCGCGGCGTGTGCGAAGTCTTCGGTGAACTTCGAGTTCCCGCCGTCGATGACGAGATCGCCTTTCTCCAGCAGAGGCTCGAGATCAGCGATGACGGAATCGGTGATCTGCCCGGCCGGAACCATCACCCACACCGTGCGGGGCGCGGGCAGTGCGGCGACCATATCAGCCAGTGTAGGGACATCGGAAACCGCCGGGTTTGTGTCGAAGCCGGTGACCTCAATACCTTTCTTCTCCAGGCGGTCTCTCATGTTGTTGCCCATGCGTCCGAGACCGATGAGACCGATGTGCATGATTGTCTTTCTTCTCTCGTGGATGCTGAGCCAGGTCTTATCGCAGGAGCAGGTTGGGCTGGAGTAAATACTTGTAAGAGTCTGCCCCTGCTTGGTCTTTCGAGGTCTGGCTCGTGATGAGAACCGGACCCGGCTTATTGGGGTTCTCGGTCTTGGTGAAGGAGATGCGTACGAACTCCGAATGCACGGCGCCAAGACCGTCGAGCAAGAACTGCGGCTTCAGCGAAACCACCGTCTCCTGCCCTGTGAGAAGAGCGTCGATGCTCTCGGACGCCTGGGCCTGTTCGGAACCAATCGCCTCCAGTGTGAGTCCGTCAGCGGTGAAGGTGTAGCGGAGCGCAGCTTCCCGTTCGAGAACCAATGAGACACGCCGAGTGGCTTCGATCAGCTCGGCGGTGTTCATCACCGCGTGGTTCTCGACCTGGTCGGGGAAGAGCCGGCGGACCGGAGGGAAATTGCCCTTGATCAGGAGCGATGTGACCGTCTTCCTGTCATCCGTGAACGCGATGAGTTCGCGATCGTCGCGATTGGTGATCGCAATCGAGACGGTGCCCGAATGCCCGAGCGTCTTGCCGATCTCGGTGAGCGTCCGTGCCGGAACCAGTGCGGTCTTGGTTTCCCCTAAAGTTGTGCCGTTGTCCCAGTCGATCTCCCGCACAGCCACACGGTAGCGGTCGGTCGCGACAAGCCCAAGGGTGTTGTCGCCCACTTCGAGCTGGACACCGGTGATCACCGGTGTCACGTCATCCCGGGACGCGGCTACGCCGACTTGGGCGACCGCCTCGGCGAATTCTTCTGCTGGCACGAGTCCTGCCTCGCCGCTGACGTCTGGAATGCTCGGGTATTCCTCCACAGGCATGGAAAGCAGCGTGAAATTCGCCGAACCGGCCTTCACGATGATCTTCGACTCTTCTGTCGAGAACTGTACGGGCGCATTCGGGAGCTTGGCCGCGATCTCCGCGAGCAGCCGACCCGAGACCAGGACTCGACCCGTTTCTTCGACTTCGGCCGCGATCTTAGTCTGGGCTGAGACTTCATAGTCGAAGGATGAGAGCTGGAGTCCGTTCTCCGTGGTCTCGATGAGCACTCCGCTGAGGATGGGCAAAGTCGTGCGCTGCGGGAGAAGTTTCACAGCGAAGGACACAGCTTCGCTGAACACATCCCGGTTGGCTTGGAACTTCACAAACTCTCCCTGCTGGCGAAGCGGATACGAACGACACAAATCCTAGCCCCTGGGCTCAGGCCAGAGCATTGTGATTCTCTCGGGCCTTGAGGTTATCGCCTTGCCCTAAGAGAAGGGTTAACGATTAATGTTCTTAACCGCTGTGGAAACTGTGGATAACTGCCGAGATCCCAGGCCAGCACAGGGAACAACAAGGATGTGAGGTGTGGATGGGCTGGGGAATCCGCCTGTTCACACTGCGGCGACCCCCGAGTCCCCGAGACACTCTCCTCACAGCTCCCCCGAATCCGTCCCCATTAATCCGACGACTTTCCGGAACTTCTCCACAAGTTATCCACAGATGTTAATAACGAGCTGTCCCCACTCTGTGGATGGATCTGTGGATAAATCGACCCGGCTCACCAGTGTGTCGGCCGCGGCGCAGTTACTGGTTCTCTTAGCGGTGGTTCTGCTTGATCCGGCTGGTGAGTTCGGTCACTTGGTTGTAGATCGAGCGCCGCTCTTTCATGAGTTCGCTGATCTTCTTGTTCGCGTACATCACCGTTGTGTGGTCCCGTCCCCCGAAGAGCTGACCGATCTTGGGAAGCGACAGGTTGGTCAGCTCGCGGCACAGATACATCGCGATCTGCCGCGCCGTCGCGACCGCCTGCGAACGGCTGGAACCGTACAGATCGTCCACGGTGAGCTTGAAGTACTCCGCAGTGTTGGTGATGATGTCGGTCGGTGCGATCACATTGTCGTCGTCGAGCGTGATCAGGTCCTTGAGGACCGTCTGCACGAGAGGCATGTCGACGGGCGTCCGGTTCAGGCTCGCGAACGCGGTGACGCGGATGAGCGTCCCCTCCAGCTCCCGGATGTTGCTTGAGATCTTCGAGGCCATGAACTCCAGGATGTCGTCCGGAACCTGGATCTTCTCGCTCTGGGCCTTTTTCCGCAGGATCGCGATGCGCGTCTCGAGGTCTGGAACCTGGACATCGGTGATCAGCCCCCACTCGAATCGAGACCGCATCCTGTCCTCGAACCCCGTCAGGTGCTTCGGGGGCAGATCACTCGTGATCACGACCTGCTTGTTGTGATCGTGCAGTGTGTTGAAAGTGTGGAAGAACGCTTCCTGCGTCTCTACCGCCCGTTGCAGGAACTGGATGTCATCGATCAGCAAGATGTCGATGTTGCGGTATCGAGCCTGAAAAGACGATCCCCGGTTGTTGGCGATCGAGTTGATGAAGTCGTTTGTGAACTCCTCACTCGACACATACCGGACGCGGATTCCTGGGTAAAGGCTCATCGCGTAGTGACCGATCGCGTGGAGGAGGTGGGTTTTGCCGAGGCCCGAGTCTCCGTAGATGAACAGTGGGTTATACGCCTTCGCCGGCGCCTCCGCTACGGCCACGGCAGCGGCGTGGGCGAAGCGGTTCGACTGCCCGATGACGAAGTTGTCGAAGCTGTATTTGGAGTTGAGACGGGTGTCTCCATTGCGGGGTGGCGCGGTGATCTCGGCCGGTGGTGCGACGGTGAAGGTCGCTACGTCCAGATAGGGCGCCGGCGTTGGCTCGGGTTCCCCGACCGTGGAGAGCGATTCCTGCTGGATCTCCGGGTTGACGACGATCGCGAAAGTCGTGACGGCGAGAGTGTTGTCGAGTGTACCGATCGCATTGAGGAGGGGGACCCGGCTGCGCTGCTCGATCATCCCGCGCGTGAACTCGTTCGGCACCTCCAGATAGAAGGTGCCGGCCATGATGCCCTTGGGTTCGACCAGACTGAGGAATCCGTGCAGCTGCGGGGTGATGCGGTCATCGGTCTCGAGCTTGTCGAGCACACTCTGCCATGCCACAGAAATGGACTCTTCGCCGTCTGCCATCGTTCCCCGTCTTCATGTCGTGTGGATACCATCACCCCGACGGGAGCGAGAGCCGTCCTCGGAGAACTCGCATCGGGTGAGGCACGGATGCCGCTGATGATTATTCACAGATTTATCCACCGCTGTGTGTGCAAATACCGGAGCGATCTCCGCCCTTTTTGGGTTGGGCTGGGGATAACTTCTGTCCTCACGGTAACTTGTCCACAGGTTCAGGATCAAATTCG